>JANRMQ010000001.1:0-1051880 GCA_040981125.1 Nitrospira sp.
TTGATAGTCTGCGGCAATGTTAACGAGACGCCCGAGAGGGTCGAACCCGGAATCATTCTTTGCGATTGCTTCCAGCTTGTAGCTGTCCCAAGGTGCCAGCGCGGATGGCCAACTTGTTCCTCGTCCATGCCACACGTTAGGGACGAATACATTGAAACCGGCACGTTTCAATCGTTCACAAAGATTACGGGCGCCCGTTTCAGTGATCCATGACAGACTCTCATCAAACATTGCCCGAATTTCGTTTTCGCCGGGCTCTTGAGCACTTACCAACGACGGCCTTATAAAAGCCCCTGCGGTACATATTGCACTCAGCTGTAAAAACTGTCGACGCGAAAACATGGTATGCCTCGCAGACTGGTGACGACGATTTGGGTCGTCAGGAATCCGTTTTTCCGGGAAACATAAGATCAGTTCTTATGGTGTTCGGCGGAGATAAGAATCCGTTGATCGCACCAAGAAATCGAGCGGTGGAGTCCTTTAAGGTTAATCGATTTGCCATTGTGGCGGCCGCGATCTGCATCGAGCGCAGCCTTGGCGGATACGCCAGAACATTACCGATTGCTTGCGCGTAGGCGTTTTCTTCATGAGGTGTAAAGACCCCGTTCTCACTCGAAAGATATTCAATTTCAGGACTATGATAGCCATGATCAGTCGTCGCAATCGGCAATCCGTAAGCGAACCCATGCACAATGGCAAGCCCAACCAAACCCGGGATAAGTAACATGTCGGCGAGCTTAAAAAAAACGCTGACGCGGTCAGGATCATTCTCCTCACCGAGGAATTCGACATGCCGGAGTTGGAGCTGGCTCTTGAGCGCCTCCAGCTTGGCTCTCTCAGGACCATTACCGAGAACGAGCAGTGCGACATCGGTCCGCCGGCCCTGCAACAGTGCGAACGCCCTCAGCAGGAAGTCCACCTTCTTCTCCGCATAGAGGCGGCCAGAGAAAATCAGTACCTGTTTTCCCACCAGTCCCAGTTGTTGCTTAGCTTTTAGGAGCTGCTGTTCGGTTACCCGCGCACCGGCTTCCCGTAATCCTTCCACATCGATCGTGTTGAGATAGGGCAGGACGCGGTCGGCGCTTATTCCACGCTGCCGCCAATATTCCGCGCCACTCAGTGTGTAAGTGATAAGGCCGTCTCCCCTTCTAGTCATGAAATTCTTGATATTCTCCTGCATCGAAGTGGACCACGTCTGCCGCGTTTGAGCCTGAAAGTTATACCCATGTCCCCACCAGATCCAACAACGACACAGCCGCCTGCGTCTGACCCACAAATATGGGACGTTCAAGCATTGCAACTCCTGAGGAGCAATGATGATATCGGAGCCGTGGACTGCGCTTTCTAGTCCTGAAATCCAGCATGGACTACCGTTCCTTCTGCGAAACCGTTTTACCGGAAGAACATTGCATTGATAGTCTCGATCAATTTTTCCTTGGGGTGGTGATCCGCTATAAACCGTGACATCGAAGCCCAACTCTCTTCCTTGGCTGTAGAGTTCCGCAAAAAATGCGCCGCGGTAATGGGGAATCTGGCGCTGTATGATTGCAATCTTTCGCATGAAGCGGTTAGCCCTCGCGTTGCTCCCCTCCACCCATAGTACAGATGACCCTGCGCTGTTCTTGTAAAGCCATGAGGGAGAACTATTCCGCAGCCGCCAAAACAATGCGCTCTATCCTTCGATAGAGAATCCGATGGGTATCTAACTTATTCATGGTTCTTCTTTTTGGCCGTTACAAGCCGATGGTGACTACTCGGAAAGGTCTCTCCTCGAATTGCTGTGCAAATACTGCCATACACGAGTAGTCAATTATTTCCGAGGCGCTTCCCTATCGATACACTCTTTATCTCCCCACACGCGCTCGGTTGGAACGGAACCAGGCCACCGTTCTCCGAATGCCTTCACACAATTCCCATCGGGGCTCAAAACAGAACAATTGTTTAGCCGTCTCCGCATCCGGGAAATGCCGATCTGTTTCATTGAAGTCCCCGGGGTCCCAGATGAGGTCGCCCTCAAATCCCACTTCCGCAGCAATCAATTCTGCAAGAGCCTGAACCGTAATTGGTTCACCGCTCCCCAATTTCATCGGCTCGTTTCCGCCGCATTGTCCGGCGGCCAATACAATGCCCTCGGCCGCATCGTCGACATAGAGGAATTCCTGCTCCAGCAGCCCCTTGTCCGGCAGTACGATACATTGTTCGCCCCGTTCTTGGGCTTCGACGCATTTTCTGATCAGAGCCGGAATGACGTGCGGTGTCTGCTCATCGAAATAATCTCCGGGACCATAAATATTCACCGGCCACAATACGACGGAATTGAACCCATAGCGTTGTCGATATGCCTGGGCCTGAACCAGCACCATTTTGTTGGTAAGCTCGCACGGCTCACTAATGCGCACCCGAGGTGGGTCCGACAAGCGCTCATTGCGAGAATCTCCGGGGATCGGTTCGGAGTGTGCGCACATCGCGGTGAGCACAACGAATTTCTCTATTCCACGCCGGCATCCTGCTTCCATCAGTTGTCTTGTTATCATGAAGCTGTCGTAGCAGAAATCGATGGCTTGAGTTTCATTCAGTCGCATTCCGCCGACCGGAGACTGAAGATGAACGACCACATCCGGACTTGTGTCTGCATAGAGACGCCTGACTCCGTCCATTCGCTCAAGGTTGTAGTCATAGGGTCCGGGTACACGGATGCGGCGACAGCCCCTCTGCCGCAGTTGTTCGACGACAACCGAGCTAAGAGATCCTGCTCCACCGGTAACGGCGACGCGCTTATCAGTCCAGAAAGAACGCACAAGAATGGCAAAGGTTACGCTTACGGCCGCTTCTACTGCTCGTTGAGTGAACTTCCTGCGATCGTTGCACGATCATTCTCGATCGGCATTGCCGACGACACACGGTTGTTGTTCGATCGGATTTAACTCCATATCACAGTCGATCATTTCACCGTCAGAGCCAAACGACACTACGAGAAGAACGCAAGTTACCCCGGCCTTGTCTTACCTTGAAACATTTTGTAGCCGGCCGCGGATTCATCTGTTGCATTGTGAAACACTCGTATCGGTGACGCGGGCAGCTATACCATTGTGGAAGCTATTGTTCAGTTCTAACGAATCGGATGGGATGAGGCAGAAGCGCGTCAGAGGTAAACTTTCCAGGGGGCGGAACTATCGAATAGCAGACGGGTACTTCTGGACGTGCAGAATTTCGCGGTCGGTCATTGTGCGGATATCGTCGGAATTGAGTGTTAACACCGCTACTTTTCTTCCTTCAGCCGTCACAGATTCGACTTCAACCGCTTTTCCGTCGTGGTGCCTGTGCGCCGATAGCTCCTTACGAACAAGACGGTCCGTGTGGAATGTCGGCTGCGAAGCAGTCTGACGAAACCTTTTGCTTGACATACGCCCATACAATGCTATATGGGTAGACATATGAAAACTACTGTAGAGATTTCAACACCCCTGCTCAACGAGGCCAAACGCCTTGCGGCAAAAGAGCACACCACGGTGCGCGCGTTGATCGAGCAAGGACTCCGCCACGTTTTGACCGCTCGCAGGCGCCACACGCCTTTTCGGCTCCGAAAGGTCACCTTCAAAGGGCAAGGCTTACACCCTGATGTTTCGGGTAAAGGATGGGACAAGGTGCGCGAACTTGCTTATGAAGGACATGGCGGATGATCGCCCTCGACTCGAACCTTCTCGTCTATGCCCACCGAGAAGACTCGGTGTGGCATGAAGCCGCGTACCGAAGGCTCACCGAGTTAGCTGAGGGACAGGCGACTTGGGCCATTCCGTGGCCCTGCGTGCATGAATTTATCGCGATCGTGACCCATCCCAAGATCTATACCCCGTCTACGCCGTTACCCATTGCTCTCGATCAAGTTGATGCTTGGCTTGCTTCACCGAGTGTCATTCTCTTAAGTCACACAGATCAATACTGGAGTGAATTGCGTACCACTGTCAGCCATAGTCGCGTGGTCGGCCCTCAAATACATGATGCCCATGTCGCGGCCCTCTGCCATCTCCATCAGGTCACCGAGCTGTGGAGTGCGGATCGGGACTTTAGCCGATTTCCCAACCTCAGAACTCGCAATCCATTGATCGAATAAGCTGCAACCCCAGCCAACTTTCTTTAGTACGGCCGGGAATTTTCCTGCTCGCGCATTGAGCACGAGTATCAAGAACAAGTCGATGTGTCACATTCCCTTGGCCGGCCGGTCGTCAAATTCCACATTGACGTCGGAGCTTCAGGATTGTAGTGTGCGGTCAACGGCTTGCGCGATCGGCATCCGTATTGGGAAAGGCCATTGTTCAAGCTTCCGGGTTGCCGTACAGTGAGCCTGTGCAAGTCAAGACAGGCAACCGGCATGGACCAGCGCATCATGCGGCACGGCAAGGTGACCGGCGTCTCTTCCGCGAAATTGTTATCGATCGTGTAGGACGTTTCGGTGCAAGTCAAACTCTCATTCAATCCCGCTTTTCTGCCGCGGCAGTTGGTGTGGCCGATCAAGGCTCTCACGGCCAGCGGCCCGAGCGAACTGTGGCGGCAAACCAGAGAACAAGTGTTGTTTCAGGTGTTGCACGTGCAGCACCGGCTGGCAAACGGTTCTCTGTCCCGATCGTTTAAGACCGACGACATTCCCGCCTATTCATTCTGCGCCGGTCCATATCCGGTCTTGCCGTCTTTGCCGTGGCGGTTCGAACCGGATGAGGCGCAGATCGACGAGCTGTTGAACGGAATCCTGTCGGTATTCGGACATCGATGGCAATGGACAGCCGACGGGTCCTGTTGGCACCTTGCGCCGGATACGGGAAACCGGTGGCCGCAGAACTTCTTCGCCCATGTTCCGATCCACGAAGGCAATGCCTACGGCGACATCCGCGTGGCCTGGGAGCCCTCCCGGCTTCAACATCTCGTCACGCTTGCGCTGCTTGCCCAGAAAGCGGACCCGGCGGTTCGTGAGCGGGCGGTCGCGGTCTGTGAAGCGCAACTCTGTTCCTGGGTCGAATCCAATCCCTTTCTGACCGGCATCCATTACGTCTCGCTGATGGAATGCGCGTTGCGGCTGCTCGCCGTCTGCTACACGACGGATCTGATTCGCTCATGGATCCAGGCGCCGGAACGAGTTTGGACCGCCGTGCTGACATTGATTTTCAATCATGCGGAATTGATCAGAAAACGCCTCTCGGTTCACGGTTCCACGCCCCATGAGACCTTGGCGGCGGCGGCGGCGCTCGTGCACGCCGGAATCCTGTTCCCCGAAATGGATTCCGCGGAACGGTGGTCGGCGTTCGGTCTTTATCTGCTGGAACAAGAAACGCCGCGTCACATCAGCCATGACGGCGGAAGCACCGAACAAGGATTCGGTTACTTGCAGTTCAGCACGGATCTCCACGGCTTGGTCGTCTGCCTGCTGGATCACCGGCAACAGGTCGTTCCGGATAAGATCCGCCATGCCTTCAATCGAAGCCGGGAATTTTTAGGCGAGTTTCACAATATGTCCGACGGGACATTGCCGCGGATCGGCGATGGAGATGATGGGGCCGCCCTATCGCCCTCTCTGTGCTTTCCCGGGATCGGCAAAAAACGCCCCGACGGCCTCACCACCTTCCATCTCTCCGGCTATTCGATTATCCGGGGGGCCCATCTCCAGCGCGCGATCTTCGATCACGGCTCGCTCGGCATGGGGCCGTACTATGCGCATGGTCACGCCGACGCCCTGTCCATTCTGCTTCATATCGGGCCGCATGAGGTGCTGATCGATCCCGGCACCTATACCTATACCGGAGATCAGCGGTGGCGAAGTTATTTCCGAGGAACGAGAGCCCATAACACCGTCATTGTCGATGGATTGGATCAGGCCGTGCAGGAAGGCCCCTTGTCATGGTCTCAACCCTACAACACGCATCTGGTTTATCGGGATGAAACCCCGGAGGGAAAGATCACGGTCATCGCGCGACACTATGGCTACAAGGATCGTCTCGGCGTCACGCATCTTCGCGGAGTGTCGTACGAACCGCCCGGTTCATGGATCATTTGGGACTGGCTCACGGGAAGCGGCGTCCATCATCTGGAGCTGAATTGGCATCTGGGATGCCGGCCGGCGCCCGTTGATGGAGGCTATAAACTGGACGGGCTCGACTTGCCGTTGTCGCTCACAGTCGAAGGCGGGACCTGCTCGCTTCACGAGGGAACGGTGCAGCCGATTGCCGGGTGGCGTTCACGGAGCTATGGACGGAAAGAATCGATTCCCACGCTGAGAGTCGAGCACAAGGGGCCGTTGCCGCACGAATTCATGACCCGCCTACGAGTGGGGTGAGAGCGTTGTTCGAGGTCCGGATCATTCTTTTTCCTTTTCAATCAGCCGCCAGCCTTTTTTCTGCACGCATCGTTCGGTCGCTTCGAGCGTCAGAATCTTAATCCCCTGTTGGAGCTTCGGATCGCGCAGTACGTCGGCTTGGCATTGATCATAGTCCTGCGCAAATTCGTCTTTCGGCTTGTTCGGATGCACCCACTCCGAGGTGCTGCACCCGGTTAGCATGAGAATCCCTAAGGCTGACGCAGTCGAACGCCATGCAATCATGGATGGCTCCCCTTAATGCGTGACAAAATGATCCGGAGAAATCCGGAGGAAGATAAACCGGCGGGCGCGCGATCGTCAAGGTTCCTTTCACTCACCCCTAATAGATCCTTCGAGCCTGCGATCACCCATAGGAATGTGCAGGTATCGAGCAGATATCTCTCATGCAGACTTGTCATCGAAAGCTTGAAACAGATCATCCGGCAGTGGATCGAAAAAGGAGCGCGGAACCGTAAAAGTTCCTTTGGCTAGACCAATAGGGCGAGGGCGCGCCGAGGTTGGATAGTAACCTAGATGTGAACTAAGTCACCGTCACTATGCGGTCACGGGGACCGCAAGAGTTACGTTACGCCAGCGGGACGGAGAAGCTGACTTCGTTGCCGGCGTCGTTGTAGGTGAGATCGGGAAAGAACGCGCGGGCAAGGAACAAACCCCGGCCGTTGGCCTCAAGCGAAGTGCAGGACTCGTCGTCTCGATTCAGCAACGTGCGCCAGGGAAAGCCCTTCCCTTCATCCGACACCGAATAGCGAAGCATTCGCGCCCGCTTGTCGTATGAGGCGCAGGCCGTCACCTTGCGGCCCGAGAGGCGCGCGTCCCTTCTCCGCATCTCCACCAGATGCTCGTAATAATTTCTGGCCAACGCCTCTTTTTTCTCGCGATAGAAAATCTCCAGGCTGCCATGCTCAACCGCATTGAGCATCAACTCGATCAAGGTCGCCCGGACATGCAGGCGCTGGGTCTCGGGCAGCATGACAGCCGTCCCTTGGATCAGCCAGGACACGCTCTTTTCCACCGAAGCCGGATCCGTGCCGATGGTCAGCCGGTATTCGAGCCGGTCGATGCCGGGGATGTCCTCCACCGCCCCCGGCGCCGTTACGAGAGCGCGATCCAACGATTCGCTCAGTTCTTCGCCGATCATCGGCTTGGTGAGGTAGTCGACCGCGCCCGCGCGCAAGGCCTCCAGCACCGTCGCGTCGTTCCCGTCTTCGGCCATCAAGATGATCGCGCACAGGGGATACCGGGAACGGATGTGACGGATCAAGGGCACCCCGGATTGCGTCGGCCCAAACATATCGGTCAAGACGACGTCCGGCACGGTCAGGTCCAAAGTGGTGCGCGCCACATCGGGGTCGGGAGCCGTAATAACCGACAGGCCTTTTTCTCTCGCCCGTTCGAGCGCCAGCGCGCGCGTATCGCGGCAGCGATCGACGACCAATAATGTCTTTGCCGGCGGTTTCACGGGTATCATGTCTTGAGCGCCTGCTTTACCCGCATTATTCATGAACGGTTCTACTGCAACTGCGGACACGCCGCTACGACAAGCCTAGCCGTGATTTTACACGGCCAGGCGGGCGGGCTCGCCGCTCGGCCCCTCAACATACTGCTTCAAGTATGCTTCGGACCCTCGCGTCTCCACACGCCCATCTCGCCTGGCGTCTCCGCAGTTTCGTCACAAACCGTCATGAATAATGCGGGCTAACGCCTCCATCAGACCAGCCAGCCGTTCTTCCACCAGAAGGGCCGCAGCCGCCGCATCAGCCATGGCTCCCTGACGGGCCAATTCTTCAAGCCGCTTTGTCGCCTCGTGCAGACCGGTCGCATGAAACTGCATGGCCGACCCTTTCAACCGGTGCGCCCGTTTCATCAGCTCCTGGCTGTTCCCTTGCGCCAGCGCCTCCTGGATCCCAGCCATGTCCATTTTCGCCTGGGACATAAACAGGCCCGCCAGCGCGGCAAATAACTCACGGTCCCCGTCGATCTGCTCCAAGGCCGCGGACAGATTGAAGGCGGAATTACCTTGCATGATGGTCTCCTTCCGAGATGACGACCCGTTTCCAATTTCGAGCGCCAAGAAGGCGACATCATCGGAAAAGTGATCGGATCCGTGCCAATCGCGGACGGTCTCGATCGTCCGGCTCACACAATCCGATAGATTCAGCCGGCGGGCGGCGATGAGCTGCTGTTCCAATCGTGATCGCCCCCAGAGCTCTCCGTCCGGAGACGGCGCTTCATAGATTCCATCGCTGCATAAGACCAATCGATCGGACGAACGCAAAGCAATCTCCTGACTCGTAAATTGAGCGTCGGGGTCAAACCCAAGCGGCGGACTTTGATTGATCAGCCATTGACAGCCGTCTTCCCCCTGCACCAGCGCGCCGCTATGGCCCGCCGTCGCAAACGACAATGACCAGGTATCGAGATCCAAGCGGCCGACCCATAGAGTGAAATAATCGCCGTCTTCCGACAATGGGAACTGCCGGTTGGCCTGCGTGATGATCTCACCGGGATCGAACGACCGGCTGAACTTCGCCAGGTTGTCTTCGCGCAGAAAACTCGACAGGCCCACGGCCCGCAAGGCGGCCGCGACGCCATGACCCGACGCATCGAGTATCGACAAGCCCAACGCGTGGTCTCCCCACCGAGAGACTTGAAACAGATCCCCTCCCAGCGCCAGCGACGGATGATAGGCCCACGCCATGGCGACGCCCGGAAGCGGGGATTTCTTGGAAGGCAACAGGGACGAGACGAAACCGGCGGCTGATTGCAGTTCACTTTCCAATTCCTGTTGTTTGGCCGAGAGCTGACGATTGGACCGGCCCAGATCGTCGCGCGTGTGTTCGAGTTCCCGCACCAAGGCGCTCGCGCGGAGGTTGGCCTGAACGCGAGCCATAATTTCCTGCCTGCTTGCGGCTTTGCTGAGAAAATCATCCGCGCCCCGCGCCAGCCCTTCGGCGATCTGATCCGGCTCATCGTGAGCGGTCATCAATACGATCTGACAGGTCTTCAACGCGGGGTCGGCGCGAATCGCTTCACAGACGGACGGGCCGTCCAATCCGGGCATGATCCAATCCAGAATGACCAAATTCGGCCGATGCGCACGCGCGGCGCTCAACCCGGCTTCCCCGTTCTCGGCCTGGATAACTTCACAACCGAACTTTTCCAAGCGAGCCGACATCCGGGCGCGCGTCACGGCGTCATCATCAACCAGAAGGATCGATGGACGAAGGACGGGCGAGTCAGCTGCTGCGAAAGAAGATTCAAACGCCGGCACGAAGAATCCTGCTCAGCAGGCCATCGGAATATTGAGGCTCATCACCGCTTCTTGTTCCGATTCGTACAACGGGATCATTTTCTGAATGCTGGCCAGGCTCATGATCTCCCGCACGTAGGCTTGGGGCCGAAGAAGGCTCAGTTTCGACCGGCTGTGCCGGAACGACTGGCAGAAGAGGGCCAACATCCCCAACGCCGAGCTGTCCAAAAATCGGACTTGCTCCATATTGAGGATCAGATGCCGGCATCCCGCCAGTCTCGCGCCTTCCACCGCCGCCTTAAATTCTGCGCGATTGGCGTACGTCAAATCTCCGGTCAAGTCCAGAATCGTGGCGTTCGGCAGAACACGGGTCTTGATTTCCATAGCTGCTCCTTATGGCCTTTCGGTGTGAGGCACGGGATTAGGCGGTTTTCCGGAGGTCGACGAGTTCCCCGCCGTTCGACAGCGGAATAAATTCATGCAGGCCCGCGAGTTCGATCACTTCTTTGATGTTGGGCCGGGGCTTGGCCAGGATCAAACGGCAGCGCTCATTGGATAAGAGCCGATGGGTCACCATCAAAAGACCCAAGGCGGCGCTGTCGAGCATGGGCACCTGCGAGATGTCCAAGACGATCTGGCGCGCACCCTGCTGGCAGACTTTTCGAATCGCTTCTTGAAAGACTTTGCGCTGCGTATAGATAAACGGGCCATCGAGATGAAGCGCCGTTGTGGTTTGATCGATCCTCAGCTCGGTAATGGTCATGGCGTCATTTCTCCACCGGACGGATGCCGGCGCCTTATCACGGGATGCGGACGATGCTGCGTCTTGCTTCTTGCTTTTGATATCGGTTGGTTTTATTCGATTCTTGAGCGGGCGTGGGAGCATCCCTCCACGATTAGAATCGGCCCGGTACGGGAGCCGCCGATGAATGATCCTCCTGGGACGCAGCGGTTTGGGCGGTCTCACCCTGAATAGGAAGCATGTCTTCGTCCCCCGTTTCATGCGAGTGCTTTTCGAGGACGACGATTTCCACACGCCGGTTCTTCGCCCGTCCCTCCGGCGTCAGATTCTCTGAAATCGGCCGGGAATCACCGAATCCGGTCGCGGACAGGTATTTGGCCGGGACCCCGTGCAGCTCCGTGAAGATACGCACGACCATGACCGCGCGCGCAGCGGACAGCTCCCAATTGGAGGGAAACTGCGCCGTGCGGATCGGGACATTGTCGGTATGGCCCAGGACTCGGACATGGCGGTCCAGTTCGATCAGCACATCGGCCAATGCCTTCAAAAACACGATCGCGTCGGGCCGCATCGCCGCGGCTCCGCTTTGGAACAGGATCCAGTCCGGGAGCGAAATGGTGATGCTCCCGTTCCCGTTATCGATAACCCGCACATCCTGTAACTCGATCTTGAAGTCCTGCTGGATGGCTTTGAGGATTTCTCGAATCTTGCGAATGGCCGGCTCGTTGACCGTGGACAGATCGGGATTGATCACCTGCGGCTTGGCATCGCCGACATTGAACGGCAGTTTACTAGCCGGCGAACTGGCCACCGGATTCAGCGCCGCCTTGATTGATTCGCTGACCGTCCGATACTTTCCCTCGTTGACGGAGGAGACCGAATACATCACGACAAAGAAGGCAAAGAGCAGCGTGATGAAATCGGCATACGACACCAGCCAGCGCTCGTGATTTTCATGCTCTTCATGCTTCTTCTTTGACATTTATACCCCCCCACCCCGCGCAGACTTTCTCACCCGCCACATCCCCGGTTGCTTCGCAACCACTTCCCGGGGACGCTGCCTTCCTCGATCTCACCCGCCCAACCCCGCGCAGTCCTTTTACCCCCGCCACATTCCCCGGTTGCTTCGCAACCACTTCCCGGGGACGCTGACCTTTCCCGATCTCACCGCCCACCCCGGGCAGTCCTTTACACCCGCCACATCCCCCGGTTGCTTCGCAACCACTTCCCGGGGACGCTGACCTTTCCCGGTCTCACCCGCCCACCCCGCGCACGCCGAGACGTGCGCTTTCCCGGGACCCTGTTTTACTTTTTCTCCGGCTTGGTTCGTTCATGCGGCGGCAGGAATGATTCAAGTTTTTCTTGAAGTAGCCGCGGGTTCTCGCCATGCGCCAGGCCGACCAGTCCCATGATCAGCATGTTGCGCGCGCCGGCCTCTTCTTTCAGCTTGTACTTGATCTTATTGGCGATCGGCAGAAAGAACAGATTGGCCGCGCCCACTCCATACACGGTCGCCACGAACGCGACCGCGATCCCGCCTCCGAGCTTCGACGGGTCGGCCAGATTTTCCATCACGTGAATCAAGCCCAAGACGGCTCCAAGGATCCCGACCGTCGGCGCATAGCCTCCGGCTGCTTCCCAGACCTTGGCCGCCACGACGCCCTCTTCTTCATGGTGCTCGACTTCAATCTCCAATATCTCATGAACCACTTTAGGATCTGTGCCGTCCACAATGAGCTGAATGCCCTTCCGAAAAAAGGGATCGGGAATATCCTTCAATTTTGATTCGAGCGCGAGCAGGCCTTGTTTGCGCGCCACATTGGCCAGGTCCAAAATCGACGTAATCATGGCCTTCGTATCATGACGCGGACTCGATAGCACCAACGACACGGCGCTCAAGGCGCGGATCACGACCGGCAACGGATTCTGAACACAGACCGCGCCGAACGTGCCCCCGATCACGATGATGAATGCGGTGAGCTGCATAATGGAGCCGGCATGGCCGCCCTCCAAGGCCTGCCCCCCCAAGATCGAACCGATCGCGATGACGACGCCGAGAATCGTTGCTATATCCACGGTGACCTATGTTCTCGATGTTTCAGACATACTACTTATGTGGTAGTGGATTTTCGTCCCACCGCCCTTGCGAACCCGAGAAGGAGTCTGTTACGGTGGCGCTCATTGATCGGAGGTGTCCCGTGAGCGCTGCGGATCACTTGATGCTCGACGCAAAGCAAGCCATCCTCCATGAACAGCATCGCCGGTTCCAGGCTCTCCGGCAGGAAGGACGCTGGGCCGAGGCGATGCAGCAATTTCAGGTGACAATGAGCTGCGCCACGGACCTGTTGAATGAATCCGTTCAGCTTTTGCAGCGGGTCGTTGAAAAGCGACGTCCCGCTTCCGATCCCCCCGCCCCCTCCCCGCCGGCCTGACTCTTTCAGCCTCATTGGCGAGTTCACGCCGCTTCGCTTTTCACCAAGAGCCGATTCAAATCCAGGACGATCAGCAGCCGATCATCGATGCGGCCGACTCCTTGCGTGAACTCCGCGCCGGCCGAACTCCCGATGTTCGGCGGCGGTTCGATCGCGCTTTTCGGCACGCGCAGGACTTCCACCACCGAGTCGACGATGAATCCCACCAGCTTGGCTTGAACGGATACCACCACGATTCTGCTCTGCAGCGTTTGCGTACTCGCCGAGAGCCCGAACCGGCGGCGAAGATCCAACACGGGAATGATGCGCCCGCGCAGGTTGATGACCCCTTCGACGAAGCGCGGCGTCTTGGGCACTCTCGTCACTTCGACCAGGCGGTTGATTTCCTGGACGCTGAGGACATCGACGGCAAATTCTTCCTGGCCGATCCGACAGATGACGAACTGGCAGAGGTCGTCAGGCGACGTGCCGCCCGTCTCAACCATCTGTGGACCGGCCTTGAGCTGGGTATGCTGTGTGGTCTGCGGCGCCGCTACGCTCATCGTGTCACCCTTCCATCCCGTGGCGTCAAATCTTGAACTCGCCGACGATGTTCTGGAGTTCCACGGCAAGCTGGCTCAGGTCCTGACTGGCCTTTGCCGATTCGTGCGCCCCGGACGCCGAGTCTTTCGTCACCTTGGCTACATTCTCGATGTCGCTGGCGATCTGTTGGGTCGCGACCGACTGCTCCTCCGACGCGACCGCAATCTGCCGGATCATATCCGCGCTTTCCGAGACCATCTGAACGATCTGCGACAAGGCGTCCCCGGTCTTATTGACCAGTTCCACGCCCGCCGAGACCTTTTGCGTCCCCTGCTGCATGGAGTCCACGGCGCCGCGCGTATCCTGCTGAATCTGCCGGATCATATCGCCGATTTCCTTGGTCGCCTTCGTCGTGCGTTCGGCCAGTTTCCGCACCTCATCCGCGACGACCGCGAAGCCGCGCCCCTGCTCGCCCGCTCTCGCGGCTTCGATCGCCGCGTTCAAAGCGAGCAAATTGGTCTGGTCCGCGATGTCTTCGATGGTCCGGACGATTTCGCCGATCTGATCGGACGACTTTCCCAGTTCCGCGATGATGGTGGCCGAGTTCGACACAGCGGCCGAGAGTTGCTGCATGCCCGAAATCGTGTTGGACACCACCACGCCCCCGTCCTTCGCGGTCTTTACGGTGTCTTGCGCGAGGCTCGCGGCTTTGCCGGAGTTCTGCGCCACCTGGCCGACGGTCGCGTTCATCTCTTCCACGGCCGCCGCGGTCTGCGAGGCCCGCGAGGTCAGCGTCTCGGTGCCCTTGGAAATCTCTTCGGCGGTGGCCGATAATTCCACGGACGCCGAGGCCACTTTGTCCGTCACGTGCGCGACTTTCTTGATCATCTTCTGCAGCTTCTCGATGAATTCGTTGAAGTAGCCGCCCAAATGCGCGATCTCGTCATTCCCGCTGACGGGAACCCGCTTCGTCAAGTCGCCTTCGCCTTTAGCAATGTCCATGGAAATGCTGCTCATCTGCGCCAGAGGCTTGAGCACCATGCTGCGGAGCATGAAATAGGTGACCATCACGATGATCGCGACGATGCCGAACATCAGGCCCCCGCTCTGCATCATGGATTTATTGGATAAGCCGGTGGCTTCCGCCATCGGCAAGGAGACGCTGAGCATGCCCAGGATGTCTCCGACCTGAGAACCGGTGTGACAACCGATGCAGGCCCCGGACACGGCCTTGTCCACGACGGCGCGCCGGAAGGTTTGTACGCCGTTCACGTCGTCCCGGCGGGCATAGCTCTCGGCGCCGCTCATGATCGCCCGCATCGCCTCGTTCTCGAACGTATCCTTCGGTTGGTTTATCGGATTGAGCGGATTCTGGCTGATCAAGCGCGCATTGTAGAGGCCGGTCTTATTGGCTTCCTCCCCCATCTCCCGCACCGCGGTCGCCGGAACAGGAATGGCGTCGGGGGTGTTCGTATGATCCTTCAAGACCTGAATATCCGCCCCCGCTTTGGATTTCTTGATCTTGCCCACGTAATTTTGAGCGAGGTATGCGCGTCCGATCAGGATCTGCTGCGACAGGACCTTCGCCCGGTTCGTGAGCATCATGTCCATTTTGTCTTCTTCTTGCCGGTAGATCGCAAACAGACCGACCAGCATCATCACGACTGCGGTGACACAGATCGTTAAGGTGAACTTGGATCCGATCGACATATGCTTCATCATTGTCCCCATACCCCCTCCTCGCTCCTTCCTCGTGAACGTCTCAATGTGCTCTTTGTCACACCATATTCATGATCTCGCCCACCACATGGGAGAGCGGAACCACCTTGTCTGCGCACCCCGCTTCGATCACCGCCTTGGGCATCCCATACACCACGCAGGACGCTTCATCCTGCGCGATCGTCCGCCCCTTCGCCGCCTTCATTGCTTTGATGCCCTCCAAGCCGTCATGCCCCATGCCCGTCAGGATCACGCCGATTCCCCGCTCGCCGTACACCGCGGCTACCGACTGCATCAGGACGTCCGCGGACGGCGCATGAATGTGCTGTTCGTTGTTCGGACTCAAGGTCACCCCAATGCTGATCGGCGTCTTGCGCTTCACCCGGAGTTGCACGCCCCCCGGCGCCACCAGCACGACACCTGCCTTGATCTCGTCGCCTTCGCACGCCTCGCGTACGCTCAATTCACAGAGCGCATTCATGCGTTCCGCGAAGGGCTTGGTGAAACATTTGGGCATGTGCTGCACGATAACCATGCCGGCTGGAAAATCAGGGGGGAGCATCGGCAGGATCTGCATGAGGGCCTGCGGACCTCCCGTAGAGCAGCCGATCGCCACGATTCTTTGTCCCCGCGTCACGCTAACCGAGTGCGAACTTAAGACGCCGGACCGAACGTCGGTGAGGGGCTTGGCGGGCCCTGCGGCCCGAAAGGCGCGCATCCGCGGTTCCGGCCGCGCCACCGCGAGGATTTTGGCGATCAATTCGATTTGAATCGCCGAAATCTTTGTCGCCACGCCGTCCAGTTGCTTCGCTACGTAGTCTACCGCGCCCAATTCCAGCGCCCGGAGCGTTTCCGACGCCCCTTCGCTCGTCAACGAACTGACCATGATCACGGGCGTGGGGCAATCGGCCATAATTCGCTTCAAGGCTTCGATCCCGTTCATTCCCGGCATTTCCACGTCCATGGTGATCACATCGGGATGCAATTGGGCCGCTTGATGCAGCGCCTCCTCGCCATTTCTCGCAACACCCGACACTTCAATGCGTGAATCGGATGCCAGCATGGCGGACAAACTCTTGCGCATGAACGCCGAATCATCCACGATGAGCACCCGGACCGGCTTCCCTTGCACCGAGGTGGCTTGCACGCTGGTATTCATGCCTTGCTCTTCGGACTCCGGTCCGGCGATCTTGAGCCGGCCGATCGAATGAATTCCATTGCTGATTGAGGAGCCTGGGCTTCGCGCCGTTCGGATCAGGCCGCTTGACTCGCGACCCGTCCGGCCCCGATGTGGAACGACAGCTTCTCCCCCAACATTTTGGCATCGAACTTGGTGATGTAGTCGGACGCTCCGACGGCCCGCCCCTTTTCCATGTTGCACGTGCCGGTGAGCGAGGAATGCAGGATCACGGGCAGATGCGAAAGCCGGGGATCGGAGCGAATGCTCTTGGTCAAGGTGAATCCGTCCATGTCCGGCATCTCAATGTCGCTGAGCACGATCTGAATTTGATCGACCGCCGGCTTGCCCTCCGTCATGGCCTGATTCGCCAATGCCTGCAGCTGATCCCACGCTTCCTTGCCGGTCGTCGTTTGAATGAAAGCAATGCCCAGGCGTTCCAGCGCTTTCCGGATCTGGGTGCGGGCAACCGATGAATCGTCGGCGAACAAGACGCATTTCGATCGCAAGGCCGGCGTGGCGACGACGCCGGCAAAGACCTCGTCGTCCGGCCGCGGGCAGATGTCATTCAGCACTTTTTCGACATCGAGAATGAGCACCATCCGGCCGTCATCCAACATGGTCACCGCCGTCACCGCGCCCTTGTTGTTCTCGCGAACGATGGCGGGCGGGGTCTTGATGGCCGACCAGGAAAATCGAATGATGCGATCGACGCCCGAGACGAGAAAGCCTTGCAAGCTGGAGTTGTATTCGGAAATGATCAGATAGGGCTGCGCGCGCATCGTGTTGTGGACGTCCGTCTGGGCATCCTGGCCCAAGCCGAGGCTTTGGCGCAGTCCGACGACTGGAACCATGGTGCCGCGGATATTGGCCATGCCGACGATGCGGCTGTCGGCTTCAGGAATCTGCGTCAAGGCCGGCAGCTTCATGACTTCCCGGACCTTGAAGACATTGATGCCGTAGATTTCGTTCGTGCCGAGCTTGAACAGCAGCAGTTCCATTTGATTCGCGCCGGCCAGTCTCGTCCGGGCATCGATTTCCTTGATCAAATTCGACATAGCCGGCCTCCCATCGACCCGCACGCCAAGCGAGGATCGCAGATTTCCATAACAATCGGTCACTGGGCGCTCACCGTCTCGCGCCCGTCCACAACGTGACGTTCACTATTCTTCGCGTCGTAGAGCTCAGAATTCAGAACTCATAACGATCTCTCTCGCCGACGCCGTCGCGATGGTCGCTCCGTGCCAGGCTTTCGCGTTCTGCACCAGTTCGGAAATGTCCAGGATCAGCACGACTTTGCCTTCCCCGGTAATCGTGGCGCCCGATACGCCCTTCACATTCTCCAGATAATCCCAGATCGACTTGATGACGACCTCTTCCTGTGAACGCAACTCGTCCACCACGACGCCGACTCGGCGATCACCGAGCGCCGCCACGACCACATAGAATCGGCTGCGATCCGGGTCGGCGGGAATGTCGAACTCCTGCGCCAGTCGGATCAGCGGCAGGACCCGATCCCGGAGATGCAACACCTCCCGCCCGTTGATCGTCTTGATGTCGGATTTGGTGATGCGGACCGCTTCGATCACCGAACTGAGCGGGATGGCGAAGATGGAGCGTTCCACTTCCACCATCAAGGCTTGGATGATCGCGATGGTGAGCGGCAGCTTGATGATGATCTGGCTGCCTTTGTCCGCCTCCGATTCGACTTCCACGCTGCCGTTGATCTTCCTGATATTCGTGCGCACCACGTCCATGCCGACACCGCGCCCGGACACATCGGTCACCTTTTCAGCCGTGCTGAAGCCCGGCAGGAAGATGAGATTGACGATCTCGCGGGATTCCATCGACGCCAATTCGGCTTCGCTGATGAGCCCCTTGCCGAGCGCCTTCGCCTTGACCTTTTCCACCGGGATTCCCCGGCCGTCGTCCTGTATCCGGATGACGATGCTGTTGCCTTCCTGGCTTGCAAGAATCCTCAACACGCCCTCGCCCGGCTTGCCCTTCTGCTGCCGTTCCGCCGGCTGCTCGATGCCGTGATCGATGGCATTGCGGACCAAATGCACGAGCGGATCGCCGATCTCGTCGGCCACCGATTTGTCGAGTTCCGTCTCTTCTCCGTGCAATTCCAGCCGCACCTGTTTGCCCAGTTTCTGCGACAGATCCCGCACCATGCGCGGAAGCTTCGCGAACACTTTTTTGATGGGCAGCATCCGGGTCTTCATGACGGCGAGCTGCAGATCGGTGGTGACGAGGTTCAATTGCGCCAGCGTTTCGCCCAAGACCCGCACCTGCGGATCGGTCTCATGTGTCTGTTCGAGTTGCGTGCCGATCTTGATGAGGCGGTTGCGTCCGAGCACCAATTCCCCCACCAGGTTCATGACGCTGTCCAACCGCTTCGTTTCCACGCGGATCGTGGCGTCTTCTTCGGCCGGCTTTCCCTGCTTTTCTTGTTTCTGCAATGCGTGATCCAACGCCCGTTCGGTGATCGCCTTCGCTTGCAGAAGAATTTCTCCCAACGGGGTTTTGGGATCGGGTTGATGCTGCTGTTGGTTCAGCGCGTCGAACACCTGTTCCTTGGACGCCAATCCTTCATGCACCAGGATTTCGCCCAGGCAGGATGCTTCCGGTTGGGCGGAGGAAGCAGGCCGGCTCGGCACATCCACGGCGCTCTGCGGACCGGCCTGGGCGATGCCGGATGAGGGCGGCCTGCCGTCATGATCCGGCATGGCGGCGGCAGCGGCGGTTGGGACCGGGCCCGCCCCGCCGACGTTTCCCGAAAGGATCGCGTCCATTTTGGCCGCGATGACATCCGTCGGCACATGGCCGTCCGTGCCGGATTCGCGAATCGCGGCCATGAGCATTTTGATCGTATCGACGGCTTCCAGAATGACGGTGATCACCGCCGGCGCGACCGCCATGTCACCCTGCCGCAGTTTGTTCAGGATATTCTCGGCGCGATGGGCGACATCGACGAGATGCGTGAACCCGAGAAAGCCGGCCGAACCTTTCATGCTGTGCATGGCTCGAAAGATCTCGTTCAACAGATCCTTGTTCGTCGGGTCGGACTCCAGCGTGACGAAACGCTGGTCCAGCACTTCGATCATCTCGCCGGATTCGGTCAAGAAGTCGTTGAGTATTTCCTGCATCTCATCGCTCATGGCCCACCTCAGTTGAATCCGAATTCTTTCAGGATCTCATCCGCCAGATCTTGATCCATGGCCGTGGTCTTGGCTGCTTCCAGCTGCTTCAGCATGTGCGTGGCCTTGGTCTGACCTTGCTGGGCCACCGCCTGCTTTTGATAGGGTCCGAAGACGACGACCAATTGCAAAAGTTTATGTTGCACTTCATCTATGATTGTCGCGAGTTTGTTCACCCGTTGCGCCACGAGATCCTGAAACGACAAGGCCGTCATGATATCCATCAACCGCTTGTCGTCCTCGCCGAGCGCCGCCATCACGTCGCGAAGCTGTTGCGCCGCCGGAGCCGAGCGCGATTGCAGCAGGTGCGTCAATGTGGAGAGTCTGTCCGTCATCTTCCCGCGGCTGTCCTGAATCGCTTCCACCTGCTTCATGACTTCATGGGTGCCTTGTTCCGTCAGCAGCTTGAGGTCCGTCAAATGCGTCAAGGCTTGAGGCAGTTGTTCCGTCGTCGAGCTGACGGGCGCGCTGAACTGGGATAATGTCCGCATCGTCGTGTCGATGAAACGGGCCAGTTCGCCCAGTTCCTCATACAGCTGCACATTGCCGTCTTGTCCGTCGCCGGCCTGCTGGGGAGTCCGTTGAGCCGCCGCGCTGCTCTGTCTCATCGTGTTGCGCCTCGCCTTCACACTACTTAAAGATTTTGTTGATCTTTTCCTGCATCGTCTCGGCGGTGAACGGCTTGACGATGTAATTGCTGACGCCGGCTTGAATCGCCTCCATGAGATTTTCCTTTTGGGCCTCCGCCGTGACCATGAGAACGGGGATATGCTTGAGCTTCTCATCCGCGCGGATGGCCCGCAGCATATCGATGCCCATCATGACGGGCATGTTCCAATCGGAGACCACGAAACCATACGGCTCGGCTTTAAGTTTCCCGAGCGCCTCCTGCCCGTTCTCGGCTTCATCCATGTTGCTGAATCCCAGCTGCTTCAGAATGTTCTTCACGATTCGACGCATCGTCGACATGTCATCCACCACAAGCACCTTCATGTTGAGATCGGCTGGCATGGATTCCTCCTTACAGTTTCTCGTAAAAGACCGACCGGCCGGCATGGACTGGGCGAAACAACGCATTCTTGTCATGCAATGTTTCGGAGAACCCGATGATCAAATATCCGCCCGGACGCAGCGCCCCGCGCATGTCGCCGACGATTTGATCTTTGGCTTTATGGTCGAAATAGATGAGGCAGTTCCGGCAGAAGATGACGTCGATACCCCGAATCAGCTTGAGTCGCGGGCGGTCATACAGATTGAGATTCATCATCCGCACCAAGTTCTTGACGTGAGGCACCAGCTGGTATTCGTCCTTACCGCCCGTAAAGTATTTCGCCAGCAGAGCCGGCGGCACTTTCCGGAGAGCATGCGCCCGGTACGTCGCTTTGCGCCCGATTTCCAACACATTCTCGCTGATGTCCGTGGCCAGAATGTCGATCGACCAATTGGCCAACGGCTGATGCTCCCGCAGCAGCAATGCCAGGGTATAAGGCTCGTCACCGGTGGAGCAGGCGGCGCTCCAGATGCGGAGCTGCTTCGTCTCCTGATTCTGCTTCATGACAGCCGGCACGACGACGCGCATGAAGGTATCCAACTGCGCCTCATCCCGGTAAAAATAGGTCTCGTTGGTCGTAATCACCGTATAGAGCTCCGCGAATTCGCGATCGCGATACGCGTCGAACCGCAGGAAGCTCAAGTAATCATCGAAGGTGTCACAGCGGCAGGCCCGCAGGCGGGGTTGAAGGCGGCTCTCCAGTAAATATTTTTTGCTTTCCTGAAAATGAATCCCGGTGTGTTCGTAGATGAGGTCGCGCAGGTGTTTGAAGGTATCGATGCTCAGACTCGTGGAACGCTCATCGGATTTCTTCACGGTGTTGCGATCGTTCATGCCTGTCATCCTTGGTCTCGCAAACCACGGGCTCCGGATTCGAGACGTCTTCACCAAAGGTGACGATTTCTCGGCGCCGAGAGGTCCGCCGCGCCGCGTGGTCAGCTCTGTGACCCGCGGGTATGCATCCAGTCATGGATATCACGCCGCAGGAACCGCCAATGCTTGCCGATCTTGGAAGCCGGCAGTTGCCCCAGGCGGGCGAGCTTGTAGACCGTCGATTTGGGCACGCGCAAAAAGCGCGCGACTTCCAAAACGGTCAAAATTTCGCTGTCCGACTGTGCATTTCCGTCCACGTTCATGCTGGTTGTTGCTGCCATTGCATCGTTCATGACGGATGTCGTTATCGGTACAGGGTGTCGCAAACTTAAATCACCCGTCCGGTGGGAAAGCGGAGAGCCGTGCCGTTCATCGGCAGACTTGAAACAGTATGTCGAGGTCCGGGGGCGAGCCTGCGAACGCTATCCGAGCGCTTTCACGCGAGAGTAGGCACCTTAGCTGTTGTTTCTGAGTGATGGTTCAAATCGTCGGTCGCCCCGGAAGCGTTCGTAATAATGGGGGTTAAGGTTTTGATGAAGAACAGCCGATGAACAGTAGTCAACCATCTACAACGGACAGGAACGCGCTACGATGGCGACGATCATCTCCGTGGGCTCAGGAAAAGGCGGCGTCGGGAAGAGTGTGATTGCCGCCAATTTGGCGCTGCTCTTGGCAAAGAGCGGCAAACGTGTCGTGCTGGCGGATCTCGACGTGGGCGGCGCGAATACGCACATTCTGTTCGGCTTGCTCCATCCCCGGCTGACCTTGACGGATTTCATCCAGCGGCGGATCGATAATTTGGAAACCATCGCCGAGCCGGCGGCCGCCCATCCCGATCTCAAGATCATTCCGGGCACCGGGGAAACTCTTGCGACCGCCAATCTTCCATTTGCAAAGAAACAACGTCTGATCAAGCACTTCAGGCGACTGGACACCGATATCATCGTGGTCGATATCGGAGCCGGCACGAATTACCATTCACTCGACTTTTTTCTCATGGCCGATCACTATCTCGCCGTCGCTACGCCGGACCCCACGTCGGTCTTGGATCTCTATCGCTTTGTCAAGCTTGCGGCGATCCGCCGGGTCTTGTCGGGTTTTCTGGCCCGCGGCGCGGTCAGCGACGCGTTATGCGACCGTGATTTTGGGAGTATCGAGGAGGTCGTCGAACAGGTCCGGACTACCGATCCCAATGCGCCCGAGATCGCGACGCAGATGCTGGCTGCATTTCAACCCTTGCTGATCGTCAATCGTCTGTCCGGCGGATCGCGGGTCAATATCCTACAGCTGAAACGTCTGCTCAAGGAGTATGTCGGAGGAGACTTGGCCATGCTCGGCGAAGTGCCGGATGATCCGGCCATGGCCCGCTCGGTCCGCGCGTTTCTTCCTGTCGTCGAGAGTGAACCGGCGGCGGCCTCATCGGTGGCTCTTCGCCAGGCGGCGGACGCCCTGCTGCACCATCTGGATCACGTCGAAAAGCCCGCGGTCACAGGGTATGGTGCGGCGTGTAAGGCTACCCCTGGCTCTCCGCTTTTCTAGCCCGCAATTGCTCCGCCTGCGTGCGGATGATATGGCGGATGATCTGTTCTTGGTCATCGACCGCCAATGTGGTGAACTCCACGGCGATTTTGAACTCCGTCGAGCCATGGGCGCCCGGCTCGGCACGGATGACACGGGCCTGCGTTTGGATCGGACTGAATGGAGGAATGATCACGCGAAGCGCCAGCATGGCATCGATGTCGAAGGGTCGCGGTGATAGAAAGCTCAATCCCCCGGCGCTGATGTTCACCTCGGTCAGCCGCGGGATCGACACGCTGCCCGGATGGATCGTGGCCAACGAAGCCAGGATCATTTCAAGCAGCCAATCAATTTTGCTGATCCAGGGAAGCAACGGGGATCCATCGAGCGACTCCCCTTCCTGCACGATGAGATCAGCGGTCGGTTTATGGACCAACGCGCTGATCATGTCCTTGGTAATGGGTGGTAAGTCGGGGGCCGGAGTGTGGACGGATTCCTCAGCCAGCCGATAATCGAGGAACAGACGCTCGTCGATGCGCAACCACTCCCGCCGGTCCTCGGGCTTTGAGGCGGCGCTCGACGGCTTGATTGATTCGCGCGGCATGGGTTCAGGCGTGGCTCTCCCGAACGGCATCGATTCGGTTACGCCCGCACATTCATCAGCCGGCTGGTAGCCGATTCCGGCCCCGCTGCCCGCTCTCGTAGTTGCTGAAGCTTCCGTCGCGTCTGTCCCGCTTCCAGCAGCATGGCGGCCATCGCGGCTCTCGCGGTCTCGGCCAATGCATGGATCCGCCTGTCCAACTCCAGGAGGCGTGCGGGCGAAGCAAGCGGCAAAGGTCCATCGGCCAACAGCTCACCGCGGCGATTCACGCAGCATACCACGGCATCCCAATCGCCCTGCTCGGCCGCCCGGCACGCCTGAAGGGTCACTCGCTCGAATTCCGATCCGCGATCGGAAGCGCCGATCTCAGCGGCCGGCATGGGCCGTCTGTCCTTGCCCGGCGACGGTTCGCCAGGCTTCCCGGAGGGTGATCAAACAACGAATGGGTCCGTCGAGGCAGGCGGCTTCATGACGCAGGTTCGCATGGAGACATTCTTGAATCATATAGTCATACAGCCGATGGAGCGAGAAGGCGATTTCTCCGCCGCGCTCGAAATCCAAGACGCTGGACAACTCACCGACGATGGCCATTCCCCGATCCAGGAAACGAGCCTTGTCCCGGTAGTTATTCGTCACAATGCCCTCGCGGGCCAACTCCAACGACTGTACCGCGGAATCATACAGCAGCACGATCAATTGCGTGTGGTTCGCCGTCATGACTTGAGTCTGCCGATACTGCTGAGCCGCGTTTGTCACCATAGCGCCCTCTACGCCGATGTCTGAAGTGATTGAAGAGAATTCGTCTGTCCCCTGAGCTGGCTGAGCAATGCATCCAGAGCCGCATACTGAGCCCGAAGACTTTCCTCATATCGGGATAAGGCGTCTTCCTTTCTGGCGATGTCATCCGACATTCTCGCAATCTGTTCGGTGAGCGAATTCTTCCGGATGGAAATACTGCCGCTTTCCGGATCATCCAGCGCGTCGATCGCGACGTTCATTCGCTGGGCCACGCCGGTAACCGTGCTCTGATTGATAAAGAGCGACTTCACGGCGGTATAGTTCGTGCTCAACGCGGCATCGAATTTCGCCTCGTCCAACGTGAGAGTTCCGTCACGCTCGGTCTTAAACCCGATTTGTCCGACGCTCGTGTACGTGCTGAGCTCCGGGACCTCGCTCGACAGAGCGCTGCGAAGACGGCCGATGACGCTCTTCGCGCTTCCTTCATTGAAGAAATCGCCGCCCGTCTTGGTGGTGACATCGTAGGTCGTTCGTTCATTGATGAATTTCACGATGTCGTTATAGGCGGTCACCAGCTCTTTTACATTCGCCTTGATCGCCGCAGTATCCCGGCTCACATTGACGGTCACGGGCTCATCGGCGGCGGTCCTGGCCTTCAGGGACAACGTGACGTCGGGGATCGCGTCCGACACGACGTTGCTTTCCCGCTGGATGCTGACGGTCGTCTGATCCGGGTCACCGATCACGAGGATCGCATTCTGAGCGGCCTGCAAGGTATCCGATCCGCCGCCGCTCGCATTCATGAAATCCAGATCGGTCTCGTCCGCGACCACCGTGATGGTATTGGGGGCGCCGCTGTTCGTCGCCGTGAGCGTGAGCCGATAGGCGGGAGCGGACTCCGTTCCGGTGTTGATCACCGACGCCGTCACGCCGGCTCCCAGATCATTGATTGCCGCGCGCAAATCTTCCAATGTCCCGGCCTCGCCGAGCGTCACCGTCTGATCCGCGCCGCTTCCCACCCGGAACGTAAATGCGGCCGATCCGCCGCTGACGATGTCGGTCGTGGTGCCGGCGACGGCCTTGGCCGCCTTATTGGTAATCTGGTGCGCCTTCGCGAGTTGCGTGACCTGAATGGAATAGCTGCCGGCCGCGGACGACGCGGAAGCGGTGGCCGTCAGGACGGTATCATCACTGACCGTCGAACTATTCTGGTCAAAGGTTTGGTTGAACCGCAGTTTGTCCGCGGCGCCTTGCAGGGCCAACAATTTTGTACCGAGCGATGTGTAATCCGTGAGCTTGGTCTGTACGGCCTGCTTCTTCTGATTCAGTTGGTCGATCGGCAACTGCTGAACTTGGACCAGTTGAGTGACGACCTGTCCGAAGTCGATGCCGTTGCCTAATCCGCCGAAACTGATCGTCGCCATAGTGTTCCTTCACCCGGAAAACGGATTCAGGCCTGTTGCTTGAGCAACAAGCCCTTGGAAGTCTGTAGATTTTTCGCCAGATCCAACACTTCCTGCGGCGGGATCTGGCGAATGACTTCGCCGGAATCCCCGTTCATAATCTTTACGATGACCCGATGCAGATCAGGATCGACTTCAAACTGCAACCGCGGCTCGACGTTTTGAAAGACCTCGCGGACGCGATCGACGGCTTTCTGCAAGTCGCTGGTTTCTATGTGAGTCGGTTGCGGACCGGCCGCGTGAGCGCTTGGGTCCTGTCCGTGACTCCGATGCGGAGCATTTGCACTCGCCTCGCTTGCAGTAGCCGGAAGCTCGGTCCGACTGGTGACTTCATGGACCATGCTCTCCTCCTTTGCTCACTCCGCGCGGCGGCCTCCTGTGAGGGCCGCCGCGCGGTTCGTGAACCTACCGCAACAACGCCAACGCCTGTTGAGGCAACGCGTTGGCTTGAGCGAGAATGGCAATACCCGATTGCGTCAGAATCTGGTTCTTCGTGAACTGCGAGGTTTCATAGGCGATGTCCGCGTCACGGATCCGTGAATCGGCCGCCGAGAAGTTCTCGCTTGTCACTTGCAAGTTTGCGATGGCCGCGTCAAACCGCGCCTGAACCGACCCGTAGGTCGCTCGCGCCGTTGCGACGGCGCTGATGGCGCTGTCGATATTGGCCAATGCGCTTTGCGCATTGGCGGCGGAGGAGATGTTGACGCTCGCCAGCCCGATCGACGTCAGATCCAGGTCATTCAAATTCAGCGTCAAGACGTTGTTGGATCCGCTCTTGAATCCCACAAACACGCTGAAGCTGTTGCTTGCACCGCTCAACAACGGGTTACCGTTGAATTCCGTGACGTTCGCGATCCGATCGATTTCCGACCGCAGCGCCACGAACTCCTGGTCCAGGTAAGACCGTTCGGTGGTGCCGACCGTTCCGCTTCCCGACTGTGTCGCCAATTCACGCATCCGAGCCAGCAAGTTCCCGATGGACTGGGCGGCGCCGTCTGCGACTTGCGTGAGACTGATGCCGTCATTGGCATTCCGCGCGGCCTGATTGATGCTGCGGATGTGAGCCCGCAACGTTTCCGATACGCCCAATCCCGCCGCATCGTCGCTGGCCCGGGTAATCCGGAGACCGGACGACAAACGTTCGACGGAACGGGACAACATGCTCTGGTTCACCGTCAAATTCCGCTGAGCCGACAACGACGCCATATTGGTATTGACTACTAAAGCCATGACTCACGTCCTCCTGAAAGTTCTGATCACCAAACCGCGATCATCAGCATCCGTGCCGACGATGTGGGAACGACTCCGCCGGCCATGTGCGCCTCATGCCGTTGTGCCGTTCCTGTCTCACGTGGCTCTTATCGGTTTACCCCCCGAAAGACTTAAGCCGCGAATGACACAGGCAAAATACCTCGATTGGTGATCAACCGACACCAGCGTGAACGAATGGAGATCAGCGCTCTCCGTCCGGCAAGGCCGGCAGCAGCTCATATTCAAGAATATCGGCCAGGCGAACCGCGTCGGCCGCCTGCCGCGCATCGACCAGTTCTTGTATCCACGGAAGCGCCCGTGTCATACCCGTGTCGGGCAATCCCTGCGTTCGACCGGTCACGGCCATTTCTGCATAATCGGCCAATCGACCCAACCACATATCCAGCCCCGTGAATCCTCCCCGCCCCGCCCGTAACGGTCCGACCAGCGCGCCGCCGTCGCTCTTGAGCTGCGCGGCAAACCGCGTCATCGTCGCGGCGGCATCCGACATGATTGCCCGGAGTGACCGAGAGATCGCCTCCACCGTGGCGACATCCGTGCCTTTCTGCGCCAGGAATGACGGCTGAAGATCGCGATCGGTCACCGGCCGCCCGCCCACGGTGAGCTGCGTCACAAGACAACCCTTGCTTTGAGCCTTGTCGCTGACTTGCGCCAGCGCTTCCATCAAGGACGTGTCGTCGGGAAGCTGCCACCGTTCTTCATCGAGGGTGATATGCATTGTCGTCGCTCCTTTCACGCAGTGAGTCGATCATGCCGATTGTCGAGCCGGGCATATGGCAAGCGGCCTTCGCTGTATTCGCCGTGACGAAATCCCCGCCGCCAGTTGCAGCTTGGCTTCCGCCGCCGCCAAGCGCGCGCGCCACCGGCGGTACGTCTCGGCTCGCGATCGGGCCATGGCCGCCAAGGTCTCCCCGTCATCGCTCTGGAACTCGCGGAGCAAGGCGATCGTGGCGGGACTGGATGCCGGAGATCGCAGACTCATCTCCAACGCCAGCGCCCGCTCCTGTTCATCCTCCGCCTGCGCCCGCTTGAGCTCTGCGACCGGGAGCGGTTGTCTGCCTGCCAGATGCGTCAACGTCTGAGCCCGCGAGACCAACCGCGTGGCAAGTGCCAGCACGCTTCGTAAGCCTGCGAGCGCATTGTCCACGTCCGGCGGAGGATCGGAAGGAGCCGCGCAGGCGCTGGTTGAACCGGTAAAACTCTCAAACCAGATCTGTCGCCAGAATGCGCCG
Organism: Nitrospira sp.; assembly: GCA_040981125.1. Taxonomy (GTDB): domain Bacteria; phylum Nitrospirota; class Nitrospiria; order Nitrospirales; family Nitrospiraceae; genus DASSBQ01. Next base: position 28,155 of record JANRMQ010000001.1, read on the forward strand.
TACCAGGCGGACAAAGTTTCTTCCCGGCCGGCGCGCAGCCGATAGGTCGCGAATCCATCCTCATCGACCGCAGACTCATAGATTCGAATGCCGCTCGTCTTTTCCGGAAAATCCCCGGCTTCCAGCGCATGGAGACACAGAGCGGCAATCTGATCGGACGCCAACTGCTCTTTACACGCATGGTGCATGCAGACTTGATCGAATCCGCAGGGTGCGCAAGCCAGATCCGGCTGGACGACCCAATGGCCCGGTCCATATGGTCCCGTCTCGTGGAAATCCACATGTCCGACGGAGGTATCCACGACGGGAGTCCCGACCGCCACGGCAAGATGCATCGGTCCCGTGTCATTGGTCAGCAAGAGGGAGCAATGCGCGAGCAACGCGGCAAGCTGCACCAGATCGGTCCTGCCGACAGCCTCAAGAACGGCTCGCTCCCCCCCGGCGGCTCGGTAAGCGCGCTTGGCTTCCTGTACGGCCTCCTGTTCTTGCGGTGTCCCGATGAAGATGATGCCGACGTCCGCCTGTTTGCCGATGCGGGCCAGCGCCCGCCCGAAGTATTCTGGGCGCCACGCCTTCATGATGTCGCTCGCGCCCACCTGCACCGCCATCCAGTGTTTACCCGAGGCCGACCCGCCGAGGAAATTGAGCGCCCAGTCGCTCGCGCTTTTCGGCACCGTCACCGACAAGGGAGAAAACGCGCCGGGCCCGCTTCCTCCCCACGCATAAATATCGACGAGGTTGAATCGATTGAACCGCCGATGGTGGTGCATGTCGGTCAAATACGCCATCCACTCATTGTGGATCGTCGCCCGTCCGTCGCGCGCCGCGGCCACGCCACGGATGTCCGCCGCGCCGATGTAGCTGGCCAGCAGCCCGCTCCGCTTGTTGAACGTAAGATTGACGACGCGATCATAGCCGACCTCCACCATTGGTCGCGTCCATGCGGCGAAATCCCGGTAGAGCGTCACCACGTCCCGCGCATTCACGCGGCTGTCATCGACCAAAGCATGGAAGTCATACGTCCGGATGTGGCGGAGATGGGGCAGCAGCGCGGCGACCGGGGCAAACCGCCGGTCCACCACCAGATCCACGGCGGCGCCCGGCCACTCACATTGAAGCCGGTGGAGCAGGGCGCCCATCTGCACGAGATCTCCCATGCGGGTGATGTTGAGCAAGAGCACCTGGCGCGTCATAGGATGTCCCGCATCTCCGATCGATATTCATCCAGCATGAGCACCAACAGTTCCTCGCGGGCCAGCGGCGCATGGGGCGCTTTGGATCGGATTCTTCCGGCCACATCCTTCAATTCGACCCGACAGTCCGGCGCAAATCCCTGCATCAACGATTCCAGCACCGGAATGTCGCCGCACCGAGCAGTCAATGTCTGGGCTCGACGCTCCCCGCTCAACACCGGCCCGATTCGATCCGGTCGGCTCATGCCGATATGGGCAAGGATGTCTTTCATACGGTGCACATACGTATGTTCGGCCAGGACCCGCCGCCGCGCTTCAAGCGCGGCGGCGCCCCGCGCCTCGGGATCGTCGAGCCATCGCCTGATCAACGAGGGCAACTCATCGAAGGTCTTGAACGACCGGACCTCGCCGCCGCTGAACAATTCCGGCAGCAACGTTCGATCGTCCACCAGTTGAAAAGCGCCGCACGCGGCCAGTTCAAACGTCCGGGGATTGACAAAGTCAGCCTGGGGATCCAACCCGGTTCCGGACCAGGAGTGCAGGTTCAAGTTGATTCGCGAAGCATTGAACACCTTCATGCACGTCGCGGTGTCGATCCGCGCCCCTCCCCGCTGCAGCACGCCGCGCAGCGACTCCGCGCCGTCCCACTCATTACCCCATAGTTTGAACGTCCAACCGGGGGCGATGAGTTGCGGGAGCAACGTCCGGCGATTGGCGTAGCCCGCTCCGACGAAGGAGAGATCGGCACTGAATTCGTCCCGCTCATCAGCGGTCAACTCGATCGGCCGGTGGATCATCGGATCGGCCGCCATCGGCATATATGCGACATCGCGCGCACCGGCCTGGCGAAGCGCGTCACGGCAGGAGTCCCGTTGAATGACGAACCAGTAGTCATAACTCGCCGCGAGTTGCTGCCAGTACGTAAGATGGCGGTAGTTTTCGACAAACCACATGGCGCAGACAAATTTCTTTCGTCGCAGGTGTTCCAGGACGGCGGAGGTCAGCGGCGCCTGCGCGAGAGCCAGCACCACATCCGGCGGATCTTCCGCGAGCCGAGCCAGCGTGAATTGGCTGAGGACCTCGGCCAGCCGGCTCTGGATCACCTGGCGATGGCGCGGATCACTCAATCGGGCACATTCTTCATAGGACCGGGCATGGACGCTATGATCGATCCATCGGACCCGGTGCCCCAATTCTTCCAGAGCCCGGACGGCGTACTGCGCAATCGGCAAGGAGCCGCCATAGATCGGCCCCACCACGGCGATGTTTAATTGTCCGCCTGCCCGCGCTGCGATCCGCCGGCGCAGTTGCTCTTCAAAGGCCGCGCGATAGCTCCCGTGCGGTGTCATGGCCGGCGCATACGACACCAACCGCAGCGGACCGCCGACCGACGCGAGTTCGTCAGCCACGGCATCCGGGGAGCCGGCCACAAAACTGATGGTCTGAAGAAGATCTGCGATCGATCGTGACGCACACGCATCATGAAGTTCCGCCAGATCCGGAACGACCACCATCATCCTCGTACCGGCCTTCGCAAGGCGCCGGAGCGCTTCAACGTGATATAGGAGTCCCACCCCCAGGATTACGAGCACTTCCTGCGCCCGGTCGGAGGATATCTGTTCGGCGGCCCAGCCTTCGGCTTCCCGAACCGGATCATACGCGCTATGAACCCAGCGGCCGTTGCACTGTGCCGTGGGAAGGCCGTTGCGCGCGGGTAGGACGGTCAGTGCGCCGCCCTCTGCTTTTTTGATTGCGCCGGCCAGGGCCGGCTGGAGGCGCGCCAACACGGATAGATTCGATTCAAACGTATTCATCGTGTTCCGCCGGAACGAGTGAAGGCGATAGTCGACGCCACACGCTCTCACGCTGCGATGCGCCGCTGTTCAGGCCCATGCTGTCTTCGAAATAGGCGCCCCAGTCGTCCATGTGGCTCCTCCAGAGTTGCCATTCAGGCTCTGTCGTGCCGCGCTCGGCGCACATCAGTTCGACGCTGGCCCTGATCGGCCAATGGGCCGGTTTGGCGTGCCCCTCATGCTGGAACACCCAATGGCCTGCTCCGTAAGGACCGGTTTCATGCACGCGGGCTCGGGCAAAATAGAAGCCGATCGCACGAGCGCCAACGGCGGTACCCAAATGGAGAGGGCCGGTATCCGCGCCGACGACCCATCGGCAATGGGTTAAGATGGTCGCGAGTTGAGATAATGTTGTTCGTCCCGTCGCATCCCACAGGCGACTCAAGAACATCGACGGCAGCGACGACTGGACGGCGTGCGCCGCTTCCCGTTCTCCGCCGCTGCCGATCAATACCACGCAGGCGCGGGAGTCGGCGGATAGCCACCGGTCGATCCACTCGCTCCAGACCGGGGGCGGAACACAGCGTTCGGCATCTCCGGCTCCGATGACCACCGCGGCCCAATGGTCCCCACGGCTTCCGATTTCTTCCAAATCCTGGGGAAGGGACACGCTTCTGCATCGAAGCGCCGCAGCGCGTCCGGGAGGCCGCACACCGCAGAGTCCGCAGAAGGCGTCAGCAAGATGAATGCGATTCGCCCCTCGATAACCGGCGACGCCGCGAAGGTAGGACGCCCATGAGCCCAATTCACCAGACAGTGGTCCGGTCGCTCCCGCTCCAGTCACACGAGCGGCGAGGAGATGCGCGGCCAAAATGGCCCGTTCATGCTGATTGAGATTGTAGGCCTCCTCGTACCCCTGAGCGCTCAGGTTCTCAATGTACTGTTGAAGACGCTGTACCGTTCCGAGCGGATCCCGGCTCCAGTCACTAGCCCAAGCGCGGCAGCGGCCGCCGTCCCAGGGCAGCACACAATCCACCGGAAAACTTTCCCGAACCAGATCGGCCAGCGGCGCGGCGCACAACAAGTCAATTGTTCGATCCGGATGGCGATCCCGCAATGCGTTCACGACCGGCAGGGTTTGAATGAGATCGCCGAGACGCGCCAGTTGGATGACCAGCGCGCGCGCGCGTAAGGCAGGATCAGGCCGCATGATCGGATACGATCACGGAATCCTTGGCCGCAATCCGCTGCTCCAACTCGTCCAGGCCGTCATAGGACGGATCCAACGCCCGTAGCCGATCATATTCCTGGCGGGCCCGATCCAGTCGCTCCACCCGTACCAAGACGCCGCACAAAGCAAATCGCGCCCCGAGGTCGGCAGGATTCCTTGCCAGGTATGTCGTGAGTCGATCACTCAGTTCGTCCCACCGTGCCAGCAACGTGCCGGCGCGGATCAACCAATGTATCGCCTCGGCGTCATCCGGCTCGTCCTCCAACAGCGTGCTGAGGGCCGTCCATGCCTTTGCCGGCTGGTGCAGACCGAGCGCCGACATCGCGATGCCCAATCGCGCTTTCCGTGCATCCGCGTGATGGCGTAACGCCTGCTCAAACGCCGTCCCCGCTTCGGCATAGGATTCCCGCTGCATGGCCGCGATGCCGAGCACGAGCAGACCTTCGCCATGCTCCGGATGTTTTGTGAACAACCGTTGTAGGTGCTCATCCGCCTGGCCGAGTGCTCCCCTCTCGACCGCCGATTTCGCGAGCGCCACGCGAGCGTCCGGATCCTCCTCCATCTGGAGTACCCGTCCCCAAAAGGGTTCGGCCAATCCATGCCGCCCCACGCACCGGCACACGAAGGCCGCCCAACGCAGCACCCAAACATCGGCCGGCCACTGATCCGGCCGGACGAGCCACGCCGTGACCGTCTCCATGTCCTCCCGTTGAGACGCGCGCTGCACCGTGGCAACGATGTTCCATTGCGCCTGCACGGCCGGATCGCTGAACTGCTCGAGTCGGCTTCGCAGCAGGCCGCCGTCGTTGTAATAGCGAAGCGCATACCCGTCCGCATGATGAATCGCATCCTCGTCGGTCACACTCCATTTATGGGCCCACCGTTGGACAAGCCGTTTGGCATTGTCCTTATCATGCGCCTTGCGACCCGGCGTCTGACTTTCGAGATGATAGAGCACGCTATCCGGCCGGTAGATGAGCTGCCAACCCTGTTCGCGAATCTTCAAGCACAGGTCCACATCCTCGAACCCATTGCGATAGCCCTCGTCGAAACCGCCGACCGATTCGAACACCTCACGGCGCACCAGCATGCAGGCCGCGGTGATGGACTGAAATTCCCGCCGCCGATTCACGCACGGCGCGTCGGCCGGCAGGCCGCTGTACACGTGATAGGGCGTGAACCAGACGCGCGAGAAGGCCACGCCGGCATGTTGAATCGTGCCGTTCTCATAGAGCAACTTGCTGCCGACGACCGCCGCCCTACTATTCTGTTCGACTTCCTCAATGAGCGGCATCAGCCAATCGGTCAAGGGAATCGTGTCGTTGTTCAAGAAGAGCAGATACTTGCCGCGAGCCGCCCGCGCGCCTTGATTGCACGCCTTCGCGAATCCGAGGTTCTCCCGATTGCTGATGATTTGAACGTCGCCGCCCAATCCGGCAAGGAAGCCCGGCGTGCCATCGGTCGAATGGTTGTCCACGACGATGACTTCGTACTCCACTCCCCGCGTCACCTGTGCCAATTTGCTCAGACATTGGCTGGTCAGCTCCATCTTGTTGAAGACCGGAATGATGATCGAGACGTCGAACTGCGCGGCCGGCCGAGACGCGACCGTCGCGGAAGCCGGCCGATGACCGTCACCCGCCGCCGAGGCTTCCCATACGCCCTGATGATAGGCCTTCGTCAGCAGGAGCCCATACAGCGGGTAGAGCACCGATTTCGCATACCAGTGGTCCAGGGTCGTCTGATGGACGCGGAGTTGCGCCAGGTATTCGAGCTTCGGCTTTTCCAATTCACGCAGACCGTTCAGCAAACCTTGTCCGATCTCGGCTGTGGACGGGTGACCGGTCTGCAACACTTCCCCGATGCCCAACAGGAGCCGATCGAGGGCCGGATGTTTACGGGCCAGCAGCACCGCCATGTTGCCCGCCTTCCGCTGGCGTTCGATGAATCCCTCCACCGTCATTTCGTGGTGATGGCAGGTCACGGCAAGAGCATTGTAATGAAGCTGCATGCCCTGCTTGGCCAGCCGGTATCCCAGTTCAGTGTCGTCGTATGCGGGATAGGTGAAGTCGGTATCGAACAGGACCGGTTGCCTCAGAAGAAATCCGCGTTTGAGCGACACGTTGCTCGTGTAGAACAATCGAAAGTCCGCCTTCCCGTTTTTCACCTCATGAAAGGCGAATTGCTGCCCACCCTCGGGCGAGACAAGGTACCGCATGAATGGGGTGACGGTGATTTCGGGAGACCAGTCGATGAACCCGAGCATCGCGTCGGTCTCGGCGGGTTGCTGCCGATGAAACGCCAGATGCGCCTCAAGAAACCGGGGCTCGGGCACCATATCGTCGCCCGTGATCACGACGACAGACCCCTTCGCCGCTTGGATGCCGCGGTTGCGGGCAGCATTGGCTCCCTCATGCGATTGGGATTCGAGGCGGAGGCTGAATGACGATTTGAAGCGACGGACCATATCGGCCGTCTCGTCGTTTGATCCGTCATCCACGACGATCACTTCGAACTGATCATGGGCCAGCGTTTGGGATGCGAAGGCCAGGAGCGTCTTTCTCAGAATTGCGCGGCGGTTATACGTGGGGATCACGACGCTTAGGGCGCACATTGCCGGTCCAGCGCCCACACGATCGGATGACATGGCGAACGCCTCCGGACGGCGCCGCTGTCCTTCCAAGACCTTGCGTTGCCGCATCAAGGCTTGCATCTGCGCCATGGGCTGCTCCAGCCGATAGGCCCACCGAAGCAGCCGCTCATAGTGCTGGGTGGCTTGGTCCTGTGACGGCCCCCCCGGGCGGTTCGCTCGGCTGAGGATAGCGAAGCCCTCTTCGAGAAAGCGTTTGCCGGCGATCATTTCGTCCCGGGATAGATGCGGCGTATGCATCGGCACCTGGTGCCCGCCGTAATCTTTCCATTGGAAAGAATCGATCCATCCTTCCCGCACGCCCTGTTCATACAGCGGGGTTCCGGGATACGGCGTGATGATCGTCACGCCGATCGTGTCCGGTTCATACCGGCCGATCAGTTCATACGTATCCACGATCGATTCCCTCGTGTCCCGCGGCAATCCGACGATCAGCAGGAAGTGCAAGCGGATGCCGAGTTGCCTGGTCTTGTCCCGCAGATGGGACAATTTGGGAATCGTCAATCCCTTCTTCCCATCCCGATGGTGCATCGTCTGTTCATCGCCCGACTCGACGCCGATCAGAATCCCGACGCAGCCGGCGGCGCGCATTTTGTCGAGCACCGTATCGCCGAGGCAATCGACCCGCGTCTCGCAGACCCATTCCAATCGCCAGCCGGCGGCCATGATCAGATCACACAGGGTAATGATCCGCTCCTGATTGAGCGTAAAGGTGGCATCGCGGAAATAGATTTTCGTGAGATGATGGCGCTCGACAATGTCACGCAGCTCCGCCGCGATCCGCTCCGGCGACATGGCGCGCCACTTCACTCCTTCGACCAGCGGATAAGGACAGTAAAATCCGCAGGGATAGGGACAGCCCCGGCTGGTTTGAACCGTCGCCACCGGACTTCCCAAGAGCGGGTAACAATAGCGATCGTTCGGCAACAAATCTCGGGCCGCAAACGGCAGCGCGTTCAGATCCCGAACCGGCTCGCCTTCGTCACTTCGGAACCGAGGCCCTCCCTCCTCCATGTCGAGCCACGCCGTGCCGCTTCTGCTCCGCCCCTCTACCAACTCCACGATGTTGAGGTCGGCTTCCCCGTGAATGACCAGATCGGCGCCGCTCTTGACGAGCAATGCCTGGAGCACGTCATGATCCCGCGCCAGCGTCTTGCCGACAATCCTGGCATCCGGATACGCGCGCCGAAGCGCCGCCAGGAATGCCGCGTCCTGGTCCAGCGTTGGCAACGACACAGAGGCGATGATCACATCCCATTGCGCGCCTTGCAGTTTCGCCAGCACCCCCGCTTGATCCAATCCCAATGGATCCGCGTCGATCAACTCCACATGGTGATCCGCCTGCCGCAGGCTCGCCGCCATGATCGCCAAGTCCAACGGGGGGAGGAGCATGTGGCTGCTGCCGTCGAAACCGAGGCCGCCGGCCATACTTCGACTCACCGGCCTGGTTGTCAGGGATGGGCTGTTGATTACTACGATATGCATGCGGACTCCTGAGATTTTACCGGCAGGTTGCCGAGCGCCAGCAGCGCAGATTCCGTCCCGCCCTGGTGAGCCAACTGAATCGCCTTGTTCAGCCAGTCATAATCCAGATCTTTAAGCTTCGCTTCGTTGGGAGTACGACAGGAACCGTTGAACGGATCCACCATCGTCAGTCCTTTGCGCTCCACTTCTTTGGCGATATTGCTGCCGGGCGTCGGGGTAAAGAAGCTCGTGCTCAAATGAGTCGGTTTGATTTTCCAAACCATCCGGACTGTCTCCATCACTTCCGATCTAGTCTCCGTCGGCGCGCCGAACATGATGTTGGCCCACACTTTCACGCCATAGTCCCGGCAGATCTCCGCGGCGCGAAGGTTTTCCTCCACCGTCGTTTCTTTCTCGAACATATCGAGGATTCGCTGGCTGCCGCTTTCAAACCCGATCATCGCCCAAGCGAGGCCGGACTCCGCCATCTCTTTGACCACGTCGGGATACCGGCACATGAGGTCCGCCCGCATCTGGCAGATATAGGGCTCGGTGAAGCCGGCGGCTCGATACTGCCGGCAGAATTCTCTCGTCCACCGGTGATTGATGAAAAACAGATCGTCGTGCGCCATCCAGCTTCGGAACCGAAACCGTTCTCTGAGCAAGCGCAGTTCGTCGATGACATTCTGCTGGCTGCGCATTTTGACGCGATTCCCGAACACGGCTCGTTCGGCAGGCTGGCAGAAGTTGCATTTAAACGGGCACCCGCGCCCCGCATTGGTCGTCACAAACGGCGTGGGCATCCCCGGCGCCATCGGCATGGCCAACTCGCCGGTCATGTCGAAGAGATCGCGGTCAATCCATGGAATGTCGTCCAAGACCGGTCCTTCGCCGACGATGATCCGGTCCGCCGGTTGTCCTGCCTCCAGCTTGTCGAGCAGGACGGGAAAGCTCAGCTCCCCTTCCTGCGTGATGATATGGTCGATCAGTTGATTGGCCGCGACCTGTTGAGTCTGAATGGTCGCATGAACGCCGCCCAAGACGACGATGGCGTCTTCCCGTTCTTCCTTCACGATCCTGATCGCGCGCACGGCATCCGGATAATGCAGGCTCCAAGACGTGATGCCCCAGACCTTCGACGTCCGGGCGCGCACTTCATCACGGAAATGATCCCAATTCTTCAGCCGCCGCAGATCGATCAGATCGACCTGGTGTCCTCGCGCCTTCGCCGCAGCGCTGATCGAGGCAAGGCCGTGATCGATGAAGTTGGCCTCCACAGTCGGCTTCTTTCTGTAACTGTCGAAGCCGGGAAGCGCGATACCGGGAAAAATCAATGTCACACGCATGCCAGCCTCCTGGTTTACGCGCCCTGTGAGCAGGACGATTCCGCGAGACCGCGCGTCCCCCAATACCATTGCAGCGTGGAAGCCAGGCCACGGCTGAGCGGCCACCCCACATAGGGACCGATCGCGTCTCGCAATTTGCCGTTGTCATAACAACGGTGGCAATGCAGCCGATCCCCCATCAGCACATAGGCAAAATCCGCCGGCAGGGACGGCGCCGGCGTTGGAAAAGCAGCTGCCGGTTCGGCAAGCGCGTGCAATTCGCGAGTCAAATCCAACAGCCCGGCGACCTTTCCGACGTAGTCTTCAATCGTGACCGTTTCCTCGCCGGTTATGTTGTACAAGCCCGTCAAATTTCCTTCGATTGCCCGCGCCATCCCGTTGACGAGGTCGGTCACATAGAGCGGTTGCAGGCGGCGCCGGCGGAGTTGCGGCCAGGCCTGCCGAACAGAGTCGTGATTGAGCAAAGCAAGCAAGGTCGGCTCGAGCAGCCACGCGCTTCCGGGACCATAGATATTTCCAATGCGCAAGACCAAGAGGGACATTCCCGTCGCCCGTCCCCATTCAGCGGCGGCTTCTTCCGCCTTCAGTTTTGACCGCCCATAGTCGGACACCGGCCGGCACGCCATCCCTTCCGGCAGCAGACCTTCTTCGTCGGATCCCAACCCCTGCGCCTCGATACTGCTGGCCACGGTGACATGGGAAGCCTCGATCGCCCGCGCCAAATCGAGCGCCCGCTTGGTGCCCTCCACATTGGCAGCCCAAAGTCCGGGCCCATTGACCGACACATCGGCCGCCAGATGAATTAAGGGTCGGCCGCGAGGAAGATCCGAGGAGGCCGGAACTCCGTCCGATCGGGACAGATCGCAGGGAATGACCGTGGCGCCTTGCCGCGCCAATCGCTGTGCGTTCGGACTGTCGGCATGCCGGGTCAGAATCGTAACCTTGCTGCCGCCCGCAAGAAATTTCGCGGATAGCTGCGAGCCAATGAACCCGGCTCCGCCGGTGATAACAACATGGCGCTGCTTCGCTCGTCCTATCTCCATGACCTATTCATCCTTCAAGCGCAGTTGGCGATCGCTTTGCCCCCTTTCCACATAGCAAGACTCACGCCATTGATTGCGCGGACCAGACCTTCACACGTGATGCAATTGCAGCTGCCCGCAAGAGGCTGTGATCAACCATTTTCACCGATGGGGAAAAAATTGCCGGGTGACTAGGCAACTCGATCAACCGCCGGAGCGATCTTGCCGCACAGCGCCGACGGCGGCGCTCGTCCAAAGCACCGTCACAGCGCGGACTTCTGCAAGATGCAACATTCGATGGCCTTCCGCACCGTCCCTCCCCAGCCGCGATATTCGATGAACTCGCTTCCGGTGAAGACAAATTCGATGCCGATCTCGATGCGGTCGGGAAAGTCGGTCACGTTCTTGACGATGCCGGTCAGATTGGAGATATGGCCGACTCCCCTGAGCTCAAATTCCAGCCGCACGCTTGCACCCTGAGGCCACGTCGTCCTTCCGCTCCGGACTTCCACACAACAGCCGGTCAAACTCAAGTCATGCATCATGGCGCCGACGGCACGTGGTTTCACGGCGGATCCGAACGGTGCGCAATCTTCAATGTTGATCAGGAGCGGCTCCTTCAGTGAAACCCGCGCATGCTTGCGCAGGGCCACTTCCTCAACGCTCTCCGGAAAGGCGAGGAAGAGAAACGGGAACGGCTGAAGTTGTTGGTCTCGGACGACGCTCGGATAACCGATGAATCGACCATCGAACAGGTATCGCACCAGACAGGACTCATTGATCCGGCATGCGACCGGCTGCCCGAGATGATACGGCCACTCGCAGATCAACCAATCTCCCCTCTTCCAGCCCAACAGGGACGATCCGTACTGAGCATGGCTGAGCTGATCTCCAAAACATAATTGGAGCGGCAGCCCCACGGACAGGAAGGAGGCCGAAAGAGGAACGGAAGGTCCTTGATCAGCCATACGAGCCGTTAACGACAGACATGAACGTGCACGAACCGCATCTGATGAGCTTCATCGGCCACTCAGGAAATATTCTTGAGCCGCACCCTCGAAAATGTTCGATGAAACGGACGAGTTAAGAAGCCGCGTCAACGATCCGATACTTGTGGTACACGACATCAGGCGCATGCAAAGGGCTATCCGAACGACGTGCGCCACGACCTTTCCATGACTTTTCAAAGGATTCCATGGCCGGCACAAAACGCATCGGCATCGGGTCTTTAAAACCGGGCATGTTCGTCGTAGGGATGGATCAGCCCTGGTACAAGACCCCCTTCCTCTTCCATAAGCGACTGGTCGGCAGCGACGATGACATCAACCTGCTCCGCCGCCACGGCATCCAGGAGGTCCTGATCGATACGACAAAGGGATTGGATCTGGATGAACCCGCTGCGGCTCCCCCGTCGGTTCCCGCGCCGACCGGGCCTCCGAAAGAAGAGCCTGGACCTGCCGTTCTCTCCGAATCCGAGCGAGCCGGTCAAAAGGCCAAAGCGGCTCACTCGGCCTACGCAGAAGCCATAAAAGCGCTGGATCGAGTGCTCGATGACTTGGAAGGCGGAAATCCGGCCGCCATATCGAATGTCAAAAAGGCTGTCGGCACCATCCTGGCGCGGATCATGGATCATCCACAATCAATGCTGACCCAGTTCTGTATCCAGAAAATGCAGGAATTCGACCGGACGCTGGCGTCTCACGCCATGGATGTCGGTGTGCTCTCGATGATTATTGGGCACGAGATGCGATACGGACCGAACGATCAGGAAGATCTCGGGATCGGAGCCATGCTGCATGACGTCGGATACTTACGCCTGCCCCGCAATTTGTATCGTAAGGGACGGGAGCTCAGCACGCATGAACACAGCCTGATGCAACAGCATCCTCAATTGGCCGTCACGGCGATCACGCAGGCTATGGCCGGCTCCATTTCGGAGACGACACGCCGGATTATTATCGAGCATCATGAACGAGTGGACGGGAGCGGCTTTCCGCAAGGTCTGCGCGGGGATGCCGTGCTCGGCTTGAGCCAATTGGTCGGCCTGGTCGATACGTACGACGGGATGGTCAGTTGGCGAACCGAACAGGCGCCGATGCTTCCTCACGACGCCATCCGGCAGTTGTTCGTGCTCGGAGAAAAAGGCCGCTTCGACAAGGCCTTGGTCGAAATCACGATCAAAGCCTTGGGCGTGTACCCCATCGGCAGCTTGATCAGGCTCAACACCGGCGAAAGGGCCATTGTGATCGGCATTCATCCCGAGCATCGGTTGAAACCGACGGTAAAGATCGTCACGGGACCGCAAGGCGAGCAGTACGGCGAGCCGCTCACCGTCGATCTGGCCATGGCGGAGCCGGGCCGGCCGGTGCGAACCATTCTGCGGGCCCTGGATCCCCGACAGGAACAAGTACGGGTGTCCGACTATTTCGATCCCGCCTGCGAGGGAGTTCCTCGGTGACGCAACCGCTGCCCCTTCACCCTTCCATGCCCGACCCCGACGAATCTGCGCGGCGCCTTTCCAAAGCCGTCTCGCGTGACCTCTATAACACTCTGCCGGTCGGCTTCTGTTTATTGGATGCGCACACTCGGGTGCTGTTCATGAATCTCCATGCCGGTCGCCTCCTGCGCTGCCATCCCGATACGGCCCGCGGCCACCTCCTTGATCGATTCATCGAACGCAAACTCGACGCGTCTTCCGATTCCGGAAGTCTCTGCTGGCAGGACCTGTTTTGCGCCGGCCGGCAGACTCACGGCCTGTTCCAGAGCCGCTCCGGTCGCTCGCTTCATATCGAATGGACGCCGGGATCCTTGGAATCGTTCGACGGCGTGGCCACGATGTTGACGATTCGAGATGTGACGCGCGAGCTGGCTCTGGAGGATGAGCGGGACCGATTGGCCGCCATTGCGGAGGAAAGTCCCTACCCGATCGTCGAATTGGACCGCGATGCGCAGATGCTCTATGCGAACCCCGTCATGGTCGCGCTGCTGTCCCGATTCGGGTTCAATGATTCCGGTTGGTCCGATCTATTTCCCCCTGATCTCCCCTCGCTCATCGACCGGTGCCTCGCGAACGGAACACGCCTGTCGGTGCAGGAAGTCATGGTTGGAGGCGCCTGTTTCGCCTGGACGTTCTGCCCCGTGGCGAGCCATGACCGCGTACGGGGCTATGCCATCGACATGACGGAAGTGCACACCACGCACCGGATGTTGAACCAGACGGCCGACCATCTCCGGGAAACCAACCGGCAATTGGATCAGGCCCTCCAGCAGGCGCAGGCAGCCACCCAGGCCAAGGCCTCCTTTCTCGCGACGATCAGCCATGAACTCCGCACTCCCATGAACGGCGTCATCGGCATGGCCAGCCTCATGCTCGATACGGCGCTGACGGAGGAACAGCGGTCGTTTGTCCAGACCATCCAGCAATGCGGCGAAACACAATTATCGCTGATCAATGACGTCCTTGATTGCAGCAAGATTGAAGCCGGAAAATTCCAATTGGAATGCATCGATTTTGACCTACGCGCAAGCGTGGAGGCGGTTCTGATGCAATGCGCGGAACGCGCACAATCCAAGAACTTGGAAATTGCCGGTCTCATACAGGCGTCCGTCCCGATCGCGCTCCGCGGCGATCCCGGCCGGCTACGGCAGATCCTGACCAATTTTCTAGGCAATGCCATCAAGTTCACCGCACGAGGCGAGGTGGTGTTGCGGGTTTGCCTTGATCAGGATCATGCCGATTCCAGCGACCTTCGTTTTGAAGTGACGGACACCGGCATCGGAATCGGTCCTGACGTTCAAGTCCGCCTGTTCCAACCCTTTACCCAAGCCGACAGTTCGACCACCCGCAAATACGGCGGCACCGGGTTGGGGCTCTCTATCTCCAAGCAGCTGGCGGAATTGATGGGCGGCCATGTCGGCCTGCGGAGCGAGCCGGGACAAGGCAGCACGTTCTGGTGCACGATGCGGTTTACAAAACAAGCGCAGTCGCCGCTCGCGGCTGAACCGGCCGCCGATCTGAGCGGACGCCGCATTGTGATCGTCGATGACAATGACTCCGCACGCATGAGCCTGCAACAGCTGACGGAAGGCTGGGGGATGAAGACCGAGGGAGCGTCGGATGCGGCAACCGCCCGTTCGCTGATTGAAAAAGGCTTCGCCGAAGGCGCGCCGTTTGATGTGGCCTTGTTGGACATGTCGATGCCGGACACAAACGGCCTGGAACTCGCGAAGGCCCTCCGAACTTCTCCCGCTGCAGCCGCCATGAACATGGTGATTCTGACCTCGCTCAATGAACCGAGGCAAGCCGAACAGGCTCGGAGATCCGGTTTTCCCGCCTATCTGACCAAGCCTGTCCGGCACGAGCACCTCCAGTCCTGTCTCAGGACGGTGCTGGGCCTCGCAGATGGACCGGCCCGATCCGCCCACCTTCAACCTCAACCGGTCTCCCCCGCTGCGGTCTCGCGCCATGATACCTCTCGTCCGGTTTCACAACTGAAGGTGCTGGTGGCGGACGACAATCTCGTGAATCAGAAACTGACGGCGCGCATGTTGGAGCGACTGGGATATCATCCCGAGGTGGTGGACAATGGGCGTGAGGCCCTCAAGGCTCTAAGCGGTGGTTCCTACGCCGCCATCCTCATGGATTGCCAGATGCCCGAGATGGACGGCTACGAAGCGACCCGGGTCATTCGCGCGCAGGAAAAAGAGCCCCGCATCCCCATCATCGCATTGACGGCCAATGCCTTGCAGGAAGATCGAGATCATTGCCGGGCAGCCGGCATGGATGATTATCTTTCAAAACCGATCACGACCAAGCAACTGGGAGAAGTCCTGGGACGATGGATCACCGCGCCTGAGCCATCCGAGACGGAGGCCGGATTACCGAGTGCTCATCAGTCCATCCACAGCGACGCATTGTTCGACGCCGATCGGATGCTCGTCAACATCGGGGGCGACCCGGATCTATTCAAGCAACTTCTCGACATGTTCCTCGAACGATATCCCCTCATGTTGCGGGAGATCCGTGAAGCGCTGCGGACACAAGACGGCCCACGATTGGAACGTGCGGCCCACACGATGAAGGGAACCGCCGGTAATCTCTGCGCTGCGGAAATCATCGTCATCGCGGGTCAACTCGAGTCAATGGGGCGACTGGGAACATTGGACGAGGCGCCGGATCTCTTCCAGGCGCTTGAAGGAAAAGTCGGCGCACTCGCCCGGACGTTTCACGGCTATCCCGCTCGAACCCGCCCCTGATCCCCGTCGCGCCGTCCCATGCCGGCCGGAAAAAACAGAATCAACGACATGGCCGGGAGGCCAGCCATATAAGGACCGACGAACCGAGGAATCTGCTACATCGCGGCGGTCTGGAGAACGGGCGCGGAGGAGGAACTCTGGGTGAAGAGCGGGTACCGTGTCGGGCAATCATCGGCAAGCACGACTTGTTTGCAGAGACGGGAACGGGGGTTCATGACCAGCGGTCCCCGGAGATTCCCGGTGATTCGGCTGGGATCATGCGATGGAATCGTGAGGATCACAGCGATGGTCAAATCCTGGCAGTCGGGGGCCGCGTGGATTTCGGCCAACGCTTCGACGGCAAGTTGCACCCGATAGTCCGGCTTGAAGAGGGCCGGGTCGATGATCACGAAGGCCAGATTCGGCTGGTCGACGCATTGCAGCCACTTGAAGGGCGCGTCGGTGTCATGATCGAGGATCACATATCGGGTCTGATCCGGAAATCCAAGAATACCGGAGGGAAATGTCAGCAGTGATCCCTCCTCCACCTCAAGATCGCCGAACCGGGTTGACACACATTTCATCGATGTGACCTCACGCCTGCCGCCGTCCCGGCCGTTTTGAAAGTTCGCGAAATGCTTCCAGCGGAACGACGCCGGTCTCCGCCGCCATTCTGTTCTCCTCCTGGATACGGGCGTACACTTCGTCTCGATGCACGTCGATCGCCGGCGGAGCTTCGATACCGAGTTTGACTTGGCCGCCTCTGACTCCCAGCACGACGATCCGAATGTTCGGGCCGATCGTCACCCCTTCACCCCGTCTACGAGTCAAGACCAACATACGCGCCTTCCCCGGCGTGCAAGCTCATCATGCCGCCGCGATCAGACACGGCGCTTTCAGCGCCGGACGCATCCCTACTGAAGCATCGTAAGAAGAGACGTATCAAAGATTTTGCTGAAGGCCCGGCTTGCGGCTTCAACCGCCACCTGCTGCAGGCTCAATTGAGTAATCGCCGCGGTCAGATCCGCGTCTTGATTGTTGGACAGCGCTTGTCGGATCGTCGTCGTCGTGGTATCCAGCGCCGTCTTGGTCACTTCGAGACGATTAGCCATGGCGCCGATCTTCCCTTGGGCGTTGCTGATTTGATTGGTCGCCTGATCGAGGGTGCCGATCGCCGTGTCAATACCGGCGGCATTATTGCTTTCCAGCGCGCTCAACAAATTACTGACGCTGTCGAACACATTGGTCGTGGGCCCGCTAAACACCTCGCTCCCGGGGAGCAGAACTTGCGCGGTTTGATTACGCCCGACGCCAATGGATTGGCTCTCCGAATTGCCTTGATACGTCACCGAATCGCCGGATCCAATCACAAACGGCGTCACGTTCGTCTCCGTGCCGGCAAAGATCGCCTGTCCGCTCACGTCCGTGTTCGCCAGTTGAATCAATTGATGATGCAGTTGGCGCACTTCTTGGGCGATGGTCGTTCTGCCTTGGGCCGAAGTGGTGTCGCTGCGCGCCTGGATCGTTAATTCCCGAATACGCGTGAGGATGTTCTGTACCTGTCCGAGGGCGCTGTCGGCCGCGTCGAGACGGGCCGTGCCGAATTGAACATTTCTGATCCATTGGTCGGTCTGAGCCAGAGACGATTTGTCGAGCACAATTTGGCCGAAAGCGGCCGGATCGTCGGACGGCTGCGTGACTTTTTTTTGCGAAGAGATCTGTTCCTGCGCTTGGAGAAGCTGCTGCCGGGATCGCTGAAGATTTGCGAGGAGCGTGCCGTACATCTGCTGGTCCGCGACTCTCATAGGCCTCTCCGTTGTTCTGCGTGATCCATGCCGCTACCGTTTGAGCGTCAGGATGGTTTGGAACATTTCGTCCGCCACGACGATGAGCCGCGAGGCGGCCTGAAAAGACCGCTGGTATTTGAGAAGGTTCACCAGCTCTTCATCGAGCGACACGCCCGAGATCTCGGCTCGATGCGCCTCCAGCTGCTCCTGGATGATTTCTTGCGCGCGTACATCCCGCTCCGCCCCCTGCATCGTCGAGCCGAACTCGCCGGCCGCGGCGCTGTAATACTCCTGGAACGTGGCATTTCCGAGCGAGGCGAATCCGGTCGTTTGGAGAGCGCCGACGGCCAGCGCGTTCACATTGTTTCCCGGCACGCCGGCGGCGGTGGACGACGCCGCAATCTTTTGAATGTCGGTCAGCGAGACCCGGATCGTGGCGGCGGTCGTGCCGGCTGCCGCGAAAAACGGTTGCCCGGTCGAGCCGTCCAGACCGTATCCGGCTTGATGGACGCTGTTGACTTGCGTCACGAGAGCGGAAGCCAGTTGATCGAACGAACCTTGAATGGAGGGAAGCGTGTGATCCCGCACATCCAGCAGCCCTTTCAGGCGGCCGCTTGCGATAACGGAATTGAGCGTGGCCGCCCCGCCGCCTCCATCGTACTGCACATCCAGAAGCCCGCTGTTCGACGCATTCGCCGCGCCTTGCAACTCATACGTACGGTCCTTCTCCACGAGCACCTGTCCTCTGCCCACAAACACGGTCAACTGGCCTGTGCCGTCATCGACTGTTGACACATCCGCCAATTCCCCAAGTTGATTCAACAATACGCCCCGTTGGTCGCGGAGGTCGTTGGCCTGCTGGACGCTGAATTCGGCTTGGCTGATTGATTTGTTCAATACCGCGATCCGCGACGCCAATTCATTGATATCGGTAATCGTTTGACCGATCTGTCCGTCAAGCGCCTGTCGCTGCGCGGCCAGGTCCGTGGCATGTTGATTGAACTGGTTCGCCAAGTCCGTGGCCTTGGAGAGCAACACCGTTCGAGCGGTCTGGTCGGCGGGATTGGTCGCCACATCCTGCCAGGCGTTGAAAAACTCATTGAGGCCGGCTCCCAGCCCCTGGTCGTTTGAGTCGCCGAATAACGGCTGTACGCGCTGCAGCGCGCCGCGCGACGCTTGAAACTGTCCCTGCCGCTCATGCGATGTCAGGAGCTGCCGTTCAAGAAACGTATCGACGGTGCGGCGGATCTCCGAGGCTTGCACCCCGGTCCCGATTTGACCCGGCCGCCCGTTTTGCGGATCTGTTTCGGTCAGGATCGCCTGCTGCCGTGAGTATCCCGGCGTGTTGACATTGGAGATATTCTGTCCGGTCACGGCCAGGGCACGCTGGAAGGTCGCCAACGCGGACGTGCCGATTCCAAATAGACCGTTGAGTCCCATCAGCTACCCTTTGATTCCGACGCTGTGCGACAGGCTGCCGACTACCGAGCCGGTCTGAGAATAGAGCGGCGCCGACGCGGGAGAGCATTGCCAGAGGCTCAGACTGCCTTGCAAGAAGGCGAGTGATTGCGCGATCAGCGCGGCGTTGAGCCGGTTCATCCGGTCGGTGGCGCCGATGATCTCGATGAGCGTCTGCTGCCGTTGTTCCAGTTCCTTGGAGAGACGGATTGAACCGGCCGCCGCTGCCTCCGTGAGGCAGCGACGCGATTGCTCCAGGTCGCGAATCGAATCCAGCAGCTCCGATTTTTTCTCGGTCACATCGCTGAATTGTCCGAACGAGAGGGTCCGAATCGCTTGTTGCTCGTCGCTCAACAGGGCATGAAATTGGCCGACCTTTTCGATCATGAGATCCAGGACTCGGCCGAGCTTGAGAAGGGCGGCGGATTCGTCAGACATATGGCCTCACATATCAGGACTGGATGATGGCGCGGACAGAATGTGGCCGGGCTCAGAGCTTCTTGCTTAGAGGATGGAATCGGTGAGGACCTGCCGGATCATCGAATCCGCAACCTTCTTTCCGTCCATCGTATAGGTGCCGGCTTCCACCAATCGGCGAATGTGATCCACCCGGGCCTGACGCGCCACATCGGGGCGATCGAGCAAGGCTTTGATCCGCTGCAATTCCTTGGCATGGTCCGAGATCTGGACACGGTCTTGCTGTCCCGACCCGCCGCTGAGTGACGGTTGCCTGCTCTGATTCCGCTCAACTCCGTGAACTCCGAGTAGAAGCTTGGCCAGGTCCGCTCGGTTATTTCTTCCTATCTCCATACCCCGCTCCTCCGCTCGTGCCAGGACCGAGAAACCGGTCTGTTCCCTGTCGTTTCTCTTTTCGGTTGAACCGACCGGAAACTTGAGCAGCGGAGCCGGAATTATTTGCCCGGCATGTTCCCTTCGATAAATTGGGTCAATCCTATCCCACCCGCCTCCGTCGCCAGGCGGCTGATCTCCTGGTCATAGAATGAATGCCATACCTGCTCGCCCTTGCGATCAAGAAAGCCGGTCGGGACCGTGTCTCTCATGGTTTTCAGCAGATAGGAGAGAAAGTAGGACTCGAATTCCTGAGCCGCCTCGTGGACCGAATGGCCCGCCTTCCGGCTTAGGGCTGCTTGCGCGTCACTCAGAGAGCCGGGAACGGGAGCTTGCGCCGCATTGATGGTCATCCAATTCTGTACAGATCCGATGTCGGCAGCATCCATCATAATCGTGCGCCTTTCTACACTATTTCAAGGTTCGCTTGAAGTGCGCCGGCCGCTCGCAACGCCGACAGGATCGCCACCAGATCACGCGGCGTGACGCCGACAGCATTGAGCGCCCGGACGACATCCCCCAACGTCACCGTCTGATCGACCACCATCAATCGAGACTGCTCCTCTTTCACATCGGTTTGTACATCGGGCGTGACGACGGTTTGGCCCTGCGCCGATCCGATCAAGGGCGCCGTCGGCTGCGAAACGTTCAAGGTATTCTTTACAGATATCGTGAGATTGCCGTGTGAAATGGCACAGGTGGAGAGGCGTACATGTTCTCCCAGCACTACCGTTCCGGTCCGTTCGTTGACGACGACTTTCGCCGGCACATCCACCGCGACATCCAATCCCTCCATGGCGGCGATGTATTCGACGACTCGCCCGTGAAACGGCGCAGGCAGCGAGGCCTTCACCAGTCCGCCGTTCACGGCGACAGCCGTCCCCTTTCCGAATGTGCCTTCGATCGCTTCGGCCGTACGGATGGCGGTCGTGAAATCCGGATGCCTCAGCAACACCGACACGGAGTCCCATGATTCCAGATCGACCGCCACTTCCTTTTCCACGATCGCGCCGCCGGGCACGACACCGGCGGCTTGATGATTCTTGCTTACCGTCGCGCCGCCGGGGCCTCCTGTGCCTCCAAGGAACCCGCCGATCGACACGGGTCCCTGCGCGACCGCGAACACTTGCTGGTTCGGCGCCTTCAACGGCGTCAGCAGCAGCGTCCCACCTTGAAGACTCTTGGCATTCGCCATGGACGACACAACCGCATCGACCGTCATACCGGGCTTGATGAACGGGGGCAGCTTCGCAGTCACCATGACCGAAGCGATATTGCGGGTCAGCAATTGGATCGGATCGATCACCAGATTGATGCCCATCTTGTTCAACATGGACATCATGGCCTGGATGGTAAACTGGCCGCCGATCACCTGATCTCCGGTTCGATCGAGGCCGACCACCAGCCCATAGCCGATCAATTGGTTCTCGCGGACGCCTTCGATGCTCGCCACGTCCTTGACGCGGACTGCTTCGACCGGCGTGCCCATCCACAGTGAAATGATGACAAACGCCAGAAGGCTGACTACTGCACGCGACAGGAAGGCAGGATGCCGCCCTGATGGAGCGGCCTCTTCTTGAACTTCCGGCCGCGGCGCTTCGGGAATCGTGAGATACGGCGGATCGACCGTCGCAGGCCGCACGACGCCGCTCAACATCATTAACCGCAACGATTGCATGACTATCTGACGGCGCTGTTTCCGTCCCTGCATCGTGTCCATCGTGACCTCTCTTTGCTCAACACTGTCGCTCGTGAATCGTATCTCGTATTTCGTCAGCAGCTAGTGGAAACATCTTTCACGATTTTCATCTCACCCACCCGCCCCGCAGCGCCGAGACGCTGCCTTCCTCAGTCTCACCCACCCGCCCCGCAGCGCCGAGACGCTGCCTTCCTCAGTCTCACCCACCCGCCCCGCGCACTTCTGAAAGTGCGCTCTCCCGGTCTCACCCGCCCGCCCCGCGCACGCCTTCACACCCACCACACCCCCGTTTGCTTCGCAACCGGTCGCCCGGGACGTGCGCTTTTCCCGGGGAACGCTAAAACGGATAGATCCAATCCAAGATGCGCACAAACCAGCCGGGACGTTGCACATCATCCACCACCCCCAAGCCCGAGTATTCGATCTTCGCATCGGCGATGGCCGTCGATTGCACCGTGTTTTTGGTATCGACATCCACCCGCCTCACAACACCGCCGATGACCATGATCTGCCGTTCGGAGTTCACGGTGACTTCTCGGCGACCCTCCACCCGCAGATCTCCGTTAGGCATAACCTGGGTGACAATGGCTGAAATGGTTCCGGTCAAGGTGTCTTCGCGATTGGTCGCCCCCTTACCCCCGAATTTGTTCTTGGCGCTGGCGTCGATGCCGAAGCCGCGCGTCGCCTCCGCGCCCAACCGGATTCCGGGAATTCCCAAATAGCCCATCGCGCCGCCGGTCAGGCTGTTGGAGATCGTCGAATCCCGCTCGGCGCTGGTGTCGGCGCTCTTCGAGCCTTTGTGTTTTTCCGCAATCTTAATCGTGATGATGTCTCCGACCCGCATCGCGCGGAGATCCTCGTACAGATAGGCGCGGCCGTTCTCTTCCTGCCACAAGGAACCGGTGGTCTTCGGCGGGGGCAAGGGAGCCGCTTCCAACTTCTCCTTCGCCGGCGGGGACGAGTGGCATGCGCCGAGAAGACCGGCGACCAACACGAAGCCGGCGACCAGACCGCCTGCTGTCCGGGCTCGCTTAAAACTCAACGCGCACCACTCCCGGTCCGACGACCTTCGCGCGCACGTCCTTGCCGGAATCCGTGTTCGACACGGTGATGGTTTGCCCCATTTCGCCGTTGCCTTTGGTGACGCCGGATGTTTGGACAGACAGTCCGCCCATCTTCGCCTCGATCATGACACGATCTCCCTTGCGGACGATAAACGGCCGCCGTAACGAAGTGAGCTTGATCGGAATTTGCGGAGCCAATGGTCTCGCGGCGGCCTTTCCGATGACGTCCCGAAGATCGGTCGCATAGGGCGATTTCAAGTCGAACAGGGCAACGCGGGTCGTGACGATGTCGTCCGCATCGATTTCTTCGTCCATTTTGATGAGCCGGACGGGCGCCAGAATATCCAGATACGCCGCCACGTCGGTCGTCGCGTCAATCGTCCGGTGCAAGTTCCCATTGACGGCGACATGCACGTGAAACACGCGGCGTCCCACGCTTCCCTCGATGTCGGACGAACTGACCATGAGGCCCAGCGCGCCCGCCGGAACCGCGATCGGCTGTTGCGGGTCGCCGAGCGTAACGTGAATCTCCTGCGCCTTGCCCGCAAACTCACGCTGCAGATACTCATGGATCGCCTTGCGGATACGATCCGGATAGATCACCTGGCGACCATGCGAACGGACCGTCTCCTTCACGCGATCACTCCCCTGTCTCTGCGCCTCGGCCGACTCTCGTCCGGCCGGATGCCCCATGACCTCACAGACCGTCCCGAGGATCCCCGCCCATCCGATCATGAAGAACAGTATGAACCATCGTGTCATAGGGTCATCCTTGCCCGCGGTAATCTTACCGGCGGATATTGTTCGCAATGGACATCATCTCGTCCGACGCTTGAATCGTCTTGGAATTGATCTCATAGCTCCGTTGGGCGATGATCATGTTCACCATTTCCTCGGCGAGGTTGACGTTGCTGCTTTCCAGAAATCCTTGCTGGATGACTCCGAACCCGGTTGAGAAGCCACCCGTGCCTTGCAAAGGCGGGCCTGACGCAAAACTGTCAAGAAACAGATTGTTACCCATAGCGACCAACCCGGAGGGGTTGTCGAATCGGACCAATTGAATCTGCCCCACCTGGGAAGCCTGAGTGACGCCGGGCAACAACACCGACACCGTGCCGTCCTGTCCGATATCGATCTTCAGCGCGCCGGATGGAATCGTAATGACCGGGGTAAGCTGATCGCCGTCGCCGGTTACGAGATTGCCGACATTGTCCCGCTTGAAGGACCCGTTTCTCGTGTACATGATCGTGCCGTCCGGCCGGGCGACTTGGAACAGCCCCGGCCCATCGATCGCCAAATCCAGATCATTGTTGGTTTGCCGCATATTGCCCTGCATCCATTCCTTGGACACGGTCGTCGGCCGCACACCGGCGCCGATCTGCACGCCGACCGGAAAGACGCCGACATTCGACGCGTTCGTCCCCGGAAGCCGCTGAATCTGGTACAGGAGATCGGCAAATTCCGCCCGGCTCCGCTTGAATGCGCTGGTGTTCACGTTCGCCAGGTTATGCGCGATCGTATCCACATTGATCTGCTGCGCCGTCATGCCGGTCGCCGCCGTCCACATCGCTCGAATCATCGATTCCTCCTTAACCCCGAATTACGTGCTTCGCGTCTCGGCTCCGTCACAGACCCCCGGTGAATTGCGCGGCTATTGCACGCGGCCGACATCGCGAATGGCCGTCTCGGTCATCTGATCGAGCGTCTGCATCAGTTTTTGCGCCGATTCGTAGGTCCGCATGCCTTGAATCATTTTCACCATCTCGCCCAACGCATTGACGTTCGATTCTTCAATATGGCCGGACTGTACCCGGGGATGGGGCGCCGTGTTCGGCCGGCCGCCGGCGAACAGCCCTTCCATATGCTTGTGCGGCATCTGTTCCGGTGCAAACTCCACCACTTTCAAAGTCGCCACCTGGTTCCCGTCCACTTGGATCGCGCCTTCATTGTTGATCTGAATATGGCCCGGAGGAATTTTAATTTCCCCTTTCGTCCCCATGACCGGATATCCAAGATTCGAGACCAGCCGGCGTTTGTTATCGAGCGAAAACATGCCGCTTCTGGTATAGCGCGGCCCTTGCGGGGTCTTGATCTCAAAAAAGCCGTCTCCGTCAAGGGCGAGATCCAAGGGATTGCCGGTGATCCGGATGCGGCCCGCCTCGAACGAGGTGGCCACCGCATGCGGCTGGACGAAGACCCGCTCCGCCGCTCCGCCCGGCTTGGCCATGATGGTCTGGGCCAGTCCCGCCGCGGAAAGCGAAGCCGCCGGCGCATGAGCGGCGCGGCCGAGCACGGTGCGAAACGCCTGCTCGTCCTGTTTGAAGCCGGCCGTATTGACGTTGGCCAGATTATTGGCGAAGACCTGAAGTTGACGTTCTTGAGCGATGGCGCCGGAAAGGATGGGATAGATGGCACGATTCATAGTGTCAGTTTTCTGTCGAACCGGTTTTGCAATCTTTCATCTAGCAATCGATATGCCACCGAGGAAGATCTCCGCGCCCTGAAAGCACACGGTCGGGAATGAGAGAAAGAGGCGCGAAGGCTGAATTTACACGTGCCGGCCGCACCAATCCGGCAGGCGGGCGAGCACAGGAAAGAGGACGGGATATCAGCTGGGAAGAGTTTGCCGCCCGTATGGAAAGCTTTACCTACCGAAGGGAGACGGAGAACAAGAGAAGCGGAGCTATTCCGAACGCACGCCGGTCATGCGGGTGGACAGTGTGTCGGTCGAGTCGCCGGGCAAGCCGCACATGACATAGCCTTCCGTCCTGGCTTGCGCGACTGCTTGAGCCGCCAGATCGAGTAAGGGACCCGCGTCCGTCGCGGCCGGCGGCAGCACGGCGATACCGATGCGGCTCGTCAGAAAGATTTCATGCCCTTCCAGGATGAACGGGAGGGACACTGTCGCCTGGATTTTCGCGGCGACCGACAGAACGGCGGACTGGTCGTCGATATTGTCAAGCAACGCCACAAACGATCGTTCTCCCAGCCGCGCAACCGCATCGGTCGTGCGGAGCGCGCTTTTCACCCGGGCTGCTTGGACCCGATACACCAGGTTGTTATTGAGTATTCCGTGAAGCTCATCCGCCAAGATGAAGTGGTCCAATTCCACCAGCAGGACGGCCACCTGCCGTCCGGACTTGCGGGCGCGCGAAACAGCCTGATTGGCCAAGAGCATAAACAGACGCTGCATCGGGAGACCGGTCACCGAATCATACGTGGCCATGTTCCGCTGAGCACTTTCGGGTCGAGGACTCTTGTTCCATGCGAACGCTTTCGCGCGCTTCATCAGAAGAAACAACCCGGCCGAGAGAAGTCCCGCGCTTCCGACGGCCCACGCAACATGTGGCGGCCGCTTGGAGCCGTCGACGATGTATCGGTCGATTCCACACCAGCGGCACACCCGGTCCATCGCTCGTCCCGGCCACCGCCGTACGGACGCCGCGGCGTCTATCGGCCTGCGATCCTGTCCGCCTGCTTCACCGGAAGCGGGAAGCACGCGGATATCGGCGGCGTCGCCGTCGGAACCTGGTTGCGACATCACGATCGAATGGCCTTGTCAGGATTTGGTGCTGGTTGGATATCGGCCGTTCAGGAAGAAAACTGTAGATGCGCCGATGACAACTACGCTTCCACCGGCTGGAGCCTGGCCTTCAAATGCACGATGGCCTTGCTGTGGATTTGACACACGCGGGATTCCGTCACCTTGAGAATCTGCCCGATCTCTTTCATGGTCAATTCTTCGAAATAGTAGAGCGTCAGGACCAGACGCTCCTTCTCTGCAAGTTCCTGAATCGCCTGACAGAGGACTTGCCGCTCCCGCCCGTTGACCAGCGAGGCCAAGGGATCCGGTTGACTGACATCGGTCAACATGCCCAAGATCTTATGCCCATCCTGATCCTGAACGCCAAGATCATCGAGACTCACGACAATGGCGCCGCGCGCCCGCGTGAGAAACTCGTCCAGTTCCTGGAGCGACATTTTCAACTCCGCCGCCACCTCCTCATCCGTAGGAGGCCGGCCGTGGCGGTTGAGCAGCTCGGAATATGTTCTCTGGAGCAGCGTGATTCGCTCATGGACCGAGCGCGGGACCCAATCCATCGAGCGGATCTCATCCAGCATGGCGCCGCGGATGCGAAATTCGGCGTACGTCTTGAATTTTGCCTCGCGGGTCGGATCATACTTCTCCATCGCGTCCATCAGTCCGATGATACCGACCGAGACCAAATCTTCGGCATCCAAATAGGCCGGCAGCCGGAATGCCAATCGATGCGCCATGGAACGGATGACATGGGTGAACTCCTGAATGATCCGTTCACGATCGCCCTGCACGGCATTCGACTTCGACTGCGATTGCGACACGTCGGCTCGATTCATAGGCCTTCGCATTCTTCAGGTCGTGCGCAGCAACTGTTGCCAGAGAAACTGGACCGTGCCCTTCGGCAGATCAGGCACTGCCAGCCGATCCACCGCCTCGGTCAACGACAGGAACGCCCGGCTGGAAGGCGCCTGGGGATAGCGGTCCAACACCGCGCGCTGCTGCATCACCGCGAGAGGAAGATAGTCATCCAGCGGCACCGCCCCTAAATATTCGATGGAAATTTGCAGGAAGCGGCTGGCCGCCACCTCTAACTTGGCGAACACGCGGGCTGCTTCGTTCGGACTCTTGGCCAAATTGACCAAGACATGAAACCGGCGTTCCCGATATTGCCGCAGCAAGACCTTCATCAAGGCATAGGCGTCGGTCAAAGAAGTCGGCTCCGGCGAGATCACCACGACAATCGACTGCGCCGCAGCGGCAAAGAATGTCACGTTCGATGAGATTCCGGCCCCGGTATCGATTAAGAGGATGTCGATGAGGTGGGATACCTGCTCCAGTTCGCCTTGCAGAATCTGATGTTGGGGTTCGGACAACGCGGTCAATTGGGCCAGACCGGAACTGGCCGGAAGAATGCGGATCCCGGACGGCCCTTCCAACATGATCTCGGACAGCGAGCGGGTTCCGGAGAGAACATGTTCAAGGGTATATTTCGGCGTCAATCCCAACAACACGTCGATGTTGCCCAGCCCAAGGTCCGCATCAAGAACCAGAACGCGCTTTCCCGCCCGCGACAGCGCAATTGCGAGATTGGCGACCACGTTCGTTTTCCCCACTCCACCCTTTCCACTGGTCACGGTGATGACCTGAGGAGGACGCGTGCCGGCTCCCGATCGAATCATCCTTGGTTGCGCCGCCAGCGTGATCTCACTCATGTTGATGCTCCCTCTCTGAAGTGACGGATACGGACCGGTTCACGGCATGCTCGCCCGGATGGTGATAGCGGCCGGCTTTCAGGCCGAGCTCAACGCCGGGGGCAGGCCGTTCGGGAATCCCGCGCACCGGCACGGTCGCGCCCAGCACCAGATCGATGAGCCGGTCCGGCATCGCGGGCGCCAGATCCTCGGGGACGCGAGGGCCCGTTCCCCAGTAGGACAAGGGAATGCCCCACTGGTGCGCGGCCTCGAAGATGCTGCCGTATCCGGCGGTCTCATCCAATTTTGTGAACAACAGGCGCAACACCGGGGCGTCCGCGCAGCGTTTGACGGCTACCTCGATATCCTGAATCCGGGTGGTCGCCGACACGACGAGGTGCACTTCCAGCCGGTGCGCCAAACCGGTGAGCGCTGTCCATTCATGCCAGGGCTGTTCATGGCGAGGATTGAAACCCGGCGTATCGACCAGCACCAATTCCGTCTGCCCGAGTCGTCCGATGCAGTCCCGCGCCTCGTCGCCGGTCGAAGCCGTCGCCAATTCCACGCCCAGCACGTTGGCATAGAGCCGGAGTTGTTCAACCGCCGCCGGTCGATAGTTGTCGATCGTCACCATCGCCACCGATCGCTTTTCTTCCAACCGGTAGTGGGCCGCCAGTTTCGCAATCGTCGTCGTTTTCCCGACGCCGCTGGGCCCGGCAAAGACCACAATTTTTTGACACTCGTCCGCCGTGAGCAGCGGGCCTGCCGATTGGAGTCGTGAGGAGAGGACGCCGCGCAACAATTGGAGCATGAAATGCGGCATCGTCCGGTCCGGGTCGCGGAGCGTGTCTTGAAGTTGACGCAGGCAATCATAGGCGGTCTCTTGTCTGATCCCCTGCCCAATCAGATCGCCATAGATGCCCTGCAGCGACTTGGAGAGAAAAACCGGGGCGCCCGCTCCGAAATCCGGCCCGGCGTCTCTCGATTGAGCTCCACCGCTGGACTTGGCACAACGGGGCGCCGCCGGCGCGGGTGGAATAAGGGCGGCTTCGAGGTTGTGAGCAAACGACGGGACGGATGATGCCGGCGCATCCTTGACTCCATCATTGGTTCCGGTGCGTTGAATCGACTGATCGTCCTGGTCCGCGCCGTCCTGGTCGATCGCCGCCATGACTTCGAGCGCCGAACTGCCCAGCATGCCGAAGGCGTTCCCCCATTTCCGCACGCGGCGGGTCGAGAGAATGACCGCATCGGATCCCAGTTCCTGCTTGATGGCGCGGATCGCCTCCTGCATGGATTGCGCATAGAAGGTCCTGACTTTCATGCGAGGCTCCTCATTTCAGCCGCATCCATATCCACACGGACCGTCTCGACCGCCTGCAGCCGCACGACACTGTCGATCTCGTTCAGCCCGAGGACCGGCACCGCATGCAGGATGCGGTCCGTCAATTTGCGCAGATGCCGGCGCAACGACGGCGAACAGAGAATGACCGGTTGGTGGCCACGGCCCGCCATTCGTTCCGCGGCTTGCTTGAGCGCCGTCAGCAGCTTCTGAGAGAGCAAGGGATCAACCGTCCACGCGCTTCCTTGGGGCGCGGCATTCGCCTGCTCAGCCAACGTCCGGTCGAGCCGCGGGTCGAGCCCGATGACGGGCAACGTACCGTCTAATCCCATGTATTGTCGCGTGATGGTCCGGCCGAGGGCCTGGCGGGCTACTTCCGTCAAGATGTCGGGATCCTTCGTCGAGCCGGCATGATCCGCCAGCGCTTCCAGGATCGACCGGAGATCCCTGATCGGCACGCCCTCGCGGAGGAGGTGGGCAAGGATGCGGACGATACTCCCCAATGAGAGAAGATTCGGCACAAGTTCCTCCACCAATTTCGGATGCGCCCGGGCCAGCTCATCGAGCAAACCCTGAACCTCCTGGCGGCCGAGCAATTCATGGGCATGACGTTTGACGATTTCGGAGAGGTGCGTGGCGATCGCCGACACCGGATCGACGACGGTGTAGCCGGCCAGTTGAGCCTGCTCGCGCAGTTGTTCCGACAGCCACAAGGCCGGTAGGCCGAACGCGGGCTCCTTCGTCGCGATGCCGTGGACGACATTCTTCTGCGCCGTGCCCGGATCGATCGCCAGTACGTGCGAGGGCATGACGTCCGACTTGGCAATTTCCACGCCTTTGACGAGCACGGCATATTCGTTCGGTCGCAACTGGAGATTATCTCGAATGTGGATCGGCGGCAGAACAAAGCCCATGGTCTCGGCGAACTGCCGCCGCAGTCCTTTGACTCGATCCAGCAGCGCTCCTCCCTGCGTTCCTTCCACCAAACCGATCAATCCATACCCCACTTGCACTTCCATCATGTCGATCGGGGCGACGCGAGTCACGGCCTCTTCGGCAGCCGGTGCCGCAGCCGGCGCCGGCTCGGCCTGCGCCAGCGCCGCCTCCCGCAGGTGTAGCTGATAGGCCACCCAGGCGACCGATCCGCCGAGCACCACAAAGGCCAGATGCGGCAGGCCCGGCACAAGGCCGAGAGCCAGCAGGATGCCGGCCGACGTCCCGACCGCTTTAGGCGAGATCAAGACTTGTCTGGTGATTTCAAATCCGAGGTTGGCCTCCGAGGCGGCGCGGGTGACCACGATACCGGCCGCGGTGGAGACGATCAGCGCGGGCACTTGAGCGACAAGCCCCTCGCCCACCGTCAGCAAGGTATAGGTTTGCGCGGCGGCGCCAATCGTCATTCCCTGCTGGAGCACGCCGATCGTGAGGCCGCCTAGAATATTGACCAGCGTAATGATGACTGCGGCCACGGCGTCGCCGCGAACGAACTTGCTCGCGCCGTCCATGGAACCGTAAAAGTCCGCTTCTTCCGCGATCTCACGCCTGCGACGGCGTGCTTCCGTATCGTTGATCAGGCCGGCATTCAGATCGGCGTCGATGCTCATCTGTTTGCCGGGCATCGCATCCAACGTGAACCGTGCCGCCACTTCCGCCACGCGGCCGGCGCCCTTGGTCACCACGACGAAATTGATGATGACCAGGATGATGAAGACGACCAATCCGACCGTATAATTGCCGCCGACCACAAAATTGCCGAAGGCGCGGATCACCTCTCCCGCGGCTCCGACGCCTTCGTTGCCATGCAGGAGAATGAGCCGCGTGGAGGCGACATTCAGCGACAACCGGAGCAGCGTGACCATCAGAAGAATCGACGGAAACACGGAGAACTCCAGCGGCTTCCGCACCTGCATGCCGACCAAAAGAATAATGATCGACAGCGTAATGTTGAAACTCAGCAGCAGGTCCAGCACGAACCGGGGAAGCGGCAGGAGCATTACCATGAGAATGGCGACGACACCCACGGACATCAGAACGTCCGGATGCTTCACGAGAGACGTGGTCGGGACCGATGTGCCGCTTGCGCTCATTCAGCCGTCCTATGCATCCGTGCGCGGGGCCACATGCCCGCGCACACGATAGACAAACGCCAAAATCTCGGCGACCGCGCGATACAAGTCCGCGGGCACCTCGCGACCAATATCGACCAATTTAAACAACGTCCGGGCCACCGGCTTGTTTTCCACGATAAGGATGCCGTGCTGGCGCGCGATCTCCCGGATACGCGCCGCGACAAAACCGGCGCCCTTTGCCACGACGACGGGGGCCGCCATGCGGTCAGGCTTGTATTGAAGCGCGACCGCGATTTCGGTCGGATTCGTCACCACCACATCCGCCGTCGGCACGGCGGACATCATGCGCCGGCGCGCCATCTCCTTCTGCACGGTCCGGACGCGCGCCCGCAGCATCGGATCGCCTTCAGCTTCGCGCTGTTCCTCCTTGACTTCCTCTTTCGTCATCCGCAGGCTGCGTTCCCATTCATAGCGTTGATAGGCGTAATCGAGCAGGCCGATCACGGCGGCGGCGCAGGCCATGAGCAGCGCGGCCTTCAGCGTGATCCACCCCACCGCAAGCAGCAGCGCCTGCAGTTCGTATTGAGTCAATTCCGGGAATCGAGCCATTTCCTGCCGGATCGCAAGGACACCGGTCCCGCCGATCGCGGCAATTTTCAGTAACGCCTTGGCCGATTCGGTCAGCGAACGCAGCGAACAGAGCCGGCTCAGTCCCTTCATGGGGTCTACGCGTTCCGGGTCGAGTTGCAGCGCATCGCGCCGCCACAGAAAACCGGTCTGCGCAAGGTTCGCCCCGATTCCCACCACGGCGATCCCGGCCACAATCGGGGCCAGCAACATGAACACATCGGTTCCGATCCGGCCCAACAACAGGTGCAGGTGATCCAGGGTCAACATCCGGCGGGCCGCTTCATCCGTCGCCAGCATCAGCCAATGCTGGAGAATCGAAATCATGGTCGCAATGCCCGGCATGGTCAGCCAATAGAGCAGCGCGAGGCTGCCGAGGATGCCGGCGGCCGCGGCCGCATCGCGGCTGAGCGCCACCTGCCCTTTGCGCCGCGCCTCCTCCTTCCGTTTCGGCGTTGCGCGTTCCGTGCGATTCTGTCCCGTCTCAGCCATGCCCCAACCTGTGCAATAAGCCGAAGATGGTTTCTGTCAATTTGAGAAACTCGGCCTGAAACAACTGCAACGAATAGGGCAAGGCCAACCCCATGACGAACAGGCCGGCGCCGATTGTAATGGGAAAGCTCAGCACGAAGACGTTCATTTGCGACACGGCCCGTCCCAGCATCGCCATGCTGGCGTTGACAATGAGAATCGTACAGAACACGGGAGCCGACAGTTTCAAAGCCACCACCAGCATGTTCTGCGAGAGATGAATGACGTCGGCCGCCAATTCATGGGACAACGACGCCCCGAATGGAGGCACCAATTCGTAACTCATCCCGATCGTCCGCACGATGACGAGATGCGCATTGAGCGACAGAAAGGTCAGCGAGGCGAGGAGCGTTTGAAACTGGCCGATCAAGGGAGCCTGTTGATGCGTGGAAGGATCGAGCAATTGGACGACGCTGAATCCCATCTGACTTCCTACCAGTTCACCCGCCACTTCAAATCCGGAGAACAGCAGTCGCACCGCCAATCCGATGACCAGGCCGATGAGGAATTCACCGATGATCCCCACCACGACGACCGCAGCGCTGTCCGGCAACTCCGGCAAGTGGACGACCGGCGCCAGAACCAGACCAAGCACCGTCACCAACGCGGTCTTGATCGTCATCGGAATCGACCGGCTGTTGAGAATCGGAAACACGCTCATGAGGCCCGCGATCCGAACCAGCAGAACCGTGTAAGCCTGGAACTGAGGCAGCGCCCAATGGAGCGTGTGGCCCAGTTGCATCTAAAACGCGCCTTCCCTAGTGCACATAGAGCGGAATGTTCGTAATCAATTGGGTCATGAAGGCGATGAGCACGCCCATCATCCACGGCAGAAACATCAGGACCGCGCCGAATACCGCAACCACCTTCGGCACGAACGACAGGGTGGCTTCGTTGATCTGTGTCATGGCCTGAAAGATACTGACCAAGAGCCCGACCACCAAACTCAATCCCAGCATCGGCGCCGATACCAGAAGGGTCGTTTCAATCGCCTGCCGCCCGATTTCCGTCACCATCTCAGGAGTCATTCTCACCCGCCCACCCCGGCGCGCCGAGACGCGCCTTTCCCGAGTTCACCCGCCCACCCCGGCGCGCTATTTCACCCGCCCGTCCCACCGATTGCTGTGCAATCGCTTGCCCGTGACGCGCCTTTCCCGAGTTCACCCGCCCACCTCGGCGCGCTATTTCACCCGCCCGTCCCACCGATTGCTGTGCAATCGCTTGCCCGTGACGCGCCTTTCCCGAGTTCACCCACCCTGCGCACGCCGAGACGTGCGCTTTACCGGGGCTACACAAAGCTTTTCACCATCGATCCGACCACCAGATACCAGCCGTCGGCCAACACGAAGAGAATCAACTTGAACGGCAGGGAGATGACGACGGGCGGCAACAGCATCATGCCCATCGACATCAGGACGCTGGCCACGACCATATCGACGATCAAGAATGGAATATAAATAAGGAAACCGATCTGGAATGCGATGCGCAGCTCGCTGAGCATAAAAGCCGGAATGACGATGTGGGTCGGCACCTGATCGACGTTCTCCGGCTTCTTGAGATGGGCCAAATCAATGAAGAGTTCGAGATCCTTGTCCCGCATCTGTTTCAGCATGAAGGCGCGGATCGGCTGAATGCCCCGTGACCAGGCCTCTTCATAGCCGATGCGCTCCGCCATCAACGGTTGGACCGCATCCTGGTAGACGGCGTTCCCGACCGGCGCCATGACAAACAGCGTAAGAAACAGCGCGAGGCTGATCAGGACTTGATTGGGAGGAACCTGCTGCGTGCCGAGCGCCTGGCGGAGGAAAGACAGGACGATCACCATCCGCGTGAACGAGGTGACCATGATGAACAAGGCGGGCGCGAGCGACAGGATGGTCAGCAGCGCGAGAATCTGAAGCACCACGGCCGTTTGCTTGGGGCCTTGCTGGCCGAGGTCGATGGTCACGGAGGGACCTTGAGCCGACGCCGCCGCCCCGTCGATCGGAGCAATGACAAGGACAAGCAGGGTGATGCCGAAGAGCAGAGGCGGGAAGGGCACTGCAGATGTGAAACCGGTTGACGAAGACCTATCCGCTAACATGCTCACCCATGGTTCCAGTGAGCGCTGTCGTCATGCGATGGACCGGCATCCCGCCGGTACCGGAATGCGACAAGGCCAGTTTGATCTGATCGGGATCCGTGAGCTTTCCCAAGGGGACGAGATCCGTCGCCGTCGTCCCAAGAATGAGCACTTCGCCGGCCACCGCGACAACGAGCACCTGTTTGCGAGGCCCCACATGGCCGCTGCTCAATACGCGGATCAAGGAGGTCTCCGACGATCCGAGCAACCGCCGCCCCACCATCGTCCTCGCTAGTGCCAGCAGGCCTAAGATCAGCCCCAGCACCAAAGCCAGCGACGCCACCATTCGAACTGCGCTCTCCCAGAATTCCATCGTATCCTGTGATTTAGTGACTTGGTGATCTGTCTAATTAAGAACCGCCGTCTCACCGTCTCGACGGCGTCCACAAACGTGACGCTCATTATTCTTCGCGTCGTGGACCTTCACGAAATCACCAGCTCGCCAAATCGTACTTTGGTTAATCTCACCCACCCGCCCCGCGCATCCTTCACACCCACCACACCCCCGTTTGCTTCGCAACCGGTCGCCCGGGACGTGCGCTTTACTGAGTTCACCCGCCCGCCCCGCGCACTTCTGAAAGTGCGCTCTCCCGGTCTCACACCCGCCCACCTCGCGCACGCCGATACGTGCGCTTTACCCGTGTGTTAACCGAGCTGCTGCAGACGCTGATTCGGGCTCACCACATCGGTCAGCCGGATCCCGAATTTTTCGTTGACGACGACGACTTCCCCTCGCGCCACCAACTTATTGTTCACCAACACTTCCATCGGCTCCCCCGCAAGCTTGTCGAGTTCGATGACGGACCCTTGCCCCAGTTGCAACAACTCCCTGATCAGCATGCGCGTGCCGCCGATGTGCACGGTCACTTGGAGCGGAATATCCAGGAGAAAGTCGATGTTCTTATTGCTTGCCGCTTGGCCGGTCTCCTCGACGGGAGGAAATGAGGCCGTCTGCGCGGCCGCTCCGGCGTTGTCCGCCGCCCCACTGCCGGCAGGTTGGCTGACTTCGGTATTAGCCATGAATGCAACTCCTTCGTGCGCCTTCATTGCTCATGAAAGGACCTTACTGATTCGACAGGCATGATTGCCTTTAAAGACGCCGGGCGAGCCGAGAAACTTGGGCCGCTCTTCGACGAAGCACCAGAGAGGATCGCCGGGATGCTCATTCAATAACAGCACGTCGCCCGGCGCGAAGTTCAGCACGTCTTGCACGCTGATCGTAGCGGTCCCCAATCGAACCTTCACCGAGACGGCACAATCTTGGAGTGAATCGCGGAAACGGCTTTCCCAACTACTGTCCTGCTCGATATGGTCGGCAAACAGACCCGAGTAGAGCTTTTCCTTGATCGGCTCCAGCATGGCATAGGGATAGGCGATGAACAGATCCCGTGACGCCTCGCCGATCTGGACCTGCAACGTCACCACGACGACGATCTCGGTCAATGTCACGACCATGGCGAACTGCGGATTGCTTTCGGACCTGGTATGGGAAATCTTCG
The DNA here is from genome assembly GCA_040981125.1 of Nitrospira sp. Taxonomy (GTDB): domain Bacteria; phylum Nitrospirota; class Nitrospiria; order Nitrospirales; family Nitrospiraceae; genus DASSBQ01. The sequence goes on from JANRMQ010000001.1 coordinate 64,368, forward strand.
CGGGCAACACCGCCTGCCAGGCTCGCTCCAGATCCGTCATCGCATGTTGCACGAATTTCTTGATGAGGCGCATCTGAATCGGAGTAAATTCCCGCCCTTCGGGCTTGACGTGAGTCTGAACCCGGCCGCCGAAAAAATAGTCGACGATGAGGTAGACCAGCGAGGCGTCCATGACCAATAACCCGTTGCCCCTGAGCGGCTCCATGACGAAGATATTGAGGGACGAAGGCAGTGGGATTCGCTTAATGAAGTCACCGAACTTCACAATCTCGGTTCCCACCACGCTGAACTCGACCTTCTCCCGCAAGACGCTGGTCCAGGCGAGCGATTGGCGGCGGGACAACCGATCATTGATCATCTCCATCGTGGGCATGCGCCCGCGAATGATCCGTTCCTGATTGAGAAGATCGTATCCCTTGATCCCGGTCCCGCTCCCGCTTTCCTCTTTGGGCGTGGTATCGACTTCACCGGACACGACTCCGCCCATCAGGGCATCGATTTCCTCTTGAGATAGGATTTTATCCATGACGCCAACCGCGACGGCGGCTACTGAATAACGAATTCCGTGAAATAGGCGGACCGGACGCCGGGCCTCGGCAAGAGGCCGTTGATCCGCTGAGTAATCTCCTCGCGAAGCTGCGCTTTTCCCTGAGGGCTCCGGATCGCCGCTGAATCCTTGCTCGTCAGAAGGACCAGGATGGTGTCTCGGATCTGCGGTGTCCGCGCTTTGACTTCTTCGGTGGCCTCGGATCGGTCCAATTCCAATTTGACGTTCAATTTCAGATAGCGGATCTCTGGCGTGTCGGCCAGATTGACGATGAACGGCTCCAAATCGGCAATCGCGCCAGGCTCGACGCCATGACCAGCCTTCTTCCCGGCCTCTTGGTGCCCCGCCGGCTTATCGGCTGCAACCTCGGTCTTGCCTTCCTCGACCGCCTTTGAACCGGCCGTCATTCGAAACAGCGCATAGGCTCCACCCAACCCGATCAGCATGGCCCCCGCGACGATGATAATCACCAGTTTCAACGGAATACCGCTCGCCACCGGCACCGTCATTTTCTCTTCAGCCGCTTCCGCCATAGAACCCCCTCCTCACGACTGTGTCGCCGGGATAGCAGAGGTGTGCAATGCATATGCCACGTACAAAGACGTAAAACAGAGGCATCACGCGCGAAACGGCTTGCTGAACGCCGCTCTGCCGTCAGTTGGGTGACAAACCCCTCTCCTGCCCTGACAGACGGTTGACGGGAAGCCAACGGAATGAGGAATGAAGAATGGGAATGTTTCGACTTAATGAAGATACGAACTGAGAACGGACGCCGAGCGGTCGAGGAAGGGGGGCGGGAGGCGCGTTGCCGTCACGCGCGCTCCCGCCCTTACGTGTTCGCCCGCCTTTACCGTTTCAGATTGACGAGTTCTTGCAGCATTTCATCGCTGGTGGTGATCGCGCGGGAGTTGGCCTGGAACGCACGTTGAGTAATGATCATATCCACGAATTCCTTGCCGAGGTCCACGTTGGATTGCTCGACCGCGCCTGACACCACCTTGCCGAGGCCGTTCGTCGTAGCCGCTCCGGAGAGCGGCGCGCCGGATTCGATCGATTCGATGAACAGGTTATCTCCACCCTTGGCCAGACCTTCCGGATTGACGAACCGGTTCAGGACGACTTGGGCCAGCGCTCTGGTCACGCCGTTCGTGAACTGTGCGACGACCTTTCCTTGAGCATCGACCGAAATCCGATCCAGCGTTCCGGCCGCAAACCCATTCTGAACTTGATCGATGACACCCGACGGCGAGCCGAATTGCGTGATGTTGGAAAAATCCACGGTCACTGTTTGCGGCGTCGTGGCCCCTCCGGGAATGACGAGCGACATGGCCTGCGATCCGCCGGAAGTCAGCGCCCCGCTTGCGTTGAACGCCAGATTGGTCTGCGCGACAGCGGCCGCGCTCCCGACCTGCGAGTAGAGATTCCAGGTGTTGGCCGTGGACGTCTTCACGAAATACAGGCGGAGCTGCTGCGCATTGCCCAGCGAATCATAGACGGGCAGACCCGTCGAGAAATTATAGGTAGTGGGATCGCTTACGTTGAACGCGCCGGTCGGCGCAGTGGCATTCGCATCGAGATTCGCCCGGATGGAGGCGGTGCTCGTGATCTGTGGAGGAACCGCATTGGAGGTCAGCGTAATATTGTCGACGGTATTAGTGATGTTCCCGTTGGCATCCGCCTGATACCCCTGCAACAGGAAACCGCCGGCATTCACGATTTGCCCCTGGTTGTTCACTTTGAACTGCCCGTCTCGTGAGTAGAATCCGGCGCCCGCGCTATCGTTGAGCAGGTAAAAGCCGTTGCCGTCGATGGCCAGATCGAAGGTCTTGCCGGTGGTCGTCAACGATCCTTGCGTAAAATTGGCCTGGACATCGTTCATGAAGACACCCAGCCCGATCTGATCGGAGCCGGCGCCCGCGGCAAGGCTGGCGGACACCAGTTCGGCAAAGGTTGCGCGGCTGGACTTGAACCCGATGGTGCCGACGTTCGCGATATTGTTCCCGATGACCGACATGGCGTTCCCGTATGAATTCAACCCCGTGACCGCCGTAAACATGCCTGTGAGAATTCCCATGGTCTCGTCCTCCTTCGGTGTACCGGCTTCGCTTGATGGTTACGCAGTCGCGCTCGTTTCCGGCGCCTTCTCCTGCGGGGTATCCGTCTGTGCCGAACCTTGCGCGGCCTTCTGGAGCGATACGCTTTGCTCCATCAGGTCGACCAGCTTCGTAAGTTGCTCCAACTGCGTAAACTGGGCGGTCTGGGCGATGAAATCCTGATTTTCGATCGGGTTCATCGGATCCTGATGCTGCAATTGCGTGACCAATAGTTTCAGAAAATCATCCTGCCCCAAGGCTTTCGGCCCATCCGTCATCGGAGTCGCCGTCGAATTCGTCGATGAGGAGCCGTTGATCACTTGATTGATGTCCATCATATCCTCCCGGCAAATGAATCGCTGCGCGCCATGCCACTCATGCAAAAATACTCACAATCCCACGCGGCCGGCGTGGATCGGCCGCGATCGGTTCCCCCGCACCATGCTCAGGCCCACGCATACTCGTCTCATCGCGGGCGGGACGCCATTCGGACTCTTGCCGAAGCGAGCCTTGCGAGTCGCCGCGCGACAGTTGCTGCTGATCCACTGTGACCTTGAACTCCCCCATTTCCAGACCTGAGCTCTGCAGCTTGTTTTCCAATTGCTGCTGTTGGCTGAGCATGCCCTGTCCAAGATCCATATGTTCGGTTCGGATATGAGCATGAACAGTGCGATCCATCATGAAAATACGCACATTGACCGGGCCGAGATCGGCCGGTTCGAGATCCAAGCTGACCGACTGCATAGAAGACGGACGAACGTCTCCCGGCGAGGAGGCTTCGGACGCCGCTCCCATCCGGCCGGTTCCAATCGATGCTCCGGTCTTCCCTGTTCCGCCGTCACTCAACGCCGGCCTTTCTCCGCCCAAGGCCGTGACCGTCTCGCCGAATCCGGACTCACCATGCGCGTGACTCTGGCCGGCTCCACGCGATTCCATCTGGCCGCCCGCCCGATCATCGCGTTCGGCCATCGCGTACTCCTGTCCCCGACTCGCGTGCGACAGATCGGAAAAGTTCGGGTTTTCTCCCGTCAAGCCAGAGGCGGCCGGATCACCCATCGGCCGATCCTGTGTTCCGGTGCTTTGATTTTGGATCGATGGCGCTTCTGCGGGAGGGGAAGCCTGGGGCAGAGATCGAGCAGCGTGCTCCTGGACGGAAACCTCTCCCCTCGTTGATACAGGAGAGGCTATCGTCGCTGTAACCGCCTCAGTTTGCGTGCTCGCTCCATTGGGTTGACCTGCTTGCTGTCCCGTTATCGCTGATCCGGTGAGAATCGCACCGGTTTTGCCGTTCGATTGCGGCTGATTGCCTTGTCCGGCTTTTGCCGACAGCAGGTCCGGATTTCCATGGCTCTCAGACGCCGGCTGCATGGAGGCATCAGCGGCAGTCGCCGGAATCGCTGCTGTCGACTGGGACGCAAGCCCGGCGAGCAGGCAGGCGCCATCGGCAGAACAGTCGGTTGCCGCCTGCACCTGGACGGAATCAATGTAACAAACCGACAGTGCGATGATGCGGGACGTCTCATCTCCGGAAGACTGATCCGTGGTCGTCTGCTCTGCCTCGGTCTTCGATTTCTCTTCTGGTGGACGCGTCTCCTTCGCCTGAGGCCGCTCAGTCCCAGGCGCAGATTGATTCGCCGCGGCCGATGACTGTTTCGGTTTGTCCGATTGAGGGGCCCGGTGAGTGTCGGCCCCGCGCGGCCGTTGTGTCGGCCGCGACGACACCGGCCGCTCCGCTGAAGACGCTCGATCCGTCTCGTGACCTCGTTCCCGCCGTTCAATGGATCGCGAACGATCCGAGGCGTTCGGCCCCGGCCTGACGACGCTGTTGAGAACCGACGAGAATTGTTGTCTTGACAGGACGTCGTCACGCCTCGATCGATCTTCCAGAAACCCCGTTGCCGACGCATTGGACGCGGCAGGATTGTCGGCAGCCGGCGGCAATATGGTCGATAGCAGTATCATATGGGTGTTCACTCCTCCAAGGCATGGCATTACAAGGGCCATGCCACAAGCGTCTCGATCAAAACTCCGCCTGACCGCATGATTTCTATTGGGACAATCCGGCAATGGGAAGAGAGTGGGAAAAGTTTACTGCGGCACGCGGCAAAAACTTCCGTGGCATTGTCATCAGGAGGTCAGGGAGGGGTCAGCAACTGCTCGGTCAACCGGGCGGCTCGTTCCGGCCGAACGGCCGCGAGAATCGCGCCGGCTGATTTTTCTTTGAGAATACGAAGCAACTCGATCGCCTTTCGTTCAGGCATGCGCTCAAGGCTGGCCGCCGCTTCTTCAGGCGGCATCGCTTCATAGATCTTCGCCAGTTGGGTCTGATGCAACGCGCGCGATGCAGCCGACTCCTTTTGCCGGCGGAGCTTCCGCTCATCATCCCGTTTCTGCAGTTCTTCCCCTTGCTGCTTTTGCGCGGCCGCCGCTTTCTCATACTTTTCCAACATCTGCTCCAGCTCGACCTTCAGGATACGCAGCCGTTCCTCGGCGCCCCGCAAGGAAGCTTCACGGCGATCGAGATGCCGCTTGCGTTGGTTGAGCATGTCGATGATTTCACCCGGAACAGTGAGCGCCGGTCCTTGAAGGCCATTTGAACCGTCTTTCGCCTCAGACTCCGGGCCGGATGTCTTGTAGGAGGACCCGTCGCCGGGCGGTCCGGCCTTTGGAGTATTCTCGACGGCAGGACCCGGGAGATCGTGAGCCCCCTCGGCCCGGACCTGATCCACAAACACCTGACCACTGCACAACCAACCGACTGTCACCAGCACACACAGAACACGTGTCGGCCGTGATCCTGTTCGGATCATTCCCGCCGTGAGAGAGCGCTCGCCCCCGGTGATTGAACCGTCAGCCATGGGAGTCCGACCCCGATTGCACCGCTCCACGCCGATCCTTGTACCAAGCGCGCCGGCGGGCCGCTTGTTCGTCCATGAGCCGCTGATCCTCATGGAGTTGCGCTTGCTGCAGAACTTCCAGGCGCCGCCGAATCAGAATGTCGAGCTTTTTTCGTTCCTGCATCGCCACAATCAGATCAGCCTGGGCGCTTGTCCAATCACGATGCAGCCGGCCATGAGCATCGGCCGCCCTCGCCGCCTTGACCGAGGCGCTCTCGATATCCATATACCAGCGGTGCGCCTCGTCGACCGTCAAACCGGTCCGTCCAGCTTCGGCATAGCGCCGCTGCTTGTCGGTCACCTCCGATTCACAGGCGGCGGATCGTTCCATTGCCTCCTGCAGCCGGCGCGCCGCCGCGGCCAATTCGATGTGAAGCGCCTCCTCGATCTGGCTCCGATAGGCCAGCAATCGGGACAAGTTCATTGAATCCTCTGCCCGAGGGCCAGGAGTTCATCAACGGCGCGGGCATAGGCGACGGGCTGGCGGATCTCTTGCCGCAGAAAGGCGCTGATGTCCTCATGGGCTGCCACGGCCTTGTCCAGTTCTTTGCTCGTCCCCGGCTTGTACGCCCCCAACGTGATCAAATCTTCTGAACGCCGGTACAAGGCCATCCGTTCGAACACCAGCCGGGCCGCGGCGTAATGGGCGGGCGAGACGACGTCCCGCATGACACGGCTCGTGCTCTGAAGAATATCGATCGCCGGAAAATGATTCCGCGCCGCTAATTCCCGCGACAGCACGATGTGGCCGTCGAGAATGGAACGGACGGAATCCGCAATCGGATCATTCAAGTCATCGCCGTCCACCAAGACGGTGTACAGCCCAGTGATTGTGCCGGGTCCTTGGCAGGTGCCGACCCGTTCCAGCAGCTTCGGCAGCGCCGAAAATACCGACGGCGTATACCCCTTCGTCGTGGGCGGCTCACCGATGGCCAACCCCACCTCGCGCTGGCTATAGGCGAAGCGGGTCAGCGAATCCATCATGAGCAGCACATGCTTGCCGCAATCGCGGAAGTACTCGGCGATCGCCGTGGCGATCAGCGCGCCGCGGATACGGACGAGCGGCGGCTGGTCCGATGTCGCAACGATCACGATCGACCGCTTGAGCGCGTCGGGCGTCAGGTCGCGCTCCAGAAATTCCTTCACTTCGCGGCCTCGCTCCCCCACCATCGCAATCACGTTGACATCGGCCTGGGTATAACGACTGATCATCCCCAACAAAATGCTTTTGCCGACACCGGACCCGGCGAAGAATCCGATTTTCTGTCCCAAGCCGCAGGTCAGCAACGCGTTGATGGATCGCACCCCAAGATCCATCGGCTGCGTGATGCGGGCCCGGTGCAACGGATTCGGCGGCGCCGCATAGATCGGGTATCGCACCGATCCTTGAAGCGGACCCAAGCCGTCCAGCGGCTGCCCCAGACCATCCAGAATGCGCCCCAGCACCTGCGGACCGACCGGCACGGAGGCGGCGCGCCCTTGCATGATCAAGCGGCTGCCGGGCCCGATGCCGTGCATGTCGCTCAGCGGCATGAGCAGCACGCGCTCATCGCGAAAGCCCACCACTTCGGCAGGAACGGTCCCGAGACCGTCCTCGCGCGTTACTTCGCAGACCTCCCCGACCGACGTAAACGGGCCGGTGCCTTCGATCACAATGCCGACCGCTTGGGCGACCCGCCCCGTGATCGCGATCGATTCGATCTGTTCCAGCCGTTCAGTGAGTTTCACCGGATTCACGCTCGCGCAGGGCTTCTCCGATGCGGAGCAACTGGGTCTCGAGCGTCGCGTCGACCAGCCGGCTCGAGGTGTGGACCAGGCAACCGCCGCGCAACATTAAAGGATCGCCCTCTAATTTGATGCTCAATGCTCCGTCTGACCGCTCCGCAAGCGCACGCCGCGCCGCTTCGACTTGAGGAAGATCCAGAGGATTCACGCAAATTCTGACCACACCGCGTTCCTGCACATGTCCCAACGCCGCCTGCACTTGAGCCACGATGAGTTCGGGCCGGTCGGCGACCGCGTCGCGCAGCACTTTATGGGCAATAGCGAACGCCAGAGATGCCACGTCCTGCTCGATCGTGTCGTGCAACCGGCGCCAGGTGCTTTCCAATCGGTCGATGACCGCCGCCACCAATTCCTGCTCCTGCCGGCGCGCGGACGTGAGCCGCTCGGATGCCCGCTGCTCTCCATCCACCAGGCCCCGTTGATACTCGGCCTGCGGCGTGACGTCCTCGGCTTGTTCCTTCATTCCGAAATCGGTGAGAGCCAGGCGAGTGAGTCGGATATTGCCCGATCGGATGATGGCCTGCTTCAGCACCGAGTTTTCATGCCGCAGTCGATGGAGTTCCATCAAGCGCGTGACCGTGTGCCGGACTAAATCCGTTTGAAACGGCTTGCCCAGAAAATCGCTCGCGCCGGCTTTCATGGCGCGCACGGCGACCTCGACATTGCCGTAGCCGGTCATGACTAATCCCAGCATGCCGTCATCCGTCTCGAACATCCGCTGAAGCAACGCGATGCCGTCCATATCCGGAAGCTGGACGTCGATGATGACCAGGGCCACATGATGGTCCGCCAGGCAAGCCAAGGCTTCTTGGGCGGTCCCGGCTTGAAGCACGTGATACCCGCAGCTGTGAAGCAGCTCGGCCAAGAGCCCGCGGATCGCTTCTTCATCATCCACGACTAGAATACGTTTGGATTCCAGCTCCGATGCCGGAGCTTCCTCGGGACGGCGAACGGCCTCCGAATGGCGGGACCGCGCTGCCATTCTCACAACAGCTCCTCGCCCCCGGCCCCCGCAATAACGATGCGTCCTTCTTCCTCCAGCTTGCGGCAAATCTTGAGGATATTCTGCTGAGCCTTCTCGACGTCGCTGATCTTGACGGGGCCGCGGGCCTCCATGTCCTCCTTGAGCATCTGGGATGCGCGGCTCGACATATTCTTGAGGAATTTCTCTTTCACTTCCGGACTGCCTCCGCGCAAAGCGATCGGCAAATCCTCCTTGCTGATCTCTTTCATCAACTCTTGAATGCCGCGATCATCCAGCTTGATCAGATCATCGAACACGAACATGAGGGCCCGGATGCTGTCGGCTAACGCCTGGTCCCGCTCCGACAGCTTCGCCATGATGCCCCCTTCCGTGGCCTTGTCCAGCCGGGTCAGGATATTCGCCATCAGTTCGGCGCCTCCGACATTCATGCTGGAGCCCCCGGCGGTGGATTGCAGCGACTCTTGCAAACTGTCGCTCAATTCCTGGAGCACCTCCGGCTGGACTTCCTGCATCGTCGCCAGCCGCAGCGCAACATCCGCGCGCAACGCTTCGGGCAGCGCTCCCACGACCACGCTCGCCTGGTCCGGCTCGATATGCGCCAGGCAGACGGCGATGGTCTGTGGATGCTCGACCCGCAGCAGCTGCGCCACGGTCTTCGGATCGATCCACTTCAACGCATCGATGCCCGGATAGGTCTTGGTGTTGAGGGATTCAAGCAGGCGGGTCGCCTTGTCCGACCCTAAGGCCTTGACCAGGATCGTTTTCATGTATTCTTTGCTTTCGAACTGGACTTCCCCATTGGCGCTGGCCTTCTCGAATTCTTCCATCACCGACGACTCCTCGTCCTTGGTGATGTGCGCCGTATCTTTCATATAGGAGCCGAGCTTGCGAATATCTTTCGGATCCAATGCCTTCATGACCTGAGCGGCGGCATCTTCACCGATCGCGCGCAAGAGGATCGCGGCTTTTTGTTCTCCGGTCAGATGTTTGGCCATCTCGTTGATCGTACCCCGTCGCAGCAAAGTGAGAATTGATTTGCCGACAGTCTTACCCGCCCACCCCGGGCGCGCCGAGACGCGCCCTTCTGCCCAAGTCTCACCCGTCCACCCCGGGCGCGCCGAGACGCGCCCTTCTGCCCAAGTCTCACCCGCCCACCCCGGGCGCGCCGAGACGCGCCCTTCTGCCCAAGTCTCACCCGCTCACCCCCGAGCCTGCCGAGACAGACTCCTTCACGAGCGCGCTACGCATTACTTTTCAGCCACTGCTTCACGACGACCGCCGTAGCGGCCGGGTTATTTCTGGCCATATCGACGATCTGAGCCGGTTGCTTGCCCGCAAGGGCCGCTTCAACTTGGCCGACCGAGGCAGGAAGCGCGGGCCCGGCGTCATTCGCCGCGCCGACCGGACTTGCCGTGACCAGCATCGTCATCAGCGGCCGGACGACAAAGAACAATAAGAGCGCGAACAGAATGCCACCGACGGCATAGCGCAGGTACGGCAACCAGGCCCGCGAGGATTCGATGGTCGATTCGGACGCTGCGCCGGCCGGCTCTTCGGCTCCAAAGCCGAATTGAATATTGACCACTTCCACTTGATCTTGCCGATCGGTCGAATAGCCCATCGCCTTCTTCACAATCTCCTCGATCCGCTTCATCTCCTCGTCCGTGCGGGGAGTATATTTCTTCGGCGCTTCGGCGACGGCCTTGTCACCTTCCGCTGCCTTGACCGCCTCGTAGGTGCCGTCGACCAAGACCGCGACCGAGAGTTGTTTCACCGTGCCGATCGGCTCGACGATGCGCGACACTGTCCGGCTGATTTCATAGTTGACCGTTTCGTTCTTCGTCTGATTGCTGGTCGAGCTGGTCTGCCCGGCCTCGACGTCGGACCCGGGCGGCACGTTCGATTCGACGCCGGGCACGCCTCCGGACGTGCCGTTGACGCCGCTTGCCTTCTCCTGGCCGCGCTGCTCGCTCCGGACGACTTGCCCATTCGGATCGAATCGCTCCTCGGTCGTCTCGACTTTGCGGAAGTCCAATAAGCTCGACACACGCACGACGGCTTTATTGGCGCCGACGATTCGCTCCAGCATGGATTGAATCCGCCCTTCGATGTCCTTTTCGACCGTGCGCTGATATTCCAATTGGGACCCGGTCAACCCGGCGGTCTCATCGCTCGAGGAATTGGACAGCAACTGCCCGTGTCCATCGACCACGGTCACATCTCTGGCCTGGAGCCCTTCCACGCTGCTCGACACCAAATGAATGACGCCTTGCACCTGCGCCTTGCCGAGCGTTTGGCTGCCGCGAAGCGATAGGACGACCGACGCCCGCGCCCGATCCTGTTCGGTGGCAAACAACCGGCGTTCCGGCATCGCGAGATGCACCCGCGCCCGCTCGACCTCCGGCATCTGCGCAATCGTCCGGGCCAGTTCTCCCTGCAACGCGCGCCGATAGTTCAGCTTCTGCACAAATTCCGACATGCCGAGTGTGGAACGATCGAAGATCTCGAAGCCGACGCCTCCGCCATGAGGCAGCCCCTGTCCCGCGAGTTGGAGCCGCATGTCGTGCACCTGAGCGCTCGGCACCAGGATTGTCGTCCCCCCGCCTGAGGTCTCATAGGGCACCTTGGCGTCCTTCAGTTTATCGACGATCGCGCCGGCATCGTCCGGGGCCAGATTGGAGAACAGCACCTGCATGTCCGGTTGTTGCGTCCAGAGGCCGACGGCGACCAAGCCCGCGATCGAGCCGGCCAAGGCCACGAGGATGATCATCCGTTGACTGATCGTGAACTGGCTGAAGTTGGGAAGCATGAATGATCCGATTCGTTACGGCGCCCTTATCCGGGCCCGCTTAGATTTGCATCCGTTGAATCTCTTCGTAAGCCGACACGAGCTTGTTGCGGATCGCCATCATCAATTGAAACGAGATATCGGCCTGCTGGAGCGCAATCATCGCCTGGTGGATGTTCTGGGATTGGCCGGTTGCGAGCGCGTCGACGGCTTGGCTCGCGCCTTGCTGAACCTCGTTGATCGACGCGATGGCGTCCTTCAGCGCGCCTTGAAACTCCGCGCCTGCGGTCTGGGTCGATACGGATGTGCCGAGGGGCGATGGTTCGGCGATAAGGGGGAGACCGGAAGTCAGTGACGCGAGCTTCTCCATGATTATCTCCCGATTTCAAGCGCGCGGTTCCACATGCTGCGGGTGGCGTTGATGGCCTGCACATTGGCTTCATACGCGCGCGACGCTCCGATCATATTGACCATCTCTTCCATAACGTTGATGTTCGGCATCGTGACAAATCCCTTCTGGTCGGCATCGGGATGCCGGGGGTTGTACACGACTTGCCCCGGTTTATGGTCCTCCACGACCTTCGAGACTTTCACGCCGTCCAAGGCATGCGCATGCAGCCCGTTCGTCGCGTGGCGCAAGGCCTGTTGGAACTGGCCGGCAGCCGGCGCCGTTTGGAAGACCACATCCCGCCGCCGATAAGGGCCGCCTGCCGGCGTGCGCGTCGATTGCGCATTGGCCAGATTGCTGGCGATGACATTTAAACGATGCCGCTGGGCATCGAGGGCGGACACCGAAACGGCAATACTGTCGGTCATATCCATGGTGGTTCTCCTTTTTCCCTATGCCACGATCGTTACTCGCTTTGCACTTCTTTGCTCTTCATACATTCACAGTACGACTTGGTGATTTGGTGATCCGGCAAGGTCATCTAAATCACACAATCACAGATCATGAATCGCACTTGCCATACGTTCATCGGCCTTCGCGGATGGCGTTGAGGATCCCACGCAAGCGCATCGCCATGATCGTCGCCGTCGTGTTGTAGTGCATGGCATTGTCCGACATCTTGGCCATTTCCAGTTCGAGGTTCACGGTATTCGCATCGAGCGGCACATCGCCGGCCGGCGTTTCCTCGACTCGTCCGACCACCCGTTGAATTGAGTCGCCTTTCACGCCGAAATGGCTTCCATTGGTTGCCGCCAATGCGACCGGCGCGCGGCCGCGCGTGGCGGAGGCGAGCGCATCGACGAAATTCAGATCAGCGGCGCGGTAGCGAGGCGTTTCCTCGTTGGCGATGTTGGAGGCGATGATTCGTTGTCTGGCGCTGCGCAGATCCAAGGTCCGCTCGAGCAGCCGCATGGTCTTGTCGAAGATGGTCATGTTCCCTCTCTTCTGTTTGCCGGCGTACACCGGTCGATGGGTGCAATCACCGTACCGGTCGTCGAAGGAGATCCGCTTGGTTCAGCCGTCATTCGGACCACTCTCCATAGCCAGCCGGGCACAATATTCCTCACCCGGCAATTCTTGCCGATCACCAACTGGCCGGTCTGCGCGTCGCGCACCTCATACCGGATCCGCTCCAACCTGATATCCCATGTCACGATACTCGCGAAGTTTGTTTCGAAGCGTCCGGATGCTGATGCCGAGTTCCTTCGCCGCATGAGTGCGGTTATCCTTCACCCGCGCGAGCGTCTTGAAGATCAGATCACGTTCCATTTCCCACAGCGACCCATAGGGGGAATTCATCGGCGGCCGTTCTGCCGGAACATCCGGCGGCAGATCTTTCTGAATCGGTACGCCTTCGGCCGCCATGTGGTCCGGATCAATCACGGCGCCGTTGGCCAAAAGAGTCGCCCGTTCGATCACATTTTCCAGTTCCCGAACATTGCCTTTCCACGGCCGAGCCGAAAGCTCCACGATGGCCTGATTGGAGAGGGTCGGAACCGGCAGGCCGTTTCGTTGGGCGGCCGCTTTCACGAAGTGGCGCGCGAGCAACGCGACATCGCCGGTCCGTTCGCGCAGCGGCGGGACGGTAATCGGGAACACATTGAGGCGGTAGAACAGGTCCTCTCGAAACCGTCCCTGGGCGACTTCGTGGTAAAGGGATCGATTGGTGGTGGCAATGACGCGAATATTGACCGGCACCGGTTCCCGCCCCCCGATACGATCCACCTCCCGCTCCTGCAACACCCGCAGCAACTTGGCCTGCAACCCCAGATTCATCTCGCTGATTTCATCCAGAAACAAGGTCCCCGTATGAGCCATCTCAAATTTTCCAAGTTTTTTTTGCACGGCGCCGGTGAACGCGCCCCGCTCGTGCCCGAATAGCTCGCTTTCCAGCAGGCTATCCGGCAGAGCCGCGCAGTTGAGCGCGACGAACGGCCGGTGGGCGCGGGGGCTTCGGCTATGGATGAATCGCGCCAGCAATTCTTTTCCGGTCCCGCTCTCGCCGCTGATCAGCACCGTGGCTTGACTGGCCGCGACCCCTTCCAATGTCGTCAACAGCCGGATCATGCCCGGATCCTGCGTCAGAATCGGCCGGGCTTCCGGCGTGACAGGCAGGTCCTCGTCATCCGACCCGGCCGCCTGGACCAGATTGCCGATGATGCGCTCCAGCAAGTCGGTCGAAAACGGTTTCAAAATATAATCGTTCGCGCCGCATTTCATCGCCTCCACGGCCGTTTCAACCGTGCCATAGGCCGTCATCAACACCACGAGGCTCGCGGGCGATTTCTGTTTGATCTCCTTCACCAGTTCCAAGCCGCCGAGTCGCGGCATCTTGAGATCAGTGAGCACCAGCCATGGTTTGAGCCGTTCCACCTGCTCGATCGCTTCGGCGCCGTCGAGCGCGGTCTTCACCCGATGTCCCATCCGCCGCACGGTCTCGGACAGCGCGGTCCGCATGGACGGTTCATCGTCCACCACGAGGATGAGGCGGGTGTCTTCTTGCGCCGGAATGGATTCATGGATTGTAGCCTGGACACTCATGATCGTTGCTCCTCTCCGACAGGCAGCGCCTGCTCCATCTCATCACGGGCATGCTCGCAGGACGCACCGGGTTGGCCCGGCAAGGTGACGATGAACGCCGTCCCCTGACCGAGGACGCTTTCGACATCGATACGGCCATGATGGGCCTCGACCAAGGCATGCACGATGGCGAGTCCCAATCCGGTTCCCTCTTCTTTGGTCGTGAAAAAGGGATCAAAGATGCGTGATTGGTGTTCCGGCGGGATACCGGGACCCGTGTCCCGCACGGTCAGGCGAATCGTCTGCGCGTCGGCCTGGCGGCGCCCGCCATCGGCCCGTGCGGTGATCGTCAAAAGGCCGCCCTGCGGCATGGCTTGCGCCGCATTCAGAATGAGGTTCAAGAGCACTTGTTTGATCTGCGCCGCATCGCACCAGAGGCCCGACACCAGCCGATCCGAATCGAACCGCACCTCGATGGACGCGGACGATAAGGCGTGGGCCGCCAATGCCAGCGCCTCTTGCACCAACGGCTCCACCTCATGCCGGGCGGCCTGCGACCGATCGGGTTTCATGTACAGGAGCAAATTGGACAGCAACCGGTCCATCGCTTGCACCGCCACGGAAATGTGCTCGGCATAACTCCGCAGCCGGGGCTGGTCATGCAGATCCTTCCGCAACATCGATGCGAACAGTTCGACGCTGCCGAGGGGATTGCGGATCTCATGGGCAATACAACCGACCATTTCTCCCATGGCGGCCAGCCGGTTGCGGCGTTGAAGCCGTTCCTCCAGATGGCGCACCTTTGTCACGTCGTGGAAAAGATGCAGGCTGCCGATGGCATGGCCGGCGGGGTCGGACAGTTGAGTCTGCGCCATGGACACGGCGATTCCGCCGTGGACCACCAGCGGATATTCGCGGCGATCCATATTCGCGTCACGCAGAATGTCGTGAGCGGCTCGGCCTTCCAAGGAGGCCCGAGGCATGCCGAGCATCTGCTCCACCGCGGCATTGCAGCGGGTCACCGTCCCGTCGCGATCGGTTACGAGGATTCCGGTGTCCACCGATTCCAGGATCGCGGTGAGATGCGCCCGCATCTCTTCTGTTTCCTTCAGGTGCTTCCGCAGGGTGGCATTGCTCTGCGCCAGTTCGAGATCCAGTTCACGGAGGCGCGTCGTCAACGCCGCGTAAGACTGTTGCAACACACAAGCCGCTTGATCGAAATCTTGAAAAGCACGGGCCAGCAGGGCTCCGTTGGTCGGATCGGCTTCAGCGGGCGACGAGGTCATGGGCGGCTCCGTTCCACCTGGGAGGTCCGGCCCAGATCCTCCGCCAAGGCCGTCGCCACCCGCCACAACAATGGATTTTCCTCCGCGCTGATTTCCGCCAGAGATGCTCGAGCCTGCTCGGGCCGGCGGGCGTCCCGAAAATTCCGTCCGATTTGAACCTGTTCCCATCCGGCTAATTCCCGATCCGGCCCGGCAGCCAGACTTTGGCGGTACAACGCGATGGCCTGCTGATGCCGATTTGCCTTGGTGAGTAGGTCGCCATACCTG
The DNA here is from genome assembly GCA_040981125.1 of Nitrospira sp. Classification (GTDB taxonomy): domain Bacteria; phylum Nitrospirota; class Nitrospiria; order Nitrospirales; family Nitrospiraceae; genus DASSBQ01. The sequence goes on from JANRMQ010000001.1 coordinate 79,984, forward strand.
GCCAGCAGCTCGGCCGTCGTGAGTCCTCCGAGTCGATAGGCCTCCTCCAACGCACGCCGGGCTTCATCCGGCCGCTGAAGCTCCATCAGCGCCATGCCGATTTGTGCCAGCACATGCTTGCGCGCGTCATCGCGACCATGAGTCCGCAGCCATTGCCGCCCGACTCGGACCACACTCTTCTGCGCCCCTTGCCGGGACATCGAGGTCAACAGTAGGAGAAATGCGTCGGTCGCATACCGGCCGACGGGAAATTGCAGACGATACCGCTCAAAAACCCGCTGCGCCGCCTGAGGATCATCTTGGTCTAAATAACAGGCTCCCAATCCGATCAGGGCCGGTTCGAGAAACGCGTTCGATTGCGGATTCCGAATGATCGATTGATACAGGCGGGCGCCTTCGATGGAAAATCCGAGCCGCGCATGCGCATCGGCCACGGCCGGAAGAAGTCGATGGCCGGCATAGAGACGATCGGCTTGCGGTCCATGCCGGTGGAACACTATGACGGCGGCCAGATCATCCTTGGCCTCGACGGCCGCTTCGAGAGAAGGCTGAAGCAGGACCATGAGACGAGCGCCGGCGAGATCCGGCCACGGATCTTCCCCAAAGCGGCCCGCTCGTGCGGCGACCCGCCCATAGACGGCCAATGCCTCTTCTCTGTTTCCTGCCTGCTCCTCCAATTCGCCGAGCCGAAACAAGGCCTCGCTTCCGATCTCGGATTCAGCATGCCGCGCGGCAATGTCCTGGAGAACCTGCGCCGGGTGACCAGGGTCCGCTTGTTCGAGCGGCAAGTTCAGAAATATCGACCGGACCAGCGTGCGGGGCAGATCGTGCGTGGTCGCTTCATCGCCGCGCTCCGCCGAGAGCCGGATCAATCGAATGCGGGCGATCGTGCCGGCGTCGGTTTCGGGATATCGCGCCGCGACGGCGGCGTAGAAGAGCCCGGCCTCCCCTGCTTGGCCCGCATGCCGGTAACTATCGGCGACCTGCAACAGCGCGTCGGGGGCTTCCGGTCTGGAAGGATAGAGATTATAAAATTGCATCAGCAGCCGGCGGGCAATCTGTGTGCGTTTCAGGCGCAAGGAGGTGGCGGCATAGCGAATCAAGCCGTAGGGCTGGCGGCGAAACCCGCTTCCCCATCGCTCATATGAGGCTGCATACGACGCATCTGCTTCTGCGATCCGTCCCTGCCGGTAGAGGGCATGACCCGCGCCGATCGCCGCATGCAGAAGCACATGCGGATCGGTCGTATGTTTTCGCGCCAAGTCAAATGTCTTCTGGGCATCCGTCCACTTTCTCATTCCTAACAGGGTAAAACCGAGTCCGACCAATGCCCGGCTCGCGTCATAGGAATCGACGTCGGCTCGACCGAGCGCCTGTTGATAGGCGATCTCCGATTCCTGGTACCAGCCCAATTCTCGATAGAGGTCCGCTATGCGCCAGAGCGCGCGTTTCACATTGTTCGGCGCGCCGGGGTCGCGGCTCAATAATCGATAGGCCTCGATCGCTTCCATCCGCCGCGGTCGCTCGGACGGTGCCAGCAAGAGCGATTCGACAAGGAAGGCGCGCGCGGCGGGCGCCGCCTCATGCTGAGGGTGCGCGTGAAGGAACGCCTCAAACCGCGCGGCGGCTTTGGCGATGTCTCTTTGTTCATAAGCCGCGACTCCCTGCTCAAACCCTTCCATGGCGGGATCGCCTTGCGGGCGTTCAAACCGCGGTCCACCGTCAGGGAGAAGTGTCTGAATAAGGGATGCCGGCTCCGGGACTTCCGGCGGAAGAGCCGCTTGCCATCTGAACGGCGTATCCGGTGTGATGGCTCCGGCCTGATCGGCCGACCAGATCCCGATGATCAGCAGAATCAGGAGCAGCGGAAGAATTGTGCGACGCAGGGGAAAAATTTGCACGGCAAACAAGACCTGAGCAAGTCTTGTGCCTCTTGCCTGTAGGGACTGAATCGTCAAAGACGGCGCAAAGCAGCGGATTCACGCCTCGGATGGAGGGAGGCTCGTCAGGAACCCCAACAGCGCTGAAGAAAAGCGGTCAACGATTTGACGGAAAGAGAAGAACGGCTCGACTCAATTCTGCATCGTTTCCCCATGGCTCTTGGCATCGAACCCTTTGCGTTTCAGCTTTTCGACTAATGTGGTCCGATTCAACTGCAGGAGTTGGGCGGCCTTGCTGGTCACACCGTTGGCTTTCCGAAGCGCTTCCCCGATCAGCCGATTTTCATACTGTTCCAGCTCTTTCGTGAGATTGATGCCGTCCTCGCTGAAACGTATGAAGTGGTCCGGAACGTCGGCCGGCGAGGCGGCTGGGGCCTTCGCCATTCGATCCGGCAGGTCGGCGACTGTGATCCAGCCTTTCTTCTTGAGCACCACGGCCCGTTCAACCAAGTTTTCCAATTCCCGAATATTGCCGGGCCACTCATAGTCCGTCAACCGAGCCAGCGCTTCGCTCTCGACCCCTGCAATCTCGGTTTTACGCTGCTCGTTCAGGCGATCGATGAAATGGTTCACCAGCAGCGGAATATCGTTGCGGCGCTCCCGAAGCGCCGGCACCTCGATCGGAATCACATGAAGCCGGTAATACAGATCTTGTCGGAACCGGCGCTCGGCGACCGCCTGCTCCAGATTTTGATTGGTGGCGGCGATAATCCGGACATCCACATGGATGGTTTTATTCCCCCCGACCCGTTCGAAACAGCGTTCCTGGACGGCGCGAAGGAGTTTCACCTGGAGCGGAAGCGGCATTTCACCGATCTCGTCCAGAAACAGCGTCCCGCCGTGCGCGAGTTCGAAACGGCCGAGGCGCGTATGGGCGGCGCCCGTGAACGCTCCTTTTTCATGGCCGAACAGCTCGGATTCGAGGAGATTTTCCGGGATCGCGCCGCAATTGACCGGCACGAGGGGGCGATCGCGCCTCATGCTGTTGAAATGAAGCATCCGCGCGATGAGTTCCTTGCCGGTTCCGCTTTCTCCCTGGATCAGGACGGTGCTTTCGCTGTCGGCGACCTTCTCGACGAAGTCGAGCACCCGCCGCATCGGCGCGCTCGTTCCGACCAAATGCTCAAACCGATACTGCTCGCGGACCGCCTTTCGCAATAAGTGGTTTTCCTGTTTGAGCTTCTGGACCTCGAGGGCCCGTTTGACGACGAGAGAGACGGTGTCCGGCCCGAACGGTTTGGTGATGAAATCGAAGGCGCCGGCTTTCATTGTTCGGACTGCATAGTCGACCGTCCCGTAGCCGGTCATGACGATCGTGATGATCTTCGAATCGAGTTTGGAGATGCGGTCGATGACTTCCAACCCGTCGATGCCGGGCATGTGCAAATCGGTAAGAACAATGTGGACCGGCTGTTCCTGGATCGCCTGAATCCCGGCCATGCCGTCCGCCACCCCCGTCGCCTGATAGCCGTCGTTGAGCAGCGTAGCGATGAGCACTTCACGAACTGCCGTATCATCGTCGATAACCAGAACATGGGGTTGAGTCATACAGCTCCTCGGTGGACGTTGGTGAAAGGATGCTGAGGAAAAAAGCTTACTTGGTAGCGCGCTGTCTATTCAAGAAAAACCTCGTTCTTGGCAGGCTTCTGGTATTTAAGTAATGAGCCGCGCGAAGGCTTTCTCGCCGGGTCCGGAAGAATGGATCTTACCTACTCCGGCCATTGCTGAATGGTGGGATACTCGGGGGTTCCTCGCCGGGGATTCGGTAGCGCACAAAGCCATGGTCGAGTCGGTGCGGGCCTGTAGAGAACGCATCGGATGTGTCGTTCACGGGCGAGGACCAACGTGGTGAATCAGAGAATCGGCGGGAGGATGTTCGTCTGTACGTCGGCGCGCTATATTTGAACGGAAGCGTGACACCCAGCCGCGCGGCCTCATCTCCTCATGACATGTGCCGGAGAGAGGAACCTCCTCCACAATCCACGAAGCCACGGTCAGAACACGTTTCATCTTCAAGCGGCAAATGCATAGAAGCCACGAGAGGAGAGCGGTTTGCTTGACACTCTCGGACCAGAGTTGATAGGGTTTCGCTCGATTTACCTCCTCATCGCAACGGCGACCGGGCTGGCGTAGCTCAATCGGCAGAGCAGCGGTTTTGTAAACCGCCGGTTGGAGGTTCGATTCCTCTCGCCAGCTCCATATCCTGCTTTACCTGACCCGGCCCCTATCAGTGTTTTTGGCGATGGATAAAACTCTCACGTATATTCTTATTTGCCGCTTCGTGTGGGCCGCCGGCTCTTCAGCGCCGTATCGTGATTAACACCGGCGAATAGCTCCTCCAGAGATTCTTCTTGTCTTGCTGCTTGCCGACCCGGAGCCCTTACACATACCCTTGGCGACGGGAGGACACCCTCGTAAATGCTTATTGGCCGTTTCGCGCAGGCCTCGGCCCCCCGAATCATCGAACGACCTGATGAAACTGATCGTGAAGAGCGGCTTTTCCTACTGAGGGAGTGGAATCGTAAGAAGAATCCCACCCATCACGTCACCCTCTTTGAAATTCCGTTTTGGGCTTTTGGGGTGCACATTGTGACAATCGGCGCACCGTTGAGACAGAGCCTTATCGGGATAAAGTGCTTTGAAGACGCGGGTCTTGCCATCGGTTGTGATACCCATATGAGGACGATCGGTATTCACGAGGATCTTCGCAAGCGCGGTCCGCTCGAACTCGGTTGTTGGACTATTCCTTTTATTGATGGCCCAATTGCTGATCAGCCGGAATTGAACTCCATGCTCTTCTTCGGCCACGAGGCGCCCTGTTTCAAGCAAAAATTGAGCGGGTAAAGGAAGGTCTCCATTCTCCCTCCAGTGTTCCGAGGCGTAGATAATGCCCCGTGTCTGCATCCGCTCCACAACCTCGGTCGTGTAGAACGTTCGTTCCGCCTGGACCACGCTGTGTATGTATTCGGCGACAACTTCGGGGGCTATGCCTCTGGACGGATTCGTCTCCTTGCTCGCCGCGGAGAATCCCCACTGACCGAGTATGCAGGTGGTGATGGTTCCAACGGCGAGTCCCAACCAAAAGCCTCTTGTGTTCATGATTGCGCCCTCCATTGTTTTTTCTGCTTATGGCGTGACGCCCATTGGCTCCAACCCAGCATACGCCTGTATGACTCAGTAAATCGAGATGGCGCGTGAGCGGAGTACGGGATTTTGAATACGGGAGAGACGGCAGGACCGACTGGTTCCCCAGACGGGAAGCTTCTACCCGGATGTGAGAACAACCGGTTGGAAAAACGGAAGGGAGGCGGGGCCCATCCAGCGCGCCGAGCCGTCTTTGCTCGCGAATGAAGCGGCACCGAGACAACTCCGTCTCCTACTTGTTCAACAAGCTCCGTGAGTCCAATCGCGCAGCATGTTGTCGCCATCAAACCGCAAGTCGTACTGATCGCAGTAGCTTCTTCCCGGACCGTTGAGATCTCCGCCGGTGTTAGTCCAGATTTGGTATCGCCACGCAGTTTCGCCGGTCGATAGGGGACCGACCATTTTGGGGGCACCCAAGCGTTGTTTGACTTCGGCTTGGGTGGCATGGCGCATCTTGGCGTCCTTCAGATAGGCCACCTCTTCACTTTGAATTAACGCGCATCCGGTCAGCATGAGCAGCAGCCAGGCATATCGTCGAAGATTGTAAGTGTGCATGGTTATACATCTCCTACTCTTATATGAATCGTGTGGGCAACCGATCGGGCGCCGCCGGGAAATCAGCGCCGGATCGATGAGCTGTTCGAAAAGCATTTCTCGCAGTAGAATGAATCAGTAGACGACGAGGAGCCTCATCAAAAAGGAGGGCATGATGAAACGGTCACACTTCTCCCTGCGAAATTGTGTCATCCTCATCATCGGAGTATTGGGTGCGGGATGCGCGGCACAAACTACTACTCCCGTCACAACTGCGTGCGGCACGAACTACGAGTGCTTGAGATCCACGGAGTTCCAATACCGTCAGCAAGCCGCGGAATTCAGCGCGCTCGCCCAACGATACGAGATTGAGGCGGAGGCGAAGTCCAGGGAGTTCGGACAGGATGCCGAACAAGTGAAACGCCATCGCGACCTAGCATCGCAGTACTGGTCGGAAGCGGAACAGGCGGACGAGCTGGCTCGGCAGTACAGAAGGCAGATGCCTCACAACGTCATCAATTAAGCCACGGCCAAGAGAACGAGGGAATCGCGCCAATTTTGGAGGCTGAGCCTCGAATGATCATGTTAAGAACTATGGCCGTAGGGCCGGAGGCGTCAGCGATTCTTTGAGACCGATGGAATGGCCCGGCGTCTTCAGTGCAAGATCGACCTGTTCGCGCTGAACCGATAGAAGTCGTTGTTCAACAATACAATTGTGCCTGGATTCGAGTGTATCGGTGCTCGCCGCACAGTACCGAGTGATGGCTTTCGCCAATCGAATCGAGGCGGTTTCCCGCTCCAGCAAAGCCTCTTTCACCAATCCGTCATCAACATAAGCGGCGGTACAGCCGCTCAAGAGAACCCCCGCTATCATGATCGTGATGATTCGGTGAATCATGTGTCGTCCTCCCCGTGGCGCCAGCTGAAGCATAAAAAAACGCCCTTCCGGCTTCTCCAATGAGCCAAAAGGACGTCGTTGTCCTCAGCTGGTTCCGGAAAGAGAACGACGCCGTTCTCCCTACCGAACCTTCCTCAACCAATCATTTTTATAACAAGGAATCCCGTGGCGGTCAAGCTCGCCCCCTCGAAAAGACGCACCTCTCTCGATGAAGCCCCAAAATCATACGGTCCGACCATGAATCATCCATGCATTTGCTACACTTGCTATACCGAGGGTAGAGATTCATCCGTGCAATGACAAGGAACGCTATGACGAAACCAGCCTCGCAGCGCAGCATCACTGTTCCCAAATGTCCCTGTTGTCCAGCCCGTTACCCCATGGTCCCTGCCACACACAACCGAAGCGCCGATTCCAATCGATTACTGGAATGGCATTGCACCAGGTGCACTCATACGGGCAAGACAGCCGGCCCCAAAATGCACCTCGTGTTTCGGGGCGGGTTTCAATATGTCTTTGCTTATGATGTTTCCGGTTTGACTCTGACCGTCATCCTGTCGAGCCCGGCTATTGGGCTTTTCAATAGCCATCATATAGGGGCCGACGAATTAGCCTGGAAGGCAGCGGAATGGGCCCTGCTTCGAGGCCAGATCAACAAGGCAGTCGATCTAGGCCTCACAAGCGATGACCTCCCTAATTTCTATTGGTACTTCTATGATGTGCACAGGACGACTGGACCCTTGACTGCGTGATCGAAATCGCACTCTGCGTTCCACCGTTTCACCGACCCATTCAGATCGCTCACATCGAGATCTCCGCGAATATGTTCCCTCCCAGACCGGCCGCCCGTCGTTCTTCGACCTATCGCGCTCCGATGCCCTCATTGGAGTTACCCTTTTCAGGGTCTACATAGCCTGCCGGTGAATCGGCTAATATCCGGCCATCAATCGATCGGATGAGGACATTTTCTATGGGACAAGGCATGGAGGCGGGCATGAACACTCGATATAGCCAGAGGATCTCGGTCGCTTGCTCGGTGATTTTCGCAGGAGACGGCGGAGTCGGAGAAGGTCGTATCGTCGATGTCTCCCTGCCCGGCTGCCTCCTTGAGAGCGCAGCCACCTTGAAGTCCGGTGATTATGTCCAGCTTCGCCTGTTTCTCCCCGACTTACAAACTCCGCTTCACGTACCGCTGGCCGCAGTCCGGTGGGTAGACGGCAATCGAGTCGGGCTCGAATTCATCCGTACCTCGGTGGAAGAGCAAATCAGACTGGAGAGCTTCGTTCGCGGTAGATCCAGAATTGCGGGCAAACAGGCGGTTTGGACTGAAGCGATCGTGGTGGTTGGAGCAAGCGGTGACTAGCAATGCGGAACTGGACCAACGTGATACGCCGATGGAGATCTCATGGCGGCACTCACAGGATCAGATCACGACAGATCCTCAGACTTCTCTCAAATCCTCTTCGGTGATTTCTCCCATGCCCGTCTCCGTCTTTCCTCTCAATGACGACGGATGCAGACCGTACTTCTTCAACATTTTGTAGAAATCGGCGCGATAACGTCCGGCAAATTGCGCGGCCCTGGAAATATTGCCACCCGTCATTTGGAGCAGGTTTCGTAGATACGTCCGTTCGAATTCCTCTTTGGCTTCGGTCAACGGCTTCATAGCCATATCGGGCGCGACACAGACGGTGGGAAGAAGGTCGGGGGAAATCAGATCCTGCCGAGTCATGACCACGGCCTTTTCTATGGCGTTTTCGAGCTCTCGTACGTTGCCCGGCCACGGATACACCATCAACCGATGCATGGCGGCCGCGGTGAAGCCGCGGACGTCTTTATTGGCCCGTATCGCGCTGTGCTTCAGAAAATGCTGCCCCAGCAGCGGAATGTCGTCTTTCCGTTCGCGAAGGGGCGGAACGGTCAGGGGAACGACGGAAATGCGATAGTACAAATCATGCCGGAATGTCCCCGCTTTGACCGCATCGGCGAGGTCCTTGTTCGTGGCGGCAATGATGCGCACATCCACCTTGGTCACATAATCGGCCCCCACTTCCCGCACTTCCCGTTCCTGCACGGCTCGGAGCAGCTTGACTTGCATGGACAGCGGGAGTTCGGCGATCTCATCCAGAAATAGGGTCCCGCCGTTGGCGCTCTGGAAGAATCCACGTTTGGTGGCCACTGCGCTGGTGAAGGCGCCTCGCACATGTCCAAACAGCTCACTTTCGAATAATGCATCCGGGATAGCCGCGCAATTCAAAGCCACGAACGGGTTTTTGGCCCGGCGGCTGTTGGTATGAATCACCCGGGCCAACACCTCTTTCCCCGTCCCCGTTTCACCGGTCAGCAGAATCGTGGCGTCGGAGTCGGCGACCTGGGCGATTTTCTGAAACAACCGCTGCATCGTCGGGCTGCGGGCGACCACATTTTCCAACCCGTAGAGCTCCTTCACCAGAGACTTCAGCCGCTGAATCTCGCGACTCATCCGCTGCTGGTCCAGCCCCTTGTCGATGGCGGCCTTCAACTCGCCATCGTCAAATGGCTTCGTCAGATAACCGAAGGCACCCCGCTGCATCGCTTCGACGGCGTTCGGAATACTGCCGTGAGCCGTGAGAATGATGACCGGCAGTCCCGGTTGCGTCCGCAAGAGGTCTTCCGTGACCTCCAGTCCGTCCTCTCCACGTAAACGAAGATCTGTGATGGCGATGTCGAACGTCTCCCGTTTGGCGGCATTCAAGGCGTCCTGTCCCGTCGTGCAGGGTGTCACGATGAACCCCATGGCGGACAGGCGCATCTTCAACAGGTGCAGCAGACCCTCGTCATCATCGACCACTAGAATTCGTTCTTGCTCCATATCGGTCCTATGGTTTCGTGGGTTCGGGAGCCAAAGCCGGTGCCGTGTTCGACGGCGGCCGGATCGGGCGAATTTTTTCTCTCATTTCCTGATCGATCCGTTTCAGCGCCTCTAATTGGCCGGTCAATTCTTCGATCTTTCGATCGCGATCGGTAAGCTGGCGCTGCAATGATTGGAGCGTGCCGGCCTCGACCGTCACTTTGCTGGCTTCACGCTTCGAGCTCAACGCTTCCACTTTCTTCTCTTGTTCTTGCAGTTCGCGGTGCAGACTTTCCACCGACTGAGACTCGGATTCCTGAATCGATCGCAGTTGCTGAATGGTCAGCTCGCGATCGAGAAGATCGCGCACCGTCCGTTCTGTGGCCCTGTTCAGAAGCACACCGTGTCGGGAAATAGCGGGCGCGCCGGCAACCGCCTGGAACCACGATTGATCGGGAGGGATCGTACCGCTCTGAAGCAACTGAATCCATAATTTACTTGAAGATGCGAATTGGCTTTTAGGGGCTGCTGAAATCACCCGCTCGAAATACCGTAGGGCCGATTCCTGATTTTCATACAACGCCGACAACGCGCGCATAAACAGCACATGGTCACAGGCGCTCTTCTGGCCGCATCTCGCGATCAGCGCCTCCTGCTTTTTGACCAAAGTCTGGAGGGATTTCGCGTCCGCTGGGTCCGAGATGAAATAGGGGCCGCTGCTTGGAGCCGGGACCGTGGCGCACCCCCCTTGCCAGGTCAGAAAAAGGAGGGCGAGAGCGCCGGTCCGGATGAGGCGAGGCCCGATCATCTTCCCCCCGGCCGCGTCAACAACAGACAGAATCGGATCGTGGTTCCCTTTCCGACCTCGCTCTCCACCCAGATCCGTCCGCCATGCGCTTCCACCACCCGTTTGGCCAAGGCCAACCCGAGCCCGCTGCCCACGGCGGCCCGTTTGGCTTTAGTCCGGCCCTGATAGAAACGATCAAAGATATGAGGGAGTTCCTGGGCCGGGATGCCGGGCCCCGCGTCCGATACCGAGACATAGAGAAGCCCCTCTTGAATATTCGGGGTCATGCAGAGTTTGACGACGGCCCCTTCCGGGCTGAACTTCAAACCGTTGGACAGCACATTATCAAGCACCTGTTCGATCCGCGCTCCATCGGCCTTCACCCAATGACGCTCGCTCGGCGCTTCGACAAGCAACTGCACATGCTTGGCATCGGCCAGCAGCCTGATCTTATTGACCGACACCTCGGCGACTTTCTTGAGATCGGTCGGCGTGAACCGATACTCCATCATCCCCGCTTCCATTTTCGACAGATCCAGAATCGTGGAGATCAAATGCATGAGACGGCGGCTGCTGTCGGCCATAATCCGCAAGGTCGTGCGTTGATCCTGCGTCAGAGGACCCGGAATCCCGTCCAATAATAAATGTGTGCCTTCCTGGATCGAGGCCATGGGCGTCCGCAATTCGTGCGAGACATGAGCCAGGAACTCGCTTTTGATATCATCGAGTTGCTGAAGCTGTTTCCCCATCCAATTGACGGTCTCGCCCAACTCGCGCAGTTCGCTCGGCGCGCGAATTTTCAGGGAAGCGGGAAAATGGCCCTGTCCGATCTGCTCGATATGAGCCTGAAGCCTGCGCAGGGGCCGCAAAATATTGTAACTGGCGATCGTCGCAAGACCCAGTCCAAACAGCAAGGCGACCAACACGAGTTGTTGCGTCACCGCCTCGGCCTCGATGGAGCTGGCGCGCGCTTCGTTCAGTCCGACGCTGATCCTCGCCTCATGGAGCCCGATATAACCCTGTAACGTCGACGCCATGCGATCCGCGATCGCCTCCATGCGCACATCATAGTATGTCGCGCTGTACTCCGATTCCGGCGCCGCCGGAGACAACTGCGCATGGAAGAGCGCGATCTGCTGCTGTTGCAAGCGCTCCGCCTCTTTAAGCAACTGCTGTCCCTGCAGCGAGGACTCCTTGCCGTACTGTTGCGCCAAGGCATGCTGAAATTCTTTCGTCTCCTGATCGAAGTGCTCCAGAAACGTAGCGGCATGAACCGCCAGATATTTTTTCTGGCTCTGGATCTGGTCGTAAAACGAAACGAGCAATCGCTTGGCCGCTTCGATTTCAGGATAGTGCTGCGACGCCATTTCGGCGCTTAAGCCCGAAAGCTGGCGAATCTGAAAAAGGGCGTAGACATTAACCCCGGCCATGGCGATGATGATGATCAAATAGGTCAGGACCAATCGCCAAAAAATCGAAAGCCGCACGAAACGCCCCTCGAGAAGCCGGATGATCGACGATATTGTGATCGGAATGGAGTGTATGTAAACCCATACAACAGATCCTCCGGCTGCTCAACAACTTCCACCTTTGCTGCAAGCGCGCGGGGCGCTGCCGCACCGGCCGCCGGCTTGGCGCTCCTCTAGCGGTGGTCGCCACCCCATTTGGACGCGAAGGCCCGCTGCCGGCGGGAGGTGCCGCGCAACGCAGCGAACAAGTGGCCGCGAAACAGCAACATGGCGGCGGCCAACGGCGGCGTCAGCAGGATAGCGGCCATGCCCGTCACCTCGCCGGCCATGCCGAGGCTATTCAGCCATGCGGTCAATACGGTAAACGGCAAGATCAGCAACTGAAAAAGGTCCAGCCCGGCGCCGCGACCGAGGCGATTGGATAAGGACACGAACAGAGAAAAGCCCAGCGGCATCAACACGAGGGCCAACGGGAGAAACCATTCGATCCAATTTTCCAAGACGAACTCGTAGCTGCTTTTGAGGACGTCCAACGGCGAATCATGGCGCACCTGGTAGATGACTTCGGGCGCGGGATTCAACAGAATGAAGATCAGCAGTAGAATCGCGGCCACCAGCATGCGGCTGTCGGGATTCGACTGGAGGCTCATATCCAACAACATCGTCGGAATCCACAGGACAAAGCCGACGCTGATCACATCCCAAAAATAATGGCCGAAACTGTCCGTGATATCCCGCAACCCCAAGGGCCTGGCCCCCATCACGGCCTGCTCGGTCAAGCTCAGCATGGCGCCGATCAATAACGCGTTGACGGCGCCCAACAAAAATCCCCCGGCGATCCCAAGCGGACGGGCCAGCGACGCGGCGACCGTGAACGCGAGCGCGAACACGATCAACGCCACGATGATGATCCATCCGCGGATCAAGGAGCGGATCGTCGCTCGGCCGGCGTCGCGATACAACTGCAATGTCGAAGAGATGATGGAATCCATAATCAAGCCTCGCGGCCAGCTTCGTCGAAAAACCGGCAAGCATATCTGAAGCGTCACGTGTGATTCGGGACAATAGTCTGGACCGGGCCTTCTGGTCAAGCAATGGCCCCTGCCCGCCACGACATGCCGACACGCCGCCGATTCTGTCTGGCAATCGCCGACGAAGCGATCGGCGACCGCCTGTTCATCCCGCTCGTGAACGTTGACTTAACCGGATGGAATGATTATTTCCAAACGTAGCGGCTACTCTAAAAGGAGAGAGACGATATGGATATGAATCGAATGACGGTCAAATTGCAGGAAGCGCTGCAGGCTGCTTCCGCTCAAGCGATGCGCCGGGGCCATCAGGGCATCGACGCCGAACATCTTCTTCTGGCATTGCTCGAGCAGGAAGGCGGACTCGCTCCCGCGCTCGTGGACCAATCCGGCGTCTCCGGCTCCGCCGTCAGGCAGGCGGTCGAACAGGCTCTTTCCAAAGTGCCGCAGGTCCAGGGACCCGGCGCCGCCCCCGGCCAGATTCATCTGACTCCCCGGCTCGCGAAGATCCTCACCCGATCCGAAGAGATCATGAAGGAACTGCGCGATGAATATATCAGCGTCGAACACGTGTTGCTCGCGATGGCGGAAGAAGGGGGCGTCCTTCGCCACCTCAACGTGACCAAAGACCGGTTGTTGGCCGCGCTCCAGCAAGTGCGAGGCAATCAACGGGTCACCAGCCAGGACCCCGAAGGCACCTACCAGTCGCTTGAAAAGTACGGTCGCGATCTGACCAGACTCGCGTCCCAGGGCAAGCTGGACCCGGTCATCGGCCGCGATGATGAAATCCGGCGCGTGATTCAAATCCTTTCGCGGCGCACCAAGAACAATCCCGTCCTGATCGGCGAGCCGGGCGTGGGAAAAACGGCGATCGTCGAAGGGCTGGCCCAGCGAATCGTGAAGGGGGATGTGCCCGACGGCTTGAAACAGAAACGGCTCATCGTGCTCGATATGGGAGCCCTGGTCGCCGGTGCAAAGTTCCGTGGTGAGTTCGAAGAGCGGTTGAAAGCGGTCTTAAAAGAGGTGCAGGCGGCGCAGGGGCAGATCCTCCTGTTCATCGACGAGTTGCACACGGTGGTCGGCGCCGGCGCGGCCGAGGGCTCGATGGATGCGGCCAATCTCCTCAAGCCCATGCTGGCCAGGGGTGAATTGCATCTCATCGGCGCCACGACCCTGGACGAATATCGCAAACATATCGAGAAGGACGCCGCCTTGGAGCGGCGGTTCCAAACGGTCTTCGTCGACCAACCGAGCGTCGAGAACACCATCTCCATTCTTCGCGGGTTGAAAGAACGCTATGAGGTGCACCACGGCGTGCGCATCAAGGACGCGGCGCTGGTCGCCGCCGCCAAACTGTCGCACCGGTACATCAGTGACCGGTTTCTGCCCGACAAGGCGATCGATCTCGTCGATGAGGCAGCGGCGCGCCTGCGGACTGAAATCGACAGCTTGCCGGCCGAACTGGACGAAGTCTCACGCAAAGTCATGCAGTTGGAAATTGAGCGCGAGGCGCTGAAGAAAGAAACGGATCAAGCGAGCAAGGCGCGCTTGGCCGCCCTCGAAAAGGAATTAGCCGAACGAAACAGCGATCTGCAAGTCCTCAAGGCGCGGTGGGAATCCGAAAAGACCTCGGTGGCGAAGCTGCGCAAAACCCGGCAGCATATAGAAGAGGTGAAACGCGAAATCGAGCAGGCCGAGCGCGCTTATGATCTGAACAAGGTGGCCGAGTTGCGCTACGGCGAGTTGCCGAAACTGGAACGGGAACTCGAATTGGAAGTCCAGCACTTGGGCAAAAAGCAAGGGGAAAGCCGCCTACTGAAGGAAGAAGTAGATGAAGATGACATCGCCGCGGTGGTCAGCCGCTGGACCGGAATTCCGGTCAGCCGGCTGGTCGAAGGCGAAATGGAAAAGCTCCTGAAGCTGGAAGAACTTCTTCACCAGCGCGTCGTCGGGCAGGATGAGGCGGTCACCGCCGTCGCCGACGCCGTGGTGCGGGCGCGATCCGGCATCAAGGATCCGAATCGGCCGATCGGCTCATTTCTCTTTCTTGGACCGACCGGGGTCGGCAAGACGGAATTGGCGCGCGCCTTGGCCGCCACCTTGTTCGATGACGAGCAAAACCTGATCCGCATCGACATGTCGGAATATATGGAGAAACACACCGTCGCGCGATTGATCGGGGCGCCCCCGGGCTATGTCGGCTACGAAGAAGGCGGACAATTGACGGAAGCGGTGCGCCGCCGTCCTTTCTCGGTCATCCTGTTCGACGAGATCGAAAAAGCGCACCACGACGTCTTCAACGTGCTCTTGCAGGTCCTCGATGACGGCCGGCTCACGGACTCGCAGGGCCGCACCGTAGACTTCAAAAATACCGTGCTCATCATGACCTCCAATATCGGAAGCCAGCTGATTTTCGAATCTCAACAGTCGGGAGCGTCCTATGATCAAATGCGCGCGGTCGTCACCACTGAACTGCGCAGGCATTTCCGGCCGGAGTTTCTCAACCGGATCGATGAAATCGTCGTGTTCCATCCGTTGGCGGAAGACCACCTGACGAAGATCGTCGATATCCAACTCGACCGCCTGCGCAAACGCCTGGCCGAGCGGCATATCACGCTGGCCGTCACACCCGAGGCATTGCGGAGTCTCGGCCGTCGCGGCTACGATCCGACTTATGGTGCACGGCCGTTGAAGCGGCTGATTCAGCAGGAAATCGAAACACCCCTCGCCCGCCAACTCGTCAAGGGCGAACTGCGGGACGGCGAGACCGCTACGGTGGATCTGAAGAACGGTCAGACGGTCATCGTGCCCACCCTGTCCACGTGACCGTCCGAGCGCGAAAGCGGGTGCCTTCCGCGCGACTCAGTTGATCTGGACCGCCCCGCCCTTGGCGTCCGTGTCGCCGCCGCTCATGCGGCGTTTGTCGAGTCGATAGTCGGTGGGTGTGACTTCCAGTACATGCCCTCTGATCGTGTGGAACGAACCCCGATTGAACACGACGCGGCCGCCATCCTTGAGCTCGAGCGAGAAGATGATCGTGCCGGTCTCGCCGTGCTTCAGTGCCACACTTCCCTCCGCCTTGGATAATTCATACGCCCGCCGCTCGTTGAACGTCAGATTACTGTCCACGACTTTGGCCATCATCCGGCCCGTCCCGTCAAACAGGGCAAAGGTCACCAACAGCGGCCCCGCCGGCTTCTCCAACGCCACCTGCAGCTGCGGCGTGCCTTCGATGTCGATCGTGCCGTCGGCGTTGCGAAACAAGTTTGAACCGATCTCAATATCCATGCGTTCATCTCCAATCTGAAGGATTCGCGATGCTGTCTACGACTTCTTAATTCGATCCAGGATCAGCGCAATGCAGCCGCCGAGCAACCCGCCGCCGAGAATGGTGGTCATGAGTTCCACCAACTTCAATTCCCAGACGGAGCCTTGAGCCTGGGTGACTTCGCGGATGCCGCCTTGCAGCATGATGACGGCCAAGGCCATCGTGGCCCCGATGAAAAACCACCACATGAAGACTTTCATCGTATGCATGACGAGGGTGAATCCCTTTTGTCTCCGCGTTCAATGATCGAAGGACGCGTCTCACGATGCGACACTCAATCCCGGCCGATGAGCCTTGCCGGCCGTTAATCAGTATTCCACCCGCCGATCGAGACTCCGATACTGAATCGCCTCCGCCACATGAGCCACCTCGATTGCCTCGGCGCCCGCAAGATCGGCAATGGTGCGCGCGACCCGCGCAATGCGGCCATGCGCCCGCGCCGACAAGCCGAGTTTTGTCATGGCCCGTTCCAATAGATCCCGCCCCGCCTCGTCCAGGCGGCAATACTTTTTGAGTAGGCGGGGACCGACTTGCGCGTTGCAGATCACGCCGTCTTTTTGATACCGCTCGGCTTGCCTGGCTCGCGCCGCGCTCACGCGAGCCCGGATGACCGCGGACGTCTCCGCCGGGGGGCCGTCGTCCCGCAAGTCGCGAGCCGGCACGGGCGGCACGTCGAGATGGATGTCCAACCGGTCCATGAGCGGACCGGATAAGCGCCCTCGATAGCGGCGAATCTGAACCGGGGAACAGACGCAGTCCTTCGAGCGGTCGCCGTAGTAGCCGCAGGGACAGGGATTCATCGCGGCCACGAACATGAACCGGGCCGGATAGCGAAGAGAGCCGCTGACTCTCGTCACGGTCACCGTCCCCTGCTCCAACGGCTGGCGTAGGCCGTCCAGCACCGATCGATTGAACTCCGCCGCTTCGTCCAAAAAGAGCACGCCGTTGTGGGCAAATGAGACTTCACCGGGCTTGGGAATCGTTCCGCCGCCGATCAGCCCGGCCTCGGAAATCGTATGGTGGGGGGACCGAAACGGGCGCGCCGTAATCAGCGGCCTGCCCGGTTCCAACTGTCCGGCGACACTGTAGACACGGCTCGTCTCCAGCATCTCATCAGGCTCAAGCGGGGGCAGGATGGTCGGCAACCGTTGGGCCAACATGGTCTTGCCGGACCCGGGCGGCCCGACCATTAATATGTTATGGCCGCCGGCAGCCGCGACTTCAAGGGCCCGCTTGGCGTGTTCTTGACCATGGACGTCGGCGAAATCGTCGTCGCCGGTCCTTGCGGCCATCCCGTAAGCCGAACGGTTCACGGCAGCCGGCTCCACCGGTTGAGCGCCGCGGAGAAATTCCACCGCTTCAGGCAAGCTATGGACAGGATAGACCGGTGCGCGATCGGCCAACGCCGCTTCTTCGGCATTGTCGACGGGCACCAGCAAGCTCTGTGTCGGCCGGCACGCCATCCCGATGGACAGCGCCCCGCTGACCGGTTTGACTCGTCCGTCCAGCGATAACTCTCCAACCAGGACGCGGTCCGTCACCGCTTCCGCCGGAAGGATCTGCTCGGCGACGAGAATGCCCAATGCAATAGCGAGATCCAACCCCGATCCTTCCTTCTTGATGCCGGCCGGAGCCAGATTCACCGTGATTTTTTTCACCGGAAACTGGAACCCGCTGTTCTTCAAAGCGGCCCTGACGCGATCACGGCTTTCCCGAACCGTCGTGTCCGGTAAGCCCACCACGGAGAACTGAGGAAGACCGCCCGAAATATCGACTTCGACGTCGATGAGGTGGGCCTCCAAGCCGACGATCGCCGCGCTCAACACTTTCGCCAACAACGAGGCCTCGACAAGAACGGTGAACCGGCCGAATTATAGGCAGTGGCCCGCCGCCTTTTCAACTGATGCTCCCGCTCCTCCAGCCGGTCTTTGGGACCGCAATCGCAGGTGGTACGAGTCCCCGGCCTTCTGTATAATGCCGCGCATGCGCCTCTGGAGTCACATCCGCCGGTGCATTCCTTTTCGTCCTGCCGTCTGGTCTCTTCGGCCGGCCGCTCTGTTGCTGTTGTCGCTTCTTGCCTGTTGGACCGGCCTGCCGTCCCTGCTTAGGGAAGCGCATGGAGACGGGCTCGTCTGGGCCGCTGCTCAAGAAACGGGGTCTTGGCGAACAGCAACTCCGGCTCCCACGAAGCGGACTGAGGTCACCGCCGCCTCGGTCGCGAGTCGGCTCTACCTACTCGGGGGGTTCAGTGCGCCGAGTTTGAGCAATGTCTTGGACCTGACGATCACCGACCTGGTGGAAGAGTATGACCCGGTGGCCGATCGGTGGAGACCCATGGCCCCCATGCCGGCCAAACTCCATCACGCGGGAGCGGTGACTATCGGAGAGAGGCTCTACGTCGTCGGTGGATTCACCAAATCCGTGTTGTCCGTCTGGCAGCCGGTGGCCTCCCTTTACATTTATCATCCGGCCAGCGACACCTGGATTGAAGGTCCGCCGATGCCCACCGCCCGTGGAGCATTGGCGGTAACCGAGTTGGACGGCCGGCTCATCGCGGTCGGTGGATACACCGACGCCTCCAATACCGACGCGGTCGAACTCTACGATCCCGCACAACAGACATGGCAGACACTTCCATCGCTCCCCACAGCGCGTGATCATCTGGCCGCCGCCACATGGAACGGCCGGGTGTATGCCATCGGTGGCCGTCTCGATCGGGACTACAGCCAAAATCTTGGAACGGTCGAGGTCTATGATTCTCGGAAAGCCGCATGGGTGAAGACCACCGACCTGCCGACCGCACGGAGCGGAATCACAGCTGCGGTCATCGACGACGCGATTTATGTATTCGGCGGCGAAGGTCCATCCGGGACCTTCGCCGCAAACGAAGCCTATCATCCCAAGAGCCGACGGTGGCGGACAATGGCGCCTATGCCGAGCAGCAGGCATGGACTGGGATCCGCCGTGGTGGGCCGGGAAATATTCGTGGTGGCCGGAGGACCCAAGCCGGGCGGCTCATTCAGCAATGTCAATGAAGTCTTTCGGCCGCCGGACGAAGAACAAGCCGGCCTTCAGACAACCACTGTGCGAGCGGTCGCAGAGACACCGCTCCCGGGCGAGAAAAAGCGCGCGAGCTCGCGACACGTCGGATCGGTGATGGCAATGCTGGCGACATTTGAGGAAGCGCAGGTGTTGCCGCCTGAGACTTCGCCGCAGGCCAACCAGATCATCAAGGGGTTGATTCAATTTCAATCGGCGTTTCTGAAGAGCCGGCAGCCGGCGGTGCGCAACTTTTTCGCCGCCGCGCAACAGTCGAAATTCGGCCCGGACGCCGAAGAGGTTCTCAATCGGTTTCAACAGACCGGCTGGACTTCGGAAGTCATGGAAGCGTTATCAGAGTATGGAATCCAAGATCGACTCTGGGAAGACGGCAGCCTGGTCGAGGGATTCCGTGAATACAATGTCACGAGACAGGATTTTGACCTGCTGACCGACCTGTTTCGACGAGCTAAAGCGCAATTTCATGCGCAGGGGGCGGACGTGCATCAGATCTACGACGCCCGTCGCCGCGACATGCCCGGCGCGACGTTCTGACGCAACACGCTTTTCACTTTCTGCTGAAGGAGGATCGCATGGCCACGAAAGCCTACATCTTGATCAAAGTGAAAGCCGGAAAAACCAAAGCGGTCTTGCAATCCCTCAAAAACATCGCGGGAGTCGAGCAAGCCAATCCCTGCTTCGGCCAACCGGATATCTTCGTTTTCATCAATGTCGCGGATGAGCGCTCGCTCTCGGACGTGGTGATTACCAAAATCCATGCGATCGATGGAGTCGAAGAAACCGACACCCATATCGTCGCTGAGACCTAGACTCGCCGTTCAAGATCTTGTTCACAAGCTTCCGGACCGAGAGCGTGTCACGCGCGTGGAACCGGCTCGCCGGATGATGAAGAAACAAACGTTGGCGACATCCGGACCGCTGTTGCGTTATCCGTGCTGCACCACCACGGGATCGCCGTTCCGACGAGCGGATTCATAACAGGCTTCGGCGATCTCTACGGCCCGTTTCCCGTCTTCTCCGGAAACGGGAGGATCGCTTCCATCGCGAATCGCCCGAACGAATGCTCGCACCGTTTCCACAATGGTCGGGATCGAATCCACCTGCCACTCCCGGCTCGGGATCAATCCGGAGACAAGCCTCAGACAGCGGGTTTGCCAATCCGCTTCCAGTTGTCCGGACGCGCCGACCCATTCCACCCGCCCGACCCGGCCGGACGACACGCGCGAAGTATCAAGCACAACCCAACAACCGTTCGTCAATCGCAGCCATGCAAACACCCGGGACTCGGCGGCCGACGGAGGCACCGCGTCCATGATGCACCGCGCTTCCACGACTTCTTGTCCGGTAAGGAATCGCACCAGATCCAACAAGTGAATACCGATCTCAAGGAGAATGCCGCGACCACCGAACGAGGCGGCCGGATGCCGATCCGGAGGCGGCTCCATCCGTGATGTCAGGTTCAAATAACGAAGCGATCCCACTTCCTGACTACGGGCCTTGGCGCTGACGATCGTCGGATCGAACCGCAGAGTCTGCGCCGTCATCAAGGGGACGCCGGCTTCCCGGGCCAGTTGCACCATGGCGATCGCATCGGCCGCGGTCGTCGCCAGGGGCTTTTCAATCAGAAGCGGTTTCCTGGCCTGAACAGCCGCGCGGCAAATGTCGCGATTCACGGAAGGGGGCGTGGCAAGAATCACCGCCTCGACATTGGAATCCTGAATGAGTTTCTGATAGTCGGTATAGCACGGAACAGTCGCGCCCGCAGGCTGGTCCATGACCTCAGTCCTGCGGCACAGGGCGACCACTTGCGCCTCCGGCAGATCGTTCATGATGTGGCGAATATATCGGCTGCCGTGGCGGCCGACCCCGATCAACCCGAGACGCAGCGGAGACGTCTTCTCAGATCGCATCATAGAACGGCACTGTACCGGGACGGATGGAGACGGTCAACCGCCTCTCATCAAACAGGCCGCGCGGTTCATTGACAACCGATTTCCGGCCTCCATATAGTGTGAGAGCAGCAGGCCATGTCGGCCCGCGGAGACTACCGAGAGGACGTGCCCCCTATGACGACCCAGACGCCACCCTTTCCCCTGCATCAGATCGGTACAGGTGCGGCCCGATTTCCCAGCGGCGCCGCCATTCCCACGGCAACGGACGCAGCGGTCGATCCCTATAGCCGCACAAAGATTTCCAAGCATGTACAGGTGGAATGTCTGCTGTTCTGGCCGCAGGAGAAGACGACCTTTCCCGGGATCGTCCTGCTGCACGAATGGTGGGGGCTCAATTCACAGATCAAGGACTTGGGCGCCAGATTGGCCTGCGAAGGCTATGGCGTCATCATCCCGAATCTCTATGGGCGGCTGGGAGGAATGGTGACGGCCAGCGCGGATGTGGCGGAAGCCCTGATGGCCAAAACGAAGGAACCGGATCTGCTGCAGGATATCAATTCCTGTTGTGAGTTTCTCAACACGCGCGATTACATCAAGCGAAACATCCACGGCGTGGTGGGTTTCGGGATGGGCGGATCGCTCGCGCTCCGTTTCGCTTGCCAGCGCAAGCGCCTTCGCGCCGCCGTTTCATTCTACGGCCGAGTCGGACAGAGCAACGAGGTCCTGAAGGACCTCTTCTGTCCTGTACTCTATCATCACGCCGGGCAAGATGCCTGGGCGGGGGCCGAAGAGGTTCACATGCTCCAAGCCGCCGCGAATTCATTCGGCAAGCGAATCGACATCCGGACCTATCCTGAGGCGCGACATGCGTTCATGAATGAAATGAAGCCGGACAGTTTCAATGAAGCCGCCGCCAATTCCGCCTGGGACGCGACCGTCGCATTTCTCAAACAATGTTTCCAAGACGCCTGAGTCACCGTGATGATGAACAGATTGATCGCCGGTATCTACCCGGCTTTACCATTATCCAAGTCGCCCCATCGGCATCTTTCCGCCCGCCGATCGGCTGATTCCCGCTTCACACCTCGGCGTCAATCGATCTTGGTATGGCGCAGGGTGTTCCCGGCGCTTCTGGCAATCATTCTCGCGACCGGCGATCCAATCGTCACAGCCGCCACCGGGGCGAACCCCGAAACGGAACCGGTCGTACCGACCGGCACGATGCCGCAATGGGATGCGATCCGGGCGACCGCCGCCTCTCTCATGAAGAACCCGCAGGCCGGAACTGATCCATTGATCTATTTCGTCGACCCATTGGGTCGCCAGATGGGGCTTCCGGATGCCGTGTCAACCTTGGCCGCGAAGAAGCTTCCGCCGGCGTTGGCCGCGGAACTCAAAGTCACCGAATTGGCCGAAAAGGCCAGGCGGCTCATCCGAAGCCTGGCGGCATGGAATCTGGCAACAGCAGTACAAGCGGCAGCCGAGGCCCAGGATCAGCCGGCTGTCGAACAACTTACCCGGGAGATTTCAGATCAGACGGCTTGGCTCCTCGACGGTGAAGAAATTCCCAATATTCAGTCCATTGTCGCAGCAATTCCGGCGTTGCAATCAAACGGATCGACACCCGGTACGGCGATGGACGAAGCACTCTATCGTGACTACGCTACGTCTCTCGATAGTCAGTACCCGTCCATAGCCGGCACTCCCGACTCGTGGTTGGGACTGCTGGAAACCCGAGGCATTCAAGGCTGGCGCGAGCGTCTGGCCGGACCGGACAAGACGCTGGTCGATGGACAGCAGGCCCACCATCTGGCTGAACGATATACCGCTTCCCGCTTGCGCCCGCTTCTTCGGCTGAGCCTGGCTCAACAGGGCAGCCGGCTTGAAACCTGGGCGGCGCAACAAGTTTATCGAAACTGGCTCAGCATTCATGCATGGAAGGACGACGTCCGGCTCAGTCGGGGGCTCGCGCGCTTATGTGGATCGTGGCAATGGACGGTTCACAACCATCAAAACCATGGAGAGCAAAAATTGACCGTCACCTTTCCACCACCGGGGGAAAAGCCGGCAGGAGGCGGTCCGGCCGAAACGGTGGCGGTGGGAGATGTGATCTATCTCCGTTGGGAAGTCGGGGGACGAGTGCAAGAGGACAGCCTCTTGTTTTCTAAAGAAGCTCAGCGCCTGGAAGGCTCGTTCATGAATAATACGGGTGGATGGGGTTCGGTCACGGCAAAACGCACAGCCGGATGTCCGAAAAAATAACCGCCCGCGACCGCCGGCTCACACTTCCTTGAAGCGCCGCCAACCGGTCCATGCAAGGATGGCCCAGCCACCGAGAAAGGCCACGCCTCCCAAGGGAGTCATAGCTCCGGCCCAGGTGAGACCCGTGGTGGCCACGACGTACAGGCTTCCGCTGAATAACACAATTCCCGAGCAAAAGAGCCATCCGGCCCGCGTGAGGCGGTGATCGGATGTTTCGCGTATTTGCCAGGCGACGATCATCAGGCCGAAGGCATGATACATTTGATACTTCGCAGCCGTTTCGTAGACTGCCAAGCGATTGGGTTCCAGAATCGCCTTCAGTGCATGCGCGCCGAACGCGCCTGCGGCTACGGAAAGCATGGCGCAGACCGAGCCGATGACCATGAAAAGCATTGCCGGCCTATGTGTCATACTCGGTCTTTCTCATCCGGAATGGTGCTCCATGTTGGAGGCGCATTGTAGCATGGCCGACACGAAAATGAGACATGGAACGGACACGGCTCCGGCTTTCACCAGGCCGTCGCGATCCGATACACATGCGATCCAAAGCGCTGGGTTCACCATTATGCGAGGCGACAAGACTTTCTATGCCGCTTGAGTGTCCGCGTTGTTTGTTGACCAATCCGGATACGGTGTTGATGTGCGAGTGCGGATACGACTTTACGCCACATTTTCAGCGGATGCCGTTCCATCGAGGGGACGCGAAGGCCAAGTCACGGCGGCCGCTTTTTAAACGCCAAATGCTCAAAAGCAGTTTCGTATTCGGCGTCATCTTGATCTGGCTCGCGCTTTCCGCCGGAGAACTCTATCGAATTCGCATTGAACTGCCCCGCCGCCCCATCCTGGAACTGGCCTTGAGCAGTCTCATGGTCGGCCTCACTGATTTGATCGGCGCTTTGGTCATCGGCACGATCGGATGGACCTGCGTCTGGATTGCTGTGTCGTCCCATGGACGCCCTGCCCGGTTGTGCCCTAGGCGGACCACCTTCGTGGTAACCTTGCTCGCGAGCGCGGTATTGTTCGTGATCCGCACGGTCGAACCCACGGTCCTGATTCAACATGTCGCGGCAGGACTGGCGATCGTGGCGCTGGCGGCTTTCTCCTATTATGCGGGCTCCAGACAGTGGCTCGGAAAGTGGTAGCAACATCGACCGATACATGTTCGATAATCCGAGAGGAGCCGTATGGATTTTCGCCAGCACCGCCGCTATGAGGTCAACGTTCCGGTCGCCTATTCGGGAGATGAAATCGGCGGCAAAGGAGCCGTCACCAACTTGTCTATCGGAGGCTGTGCGGTCCTGGGAGACTGCGGCGTTCGGGTCGGGTCCTTCGTTGAATTGATTCTGCATCTCCCGCCGCCCCACGCCGATCTGGCTGTTCCACTCGCGGTGGTCCGGTATTGCGTCGGAACCAAATTCGGGCTGGATTTCCTCCAAATGCCGGCGCAATTGGAGACGCGGTTGCGGAAATACCTGAAATCGCTCTAGCCGGCCGGCCGATCGCTCAACTGACCTGGCGAAGGCTGTTTTTAAGGCGGGATTTCTTGATCGACATCAACCCGATATGAGTTTCGCTCGGATGATGCGGGGCGGGCTTCTTCCCTTTGAAACGCGCCTCGAATTGATCAATCAACTGAATCGCTTCCTGAATGTTTCCCTCCCGGCTCAATAATTCGGTGAGCCGGAGATACGAGGGCACCACGTAGGCCAAATGCCTCACTTCCCTGGCCTGATCGATGATATAGCGATAATTGGTAATGGACGTGTCGGGGTTCATCCGCTCGTGATGAAACGCCTCGATCATATGGACCGAAATCCGATCAGTCGCCGCGCTGATGCACCGCTCCCAGGGGCCCCGGATCAATGTCGCAATGTCCTGATCGCCCAAGCGAACCGCGGATTTCTTCCGACTCACGCTGAGCTGCTCCAACACGTGGCGCGCTTCCGGCCAGGCGCCATAGAGCCCGACGAGCAAGCTGGTACATTGCGGTGATCCCGAACAGGGCCGCTCCAGCGGATCGAAGTTCTTCTTCACCACCTCACTCGGAAGAAAGACGCCTCCATTCGACGCCCGACAATCTTCACAGGTCTGGGGGTCATTCGCTACAAGATGAAGATAAAATCGGATGCCGGTCCGATCGAACACATCGATGGCGAGTATACGACCTTTCATGACTTGGATCTGATGGTATTGCCAAATCATCAGCAATGCGAGAACGCCGAAGAGATATGGGAGAATATCGGGAATGACAACGTCCGAGTTGAGCATCATGGCACACTCCCTGCCAAACAATCCTGTGTCGATCGAGTATAACAACGGACCTCGTGGCGACCGAGGAGATAATTAAAATCCATCCAGACCGAGGCGTCCATTACGAGCTGAGCTTCACGGACGGCGCATGATGTTTTCAGCACCGAAACGGTTTGCCGCGGTCCTCCACAATTTGTGGGGATAAGTTTGTGGATAAACGGAAGAACCGGTCCGACCGGCCGCCAGGACGGCGTTTGAAGAGAAGATTGCCTATTCTTTGTGCATTGAACTCACACCACGCCCGGCCCCCATATCTTGCGGCTTGACTATTCGACTTTTCTACAAATGAGGGGCGGTTGACCACGCCGGTCTTTCCTGTCCTCGTTTATCCTACGTGGAGGAAACATCAAACCTATCAGCAGAGGGTATTCGCAGGTTATGCACAAGCTGGTATGTGACAGCGGCCGAAATTCTCCTTTTCCTGATCATCCGTGTCGATTCGATCACGATCAGCACAGAGAAGAGTGGCGATGCCTACGGCCGCCATCGTAAGATGATGACACGAATGAGAATGCCCTATTCTCCGTCGGTATATCTTCTCAATGATCAAGCAGGTTGTCAGCACACTTCTTTCGTTCGGTGCCTCACTGATCCTGAGCATCGCTGCTCTGACAGGTTGCCAGCGAGTTGAACAGGGTTATTGGACTAAACAGGGGGTGTCACAGGAGCAATTTAACATCGACTACCGTCGCGATTTTCGGGAATGCGCCAGGGAAGGGCTGCGACAGGGCGCGCCAGCCGATGAAACGCCAGAAAACGACACGATCCGGATGAGGCATCTCTCCCGGCATGGCACCGGCTCAAACAAATTCACCGAATGCATGAACGCCCGGGGTTATGAATGGACCACGATGCGGCCGTTGGCAGGGCCCGATTCTCACAGTACATCGTCTCCCGAAGCTGAATCATGCCCCAAAGAACGTCTGGTCGTAGACCCGTTCGGGTATCCCCATTGCGCCTCCGAGAAACAGAAGCAAGGGGACGCCGGATCAATCACTGCCCCACTCGTTAGTCCTTCCGGGGTTCCTCCGGATGTGACGCCTGACGTCCCCCTCGAACGTCCGCCTGAAGCCCCTACGAGTAAACCGGCTCTTGTTCCGGACAACCAGACGGCGCCCTCCCAACAGGCAGCTCCGGCTGCAGAATCGTCACAGGGCCGACGGCGGGCCTTCGATGAAAGTCTTTGCATCCAGCTTTCCCAGGCATCCCTTTCCAACCCCTTTGACACCTTTCTCCGTTGCATGGAAGAAAAGGGCTGGCCGCCTTCTTCAAAGTGAGCAGGTACGTAGCCGGGCCGACTTCATGGCATTCAGACTCTATGGTCGGCTCGTGGAAAGGTCTGACGGGAGGCACCGCCGGCGTAGAGCCGGCCACTGGGTGGAACCCACGCGATGGCTTTATCGATGATGCGCCATCGTCATTCCTCGCTCTTGGATGTGCTTGGCTACCGTGCGGGCAACCAGCCGATGACCCGATTCATTCCAATGTTCATCGGGGGTCTCAACATCTTCGCCCCGCTCTAGCGCCTGGTCGATCACCTCGGGAATATCATTCCAGTATTGAATGCCATGGTGGGCCGAGATCATCGCAAACGCCTCATTGTACGGTGAAGCATTGTCACAACTGAACGCCATGATGGGCGTGGCGCCGACACGCGCACGCACCCGGCCCATGAGTTCGTCGGTCACCTGTACGGCGCGTAGAAAACCGGCGTGTTTGAAGCCTTCCGCTTCAATAACTGATTCCACCGACGTAGTCGCTGTCGTGGCCCGCAAACGGTCTATCCGACTTAAGACAAAATACAAGAAGCGGCTGTGCTGATTGACCCATTCGCGAACTTCCAGCCACGCGGGTTTGGGAGACAGATAGGTGACAGTGCCGTTGATCCAATAGGGCCGGGTCAAACCGTTATTGTTATACAGGCTCGCCTGCTCCAATTCATGATCATTATTGATGAAATCATTGATGCAGTATTGCCAGAGAATCAGATCCGGCTTGATCTCATCGACATAGCGATCCAAAATTAAATACTGCTGAAGCGTCCCGTACCCGCCTGCCCCATATGCGAACACTTCCATGTTCAATGCCTCGCTTACGAGGGCGGCATACGTCTTGTCGTCGGAGACCGCCGTGGCTTGCGTATAGGAATCACCGATGATAAGGAGTTTCGGCCGAGTCGAGTCCAGTACGCCGAACAGACGAAATCCATACCGATGTTGAGAGCGATGCACCGGATAGCTCCTTCCGCCTTTTGTCTTCGCCGTGACCGTTTCCTCGTAATCGTCAGTGGCGCGCCATCCCAAGTCAGGGTCAAGCTTGAGCGCCCCCACGCGGCCTGACGTCTTTTCAAAAAATGGAATGCCGTCCCGGACCAGATGGACGGTTCTTATGGCCGCCTCTCCGAGGCAGATGCTCGCGATGATCAACAGTGCCAGGACGGCGACAGAAGCAAGAACGAGGACGGGTTTACTGGATCGGTGGCCCACGCCTCACCCCCTTCAGTTGCGGAACTCCACAATTGAATCGGCAATGCAGGTCATCGGCTCGATCAATGAAACAATGCGTAATGCTATACCAGGAAGAGATTTCTTATGACAAAAAGGCGATTCGCAGCATGTATCACCGGAGGCTCGTCGGCCGGATTCCGGCAGGTCGTTTCTCGGCAGGTCAGTTTTCGGCAGCTTAACGAACAATGTGATCAGGGTCGCCACAAAACAACAGGCCACAACAAATGCCCCCTGACAGTCGGCCGTACGCCATTTTGAGAGAGAGCAGGCCGGCTCAAAGGCCAGATAAGCGTGCCATAACCGTACGGAGTTGAGGAATCGGGAAAAACCTCAGATCGAGAGAAATGAGGCCCTAAAAACGAATCGTCTAGCTACTAGGAGAGATTGTGCCGGCGGCTATTCCGGCCTGACCAGCCCTGTGCGGATCGCCAGACGGACCAGCCCTGGGATATCATGAATTTCGAGGCGATCCATGAGCTGTGCCCGATGCGTTTCAACTGTCTTGACGCTCAAATCGAGACGCTGCGCGATCTGTTTTGTCGAGCATCCTTCGGCGATGAGTTGAAGAATTTCGCGTTGGCGCCCGGTCAGCCTACCGAGAGGGCCGGGGTCGGGATCGTCCTTCCGGCAATAGGCGTTGACCGTGAATTTGGCTACGGCGGGTGTTAAATACGTGTCTCCCCGCCACACCGTCTTAATGGCCAGTTCCAGTTCAGTTCGATCGGCATCCTTCAGCAGATATCCCGCCGCTCCGGCTCGAAGGGCCTCCTTGAGATACTCTTCGTTTGTATACATCGAAAGCATCAAGATCTTCGTATTCGGGCATTCCTGCCTGATGCGGGCGGTCGCCTGAAGCCCGTTCATCTCCGGCATGGCAATGTCCATCAGAACAACATCCGGCTGGAGCTCCTTGGAGACTTTCAGTGCGTCCCGCCCATTGCTGACCTCGCCGATAACCTGAACCCCTTCCAGTTTTTCAAGCAAAGCTCTAAAGCCGGCCCTCACCAATGTGTGGTCCTCGACAAGGAGCACCCGCACTTTACCCATGTTCATATTCGCCTTCATCCGGATCTCGACCGATGGGGAATATTGCGTGGATCTGGGTCCCCGCATCGTGAGCCGATGTAACCGTTAGTCGCCCCCCGAGAAGACGCACCCGCTCTTCCATCCCCGACAGCCCGACGGTACGCCCGGCATGAGCCGCTTCTCGGATTTGATGGGAGTCAAAGCCTTTGCCGTCGTCGCGGATTATGACATCCAGTTCTCGATCGCGCATTTCCAGGCGCACTTCGACTCTTTTTGCCTCCGCATGGCGAGCCACATTGGTCAATGCCTCCTGGGTTAATCGAAAACATGAAATCTCCACGCCGGGGACCAGCCGTGTGACGATTCCGTCGGCTTGAAAGTTCAGTTCCCATCCGGCACGTTCGGCCTGCCTGCCGGCATACCATCGCAAAGCAGGCACGAGTCCCAGTTCATCCAACATTGAAGGTCTTAAGTTCAACGCGAGATTGCGGATATGTTGGAGCACTTGGTCCAGGATTTCAAGGCTATCGAGAATCTGCTTCTCCGCGGCCGTGTCCGCGGAAAGCGCCGGCGATTCACCGAGTTCGCGCAGGTTCAGCTTGATGGCGGTCAAGGCTTGCCCTATTTCATCGTGCAAATCTCGGGCTATGGCGCGACGTTCCGATTCCTGGATCTCCATCAGCCTGCTGGAGAGCACTCGCAATCGCGCATTGGCTTTACTCAAAGCCGCGGTACGCTCCATCACGCGGTGCTCGAGGTCTTCATGCGCGACCTTCAACACGTCCTGCACCTGCTTCTGCTCCGTAATGTCCGTATTGAGTTCAAGGCTTCCGTTCGGCACGCCCTTCGCATCTCTCAACAGCGTCCACCGGCTGGAAACAGTGATCCGATCGCCGTTCCGAGTCGTATGGATCAGTTCTCCGGCCCAATGTCCCTTGGCCAGAAACTCCTTTTTGATTTCCTCCAGCGGCTTCGGAAACTCCGTCTTCAGAAAGTCGTGAATATAGGCGCCGTCGGCTTCCCTGTTCGTCCATCCGTAGAGACGAACCGCTCCATCGCTCCAATACGTAATGGTGTCACGCTCCAAATCTCGGACAAATATTGCGTCGTTGACCAGGTTTAGGAGTTCGGCTTGGCGCCGAAGCAGTTCTTCGGCTTCGATTGCTTTTCCTACGTCTTGAAGGACGAAAACGAATCCGGCTATCGCTCCGGCAGCATCCGGCAAGGCGGTGATCGAGAGCCGTACGATCAACCGGCGACCACATCTATGGATGTAGGTCCAATTCGCTTCGACCATATCGCCTACCCTGATTCCAGCAACAAGGGCACAAAATCGTTCGGCCGCGGCGGCCGATTCGGAAGGAATAGTGTGGGTCCGAATATCCAATTCGGCGGCGTCATGGAATTCAGCAGGAGTCCGTTTACCGATCACTTCCTCGGCATAGAACCCTAATAGATGCTCGGCCGCTTTGTTGAAGCCGGTGATGATCCCGGCCGATGTGGTCGATATGATGGCTAAACCGCGGGTACGCCACTTGACGCCGTCGTCCGACACATTCACCTCCACGGGCGCCATGACTCGGCGGCCAAAGGCGCCATCGCAACGTACTCCTCTTCTGTGCGCGTCCGCCGCAGGAGACGATGGGTTTCCCTATTGTAAGGAGCCGGTTCGTAAGGATCTTCAGCCGGGAAACGGAGCAATGTACCTATATCCGCAGTTTTTGCATTCCCACCGTTGAGAAGCAGGCTCTGCCGACTGCTCCGGTTGTTGCGTGCAGGGCCGCATCGGTTCGATGCAGCGATAGCAGTGCAAAACATCATCGACCGTAATCCCCCACGCGATCGGTTCGGAAGTTCCGCGCCGGCCATTCTGGTCCAAGCACAACAATGCGCGTCCCATCATGGTTTCTATAACGTCTTCAAGAAGATCTTCGGGCGGAGCGGCCGCAAGCTCGATCCGCCGTCCATCTACCTCAACGACGCATTGGCCGGCTTGCCACAATCCATCGATACGATAAGCAATCGGTATCAGTACATTCAGCATAGCGCCAGGAGGAGATTCTTCAGCACCTCAATCTTGATCATGCATCATCCTCATTCCCGCTGCCGAAGTCCATGCCAGATGGCGCTGGAAATGAGAATTCTGAACCAATGCCATTATTTTATGGCTTATTCTGGCACACATCCATCAAGCTGAAGTACACGAGTACCGCCGCATCTTTGTGCCATTCTTCCGGATGCTCCTTCACATACCTCTCCATGGTGGCGGCCGCCTGGCGATACGAGATCTTCTTATTCACGATGCAGGAAAGTGTTTGTACCCAGGCGGTATCGGACTTTCCCTCCTTGTGTTCCAGTGAAGCAGCCTCTGCCCACGCATCCAGCACTCCTGCCACATACCCACCCCGCCATGAACTGTTCATACTCTGCCATTCATAGCCGGTGATCGCCAGTGCATTCCCGCAACCAAGAAGCATCAGAATTAAAAGCACCAATAACTTTGAGGCCATGTCCATTCCATTCTATCCATTGGCTTACGACCGATTTCTGCGAATCGAAGCATATTCAATGAGACCCTGACCCTCCCACGCCTGTAAGGATCTTGGATCTAAGCGTTCGTCGCCTCACAGCCGACCACAATTCTCAAATCGGTTCCATGCGGTTATGACAAGTCTGCCAGATCGTTCAACGCATTGAGTAACTCTGTGCCCTCCTCTTTCGTCAATGTCACGGTCTGGGCATGACTGCCTTCACCGAAGTGAGCCCAATAGTGATCTCCCGCTTCGTTCAGATACTGGATATATTCCTTCTTCACATAATACGAACCGATTTTCATGTATACCATGGCCTGTGTCTCCTCTGCTAAGGTTCTCCTTATCAGCCTTACAGTTCGGTAAAGAAATCGGTTTGGTAGCCACACTGCTCGCATTCCCAAACTTGCCTGTCTTCTTCAAATCCTTCTTGGCTGGGTAATCGCTGCAGAGTGATCTTGCATTGCGGACATACGGGATGATTCGGTGATTCCCTAGGCGCCGCTAAAGGTTTCTGGGGCTCGACTTTACGCGATAATGAACTTCCGCATTTTGGGCATATGAATTCTTCCAGGGCCGACGTCAGACGCTGCCGCATGGGCGTTCCACATTGAGGACAAGGCGATTCGGTCGGCATAACAGATCGTTGATTCAGCCTACGTGACTCAACATATGGCCTACACAATGCAATTAAGTCAATGAGCCCACTTCATCTATTTGTTGATCTTTCATCTGTCGCTTCGCCGATGTCCCCGTACCCTTTTCGGTGGTACTTCCTCCGCTCAGACCGATAGCCCTTCCGTGGAATATAGAATTCTCCGGCACTTGCACACATTCAGAACTCCGATCACCACTGGAGGAACTATGGACGAGAAAGCTACAAAACTTCTTGAGGCCTTTGCCGAGGTGTGCCGCCATCAGGAGGGACCGCCGCGACCGGAGCATTGGGAGCACTTGTACGCTTTCACCCTGTATGTCCATCGGCGAGGCCTTCATCCCACTGCGAGAACGGTTCGCGATTACCTGGTGGCGCACGGATGTTCTACTCAGAAAGCCAATTGGGTGGGCGGTGAGTATAAGCGCTTTACCGAACTGTTAGCCCTATACGATCAGCAACGAAGCACTTGAACCGATCTCGCTTCTCAATTCAAACCTCCTGCGAATTGGAGAAATACAATGATCACAAACATTCACGGCGCACCATCGGACCCGTGCCATACTCGCTTCATGTGCACAGAATGTCACCGTCATCGAGGAGTCAACGGACCACGCTGCCTCTATTGTCAGGGGCTGAACCCGCCAAAACCCGGTTATCATCGCCTCTTCATTTGTCTGCGGTCGTTTATGCGGCATCCGATCAATTCACTGCATCAAATTCCGAGTTTGTGTCGCTGATCAAATACCGCATCTTTCCAGTCCTGATATTCCACCGATCTACCCAGTAAGGTCTACCCGACACAGGACGCCAATCGTAACCACAGTCTTCCGCAACCTCCTCTTTGGAACACCTACCGACATATCGCCTTAGTGACGGCTGATCGTGCGCCCAAGCAATGTGGCATCCGCTCTTTGAGAGGATCAGGACACGATTGGTGACTTGCCTACAATATTGCCGCTTGAGTTCGCCAACCAAACATCGATAGTCTCTCAGTCCATCTCGTTAGTTCCTTCACGGAACAGTTACCGCTAGATTGACGGAAGTATGGAGAACTCAACGGCCGGTTATGGGACGGTGCGTGAAGAGAATCTGTTCATGTCATTCCACGATGGCTGACAGAAGATTCAAGCACGGCACATTGATTACGATGAGCACCGACCACATGGTGCGATGTGTAATATTACACGCTCCAACATATAAGGAGGTTACCGATGGCGACTTACCTCATTCAATCGCAGTGGACCGATCAGGGCATCCGAAACGTGAAAGAATCAGCGAAACGTCTCGATCTTGGGAAAAAGAAGCTGAAGGAAATGGGTGGGGAAATCAAAGCCTTTTACCTCACCACGGGACCGTACGACATGTTAGCTGTCGTTGATGTGCCCAATGATGAGGTCCTTGCGGCTCATCTCTTATGGCTCGGCTCTCAAGGCAATCTCAGAACACAGACCATCAAAGCTTATACTGAGGACGAGTTTCGGAACATTATAAGCGGTCTCACGTAGAACGTGATCGGTATCTGCGATACCGCAGCTTAAGTAATCTAGCAAACTTCGTTTCCGATGCGGTCGGACCGGAATGCCTACCGCCGGCTTGGTTGAGAGATCGAAATTCCGCGCGCCATGCTTTACCGCACATGGGAAGATTTGCTTGCCGGCCACGCCATACAGTTGAATGGCGTCATTCTGCAGTTGGTGACCGGTTGCTGTATTAAAAGCGCCGAAGCCTATGGATGAGGAACTCGATTAGTTTACGAACTGGAATGGCATGAGGTAACATTTTGTTACCTCGTCAGTTATCGGAAGCTGAGCTCCGAAAAGTCATAGCCGAGGCCCGTGGCAGCGACGGGCTTCGCGCTCACTGTCTCCACGGACCATGCTATGCGGTTGCTGGTCATGCGCCTCAAGGAAGAAGCGCTTCACCATCGGATGTTCACAGAAGTCGAGATTCAAGAATACTTTGAGCGGATGGCCGGGAAGCCCGGCAAACCGGTCAGGATTACCATTTCGAAAGAAATGTTGGACCGCCTCCCCTTCCCTTCTCAACCAGTAGCCAACGCCGGCTAATTTAGGCCGCGATGATGCCGAAGTACGAAGCGATCATTTATTGGAGCGAGGAAGACGAGGCGTTTATTGCCGAGGTGCCGGAGCTCCCTGGTTGTACCGCCGACGGGCCAACCTATAAGGAAGCTCTCGCCAATGTAGAAGTGGTCATTCAGGAATGGATCGACACGGCCAACGATCTCGGCCGGCCGATCCCCCAAGCCTGACCCGCATTAATCATGAATGCTTCGCCGATACTCGATTATTTCGGAGTCCGGTTTAGTTGAAGGAGTACTTAAACTTTCGTCACCGAGGACCGGTTGGGGCAACGCACAGGACGGCGGCGCGTGAGGTCCTTGAATTTGGTGCCGGAGACCGGGATCGAACCGGTACGGGCCTTGTGGGCCCGAGGGATTTTAAGTCCCTTGCGTATGCCAATTTCGCCACTCCGGCACGATGACGGCCGGGGCGGATGCTAACATCGGCATTGAAGGCGGTCAAGACACGACCATGTGCAGCAGTGGGTCAGTTGCTTTTGCGTCATACCCGCGAAAGCGGGCATCCACTCTTTGATCAAGGCCAACTGCTGTGGAGAAGGCCTTCGACCGGATTCCCGCTTCCGCTGGAATGGCAGACGTCAGTGCTTCCGGGGGGTAAACTGGCCCACTACCCCATCCATCACCGGTCGCCTGTTCTCACACAGACGTTCTCCTCCTTCGCCCCTCATTACTACAGCGCCGAGTCATGCCCTAAAACGCAAACAGCCTGGCGCCATACAGGCGACAGGCTGTTGTGGTCCCCACGGGCTATAAAAGCGAGCGAGAATGTCTTCCCCACGAGCGCGCGCTGATTAGGCCGCTTCGGGGACCGACTTCACGTCTTTCTTTACAAAGGACTTGCTGCGCTCGACAACATCGTGAACCCCCGACTGCACTGCCCGGCTGAAGCGTGTTGCCTGAACTTGCGCCTTCTTCGCGTAGCGAGCCACATCACGGCGGGTTTCTGTCCCGGCTTTCGGCGCGAACAGAATCCCAAGCCCCGCTCCGATCACGGCGCCCCCAGCAATGATAGCCGCAAACTTTGCCGCCTCACGAGCTGTCGTTGACATGATGTTCCTCCCTCGGTGTTAAATCTGGTTGGTGATGGTCCGCTCTGCGAGAGCATGCCCATCTTATCAGCATCAACTATGCCAGCAAGCGCTTGTCGTGAATCGCTGGAAATCCTTGACCGGCGCGGCTTAAGCGTTAGAACGCTCTAATAAACGGTGCTGTTTTCAGCACAGGCCGGGAGACAACCGTTTCAGAATTTGCACATCTGTAGCGGAAAACCGCGGGGATTCCTATTCACGGCCCGTTCGTTCAACGGCTTGCCTTGCAAACCCGGCGTCTCCTCTCTTAAGATCGCCCCACCTTGGGAGATTTCATGCATACATTTCACGCCATTGCCTACCCGGACATCGATCCGGTGTTTTTTCGCCTCGGCCCATTGCAGTTCCGTTGGTATGGGTTGATGTACCTAATCGGCCTCACGCTGGCCTATTTCATCATCCTGGCCCGATCGAAGGCCAAGGGACTGCGGTTGGATCGCGATCAGGTGTACGACATGATCGTCTATGCCGCCATCGGAGTCTTCGCCGGCGGGAGGTTGGGTTATGTCTTGTTCTATAACTTGTCTTACTACCTGAGTAATCCGCTTAAAATTTTCTATGTGTGGGAAGGCGGGATGTCGTTCCATGGAGGGCTCATCGGCACCATCATCGCCCTGATCCTGTTTGCCAGGCGCAAATCGATTCCGGTCTATACGATCGCCGACTTGGCGGCCGGGGTGACACCGGTCGGCCTCGGCCTGGGCCGGATCGGCAACTTCATCAATGGCGAGCTGTTCGGCCGTCCGACGGACGTAGACTGGTGCATGGTCTTTCCCGCCGGCGGTCCGGCTTGCCGCCATCCTTCTCAGTTGTATGAGGCCGCCTTGGAAGGACTCCTCCTCTTTACCCTGCTCTGGCTGATCTCCCGCACCGCTCATCCGCCCGGCGCGGTGTTCTGGAGCTTCCTGGCGGGTTACGGGCTGTGCCGCTTCGTCGTGGAATATTTTCGCGAGCCCGACATGCAGATCGGGTTCCTCTTCGGCTCGTTCTCCATGGGGCAACTGCTCAGCTTCCCCATGATCTTTATCGGATTATTCATGTTGTTTCTCAGCTATCAACGCCGGGCCGGCACGAGTCCCTGAGTGACGATTGTCGTCCATATCCAGTCCCCGCAGGAACGGCTCCAGTCGATTTCAAGGGCCCGAAGATCCTCCTGCCAACTCCGACTCAATCCTTGAGAAACGTCGGTCTTTGCCATCTACCAGGCAGACGCGATCGTTTCAATTCGTAACAATGCCGCCTTGATCAGGAGGCATGTCGAATGAATGTTATTGGATTTCGAGCCGCAGGACGCGTAAAGCACCGCCTCCTCGCCAATTTAGAGGCCGACGACCGCGAAGAACTCGTCAGGTCTATGGAGAAGGTGTTCATTCTCTCCCGAAGTCATCTACCGGCCGAGCCGCCCGATCGACTATGTCTATTTTCCGCTGTCGGCGGTCTTTTCGCTGGTCGGAACGACCAAGGAAGGTGATACGGTCGAGATTGGCCAAGTCGGAGACGAAGGCCTCGTCGGGACATCCACGACGTTGGCCTTCCAGGGCAATGGACAGTCCACGACGAAAACCGCCGTGCAAGTCCCCGGCACCGCGCTGAGGATCGTCAGCGCGGATTGGCATCCATGAATGACTTCTTCCCCAGTTCCTGATCCCCCTCAAATTTCCGAAGAGGCGGCGCATTCCAAATGACCCTGTTGCCGGGCGCCAGATTCGCCGCCGTCACATAATGTTTCCGGGCTGCTTGCTTCTCGCCTAACTGATCCAGCGTCAGCGCCAAGTTATAATGGGCTTCCGCCAAAGACGAATCCATTCCCAGCACAGCGACATAGGCCTCCTTCGCCCCCGCCCAATCTTGCGCGGCAAACAGGCGGTTCCCCCGATCCATCTCCTGCTTGACCGTCGCCGCCGTTCCGGCCGGCGCGCGCAGCGCTTGTACCGGTTCTTTTCGATCGGTGGCACAACCGGTCAGGAGCCCGGCCGCGAGCAGAACAAAAGGCAGGAGCATACGGCGCATGACGATCTCCTTTCCTACAGCGTGACGGCCAGGCCGGGCCGTAAGAAGATACATTGGAACGATACGGATTCGATTCCCATCGACCGGACAACCGCGGATCGATAAATGTCGGCCTGTATTCGATACTCCTCGGCCTTGGACGCGGCATCTGAGGCCTCAACGGCATCCGTCTTATAGTCGGCAATCCATACCTTTCCATCAAGACGGTACAGGAGGTCGATGGTTCCGGACATGACCTCTTGCCGATCGTTCCACGGCAAAAGGATCGGCACTTCACGGCCCAGAATCGTCGCCCGCTGAAGATCCTGATACAGCGGCAAAGAGACGAATCGTGTCAACAGCGACAGAAGTTGTTCGCGCAGGAGATTTCCATGTTCGGCCGCTTCTCCCGCCAGTTCTTGATCGAGCAGGTCGTCCAAGTACCCGTGACAATCCGATGGAGAGCGCATAAAATCCCAGCGTTCCAACAGGCGATGCGCGACCGTGCCCAATACGAGCGATGCAATCGACCCGGCCTGCGAGTGGCGAGGCCACTTCCAAGATGACGCCTGTTCGGTTTTCCGCAGCATTGTCGGACTTAGGAACATCGCGCGAGACGAGAACTCAGCCCAACGCCGGCGCCGCTCCAGCCATCCGGCTTCAACCGCGCTATCGAGCAACTCTACGGTTTGCCATCGTTGCGGTTCCGCGGCCGGTGATCCTCCCGTTCCCTCAGGCTCCATGCGAACGGAGAGATGGATGCCGGCTCCGCAAGGAACTTCCCGCTCGCTCTCGCTTGATCCCAGCTGCTCCACATCAAGATCAAGCCGCTTCACCATACTACCGAGGAAACTGTCCGACTGAACGCTCTTAGGAAGCCCCGCGGATAACACCAGCTTTCTTTTCGCTCTCGTCATGCCCACATAGAGCAGCCGGCTCTGCTCCGCCCACTGCCGTTCCGATAACTTGGCGTCCGTATACAAGCCGCCGATCGTGTGGAAAGCCCCGACCCGAACGCCGGCGATGCCGCTGGACCAATCATGGTGAACGAATACCTTATCCCTCTGGCGGTTCGACGTGCGGTGCAGCCCGGCGAGAACTACTACCGGGAACTCGAGGCCCTTGGCTTTATGCATGCTCAGAAGCCGGATAACTCCCGCATGGTTCTCATTTTGATCATCCTCCGTCATCGACATTTCAGCTTCTTCCGGAACTTCCGTGATCCGGCGGCGGAATTCCCGTGCCAGCCGCCGGAACGTCATGGCAGGCCGGCGGACCAATTCGGCTGCAAGATCCTGCAGCTTGAGCAGGTTGCCGACGGCTTGATCGCGGTCCACAGAAGCCGCCGCAAGCTCGAGTAGCGGGACACGCGCAAAGATCGTCGGCACGACGTCGGGAACCGGCAGCCGGGGTAGGTCGCGATGCAGCCCGGACAAGAGTCCATAGAGGGGTCGGGGCGCCGCGCGGGGGCGGCGCGGCGCGCCGCGGCGGGCCCCCCCCCCGGGGGCCCACCCGGGAAAAAACAAGCCCGCCCCGACCCCTTTTTTTTTCGAGCCGCGTCGAATGCGCGGCTCGACGAGGCGCTGCTGCCGCCGCCCGGATGGACCATCCGGTAATCAAGCAGGCCGGCCGATCCCAGAACGGCAATGTCCGCATCCGCCAGTCCTCCGACCGGAGACCGCAGGACGCCGACCAATGCCGGCTTGTCAAAAGGATCAGCCGCGGCGCGCAGGATATTCACCGTATCGAGAATTTCCTGACGTTCATAAAAATGACGCTCTCCCTCGGCTTGGCACGGAATACCGTACCGACGAAAGGCCTCCACATAATCCCGAAGCGCTCCCAAGGTCCGGAATAAGACCGCAACATGCCCCGGTTGGATCGTAGCGGCCGAGCCGCGATCGATGATCTGCTGTTTCCCAATAACCTCCTCCGCGAGCCAGCGGGCCAACTCCTCCGCTTCTGCTCTGGTCGTCGCTTCGGCATCACGCGCTTCGTCAGCAGCCACGACGAACCGGAGTTCGACCCGCTCCTCCTCGAGCATCGGCTCATCCGCGATACAGGGAAGGAGGGGGTCATGCTGAGGTTGCAACCCGACCTCGGCCACAGGGGGAAAAATCTCGCTGAAGAACGTGTTCACCGTGTCGAGAAGCCGCCGGTGGCTCCGGAAATTGGTTTGCAGCTTGTGCGACTCGCCCGGAGGCTGCTGGCCTAGCACACACTCCTGCACGACTCGATCGTACGCTTCGATATCGGCGCGCCGAAACGCATAGATCGATTGCTTCGGATCGCCGACGATGAACAACTTGCCCGGATCCAGGCGGACCTCGCGCCAATCGGGCGCTTCCTGCCCTTCCGCTTCGGCGAGGTACAGAATCAGCTCATACTGCACCGGATCGGTGTCCTGAAACTCATCGACAAGGATCGACCGAAAACGAGCTTTCAGTTGCCGCCGAACGTTCGGACAGTCACGTAACATGGTGCGGCACCGCGCCAGCAGGCCATCAAACGACACATATCCCGTCGCGACAAAGGACCGCCGAAAGGCCGCGGCAAAGGGAAGGAGCCGTTCCAGCGCCGCATGAAGTGGAACCTCGTTCACGTTGAGGCAGCCGCGGGCAATGCGCAACAGATGTTTGGCACGGCGGTACTCTTCATCCGTCCAGGAGTTCGTTTGCGCCGGCGCCGCACGATCCAAAACAAGAAACGCCTGATTCCCCTCCGGCCCCACCGGCCCATTCGCCGCCGCCTCGCGCCAGAGCCGCGCGGCCTGGGCCAGGAGCGTGTCGATGAGCGTGTGTTTATCATGAGTATCCGCAAGTCGGTCGGCCTGATCGGCTAATTGGGCGAACCATAATCGGATCGGAGCCGGCAGCGTGCCGGCCGCAAGGGAAGCCACCGCTTCCAATGGAACCGATTCGCCGCACAGTGACTTCGCCAAGTGTTCGAGATTATCGAGCGACAGGGCGCTCAGGATGGTCCGCCACGTGTCATGACTTGGCCCGTCCGGTCCCAGTTCGCCGTCGAGCCAAATCCTCCATTCCCGCTCAAACTGCTCATCAAACTCCGCTCCTTCGTCTTGCTGAAAGGACGGATCCACCGCTCCTTCAATCGGATACAGTCGCAGGAGATGGGCGGCAAAACTATGGATGGTGCCGATCTGGCTTTGCTCGAGCTCGGCCAAGGCAATTCGCGCGGCCTCATGCTCACGCAATCCCATCAGCCTGGCGCGCAGCCGCAGTTTCATTTCGTTGGCGGCCTTGTTGGTAAAGGTCAGCGCCACTACCTGGCTCAGCGGAAAGGGCGGATCCCGGTACAGCAACAGGTGCACGAGCCGCTCGACCAGCAGGGTCGTCTTCCCGGTGCCGGCTCCGGCGGTCACGACGATATTTCGGTCTGTCGCGGTCGCCGCCCGTTGGCGGGACGACTGATCGAGCAGCGCATCCATCTCAGCTTTCATCCTCGTCTACCAAGGCCTTGCTCGACGTCGCTTCGTTGAGCGGCGCCTGGTCGCCGGAACCCGGAAGTTGGGCCCGTCGCAAAGCACGGTGCGATTGAGTCACCGATGTATCCGCCCGTGCCCGCCATGCGCTGGGCTGATGTGTTCTCCGGCACAGAGCGCCGAAATCGCACCGCCCGCACACGGATGCATGGGGCGCAATGAAGAACAGGCCGTCTCGAATGCCGGTGAATATGCGGGTCAGTGACGTGGACAACGCTCCGAACATCGGGGATCGCCAGGCGTCGCCGGGAAACGCCACTCGCTTCAGCGGTTCTTTCCATTCAGGCGCGAGATAATAAAACCAGACACCATCGCAGGTCGGTGGAGGCGCGCCGAGATCGGCCGCCAGGGCGGCTTCGGCCATCAATAGATAGAGAGGAGGTTGAAGATTGTCTCCGCGGACCGCAGCAAGCCCGAGATTCGTCTCGTACGGTTTCGGCTCTCTCGTACGCTTGAATTTATAGTCGACGATTCGAAACAGGCGCCCTTGCGGCGACCGGTCGACTCGATCCAATCGGCCTTTGATCGGGACCGCGATCGATTCGTCCGAAAAGTCTACGGTGAGGACCCCGTTCACCGGATGTTCAAACAACCAGGGCTGCCATCGACCATCCAGTTCGGCCAATTCCAGTCGCGCCGCTTCCCGCAGAAATGTCATGAGTTCACGCTGCCGCAATTCCCATGTCAAGGTATAGCCGACCGGATGATCCGATTCATAGTCGGCAAACACTGCTCTAGCGCAGTCATCAAGACGATCCAACGGGTCACTGAGAAGCACCTTCTTCTCCGTTCCAAAGGCTCCAACCTCGGCCGACTCTTCCATCCATCGCCGAAGAATCCGATGAGCCAGCGTTCCCTGTTCCAGCGGCCCGATCGGATCTCCCGGCGAGTCGATGTCTTCGTGATCAAGATGAAGGATAGACGCGGCAAAAAATTGAAATGGACAACTCGCGTACCGCTGCAATGCCGTCGGCGAAAAGCCGCGCGAAAGGAGCGTCTGCCAGGAGTTGGAAGCGGCGCCGATGAGCGCGTCATAGGCTCCAAGGCGGCGTTCCATCCTTTCTTGAGCCTGAAGCACCGGCAAGCTTCGCTCCAATAAGAGGCCTCCGGGATACAAGCCGTAAAGGACGACGGGCATGCGGCGCTCCAGCAACGAACGGGTCGCGAGTTCCGCTTCCGTCAGACAGGCGATCCGATATTGTGGAACCGTCTCGAATCGAGCCGCAGGCCGACGTGGAATATATTGGACGGCTGCGAGCGATTCCCGGCATAGGTCATCCACATAGCCGGACGGCGCCAACGGCCGTCCCGCGCGGTCCGCCCGCTGATATGACACCATGAGATACTCGCGGGCCGATCGGCGAAGGAGCGCGAACAGCAGGCGTTCTTCCTCATACCCCGCCAACTTGGCTTCAATCTTGTACCCGATATCCTGCTCGAGCATGTGGCGCACGGCATCGCGGAGAAATGCATCTTCATGGATAAAGCGAGGAAAGCTTTTTTCGTTGAGGCCCAGCACATACAACGCGCGAAACGATAGACCGCGCGCCGCCATGGCGTCCAGTACCTGCACACCGTAGCCCTGCGCGGCGCGCGACGAGA
The DNA here is from genome assembly GCA_040981125.1 of Nitrospira sp. Taxonomy (GTDB): domain Bacteria; phylum Nitrospirota; class Nitrospiria; order Nitrospirales; family Nitrospiraceae; genus DASSBQ01. Next base: position 122,470 of record JANRMQ010000001.1, read on the forward strand.
GTCGCGCGCCTTCCACCGCCCGACGGGCCGTCGTAACAAAATCATGCAACAACACCCGCTCGGAGAAGTCGTCGAGATGCCGCAGTTGGTCCAACACCTCAAACAGAACGGCGAGAGGATCCGCCTCCGATTCGCCGGCGCTTGAATGATCGACAGCAAGCAACCGGTCTGCCAATGTGTGCAGCCGGTCGACGTACTCAGTCCACGAGCCTGAGTCCGGAATCGTCTCCATGGCATCCGCCAGACCGGTGAACGTGTCACAAAGCAGACGAACCTGTTCGGCCGCCACGATCGAACCGGCGTAATCTTCGTCCCCGTCGCGGAGCGGCAGACCTTGATCCACAAATCGCGTCAGCCGGCGCCACTCATCTCGTCCCTTCGTGATTCCCAAACGCCGGACAGCCAGAGTCCAGAGATCCGGGCGCGCCGCCGCCGGGTCGGGACACACGGCCTCGCACCGGAAGAACGGCGAAGACAGCAGTTCCAGCACATCGTCCCGATGAAAGTCCGATGCTCGCACCGCAAGCAATTGGAGAACCACGTTGACAGAGGGCCACACTCCAAGGGGCCGCCCCAAATCTCCCGCGATCGGGACACCCTGTTCGGCACACACACGGGCCAGGACGTCGTCATAGCCGGCCATGGACCGGACGACGATGCCGATATCGGCGAACCGATAGCCTCGGTCTTCGACGAGGCTCAGAATATCTTTCGCGACCGTGGTCACCTCATCGAGCGGATTGCCCGCGCACATCACGCGAGGAACGACTTGCAGTCCCGGCGTGACAGAAACGCCGCGATCCTTGGAAGCCGGCTCCGATAACGTTTCGTCGAACAAAGCAAGCTGCCGGCCGGACGACTTCGCACCGCGGCGCGCCGGTGATTCGGACCCGCCCAACCCACGGATATGGGCGTCGTAGAAACGTTGAGCAAATAAGAACTCGGCCTGGCCGTCCACCAACGGGAAATAGACTGTCGCCGCAGCAATGGCCGTGACGGCGCGAAAGAAATCCAACTGGACTTGCGTGAGATCGTAAAACCCATAATACAGCGCATGGTGAAGACCGGCGAGGAAGGCGGAGCGAGGAACCTCGGCCGTCGCGAGCGATGCCAGATCATCGGCATCCCAAGCGGAAAGCCGGCGCCGCATTTCAAGAAACTGGCGATAGAGCAGCCACAACGGTTGCGGTTCCGGCAACTGGCCCGGCCATCGTTGAGACCAGACATCTGCAACACGATCCGGATCCACCGCCGCATCCTTCAAATCTTTCAGCGTCGCATACAGCGCGCTCCAAGCGCCCGGCGTCTCCCCCAGCGCATGCCAGGAACTTCCCGCCGGCTGCCTCCGGAGCAGATGGCGCACGAGTTCATGGAAATAGAGCGGAGACCGCAGGCGGTTAAAGTCGAACGGGCGCCGCTCGCTCAACAGGCGCAATGCAAGCTGATGGAAGGTCAGGATATGGACATTGATGAGGGAAAGCCCCTGTTCCAAACACAACAGGCGTTTTAGATGATCGCGCAGCGAATCCGACGGCACGATGACGGCAAGCGGCGCGAGAGAGTCGGGAGATTTCAGCCTGCGGAGATCGGAGACAAGAGCGGATTCGAGATCGGGATGGAACGGCCCTGTGACAATGCGAAGCATCAATCGAGACGGCAGCTATCCCGTTTCCGGCCCGAGGAGCTCCCCGTTACAGTCGACGCAACACCAATCGCCGTCGATAAACGACATCGGTTCACCGCAGATGCCGCAATCCGGCGGCGGCCCTTTGTCGATCACTGGGAAAATCGGAAGCTCGATATCGTCTTCGTTGGGTTCCATATAAATGACTTCAAGTCGTCTGTGGTTTCATCTTGAGTTGCAATGCCTTTTCCGCACTCTGCCGGCTCGGAACTCCGATGAATGTCAGCCGGCCGTCGATGATCGTCGCCGGCACGGCACGCACGGAATGCCGATTGGCCAGATCTTGCCCGTCGGTCGTCGTAATGTCCACTTCTCGATAGCTAAAGCTATACTTTATCCTCAATTCCTTCCACAGGCTCTTGGCGGATGGGCAGGCGCCGCAGGAAGGCGAATACAGCAACGTGATGTTCGGCATGACATAGCTCCGATGAAAGATCGAGATTCGCAATCTTACCATCGCGAGAAAGAACCATGCAAGCAAGCACGCTCCTGATTGGCGCTGACAAGTGAGTCGCCGATCGATATACTCGATCCATATACTCCAGGCAGCCGCTGTCTAGCCGGTTCTCAAAGCCGGCACCAGTCTCATACAAGATGGCGATGTTTCCGTGATCCCATCAACTCGGGCTGCATGGACCTACATGAACATCGGCTATACTTGGTACATGGTGATGCGGACGCTGAAGGGACTATCGTTGATCGTGTTCGCCCTGTCGGCCGGGTGCGCCGGGACTTCCATGGAGCGGCCACAAACGATCAACATCCCGGCGCGTGATTGCTGCAGAGCCGGCCAGGCGGCGGCTCGGCAGGGCGCAATTGTTCATACGGCTTCAGGATTGGTGGGCGCCAAAGCCATAGAAAGTCAGGGACAGCGCATCTCGTACGATTGTGCCGGGGTGGTCCGTGCGATTTACATCGCTCATGGCATCGATCTCTTTGACGGCGTTGATACAGGACGGAATGTCAACGGCGTGCGGTTGATCTATGAGCATGTTCATGGCCAAGGCCGGATCCATGCAGGGCCGGTAGTCCATCCGGGCGACCTGGTGTTTTTTGACAACACCTGGGATTACAATGGAGATGGAAAGGCCAACGATCCGCTCACGCACGTCGGTATCGTCGAACGTATCGAGTCCGACGGAACCATTGTCTTCATTAGTCGCGTCTCCCAAGCGATCGAACGGTACCGAATGAACTTGGCCTACCCTCACGTTCATCAGACGGCCGGCGGCCGGATCCTGAACGATTACATGCGGCGCAAACGCTCCTCCGACGGAGACGGGACCCGCTATTTGACCGGTGAATTATTTGCCGCCTTTGGGACGAGACTTTCTTCCTAGGAGATCCCTGTGACGGACCCTCTTCACTGTCCTATCTGCCGCCGTCCGGTGACATGGGAAGGGAATCTCTTCCGGCCGTTCTGTTCCGAGAGCTGTCAAATCATTGATTTGGGCTCATGGGCGGCGGGCTGGTATCGCATCCCCGGCAACTCGCTTGCCATCGAGACAGACCCTGCCGACACATCCGAATAGCCTTTCCGCGTAGGCATCCCGTCGCTCACCGCCTCGCTATGACCGGCAACTGATCTTCGTGGAACCGGAAAGATCCATCTTAAACTCTGGAGGTCCTTAACCTCGGAGATCTCGGACCTGCGCGATCAAACGTTGCAATTTATCCAATGCATAGCGGCGTTGGGAAGAAGACAGCGTTTGGTCGATCTTCGGCACCAAATCCTTGATGCCGTCGCGCCACTCCTGTACGGCATGGAGATACCAGGACGGAGCAGTCCGCTCTTGTTCCACCAATGCGGCACGCAAGGTTTGAGCGGCACTTTCCGGCGTGCGGGGACGCTCCAGGAGCATCAGAAGCTCCTGTTGGCGCTGCTGGCGGTATTGGAAGAACATCGGCTGGGTGTCCGGAAGCTTCTGACTCCACTCAACGATCTTGGCCCGCTGGTCTTTGGTCAGAAAACCCGTCCAGTCTTTCACCACGTCGACGGTGTTGTCCAATTGTTTCTTCGAACGATCCCGCGCCGAGCCTGACGACAGCTTGGCGGCGGTCTCGTTATCCTTACGCATGGCTCGGGCCAGAGTATTTTTCTGCGCCGGACCGACCGACGCCAGGAACACGCCGCCGTCATCGACGAAGCGCTCGAAGAGATCATCCCGCAGTTGATCAAACGCCGCATAGAACCATTCGACATCCTCGCGTGTAATCCCGCGTTCCACACGCTGGCGGACCTGCACGAGAAACGCCTCATACTGCGGCAACGCCTCGCGACGATGTTTCAAGAGAATGGCCTGAATGCGGCCCGTCACATCCCTACGCTGTTCCGATGTCAAATCAAAATACTGGTCAAGCTTGTGCAACATCAACCAGTCGGCATGGCGATAGACAAACGAAACCGCGCAGCCGTTGAGCAGCAGGCAGATCGCGAGGCTGGTGATCCAGACCGCCCGCCGCCGTATTGTCGGGTGAATCGCCGGTGACGTAGAGGTGAAACGGTGCAGCATGGACTATCTTACAGGAGGCGTTCAATGCGCGACCAGCCCTCACCAACCATCGCCTAACACCGGGGTGCGAGGCGAAAGGTGCCGCTCATCGACGCGGCGTCCCTGGTGGGACGGTGGACTTTTCATTCGGCGGAACTTCCTCCGACTTGCGCCGTCCTGTTTCCGGGTTAATCACCATGTTGGGATCGACGACCGGAGGAGGAACCGCCGCCTTCGGATCCGGGACCGTTTCCGGGAGTTTTTGAATGCCGGGATCGATCGCGCTCGGAGGCGGAGCCGGGGTGATATTGGGAGGAGACGGGGCGCCCGGACGGGATTCGGATCCGGATTCCGATGGGGGAATCACATCGGCGGCCCGGGTCGCTCCAATGAGGCACAACGTCCAGACAGCCACTCCACACAGTCGGATCTTCGTCAGCATCGTTCACCTCGCCGGACTGTCAACCACTACCGCACGTGGTGATAACAAAATACCTTGCCGCCGCATAGAGAACTACTAGGTCACACCCTAGCCGCGGCATGTGCGACAGTAGCCATCATGTGGTCGCGATATATCAGAGGCGTTGGCGCAATCTGTCCCTGACAAAGACAAGATGCTCTTCTCTTGAAGCGGGTAAAAGACGCACGCTTAGTAAATCCACGGATCATTGTAACCGCCAAATGGGCCTGGAGCTTGCACCGGTGTCCCACCGCTCAGACTCCCAAACCAACCTTCTTAGCCGTTGAGGTGACAGTATGAAGCGGGAACGATATGCCGGATGGGTGATTCTCATCGGATTGATTGCAGTCGGTTGCTGGGCCAATGCGCAACAAGCGCAGGTCGCGCGAGCGGAAAAGCAGTCCTCTTCCGAGAAGATGATCGAAAAGGACAAGGCGGAGGCCGCAAAGGCCGACACGAAGCGACAGCAACTCGAAAAATCCAATCCGGCGCTCGCCGACACCAAAAAGAAGGGCGTGGATGGGCTTGTGGACTTCTATTATGACAACTTTATGGCGCCCCCCGCGCAGGATGCTCACAAGGCAAGCCACGAAGTCATGGAGAAAGATGTCTCCGATAAGCCGAAGGTCATGGCGAAGCAGCACAACCTGTTGAAAGACCGGTACGATCTGAGTTGTAAGACCCAATCCGGCGTCGTGATGACGAAGGGCAAGCCGCAGCCGATCGGTCCCACCGTAAAATTAAAAAACGGTCTGACATGGGACCAGCTCGGCCAATTGTCGCCGGATGACATATTGAGCAAAAAGGCATTCCCGAGCGGATTCATGCGGCTCCCCCACGTGAAACATGAGATCGGCGGCATGGTGTTTCCCCAGGTCCAGATCGAAGAGTTTCCCCGGCTGGAGCGGTTCGATGTGGAGTTTGACCTTCCTGATTGTATTCTGGCGGAATTTCCACCGCCGATTTTCTTGACGACACATCCGGAATTGGGCGATGTCTCGCAGGGCGAAGCTCTAAGCGTCGATAATTTCGACCGGCTGTTCCGAGGCCTCGTGACTCCGGTGCAGCTCGATGGATTGCGCATGCTGGTAACACAGTTTCCGCAGGAAGAGTTCAATCTGGGACCGGATCGCAAGTCCCATAAGCCGAGCCTTGGCGTGGCCTGCCTTGATTGCCATGTGAATTTTCACACGACCGGCCAGTTTCATTTGAATCCCGACACGAGACCCCAGCTCGATCGTCTCCGCCTCGATACGGTCAGTCTCCGCGGCATGTTCAATCAGCAGATTCACGGGTCAAAACGGAGTCTGCGCTCAGTGGAGGACTTCACCGAATTTGAACAGCGGACGGCCTACTTCAACGGCGACATGATCCGCGCCATTAAAAAAGGAATGAATGTAATCGATCGTATGGTGGTGCCGCATATGGCGCAGATGCAAAACATGATTGATTTTCCTCCCGCGCCGAAACTGAATCCGATGACGGGCCAGTTGGACCGAAGCAAGGCTTCCCCGCAGGAGATTGCGGGCGAGGATTTATTTTTCGGCAAGGCGCAGTGCGCCGTCTGTCACAAACCGCCGGTGTATACCGACCACATGATGCACGATTTGAAACTGGAGCGATTCGGGGCGGAGGCCGACGGGCCCATTAAGACCTTCGTCCTGAGAGGCATTAAGGACTCCCCGCCCTATCTTCATGACGGACGGCTGCCCACCTTGGAGGATACGGTGGAATTCTTCAATGTGGTCGGTCAGTTGAAATTGAATAAGGAAGAAAAAGCCGCGCTCGTCGCGTTCCTGCGGGCGCTGTAATACCGGTTATGGTACAGCGTCCAGGCCTGAATTCCGGCCGGCACAACCCCTCTCCCCGGACTTGAACCCCGCATGCACAGAGACACGGCGGCGGAGAATGTTCTCCGCCGCTGCGCGGTCAGCGACGTTTCTTGGAACCGGATCGCTTCCGAGGTGACGAGCGCGACCGGCCGGTCGTGCCCTTCTTCATCAGCTGTTCTCGTTTCTTCATGACCTGCTGTTCCAACTCGTCCCAATCGAGGTCGCTTTCTTCCGCCTTGGGAAACATTTCTCCCTCTTCTTCCTCGATGTGGTGCTTGACCAGCTCGCTCAGCACGCTGAACTTCGCCTGAAACCGCTCATCGCTCGGCTTGATCTTCTTGAGCTCGGCGATGAGGACATGAACCAAGTGGTGCTCTTCCACCGCTTCGTTCATTTTGTCGTCTTCGTCGATTTCTTTGCGAATCGCGGGATAGACGAGACGTTCTTCCAGTTCCGCATGGACCTCCAGTTCATGCATAGCCGTCTTGGCGATATCCGCCTGCTCACGGCCTTCGGATTGTTCAAATTCTTCGAACAGACCTTTGACCTTCTCATGATCCTCTTTCAACATCTCGACCACCGCCGGTGCGACACCTGAGCTTGGCATGGGCAATCCTCCTTTGAATGAAATAAATGCGCAACTGTGTCTTCATGAGAATATCCCAGCCCGCCCGCGTCATAAGCTGGGACAAGCCCTAGTTCAGTCCCGATGGTTCATCAACAGCCCGGCAGCCACTGGATGACCATTGATTGAATGGCATCTGTCTTGCTGCTAGTCGTCAAGAAGATACTTCAACGATGAGGCGGACGGCGCGTCGCACGACAAGGGCGGCATATCGGAACAAGGGATTCATGGAACAGGAGGAATGAGGTTATGGCACAGAAGAGTTGGTCATCGCTGATCCGTCCATCGGCTCTATGGGGCATGATGAAGCAGACTTTCACCGATTGGAGCAATGATAAGGTGCCGCGGCTCGGCGCGGCGCTGGCCTACTACACCATTTTCGCGATGGTGCCGCTCCTGGTTATCATTATCGCCATCATCGGTTTGGTCTTCGGACAGGAAGCGGCGCAAGGGTATATCATCGAACAGATTGCCGGTTTGGTCGGCGAGCAGTCCGCCAATGCGATCAAAGACATGATCGAGCGGGCGAATCAACCTTCCACCGGCGTGGTAGCCACGGTCGTCGCCGTCGTCACGCTGCTGTTCGGCGCCTCCGGGCTGTTCGGACAGTTGCAGGACGCCCTGAACAGCATTTGGGGAGTCGAGCCCAAGCCGGATCGAGGCATTTGGGGCATCATCCAGGATCGCTTTCTCTCATTCATGGCGGTACTCGGCACGGGCTTTCTTTTGCTCGTGTCCCTCGTGTTGAGCGCGGCGCTGTCCGCATTTGGCAAATGGTTCGGCGGTTGGCTCCCCGCCCCGGAATTGGTCCTCCAGACGTTGAATCTGGTCATCTCCTTCGCCGTCATTACCGTGCTCTTCGCGATGATGTTCAAATTGCTCCCCGACGCGCGCATCGCATGGAGCGACGTCTGGGTCGGCGCCGCGATTACCGCGCTGCTGTTCACGGTCGGCAAGTTTCTCATCGGGCTGTATCTGGGCAAGAGCGATGTCGGATCGGCTTATGGCGCAGCCGGTTCTCTCGTGATCCTCCTGGTATGGGTCTATTACTCGGCACAAATCCTCTTGTTCGGAGCCGAATTCACGCAGGTCTATGCCAATACCAGCGGAGCGCGCATTGTCCCGACCGATCAGGCGGTCGCTACCGACCCCAAGAAAGCCCGTGGGGCGTCCGCGACAGAATCAGATACAGCCACAGAGAAGTCGCACGCACCGCATGGAACAACCGCGTCGCCGGCGGCGGCCGGCGGTCCGCCGGTTTCGTCGGCCGGCGCGCATGCCGATCGGATGAGAGCGGCGTTTGCGATGGATCAAGGTCCGACTCGGCGAGTCGAGAAAGGAGAACGCTGGGCGGCAGCGCTCTTGCTGGGTTTCTCAATGTTTCAGATGCTCCGCGGGCGATGGGAAGACCGAGCCCAGGATCCCGGAGCACGACCGTGATTCCGAACTAGTTCTTCAGGAGGCCGACTCTGTTTGGAACGCCGGATTCGTCACGCGACCCGGAGCCATTGATGTCGAGGGATCGGAGTCCAGGAAAGCTCTTTGCTAAACCGGGCATGAAGAACCAGAAGTGCTGCTGCTGTATTGCCGCTTGAGATCGCATCAATGCCGAACAGGCCTCGTCGATGAGCTTGTGGGCATGGCGAGCCTGCGTTTGATTCACCGATGGTTTGTGGCGTAATGCCAGCAAAGCTGAGGAACAACGGTGCGCGATCTGGATTTCGTCCGGTTCCAGGAGGTCGGCTTGCATCCACAGGTATTGCAGCGGCTCGTAAATTTCCTTTTGCAGCAGGTCCAACCCCCGGCCCCGTGGGACGACGGCTTCCTTAATGACCTGAAGCTGGGCGATCAATTGAGCGCGCAAAACCGATGCTTTTTGTTGCTGCATCGCGCGCTGGGTGTGTAGAACGGCCAAGGCTATCCATAGCGCGGTTCCCGCGGCAAAACAGGTGGCAACAGCCAGTAGGATGATCGCGAGGGCGCTCATGACAACTCCTGATGAATATAGTAATGAAGCATGCCATTATTCCGTTGGATCGCCCATACCTACCATAATCCCGGCGCTGTGGCGAGCAGTTTGAGAGTATGATTCCATGATGGTCGTTGTATGAAGATCCCACGGTTCGGCCCTGCGAGGCGACATATCCGCCCGTTCGACGACCCACACTGGCTGTTTGAACTGAAACATGACGGCATTCGGGCGCTGGCGGTGTTCCAACGGGGCCGGGTCCGATTCCTCTCGCGCCAAGGCGCCTGGCTGAGCGGCTACGCGCCGCTTGCGGCCGCCATCACGCGGCATCTATCGGCCGATGAAGCCATCCTCGACGGCACCATTGCCGCGCCGGACAAGGATGGTCGCACAGCCCTCTCCCGCCTGTTGCAGAAGCCGGAAGAAGCCCGCTTCTACGCCTTCGATCTGGTATGGCTCAACGGGCAGGACACGCGAGCAATCCCCTTGTTGCGCCGGAAAGAGCGACTGAGGGAGCTGTGTCCTCCACGTTCCACGAGGCTCGTATACGTTGAACATATCCTGGAACACGGCACGGTGCTCCACCGAATCGCCTGCCGGTACGATTTTCAGGGCATCATCGCCAAGCGAGCGGATATTGCCTACGACACGATGAGTATGCGGTCCGGCTGGATTGAAATCCACAATCCCCGGTGGGAAGCTATCGACCCAGGGGCATCGAAGAGCGGCCCTTTCGGAAGACGGACAGGAAGCCGCTGAGCATCGCACTGCTGAAGAAAGAGGCCAGCCCGGAGCTTGCTCAAAGTTTTTACTTCCATTAAGGTAGCCTCATACGTATGGACCGCCACGATAAAATCCTCATCGCGGTCGATGAGACGGACGCCTCGCTCGCGGCTGTGCGCTATGTCGGGCGCATGATGGGCGGGCGCAAGGATCTCCATGTGCGGCTGTTCCATGTGCTCCCCTCCACTCCACCGGAACTCCTGGAATATGGCGGCGCGGAAGATCCGAGACGAGAAAGACAACTCAGCGCGGAATTACAGGCGGCCCAAGCCGAATGGATTGCCAAGGCGAAGAGATCCGCGCAAGCTTCCCTAGAAGCGACGCTCGTATTGCTGATTGATCACGGGCTCCTCTCGGAGAATCTCAGCACCGAGCTTTCATCCTCGATTCATAAACCGGATGTGGCGCGGGAAGTCTGGGAAGCGGCTCAGAAATGGGATTGCGGCACGATCGTCACCGGCCGGCACAGCCTGCCCTGGACGCAAGAACTCTTTCACCGCCACGTCAGCGAAGAACTGATCCGCCGCGCCAAAGGCTTTACGGTCTGGGTGGTGGAATAACGCGCCTCTGATTATTGCCATCGATTTACACTACCTTTCCTTCTTTGACATACTCCCGCAGAATGGCGGCCTCCAGCCGATCCAGATCAACCAGCTGTGACTGATCCGCCAAGGCTTCCACGGCACAGTAGTGGGTCACGTTCATGATGCTCGCTCCGGTCAGTTCGTGACGCGCTGCGACCTGAAGCCAATCAATGTTCGGGGCGATGTCGATCTGCTTTGGAAATGCGTGGCGCCAGATTCTGCATCGCTCTTCCGGGCGCGGCATAGGGAAATGGATGATCGCCTGAAACCGGCGGACGAAGGCCTCGTCGATGTGTGCTCGCTGATTGGTGGCAAGGATGACCAGTCCGCTGTATCCTTCGATTCGTTGCAAGAGATAGGCGACTTCCTGATTGGCATATTTATCATGCGCGTCACGGACATCGGTGCGCTTGCCGAACAGGGCATCGGCCTCATCAAAAAATAGAATCCAGTTCTTGTTCTCGGCCTTATCAAAGAGCCGGGACAGATTCTTCTCCGTCTCCCCGATGTATTTGGACACCACGCGCGAGAGATCGATTCGAAACACATCCTTGCCGGTGTGCTTCCCAAGTAAGGTCGCCGTCAAAGTTTTGCCGGTGCCCGGCGGTCCATAAAACAACACGCGGTACCCGGGCTTGAGCACTTTCTTCATGCCCCAATCCTGGAGCAGCGTCTCGTTGTGCGTGATCCAATGCTCGATCTCGTGAATCTGCCGAAGCGTGGCGGGATGAAGCACCAGATCGTCCCACGTCATGTCGGTCTCGATGTACTCCGCAGGAAACTCGCTGCTGAACCGCGGCCGGCTGATCGTGCCGACTGTAAGCTGCTCCACAATCTCAGGATCCAGGACCAATCGGCCGCTCATGATCGGCTCCCCCTCCGGAACCGGCGCCAGCCATAAAATGCGTTTGTGCGCGAACCAATGCTGGCTCCCGAACATCCGCTGCACGTCGAGCCGCTTTTCGAGATCGTCGCCGGCCAGGATGAACTGAGCCGTTTCGCCGGTCGGCAGGATGCCGCGATGGTTGGCGCCTTTCACGCCGCCGAACTCGGGAAAGTCGCCGCCTTCGGGCAGATGCTCGGCGATGAGTTCACTCAAGCATTGAGGCTTCAGGTTTGGCGCCAGGGCCAGCATCAATACGACAGACTCTTCATAAGTAGGCTCATACCCGGCAAACAATCTTGCCAATTCGGGATGTCTCTCTGCCTCAAGAGAGAGAGGTTCACTTTGAGCAGCCTCGATCGACCTGAAGCGGACCCTCAGACGCTTCCGAACGACGTCCAGGATCCAGTCCATGGCCGACTGAATATCTGGCAGCGGATGTTTCATCAGTTCTTTAAGGACTCCTCGGCCTTCACAAGAGCATAACTCAGCTAACGTGGCGTTCGTTGGTTGTACCTGCTTCCATGCGCTTACGCCGAAACTCACAACCGTGACAAAATCAACATCTCCTCATCCATGCGTACTTTCTGTATATGGGAAACGCTTCGGCCGCCGCCGAGACCGATGGCAGGAATGAAAGCATAGATTTCATCAAGCTGAGGGACCCCCAGTCTTTCAGAAACCTGTTCGTACAGATCTATAAAGAACGAATTTTCAAGCGCTTGCCGGTCGCAAAGAAGGATATCCATGACGAAATCCAGTTCACTCTTCTCCCCAAGGACATCAATACAATTGTGGACGGGATTAAGCGCCTTATACTGCTCTTCATGATAGAAAACCAAATGGCCGAATGCGCATTTGATGAAAGGCACGCAATGGGTGGGATCCATGTTCCACATGGCGAAATAGCGCCTGAACAAATCGGGCTCAATAAATCGAAAGAACCCGCCGGCATAGCTGGCCGCGCGTTCCCGGGCCAGCAAGTTCGCAAGTTGAACGGGCATGCTGATGTCGGGCTGCGTGGAGTGGTCTGTGCTGTCCTGATGATGGAGTTTGTGGGTCGATGAAAATTGTCTCATGTGCTTAGTTTAGAAATTGTGAGCGTAGTCGGAAGTTCATTTTTACTTTGTCCCTGTCCTTGGGCTCAAACTGTTGCCTGAGCTGATGCGCGTATGCTTCAAGGTCCGGTCTGATTCTGCCCCAACTCGATCCAATATAGCTGTTTACTGCGCCCCTCTCCAGGCTATCGAACTGGTCGATATTCCCACCGGCGATAGCATCCGCGCTGTGTGAGGCATGGGTGCGACGAGCCCTTAATATCACCAGCCTATCCAACTCGCTCTTGCTGAGAGTGACATTCCTCGCTTGATACTCCGCTGTAATCTCCGCCCTGAGCGCCCGGATCAACTCTTTTCTGCCAATGTCTCTCTCTTCCGCCGCAATCGCTCCTCTTAAGAACGGCCTGAAGTAAATATTCGCCAACCATTCGCTGAGCGTAAGGCTATTCAGCGCTGTTTGATGATGTTGTAAGCCTTCGGTCATCTCATTGATGCTGACATTTTGATTCGCCGTAAACCTTCTGAACTCGAAGGTAATAATCTTCGGCGTAGAAATGATCGTCACGGCAGTCTGAGCGCCGGTCTCTCTATCGGTTTGGACGATAACTCTTGTGCCCGCAATGGCTTCCGGATTGATCCGTCCACGTACCGCCCAGCTTTGGGCTTGAGGAACAACTTCGAGCGTTTGGAACCCATATCGGACTTTGATCGCGCCGAGCAGCGGGTTGAGCACAACGGCGCCGACTTTCTGTCCTGCAAATCTGTTCGTCGCTCCAACCGCCGCCTGCATCCCTAATTTCAACCGCTCGTTCGGATCCGCCGGCAGACCGGCCTGAAAAACGGCTCCCGCCGCCTTCTTCAGCATGTTCCCCAGCCAAGCCACGATCTTGTCCAAACCCTTGTCGATCGGCTGGCGGATCTTCTTGATGATCCCGACCAGCTTGTCCGGAATATTCCCCAGCCCTGCAAACTTGGCCAAGAACGCAATGATCACCGTCAGGGTATTGGCCATGGTCTGTTCGACCTTCTTGGCGGCACCGGCCACCTGCCCGGCGGCAATCGCGGCGATGGAATCGATGAACGATGCCACCACCGCAGCGATCTGGTTGATCTTCTGAATGAAGAACGTGATCGTGTTGTAGATGGCGATGATGGCCTGCACAACCGCCCCGGCTGGATTGAGCATGCTCACCAGCTTCATGACGGCGGCCTTCACCACCTCGATCGAGATCATTTGCGTGACTTGCGCGATCAACTGATCCTTGAGTTCGCTCAATTCCGCTTTGATCTGCTCCCAGGCCGCAGCCGGTCCGTCCTTCACCAGCGTGACCAGGATGCCGGCTGTTTTCTCTAATCCAACCAGCACCGGCTCCGGAATGATCTTCACCAGTTTGCCGCGGATGTTCTGCCAGGTGAGGCCCAGCACCGAAAGCACCAATTTGACGATTTCGAGCAAAGTGAATGATTTTGGAATATAGACGCCGGCCTCCGCCAACGGACCGACCAGCCATTTGATCAATGCGGTTTTCAAATGCGTCACGATGTTCGCGGCAAACATTTGAAACCCCATCTTGCCGGCGCGCACCAAGTTGCCAACGAACCCGATGGGATTCTTGAGGATCGTGATAAAAGCTGCCTGGGCCTTCCTGATGTAAGGCATGACCCCCGGCGCCACGACCGAGAACAGAATCTCCAATAGGCTGATAACCTGGGTCAGCCCCCAACTCACGAATTCCCCGGCGATGTTGACGAAGGCGCCCACTACTTTGGTGAAGGCGCCCGCGACGGTGATGATGTCCTGGAACGTGAGCGAGGTAATCGTATCGATGACCCGGCGCGGAATGGCGCGGACAAATCCCATCAAGCCTGACAGCGCCCCTTGGAACCAGGCCCAGGCGCGGGCCACGGCGTTGCCCTTCTTGATGTTGTTCCAGATTTCTTCCTGTCCGATCAGCTTCATGAACCCGCCGATCAGCGTGTCCGCGTTGCGCGGCACGGGCTCGCCTGTAATCGGGTCCTCACCGAGGATCGCCTTCAGCAGGTCGTATCCACGAGTATTCTGAGCCAGAGCAGCCAGCGGCTTCAGAATGGCGTCTTTGACCATCGTCAGGATTTCGGACACGACGCTTCCGGCGAAGGAAATCAGCCGTGAAATCGGGTCGGTGAAGATCCGCTTGGCGCGGTCCCATACGTCGCCAAGATGGAAAATGTCGGTCCAACTGAGTGAGTCGAGAAATCGTTTCAGCCCGGCCGCGATGTCGCTGCCGATATCGCCGAGGATGGCCAGCTTTTGTTCGACCCAGGCGCCGGCCTTGTTGAACACTCCGTGGTTGTCGAGCGCCTGGGTGATGAAATGGCCGCCCGGCACCAACTCGATCAGGGCCCGCAGGATATTGGCGGCGCTGCGGTCCGTGGAACGCATATTAATCGGGTTGAATCCCAACACGATCGTCAGCATGCGGAAGCCGGGAATGTTGTAGGCTTTGTCGGCAAAGTAATCTAAGGCATCCTGCACGCCGAGACGCTGTACCGGCGGCGGGGTGACGGTGGTCGTCACTTGCGGACTGCGCTGAACCGCGTGTCCCTGCTGAATCGTGTGGGTCAGTTCATGGGCAAGCAGGTGTTTGCCTTCGCCGGTCCCGGGCTGATACTGGTCGCGCGCAAAAAAGACGTGGTTCCGGTAGGTGAATGCCCGTGCGCTGAGTTGATTGCTCAGGCTCGCCGCTTCAGGGTCGCTATGGATGCGGACATTGCTGAAATCGGCTCCGAACCGGGACTCCATGAAGCCCCGCACCTCGCCGGAGAGCGGTTGGCCGCCGGTGGTGTGGTTTTGAATCGACGATTGTGTGGATGGACCGACGGCGGGGATGCCGCTGCCTTTGCGCTGGAGCCGGTCGTCGCCAATCGGAGCCTTCTGGATTTTCTCGTCCTCTGCTTTTTGTATCCGCTCGTCTGACGCTTTCTGTATGTCCTTGTCGTCTGCTTTCTGGACTTTGTCCTCTGGTATCGGCGCTTTCTGAACCCGTTCCTCCGGCAATGCCGCCTTTTGAATCTTGTCCTCTTCGTTGCTTTTCTTCTGTAATCGATCATCGGCCTGACGTTGGAGTCTGTCGTCTTTCACCGGCAATGCGGAAGCCGGCATGCGCATCACCTTATCGGCCGTTCTGTCTGCTTCCTGCTCGAACTTGTCGCCCGGCTGGTTCACCCTCATTTTCATTTGGAGAGCGGGGACGGTACCGCCCGCTACAGGATCGAAGAACCCACCTCCGCCCGCCTTTGCAAAAAACGGCCGACTTGCCGTCTGCGCAGCGGTTCTCGATGCGGTCGAGGACGATTTCTCCGCAGTCGTCTTCATGGATTCTTCCAGTACCGAACCGACTCCGTCTCTTCTACCCCCACTCCACCCGCAACATCCGTCTCATCCAAGGCAGCTTGATCATGGAGAAGCCCCAGGGCAATTGATCCAGGAGGATGTCGTGCGTACGTGGTTCGACCTGTAAGAGCCAGTCGCCGTCATCACCTAACGAGACTTTTCCAGGCCGAAGCAGAAAGGCTCCGCGCAGGCCGTCCGGGGAAGTGTTGCGCAGAGCTTGCCAGTGGCGGATCACGGCTTCGAGAAGAGCACATGTCTCTTCTCGCTCACCGGGCGTCAATTCAATATTCAGTTCAACCGGCATGCCGAGAGGCACATGACACAGAATCTTCGGTAGAACCAGCTCATATTCCGGCGCAATCGTCCGGCCGGTCGCCAGGACATGCAACAGGCTGAGAGCACGGTCCGGCTGCAAGAGTCGGCCCTGATCGGCGATGCCCAGGCTGGAAAAGAATTGCGGCAGAAACGGGTGAAGGAGCACCAAGCCGGCGTTTTCAACGTAGAGTCCTTCTCGGGCTTCGGGATGGTCTTCTGTATCGAGCGGAGTAGGTTCAGATGGGGGCAGCGTCTGTGGCGTGGGCGAAGATCGGATGGTGTGATATGCGGGCGCCTTATTGACGGCGCTCGGCCAGTGTTGTTCCAAGAGACCCACGAGTCCGACTCGTTGTGTTCCTGTGATGGGCAAAGCACGGAAGGCTTCGCCGACGAGGTCACTAGAGATCACCGCCTGGCCCACTGCGACATATGCAAACACTGTCTCCCATAGTGAACGTTCAAACGCCTCGGTCCACAGAGGGGACATGATCGGCCTGCAGAGTGTTTGCCGGATCTCGCTCATTACATGTTCGGATTCCGGGGAGAGCAGCAAGAGCAAGGTTTCCAGAACAAGGGAAGAACATTGTCGAACCAACCGCTTCCGGCCCGCCGGCGACTGCAGGACGCGGCGCACAGCATCAGTCACATCGAGAGGGGCCAAGCCTGTTTTCATGAGTTGCCGCCAAGAATCGAGTACGACCTGATCAAGGCTTTGATCATGAAGGAGACGGAACCACCAAGGCAGGCTGCCGGTCTTCAAAAAATAGACGAAGGCCTCATGAATGCGCTGCGGTTCCGTCTGATGCCGTATCTTGCCGGACTCGCTCGAGGTCGATCCTCCGTCAACCGGGATGAGCTCCCGCAGTGATCGCTCAAGGGCCAGTTCCACGGCTTGAGTCAGCTCGAGCTCCAATCGTTCGAGCGACATGGTCCCGGCATCTATATCCAATCGGTCTATAGACAGATGTCGATCCGATGGCATGTACCGATCTAAAACCCGCTCGACGGCAGGCTTCAATGCCTGCCGGCAGAGGTCCGGCAGCCGGCGCTGCAACGACAAGCCGTCAGCCTCGGTTCCATTCACTTCAACACGGACGCATTGTTGCCGGATCATATGGGTCATGGCTGAAGATTGCGTTGCGCCACAGCAAAACAGCCCTTGTTCGTGATCACAGTAAGTCTGACCACGCCCTCCGGCCTCGTCACGCTCGCCACCGCTTGCTTCCCTTGATAAAATGGTTCCGAAGACTGCGCGCTCATATCCCAAACCCACGCGGCAATCTCCCCCGCCGGCATGTTGCTGACATCCCCTTGTAAGGAAAATGTGTTGTTCTCACGGGGCGCAATATCCAACTTAAGTTTGGGATCAGGTCCCTGGCATAGTTTGACATACTCCCCTCCATTGCACTGATTGCGCTCGCTGCAATCCAAGGCAGGGATTCGCGTTTCCTTATTATTGAGTCTTCTATTGACCATGATCGCCCCCGTGAACGGCGCGCCGGCGGCGTCAGGTTCATTGGTATAGCGCCAGGTCAGACTGAAGGCGGGAGAGGGTTTACCGAATGAGAAGCTGAATTCGATACTGAATGTCTCGCAGACAAAGTGTTCAATCCAAAGGATGCCAAACGGATCAGTGGCAGCCGGTTTATAGCCGAGGACTACACGATTCTTCCCTTGAGGGCCGAGCGCGGTGACCAGCGCTTGGTTCACGACACTGTTCAGCTTTTTAAGAATGGCCGCGATGGTGTTCTCGAAGGCGCCGTTCAGCTGCGCGGTCTCGGCTTGTAGGATCCCGTTCGTCCCCGGCAGAGGAATATCTCTGCCGTTGAACCGGAATTTGATCGCTTCGCCTTCTTGCCGATACGTCTCATACCGGGATTCACCGACAGGCGGTTGGAGCCACAAGCGATAGGCGCAACGGCGGGAGACCCCTCCACAGGGTAAATCACAGACCGTATGCCTGAACTCCCTGGACACTTTGCAGCCGGCGCTATCGGTGATGGTGACGGTCGCAGCTTCCCCACTGTTTACCGCCGCGCTGGTGAACAGGCTGCCGGTGATCGTCCCGGTATCCGCTTGGTAAGGAGCAGTGCCGCCTGAGATGGCAAAGCTGACCTGATAGGTCTTTGCCGCCACATTATCGCCGTAGGTTTCCTTCCCGATGGTCAAAGGCTCCGGCACGGTCACCGAGCGCGGCGCCGATTCCGTTCCCGCGCTGTCCTGAATGACCAGCGTATGGGCTCCGCCCGTCAGGACGAGGTTGCCGGTCAACGGAATGAAGACATCCGAGTCCTCAAGTTTATACGTGTAGGGTCCTTCTCCGCCCTTCGGCGTGACCGTCGCTTCCGCCGTTTTGGTGGCCGGATCCGTGCAACCGATTTCGATCGTGAAGGTTGGAGGAGTTTTCGGCAGCACGAATTGCACCGAGGGGCATTCCGAACAGCAAAGATAGGGCAAGTAAAAGTCCGCGATCACCGTCCCGTCGGCGAGTTCCCCGACCGTAGCATTGATGATCTTGTCGCTTCCCGAGACAGGCGCGGGTGGCTTCTTGAAATCAGGAACCTGGCCGGTCAGCGCGCCGAACAGCAATCGGACATCGGGATCTTCGACATATTCCTTCTTTGCGCTGATCCGATTCAACGCGTCAGAGATATCCTTCTCGGGGACGGTTATCTTCCGCCCGATTCGATCGGCCGGCGCAGTCGAGACCTTGATCGCCTTGAGGTCGAGATTCTTCTGCAGGCGAGAGGGTTCCTCGTGATAGACCAGAATAAAGGTCCCGCCCGGCGGAACGCCGGCTTTATGCTGAATGCCGGGATGGTCGCGTAAGAATACGCTGAGGAACTGTTTCTGTTTCACCTCGCGGACGCGACGCACGTATTCCTCGTGGATCGCCCGGATGGGCTCGAGCTTGCACGAGAAGAGGACCTCATCGAAGTGATCGATCAAGTCTTCCTGAGGGATAAAGTTCTTGAACTCGGCCGAAATGTTGGTCACGGCCTCGCTGCGAAAGAACCGGATCAGCCCCATCAGATCCTGGTATTTATTCTGAAACTCGGCGAAGCCCAGCGCATCCAAGCTCGCCGGCAGGACTTCGGCAAGTTTCGTCAGATAATAAATGGACACGACATGCGCAAAATTCTTTTGAGGCAGATCCGTGGTGCCGGCAAACAGGACACAATAGACCGTCAGCACCGCATTCTGATCCACGTTGGTCTGATCGACATCGATGTACGGACGCCCCTGCAAAAGGGAGAGATATTTTTCATACCAGGCGCCGACCGTGCTGTCCCCATAGCGAAAATTCGGTGCGTACGTTTTTAACAATGGAAGTTTGGGCGTCCCGCCGACGAGGCCGGGAACGGTCCTATCGAGTGAAGCCCCGTAGAGATACATGACGCCTTCACACAAGGCCGAGACGAGTTCTTCGCGCAAGGCGTCGTACAGAGCCTCCAGATCCTGAAAACGGCATTCCTCCTTACCCAGATCAATCGAGATGTCCTCATCGAAGGTCCCCGCTCGCAACGCAATGATCTCGATGGGCAGGCGATACCGCACTTTCAAGGACAGGAGGGTGTTCAGGACGTCTTGGTACTCTTTTCCCAAATGCCCTTCGATCCGCAGGAAATTGTACGGTTCCAGGTCGTAGCGTAAGGCCTCCGTGACGAAGGCCGGAGCCGCCGGTACGTATTCATCGGAGCGATAGCTCAGATTGTGATGGGCCCGGTTTCGCCGGGTTTGTGCAAGATTCCAGAGACGATAGAGCGGCGGGGTCCCTACTTGCGTGTAGTAGTACGGGATCGCCCGATCGGACAGCGGCACATCGCCTGCCCTGCTCGGCGTGATGCGGATCTGAGGATCGGTGATCGAGCGCGACTTAACCTCCGGCAGCTTGGGCTGGTTGGAAAATTGCGCGACCATTTCCACCAGGCGCTGGAAAAGCCGGCGTACTTCCTCTGTCCGCTCCCCGCAGTCACCAACGGCGGGGGAAGCGAGAAACGGGTGCCGGTAGAGGCCGGCATCAGCGACGGAGCCCGGAGAAAGCACCCCCAGCATCAGATGGCGAGGAAACAGGCCTTCCGGGGGACAGCAGGCGCACAAGAGTTCCGCCCCTTTCCAACGAAACTCGTCATAGGCTTTCAACAGATCGTCAAAGAAGTCGACGTAATAGGGCAAGAACCGGACTTGGGCCGTCGTTTTTGGCGCACCATCCAGAAAGCCGAACGTCGTGGCGAACGTGGCGAACGGATTCGACGGATAGGCTGCCTGCAGGAGCGGTTTGAACGCATTGTACGCGGCGGTCAGCGCCGCTCCGGTTTGGAGCGCGAGTTTGCCGGCTTGAAACACGGCAAGAAACGCCGCCAGCACATCACGGGACGTCACGGGACTCGTGCTTGGCACATCATAACGAGGCAGGCGGACATCGGGCAGGCTGAGCCGTGTCGAGAGGGCGCTGTTGAGGTCGGCGAGCGTCAGATGTCCTTCCAACTGATTGGCCGCGGCAATGACCTTTGCCAAGTCCGCCACCTTGATGAGCAGCCGTCGGACGGTCGCCGTGATCTTGGCTCCCTTGTCGTCGCAGTTGTTGGGACTACAGTTACGCAATCCTTCCTTTTTGAGTTCAAGGAATAGGAGGACGGCTTTGTCGCCAAGAAACCCATCCGGGCTCCCCAGCGGAGTCGTGTCCGGTTCACCTGCCGGGAACAGTTCCCACATATCAAATTGCTTGCCGTCCGAAGATTGATCCATGAATGGCGGATAGTCCGGCTCGTTCGGCGGAATGTATAAGCGGTACGACATCAATGCCACGTCATCCGGTTCCACGATCAGATACCCTTCGGACGTGACTCCACACCCTCTCGTCAGCCGGATGGTCGAACCGGCGTCTGTCCCCTGGAGACTGATTTCCAAGCCGCACACGATGCCGATCCCGATGAGATTGGCGCGTGTCAGCCGATCTTGTTCGTCCAGATAGTTGAAAATTTCATTCAGATGCAGATCCGACAGCACCTGATTCGCCTCAAAGACGGGATAGATATCCTGTGTGAATTTCATGGCAACGTCACCGCAGTCAAAAGGTTTAGGGTCGCCCCTTGCGTTTACCGCTCTTAGCTGGTTTTGCCGGCTTGGGCTTTGCCTGGGATCTGCTTCCCGGCGCCGGTTGAGCGCGTGCGCGATCGGACGGCGGAGGTCCGGGGGAATCCGACGGAGACAATGTTTGCCGGAGCGGGAAGTTACCCAAGGCCGTCTTGCCCAGACGCACGGGGTTCTCGTCGCTCCCCTCGTCGCAATCGTGCAATGTCGCACCGGGATAGGTATTGCGAAGATTGGCCAACAGATTCACGACAATCCATAGACGATACGATACCTCTGTGTACGCATCGTATCGATCTTTCAGCAGCGCCGTGACGGCGGCCTCCGTACCGGGTTCGAATGTGAGGCCGGCGCACAGCGTGATCGGATCAGGAGTGAACGGAGACAGTTCATCGAAAGCAGCGCCTGCTTTCACATTCGCGTCCATCCAATTGTAAAAGGCCATCCCATACTTCGTCACAATGGAAGCCGCGCACTTGCATAACTCGTCCTTGTCGGGCGTCCTCGCGCCGGAATCGGTCTTGATATTGCAGCGAAGGATGGCTTCCACGCGGTCCTGCACCCGTTCTTCCGTCCAATCGAAACCGGCATTCATCTCGAGCCATGCGCACCAGGCATCTCCAAATCGTTCAAACTGCCAGCCGTTCTGTGCCTGGTGACTGAAGTATTTCACCATGATCACGAGAATGTCGGACCACAGGGCCTCGTCCAGAACCGCGGAGCAGGACAGGTCGGCGGGATTAACTTTGGAGCGGAATTCCCCGTCGAGCAGCGCAGTCAAGGCATCGGCGTGGAAATAGGTCAGGGTCTTGTCCTCGTACCATTGTTGAAAGACCTGGCTGAATGCCTTGTAGACCGCCAAGGCGCAAGTACAGGCATCGGCCTCCGTCGGCTTGGTGCTTTCAACCGTCCGCCCTTTGGTCACCAACAACTCCGCCAACTCGTCAATGACCGGGTCGCATGGGTTTTCGATAAAGCCGTCGTTCCCGACCCAACAGGTCTTCCCGAGAAGGTGCGAAGGCGTCTCCTGGCGGATGGTTCGATCGGCGAAGTCGCGCATCTCCAAATTCACATTGAACGGCGATGTCCAGCCCGGCATGACGAACGTCAGGCGGAAGGAATAGGGATCTTCGTCGCCACAGGTCCTGCATGGACCATCCGTGCAGGCGGGAAAGAGCGCGTCCCCTGGAAACTTTGGCCGCAGCAACAGATGTTCGACGAGGATGGCTCGTTCATTGCTGCTCCATCCCAACAGTTCATCCCTCAAGCTCTTCGCATCCGACATCGTTTGGAGTAAGACCGGATGTCGGCCGATGACAGTGCCGTCCTTGTCCTTCAGGTTGAGTCGAAATCGGCCATTCTCCGGCACAACGACATAGGCGTCAGTCAGCATCATTCGCCTGGCGATATCCCGAAACGCTTGGTGGATCACGCGGTCGGGACCGGCTGATGTCACGGTGAGACTGCCGTCCAGCCAAATCGAGCCGTTCTGGTCCGCCAGTTTGAAAGCGACCGGATATTGATCGGCAGTGGGAGCCGCGACAACCCAGCTGAACGCCAGATCCGGATAGCCCAGCAGGAGGCTGACACGCTTTTTCAGGCCCGGAATGTTCTCCGGTGAACAGGGATCGCGCACGTAGTCGAAGGCCTTTCCCCGATTAGAACTGATCAGCGGATAGGCGTTCACGAAGGAAATCTTGTCGGCAATCAATCGATCAAGCGCCACCGTTTCGCCTCGGAGATTTGTGAGCAACAGGGCGTATTCTCCAAATTCTTCACCGAATCGCGCCATGATATGGTCGAGAAAGCGATTGCGGCGTTCGTGAAACTCCGGCAGCGTCTCCGCCATGCGTTCGAGCTCCGCTTGGTTGAAACCACTGCCGATCAGGTCCGTATACCCGTGGATGAGCGCCTCGTTGAATTCCTTGACGAAATAGGTGCGGTCCACCAGTGGATCGAGCGAAAACAATTTGGCCGTGTTCGCGATTTGGGCAAACGCATTGCCGAGGAGCTGCTCGAATACCATCAGGTAGGCTTTCATCTGCTTCGCTTGCGCCCGGCGAGAAGGGGACGCATGGGACGGCAGTCCTTCGCGACCGATGCCATAGGTCAATGGAAAACCGTATTGCACCGGCGCGTAGTCCTCCGGATGGCGGAATGTCCCTGCAGGAATCGGCACGTCCTCAGGCGTCCCCTGCAGCCTGGGCCGCTCCGTCTCGCCGCGCAGCTGAACGAGGGTGTCATAGGCCTCATCACGGCGCGGTAGAAACGGCAAGCCGTTCTTATAAAACAGAAATCGTGACAGATTGTGGTAGAGCCGAGGCCGGCGTTTGTCACCGATGACCAGCAGCCAGGACGCGCTCGCTTTGCCCGGCTCAAAGATGGGGCCGCCGTCTTGTCCATCCTGCCAAGTGGGATCGGCCGTGCCTGTGACGACGTTTCCCTCTGCGTCATATCTGGTCAGGAGAAGATTGTTGACCGCTACCACCCCTTCAATATCCATCAGTCGATTGACAAGATCCGACATGTGCAATTCAGTCTTGAGTTGAGCCGCTTCCATGTCGCTCGTCTTGATGAACCCGCTTTCCAGGGCCGGACCATTGAAAATGTTCTCCACCGGCGTGCCGGCATCCATTAATTCCTTCAGGCTGTAGAACGGGACCGATGGATTGAGGTATTGCTCGATTTCAAACCAGATCTTCGCCTGTACTCGTTCGATGTCGGCATCAGGCAGCACTTCCACGTCTGCACAAGCCGCCACATCGGCCACCTCTATTCCCGCAATCCGACAATAGTCTTCACCCAGATTCCGATGAGCATGCAGACGGGATTTCGCGCTCATCACCGCCTGGTCCACTCTGCGCAGTTTCTGACGGTACCGTTGGATAAAACCCGCAGTCGTTTGATCTTCCAGGATGGCCTTCAAGCCGGCGACCGATCCCTGGCTCTTGGCAAAGGCATCGCCGAAGATGCGAAGCGCTGCATGGGGAATCACAACCTGTTTGCCGCCGGGCGAGAACGTGATTTCAAAACCGGCATAGAGGACGCCGCGCCAATGCTTTTGCAGGTAGGCAGTGCGCGCCGCGTCATCCAACGCGGGATCGCTCAGCACATCGTACGTTTTCGTGGCTCCAAGCTGAGACAGCTTCAGGTGAAACGCCGCTCCGTTTTGTCCGGTGAACGCATCCTCGCTCTTCACAAACAAGGCCCGCTGATCTCCGGCTCCCAGTCCCCAGTCCGGAAACCTCAACTCTAGGGTGACGGTGTGAGGCTTTCCTTCGCTATCAAACACGTTGTAGGTCTGCTCAAGTTTCCGGTCATTGAGATCTCCCAGTGCCGGATCACTTTCGAGATCGAGGAGGACCTCATAAAATCCCTGTGGCTCGACTTTCTTGGCCTGAAGCAGCGGATCGGTCGGTTTGTGATATGAGAGGACCAGATGATCTTTCTCGCACCAGGCGTAGTAATAGACATCGCAGGCACAGGCCTTACAGAAGACCCAGGCATTCCGGATCATGTCGAGATCGATGAGCAGCAGGCGCAGATCGTTCGCTGTCCAAGGATTGACGGTCAAGATCTCTCTGGCCGTAAAGAACGGCTGGTTCGGGAATGGATGCGCGGGATCGGCTGAAGGACTGGCCGGTGCGAGGAGGTCTTGAATGTCCCACCCGGTCCGGTAAGCCAAGTCGGTGATGGCATAGCACAGCGCTTCCAGGATGGTGACACCGGGATCGTGGGTGTTGTAATCAGTCCACAGCGCGCTGCCCATCTGTTCGATGTGGCCGATGCCCTCTCGGCGGAGGCGATAGTAGTCCTCCGCAGGTCTTACTTGAGGCTGCTTGGGAATGGTGACAGGGAGTTGGCTCATGCTTCACACGGGCATTGCTCAGCGGATGCCGTTTCCTCGACGGGTTTGATGACCTGTATCCGATGCTCTGCAGCCGGCACAGAAACCAAGATGGATACAGCGTTCGACCCCTCCACCTCATTACTTTCGCGCTCCTCGCCGTCGGCCGATACATGAAACAACTGGAAGTCCGTCACGTAATCCACGTAAGGCTGGTCTTCCACAAAATTAATCAAGACGGACTTATAGATCTTCCCGCCGAATGACGGGCGACCTCCGCCGGAGAACGCCCACGGTGAGAGAAAACGAGTGATAGCCTCTCGTAACTTCGTTTCATAGAACGTTTCGTCCGCCCCTTCGCGCAAACGCACCCGGCAACTCACGAGGACCTCCTCACATTGCGGGTTCTTCACATGCAGGGTGACAAAACAAGACAGGCGCTTGCGCAGGAACCGCCCGATCTCTTCCAACAGACCCAAACTCGTATAGGGCCGCAACGGATCGCGCAGGTTTTGAAACTGTTGGTTCGGGATGGTGACGACCGTGACGTGGCCGGGCGCCAACTCTCTATACAGGCCCGAACCGCTTTCAGTCGGTTCGTATTGCGTATGGTTCAGACATTTGGCCCTATGAATTTGCGGAAACGCTTCCAGTATCAGCCGCTCGTAATCCCATAAGGCGATCGCACGATCCTTGTGGCGCAGCCGTTCGCTGATGCGTGTATAGAAGGCTTCGGACGCTTCCGTCCCTCTTCCACCAAACGTGGCGAACGGTTGCGTAACGGTCTTGACTGCCGCAGTGGGCCGGTCGAGCTTGCTGATCGTCCCGGCCGGCAGAACCTTGGCCGGAAACGCCGGATCATTGTTTGTGTCAGAAAATGTCGCTTTGAGCGCCTGCGCCGCCACGAGGATCAGCCGGCAGACGGCGTCACTCTCTGAGGCAACTGCCGCCCGAATCCAGTGCATCCCGCTCGGCAGAAGGGTATTCGAATCCGACGCGTCCCTCGGTATCGCCAGGGTGATGATGCCGGAACTGAGCAACCCTCCCGTCTGGTCATCGACGTCGGTCTTGGCCAAGGCCACCCACTCATTGCCGCGCAGGTAACTCCAATGGAGATGAGGATCCGGCTTCTGCGAGAGAGGATCGGCCGTCCCGTCCGCCACTTGAAACAGCAGCGTGAGATTTTGCGGAGGCTTCAGACCGGTCACGCCGATGTACAATTCGGCTTCACTGTCGCCACCACCCGGCTGCTCTTTAAATTGCGGCAGCAAATAGACCTTCGACGCATTGCTGAATGTTGGATGCTGCTCGGCTTGACCAAACGGCGCAACATGAAACAAGCCGGCCTGGCCCACGATGTCGGCATCCTTCTCGACCGAATTAAGCGTGAGCGTTTGTGTCGCGTTGTAGTCTACGGACAGTTCGCTTACCGAAGGCCCAACGGGCGGGTTTCCGGGAGGATCGTCGTTGTTAGAATCGGCATCCTTGAGTCGTTTGATGTACTCCAAGATGGCGGCTTGATACTCGGCTTGTCCGAAGCCTCCATCCAGCTTCAACTTTACGAACCCGCCCCGAGAATCGGTCCCGTAGAATTCACCGGCTCCGAACTCGGGAGCAATGGCTTCCGAGATCGTCTGCAGAATCGGCAGCTCAAATGTCGATGTTTCTTTTCCCTTCACGCTCTCGGCGGGCTGACCGTAGGGTTCCCATTTGGCCCCATTCAGGACCTCTTTACTTACCTTGGGATCAGCATTTCCATACGGCAGCGGCTTCGACATCCACGTGACATGAATGGAGCCCTCCGAGAGATTCTTCTGAAACACTTCTTTCGAGCCTATGATCAATGCGCTTCCGGCTCCCGGCAGCGCGCCAAATGGCTGAAACGGTTTCGATGTATCGACCGGCCCGAAATCATTGGAGACGACGAGCGACTTGAGACCTTCAACCTGCACGCTCAACGTGATTTGTTCGACGACCGCATTTTGAAGATCCTTGTAGAGGTACGTGACCTCCTCTCGCTGCCGAAGTGTGACCAGCAAGAGAGGAAGAGTCGTCGCAAAGCCATAGCCATGCGTCTTCGGCGAGTAGGGAGTCACTGAGGGATCGGCACCTGAGAGCGCGACCGTCAACCGTACATCCCCATCATCGGTCCTAAATTCGGATGCCGGTTTTTCTATCCAGCCTTTTTCTGAGGTGAGAAGACAAACGAGGTCGTCTTCATTGCCACTCATGGCGGCAAGGCCACCGTCGATCGTGAAACGAACCGTGATCGTCCTCGTTCCCTCCGCCATCCAGAGATAATGCGACGCGATCGCAAAGCCCACCTCCGCGTAAGGCATCCGTATTTCACTTAGTGCTCCATCCAGATAGATCTTATTATGGAAGGGATGCCAGGACTGATCCGCGCTTGTGAGCGGCGCGCCGAGTCCATCGTCTGAATTGCTCACCGGGGAAGCATAGAGACGGCCTCCCTGCAAAGTCCTGTTCGTCCCGGCGCCGACCGGCTCATCGCCGTGACGATAGACGGTTTTCAGCGCCGCCACTTTCGCCTGATTTATGACTACATCTCGATCATTCGCAAAGAAAGCCTCGCTGCCGCGGTCATCCTTCCCCGCCTTGAATAGTTCCCCGGCATGGATTTCATGCATCTCGCTCTGCTTGGCCAATTCCAGCAGCAAGTGCGCGTGCCCCGGCTCGGCGGATTTCTCCGTCAGCCGGAGGACATTCCGATAGTAAAAGTCCAAATGGCGCCCGGTCAGCGTATTGGCTTCCGCACGGGCATGCTCAAACAGTCGGAGAAAGGCCAAGAAAAGGGCGTAATGAGGCTCATGACGATCCCAATCCGTCAACGTCCGTTCCAACGCCAGGTTGGCTTCGCTGACCACGCGCGCGTACCCTTTCAGGAACTGATCGAGGACCGAGGTGAAGAGATTGTGGGTCGCGAGATGATTCACCCGCTCAAATACCGTGGTCCCGGGCAGACTCCCATACGCTGACGCGTCCGAAACGACGGCGGCGTAATACAGGCCCCAATCCATTCCATCCGTCCAATACGTTGACAGGTTCGCCGTAGGGAGGTCGGACCATTTCACCGCCCCCACACCAAGGATACGAAGCGGCGCCGCTTTCTCATCGGCGCCGTCGTTGAGCGGACGTTCAGCATCGACGATCGTCTCACCGCCCTTGTGATAGGCGATCAGACGCTTGAGCGCCGGAGCCAATTGACTTTGCATGAGCTGACGCAGCCCATTCCGGAGGGAGATCTGCTCCGGCAGTTGTTCATGAAATCGGTCGAGACGAACGGCCAACGTCGCACAACTGCTGAAGAGAAAGTCCACGCGATCGCGCAACCCCGCCTTGTCATGCTCGTTTTGTCGATGATTCAGAAACGCGGCATACTCGTTGACTTGTTGCCGGTAATACTCGACGTTCTCCACCGCCGCGCCGGCCAACTGCGACGACACATCCGCGCTGAAGAAAGAGTCCCAATCGCCACTTTGGACATTGCTTGAATTGTAATATTGCAAAAACTTTGAATAGGCCTGCGCGAACACCATCCCATGCGCAGGACCGCGCTCGTTTACCGGGACGTTCTGCGGATCCAGCACGGCGGGCATACGCCGGTCCTGGCTGGTTCCTTCCCGGATGAGCTTGAGCGGGTCTGTGTTGAACGAACAGTCGGCGGGCGCAGTCATACATCACACGCTGTCGGGCAACAGATCGACGGTGGTGGCCAAATTGATGTCCGTGCCTTCCAATTTGTAGTACGGGAAGACGAAATTGAAACGGGAGTTGGTCGATTTGACTCGGTATGTTACTTCGATCAGCACCACCCCCTCCGACTCCCGGCTGTCGTCAAGACGGACACGTTCCACCTCGATACGCGGTTCGTGATACAGAATGGCGGACTCCACCTTGTCGGCCATCAGCGTCTTCATGCGCGTATCCAAGCTTTCGAACACCAATTCCTCCAGATTGCAGCCGTATTGCGGCAACATGATCCGCTCCCCGCGAGCGGTCGTCAGCAACACCTCAAGGCTTGACGCGATATCCGCCTCCTCCTCGAGCATCTCTACGCCGGCTCGGTCACGATTGAACGCCGGAGGAAACGACCAACCTCTGCCGAGAAATGGACGATTCATGGTCACCACAGCGCCTACCCCCCGATCAGCACCGTCGGCGCGCCAGGCGGCATGATGGCCCCGCCGGCCGCAGTCATATCGGCGACTCTGGCCGCGGGCAGACCGCCGATCAATACCGTGGCGGAACCCTTCACGATGGCATCCACCCCACAGGTATCGCCCATCCGCGCCGCAGGCAGACCGCCGATCAGGACGGTCGGCGCGCCCGGCGGAATGATCGGGGTCGGAATCCCGGATGTTGCCGTGCTGACGATCAGATCCGTCACTCGCGCTGCAGGAAGCATGATCAGAATCCGCCTTGATCCGTCAGTTGATTTGCACCACGCCGCCTTGAATGACGGTCGTCGCGCTGCCTTTGATGGTCGTGCTGGCCCCGGAGACTTCAACGCTCCCAGTCCCGGCCGCCTTGAAAGAAGCTTGGGCCTTCACCTCGATGTTCATGCATTCGATCTTGATATCCTTGGCGGCCTTCAACGTCAGATCCTTGGCGCTTTCAATGGTGATGCCGCTGTCGTCGAGCGTCACCGAGTTTCCATTCTGATCCTTGATCCGGATGCCCTTGTCATCCTCCGACAGGCTCAAGATGTTCCCGGCCGGACTATCCAGCACGATGCTTTTCTTCTCATCATCGAACACGATCCGCATCTTCTCCCGGCTGACATAGCCCTTCCGATTATTGGCGTCCTCGGCCGGTTCGGGCACGGGTTTCGCGCTGCTGTGGCACATCCCGAGCACCACAGGATTGCGCGGATCATCGTTGAGAAACCCGACCACTACTTCGTCCCCGATCTCAGGACGAAAGAATGTGCCGCGATCCTTGCCGGCATCCAAGGTCGCAATGCGCGCCCAGATCCCTTCTTCAGTCGGGCTGATCAACGGCAGCCGCACCTTGATGCGATCTTCGCCTTCCGGATCGTTTTCCAGCGCCGTAACTACGCCGATTTGCAGCCCGCCGACCGCGGGAAGCAGGCCGGCGGCAGGCAACGGCCGGAGGTTGTACGTTTCTGCAAAGGGCTCAATGCCTACGCCGAACTGGACGTCCGTCTCCCAATTGCCGTTGGCCACCGTATGACGGACACCGGACACATACAGCTTGCCTTCACAACGCTCGCCGATGCCGGTCACTTCAATGAGCTTGCCGGCCGACACGCCGGCAAATCCCTGGAACTTGGCCCTTCCGCGCACTTTGGCCAACCGCTCCTTCAGCAACCGTCCGTCGGCCCAAGCCTGCAATTCAGGCCGGCCCAGTCTGCCGCCGTGCCGGATCTCATGCGCATCGCCGCCAATGACATCGGCCAACTCGGTTGGCGTGAGATTGCCGTTCTCCGTCGTGGAGGGTTCCTTCGCTTCGGCTTCAACGACTTCTTGATCGCTCGCATTCCAGCAACTGGCCTTGATGCCCTTGCTCTGCCACCGGGCATCTATTTCCGCATCCAGTTCCAGCAATGTGGCGCCGTACCGGACGGCCACAGCCGGCTCCCCGTCCGTCACCGGCGGGGCGATGGTGATCTTCCCGTCCTCGACGAGCACGACCTGCCCGTTGGCCTCGGCGCGGCAGAGAAGAAAATCCCAATCGGTGGAATCAAACTGGACCACCTCTGTCAATGCCGGCGTCGTGGCCGTCACATCTTTCTGCAACTGATAGGACGCGATGATCTCCTCCATGATGTCGCTGTCCTTTTTATCCGCGAAGTACCGGCTTTTGGCGCCGCTCGTCATCTTGACCGCCTCGTCCCGGCACTCGACCAGAAGCAGGCTCCCGTTCTTGCGTACCTTGATCCCATGTTTCACCACGACGCCTTTGAATACCGACTCGTTCTCCGAGCGATAACCGAGCTGGATTTCAATCTTTTTGCCCGGCACAAAATGATCGCTGTTGCTGACCTCGAATGTGGACCGAGAGGCTTCCCCGTCCCGCAATTGAATCGTGGCCGTAGGGATCCGGTTCAATTCCCGCGTCACGGACACCGCCAAAACATGGTACGCGCCCGGGATTTCTGTCCCGTCCACCAGCACAGCAACCGTACAGACATCCGGAGTGGCAGGCGTAGGAATAGTCGAAGCGTTGCTCACCGTGACGCCTGTGTTCGCTCTATCGGGGGAAACATGAGATTCATGCCGGGCTCCAGGAATCGAAAATTGCCGAGATTATTTGCCTGCGCCACCTTGAGATAATATCGGGGGTCTCCATAGATCCGGTAACAGAGCAACGGCAGGGTATCGCCGGCTTTCACGCGATACTGGTGTGTCAAGTCGGGTGAGCTCTTGTCCTCCTTGGCCGCGCGTTTCTTCTCTTCGATGCTTCCCTTGAACTTCGCCTTCGCCACGGCCCGGATCGGCTGCCCATCGGGATTGAACAGCTTATAGGTAATCGCGAGTTCCACCGCCCGTCCTTTGAAGATGAGATTTCCCCAGACGAGCTTCAAATGATACGGTTCATGCGACGATCCCTGATACTCCGTCAGGACGCGGCGGAACTCATTGACATCATCGAACACGCCGTCCTTCTTCGGCTTCCCGTCGATGATGCCGGTGTTATCGAACAGGAACTCAAACGTGAGTTCTTCCGGCATCGTGTATTCAAACTTGGCCTGTGCCCCGCTGGTACCCTGCCCTTGTCCTTCGGCGGTCTTGACCTTGTACTCCAGCGTATAGGTTTCCGGGTTGATGAATGCTTCCAGGCCGGCTTTCGCCTCCGGTTTGCCTCCGTTTTCTGCTTCTTCCGACGTGTCGAACGCCAGAATCAGCATCTTTTCGAGCTTGCCGTTGTCAGCCATTAGCGCTCCTGTTTGCGCTCCAAGATTTCGAGCACCTGTTCGACGCATTCGGCCACGATCTGATCACGCTCATTCTCATTATCGGTGCCCGCCCCTCCCCGCGCTTCCGTCCGCCGGCCGCTTGGTGAGGCGTTGACCGTGACGCGGATATGGAGTTCTTTTATCTCGATGGGCATGGAGAAGATCCGGCCGTTGCCGCCGCGGCCAGGCTCAGCCTTTCCTTACTGAATCGTAAAATAGCGATATGACAATTCCATCGTTTCGATCACGACTGCGTTGTCGTTGGCGTTCAAATCGGTCACCATCCATTTCTTGGGAACGGCATGGGCGACTTTCCAGGTTCGTAACGGCTCGCCTTTCTCGTTCATGAGGATCACGTTCACATCCGTCGGCGTGAACTCGCGGTCCCGGAATGCATTAAGAAACCAGGTGATCACTTCCGAATCCGTCACCATGCCGCGTTTCAAAACCATGTCGGCATACTTCGTCCGCACAGGGAGTTTATGAGTGAAGCGATTCTCGCCGCCCTCTTTGTATTCCTCCATGTCGTATTCCACCGATAGCCCGGAGACCGTCTGAAAGCGCGCGTCGTTCTTGTTCTTGCTGACGCCGAACTCCACTTTGTAGTAGAACCCCCAGGGCGGATAATAATCGGTCATCGCGCCTCCGCTCAGATGTTCATCAACTTCAGGCCTTCATGCGCGATCTCGATGCTTTCGATCGCCACTTCGTTCGCATCCGATTTGAGATCAGGGGCCGTCACTTTGACCGGAAAGCAGCGTGTGGCGGACCAGGCGGCCACCGGCGTGTGCTTTTCGTTGAGCAGCCGGATGGTCACATCTCGCCGGCCCTCCACCCGCTCATTGGCGATGGCATCGAGCCACGCATTGTAGTCAAAGTCCCCTTCGAACTTGCCCCGCTTCATCGTGATATTGCTGAACTTGCGCATGCCCGGCATTTTGATCTTATTGAAATCCTTGCTGTCGCTGTGCCGGTATTCGATCACCTCCACCTGCATATCGAGGCCCGTCACCTCGGTGAAGCTGATCTTGGCGCCCCCCCAATCCACCTGAAAGTGAAAACGAGGTATGGGATATTCTTGTGCCATTGCGTTCTCCCTTCACTTATTCATGACCGATCGATTGCCCGCTCCATACATCGCTCCCGTCACGATTCCGCCATCTTATGGGAGAACCGGAGGATGATGAACTCAGCCGGTCTCACAGCGGCCATCCCGATCTCGACGATCATGCGGCCTTCGAGGATATCGAGCGCCGTCATCGTCTTGCCGAGTCCCACCGCCACATAGAACGCGTGTTCCGGCTTGACGCCTTGCAATGCGCCCTGCCGCCAGAGGACCGTGAGGAAGTTCTCGATCATGGCCTGCACCCGCACCCAAGTGTTGGCGTCATTCGGTTCAAAGACAAATTGCTCAGTGGCCTTCTTGACCGATTCTTCGACGAAGTTGAAGAACCGGCGAACGTTGACATAGCGCCACTCGTTGTCGTTGCCGGCCAGGGTCCGCGCGCCCCAGACCAAGGTGCCTTTGCCCAGGAAGGCCCGGATGGCGTTCACGGATTTGCCGGCCGTGGCATCCACGTTCATTTGATCCTGTTCGACATTTGAAAAATTGATGGC
This sequence comes from Nitrospira sp., assembly GCA_040981125.1. Lineage (GTDB taxonomy): Bacteria > Nitrospirota > Nitrospiria > Nitrospirales > Nitrospiraceae > DASSBQ01. Next base: position 156,026 of record JANRMQ010000001.1, read on the forward strand.
AGGTTTGATGACGGCGTTCACGCTCACATTGGCCGGGGCTTTCCAGACGCCGCGACTGTTGTCCACCGCGGCGTAGATCCCGGCCATGGCCGACGAAGGAGGCATCTTACAGGCCATGTCCCGGATGGCGGCCTTCGCAAGCTCATAGGAGCGGTTGTTTCCCGCCTTTAAGGTATCCAGTTTGACGGCGGCGCCCGCCACTCCGTTGACGGTCGTGACGACATCCGTCTTCGTTTCATCGAACACAAAGTCCAATACCGTGTCGATGTTCGGCCCGTATGCCGCCCCATATTTCAGATTGTTGGCCCCGATGCCATTCGTCCGAAAATTGCCGACTGCAGTGAGGAGATTGGCATCCGGATTCGACAAGGATACGCTGTCACCATGCACATCCATGATGACAAATCGGTCTTTCAACTCGTCGCATTGCTTCAGGGCCGCATCGTGCAGGGTTTTAAAGTCAGCGATCGACAGACTCTGTGCTTCCGGGAATACGATCAAGGTCGGCTCATCCACTTTCGCCAAGACATTCAGGCCCGCTTCCAGTTCTGTTTCAACCAGCGCGCCTCCGAAGGTGCCTTTATACAGATCCACCGACACGATGTAGCAAGGTCCTCCGCCATTGGCGTAGAACATCTGCAAGGCGTAGTACATAATGTGTTTCGAGCGGGCCGAGTCCGCGACCGTGGCAGTGGCTTTTATGTCGGTTGTCACGCCGCCTACTTGGGTCTCGACAATGGTGACGTTGATGTCCTCTTCCGGCTGCGGCAGTCCGAAGTATTTTTCATATTCGACCATGGAGGCGATCCTGGTCGGCTTTAATTTCAAATCGTTGGCCACCTCGTCATCGGCCTTCTGCGTATACCCGATGAAGGCCGGGATCGCCGTTTCCACCGGCGCGACGGAAGGAGGAAACTTGGGAATTTCTTCAATGTAGACACCGGGCGTCTTATACGATGTGGCCATGGCCGCTTACCCCCTTTTTTCGGATTGTGTCGATGAACGAGCTGGCAGGATATTGAAAAGGTCCTCCATCTCACCCCGCCAACCCCGACGCGCCGAGGCGCGCCCTTCCTCGGGCTTTGTTCTCGGAAGACACTGCCGCCTCACATCTCGGCGGCGTTCACAAACGTGACTTGCTGTGGCCTCGCTGGAAGGCCTTGTTGACATCCTGCAGGATCTTCTTTCACCATCCGAAGCAATCGATCGACTGGTTCAGTAAAAACCTCCAAAATAGTTTTCAACAGCCTGCTAGACATAGATTTCCGAAACAAGCTGTGTGACTCTGTTACCGCTTGTCTCCGGCTTGACCACACCCTCCGATGGTTTTTGCTTCGTGCCGGCATTCCCGAACCAGGTTAACGGGAGCGGGGTCGGCTCCGCGGAGATCACGGCGCGCGTCGTCTTGTTCAGGTATCGCCACATTGTTGACCGATTCTTGAAACGAACGTGGAAAACCGGATGAGGGACTTTCGGATGGCCGTTCCCATCAGTAAAACTGAACTCGTCGGCATCCGCACGTGTCGGAACCAGCCTGATGAGCGCGAACACGTTATCAGGGATCCCATCCGACAGAAGAACGCCGCGGGCAGGCGTTCCGTCTAGACCCGGCGGCGGCACAATATCCGGCACGTCGCCTTGATGGACGAAGACCGGGAGATCCGTCGCGACAGGCCCTACCGGTTGCGTCGTGGCCCCTGGTTGGTCGGCGGTCAATTGCACCAAGGCGCCGCCTGACATGACCAACGCTTCGACTTGGTCGTGGGCTGCCGGCGCAGGAATCACCTTGGACAAAAAAAGCGTTCGCGTGGAACCTGCCCCTCTCGTGGTACCGGTCAAGTTGGACAGGACCGGCACATTCTCCTTGTATCGATAACTCTTCTTCTCTGCTTGATGGTACAGATCGTAAATCCGACGCGGTCGCAAGGTCAGGGCCGTATAATTGAACAGGTCCTGATTCTGAACCGTGACGATAAATTCCAACCTTGTATCGGGCGAGATGGCGACGCTGTCCGGCACGGCCACGAGACAACCAAGCGCGGTCTCTTTGAAGAGGCCGCCGAAGCCGGCAAGAGTCCTCGCCGTTGCAGCAGTCGGCGTGGTTCGCAGAAATGGTCTCGTATCGTACGCGAGCAGGCGGGCGTTCTTCTTGGCTTCGTCGGCAAGAAGGTCGAATACCGTCGATCCTTCATCCAGCCAATAGTGATGCAGCAGGCGCATCTCGAAGAGTCGTCTGTATGCGTTCCTGACTTGTTCGCCCATAATCAGGACCCAGCCGTCTGCTTATGGGCAAAGTCGGAGATGACTTCGGTAATCATCCCCGCCTCGCTTTGCACGGCGCGGAACTTCAGATCGAGCATCCGCAGCAGATACAGGACAAACGGGTACTGCTTCCCCCCGAGCGTGCCCCATAGATGGTTCACCTCCTCCATCGTGGGCGAATAGAGATCAAAGATCAGCTTGAACTCCTCCAACTGATCGAGCGGCTTGATGGGAACGCTGGAAGTCGTGATCGAAGCGGGGGCGACATTGTCCTGAGTGAAGACGTTTCTGAGCTGGAAAAACCGGATCACTCTCGATAGGGCGGTCAAGGCGTTGGTGTAGTCCGTGTGCGTCGCGGTGATCAAGACCAACACATTGAGAAATACCGGACTGTTCTCGTACGAAACCTTGAGCGTGGCGTCATTTCGCGCATAATTCGGAAGGTTCTTCAGCGTTTTTTCTTCTTTGAGATTCACCATGGAGAGATAGAGCAGATTGCGCGGCAATCCGCTGCCACCGGACCCATTCGAGCCGAATCCTTCCGCCATATTGCCCAATCCGACCTGCGGAAGAACCGACCCATAGGCATCGGCTAAATGCGCGTTCATCTCATTCATGACGATGGTCAACGCGTGCGAGATCATGCCCGTTCCGTCCCCTCCATCAACTGTTCACCATCATCGAGCGCAGCGAAGTGAGAATCGTATTCGGGCTCGTGTCGGGAATGACATATCGTTGCGGCCGCCTGTGCTGGAGAAATGCGACGCTCAGATCCGCCGCGACGCACAGGACGATAATGTCCGGGAAGGCTGAGAGCAGATGACTGCAGATGCCGGGTTCCTCATCGCCGACTGTCGCCAGAACCACGACTTCAACCGGACAGCTTCCGATCTTCCGGAGGATTTGCATCGGGCTTTCGGCGTCTCCGACGATCTGCATGTCGGGTTGAGCCGCTATCGATTCCTTCACCGACTCGGGAATCGTTCCTGGACTATTGCCAAGCAAGATACGCAGCATGAATTCATAGACGACGCTCAGTACGGTCGGTACGGTAGAAGTTCTTCGCGTCAGAGACAATAGACCCGAGGTACCGATTTGGGTCTATAGAAGGAATGTAGTTCTGGAGAAAGATCCGGAAAAGGATCTGGAACGATGAAGAATTTAGGGAGGAACCTGAAGGGCTCGGGTACCGGTACCTATCCGGACTCTGCTCGAATAGATGCGGCGGTGGTCTGAAGCGCCGGAATCTGCCCCCTGCTGAATAGCGCGGCTTCACGGCGGCCGTGCACTTTAAGCTTTCCCAGAATATTGTGGACGTGGTTCTTAACCGTTTGGACCTCGATACAAAGCCGCTTGGCGATCTCCTTATTGCTGAAGCCCGCGTCGATCAATCTGACGATTTCGCCTTCTCTCGGCGTCAAACTATTCAGTTTTTCGTCGACCTCGTTGAGTGCGCCATGCGCACCGTTCTTGCTGATCCGTGACACCAGAAACGCGGTCGCGCGTGGAGAACAATGCACTTCCCCCAGCATTACGGCCCTTAGGCTATTGAGCAGCTCTTCCAACGACGCGTTCTCCAACAGATAGGCGGCGGCGCGCACCTGTTCGAAACAGGCGAGGATCTCCGACTCCTCTTCCCGGACACCCAAGACAATGATCTTCGTCTCGGGATACCGCAACCGCACAGAGGACGCCGTCTTCAATCCTTCGCAGTCCGATAAACGAATATCGAGAACCGCGATGTCGGGAGGAGCCTCGTGTCGATACGCATCCAACTCGCTCACGTTGCCGACGCTGATGACGCGCACGACGGCATCACCGAGTGCGACCGCGAGACTTTCCCTAAAGAGACGATTCCTGTGAAGGATCAGCAAGCTGACGGATTCCATCCATCCCCTCGCAACGCAAAGCGTTCGCGCCCTCTTGTACCGGGAAAGGCCTCGTGAGACTAGTCGCTCAGTTCCGGTCTGTCAATGGAGCCGTTCATACCCGACCCAGAAATAATTGTATTCATTATGTTCTTGCAATCACAGACGTGTTCTTTGGGGTTGTTCAACCAGGAGCGTGGCAATCGGCGACAGTACCGGACGCGAACGGAGTCAGGAGGAGATTCTCTTGCCAACACGTATCGGCCGCGAATGCCTCTTCGCCAGATTCGCCTGCCACCACCCGGCAAACGAAGCGCACTTCGCGCCACTGCTACAAAACGCTGAGAAATACGAGGCATCGCGTTTGCGATAGCGAATGCGCATCCGCCGTGCTCACGTGGAGAACAACAGGCAATGCATTCAACGAGGGAGGTCGCCATGCGTGATCTGGATCGTGTGCAGATCGAAAACCGGGGACCGTGAATGGCTCGAAGGCAAGACCTTCGACGACGAAACGGCCGGAGAAGCCCACGAGCGAGACCGAAAATATGGAAGCGAGTGAAGAAGTAAGTTGTGCTGCATCAGCGCCCATTGCCAGCCGCTAACAAGCTTGAGGAGGAAGGCCATGCATGACATCGACCGTACACAGATGGAATACAGCCCAGAGATGGAATCTGATTCAGAGCAATTTGAATCGGAACAATTTGAGTATGGTGAGACGGAGTGGGGAGAAGTGTTCAGCGAAGCCGAGTTGATGGAGGTTGCGGCGGAACTGCTTGAGGTTTCGGATGAGGCCGAGCTCGATCAATTTCTCGGCAACCTGATCAAAAAGGCCGGAAGCGCCATCGGCAAAGTCATAAAGTCCCCGGTCGGCCAAGCTATCGGAGGGATTCTGAAGGGCGCAGCCAAAAAAGCCTTGCCCATTGCCGGCGGAGCCCTCGGCGGCTGGGTAGGAGGCCCCCTCGGCGCCAAAATTGGAAGCGGCCTCGCCTCCATGGCCGGCAAGGCGCTAGGCCTCGAACTGGAAGCTCTGAGCCCGGAGGACCGCGAGTTCGAAGGGGCAAAACAATTTGTGCGTTTCGCCGGCGAAGCGGTGAAGAATGCCGCCGCCACTCCGCCTACCGCCAATCCAAGGGCGGCGGCCAATGCTGCCGCAGCAGCGGCTGCGCGGAAATTTGCTCCCGGGTTCTTGACCGGGGCAGCGGGCGCGGCCATCCCCTCCTCGATGGCGTCGGCACGAGGCCGTAGCGGACGGTGGATCCGTCGAGGCCACCGCATTATCCTGTTTGGAGTGTGAGCCATGATGGCCGTCGGTTCGTTCGCATCATGGATGTTGGCGCAAGAGGCGCGTGCATTGCTCACGCGGCTGGCGCGGGTCAAGCCCTTCGCGCTGTACGAACCGATGTTGCCCGCAGCGGACATCCTACCTGCAGCGCACACCGCTATCGAGACGTATCTGGCAAAAGGGCGCCGTGAGCTGTATGACCTCATTCACGGCTTCTTGAGATGGCTACAGGGCCCACACGGTCGCCGAGCCTTGCCATCCGAAGCTCAACGGCGGTTCGCGTTTCTTCGCCTCAAGTTCAACATCGTCCTCACGCAGTTTGACCTGTTCAATGATGTGCTCACACAACGCAGCGAGAACGAGACCGGCGTCTGGCTATCGGGGCTCGATATCGCCTCAGCCGATGCCTTGGCGTTGCCCGGCGACTATTACAAAACACCACCCGTGATCTGTTACCTCGACCGTGGGGTTGGCGCAGCCATCCGCCGGGCACGGACACGAATGCCCGGTGGAGGCGAAAATCCCGTCGCCATCATTCGTGTGCCGCGCGAGCGGATGATCGGCAACGGGATCGCCTCGTCCCTGGTCCATGAAGTAGGGCATCAGGCCGCGGAGTTGCTCGATCTGGTCAACTCACTGCGGCCGGTGCTGGCCGGGCTACAGCGTGGCGGCGCTGAAGATCGCATTATCTGGCGGATCTGGGACCGGTGGATCTCGGAGATTGTCGCCGACTTTTGGTCGGTGGCACGTGTAGGTGTGGCGTCGACGACCGGCCTCATGGGCGTCGTCAGCCTCCCGCGTGCCTTTGTGTTCCGCTTGAATCTGGACGACCCGCACCCCGTTCCCTGGCTCCGCGTCAAGCTAAGCTGTGCGATGGGGAACGCGCTGTACCCGCATCCTCAATGGGAGCGACTCGCAACACTGTGGGAATCCTTCTATCCGCTCGAGGGACTCCCTGCAGAACGCAGAGTCCTGCTCACAAAACTCCAAGCAAGCATGCCCGGCTTCGTGGCCTTGCTGGTGCACCACCGTCCGAAGACGTTACAAGGCCGCTCCCTGATGGAGGCGCTGGATGTGCTGGGACGGCAGCCGGCTCGCCTCGCCTCACTGTTTCGGATCTGGCGCAGCGCGCCGGCCGCGATGTACCGGGCTGCACCCTGTCTCGTGTTCGCCGTGATCGGCCAGGCACGGGCAGATGGCATGATCAGCCCGGAGCATGAAAGCGATCTCCTGGCGAAGTTGCTCACCCACTGGGCTTTGCGCACCACGCTGGACATTTCAGCCGCCTGCGCCACGAGACAGGCGCAAGTGCGCCGACCACATGTGCAATTACAGGCTTACGTCGTTTGATGATTCAGTAAGGAGGATGACATGGGTACGGAAAACGGTACACAAGCGGGAACTATAAAGATTTGTGTGGCAGACCAATCGGGCATGCGGCGTCCTATCAAAGACGCTAATGTCGAGGTGTTTCGCACAGCGTCGGGGAGCCAGCAGCAACAACGCAAGAGTTCCGAGGGGGGTGAAGGACGAAGAAAGGGGCAACCGGCACAGTACATGGAGGTGGATACTTATGAGCTGGTGTACGAAGGGAAAACCGGCTCCAGTGGCTTTGTCCGCGACGCCGAGCCGGGGACCTACCGTGCTGTAGTTGGGGCATTCGGGAAACAGGATACACAGGAATTCACGGTCACGCCCGGTTGCGTAACATCAGTCGATTGCCAGCTGGATGTGGGGTTCTCAGCCGAGACAATGGAGCTGAAAGGCGATGGTACGCAGGTCTCGAGCAGAGAAGTCCGACAAGGTAAGGCAATGTATGTGCGGGTTAGACGCAATAAGGATCTGCCTCAAGGGTCAGAGCTGATACTGAGCGCTACTGAGGGTACTCTCTTGCCAACATTCGAGGAATACGAATCGAACAACCAAATCGTGCGCGACTATGTCTATGACAGCAACGGCGCCAGCGGTGCGGTTCGATTCAAGGCAGTCCTGAAACACAACCCCCTAATGGAGATTAATTTCAACCTAATCGTCCTACCGGATGTGCAAAGCTTCTCTGGGGAGACCACGACCACGATGACGCGCACGGAGACAGAGCCGACCAACGATTTGCCGCTGTGGGTCGCGATTCGCAACAGCACGGAGGCGCTGTCCTTCAACAATTATCTGCGCTTCATGGACTGGATCTTTTGTGGAACGGATCCAACAGGCTTGAAAGAGTTCGAGCGGGTTCGGTTCGATAATAAGAATACGGTGTACCGTGGTTTAAAGGATAAGCGCTTCCTGCCTTTTACCGATGCCGATACCTACCGCGTCGTGAAGGCCGCCACCGAGGCTTTTGTCATGGTGAACTGCGGGGTCTTCGAGGATCCGCAACCCTTTACCGTCCGAAGCGATCGGGATCGCGATGAAGACTACCTGGACCGTCGAGACATCCCGGTGCCGAGGAAGGGCCTCAGGCAAGTAGGGCGTGACTACCTTGAAACCCTGGATGCGGTCGATGCGGATGGGACGCCGGTCTCGACTTTGCCCTATTTGGCGATCATCCGCAGAAAGCTGCCCGATGTTCCGATTAAGAATATTTCCTTCGAAGATGCCGTACCGGGCCAAGCTGACAACTGCTTCGGCATCCTGCAAGAGAAGCTTGCCAATCCGTGCCTGTTGGAGCTCATTTGGTCCTATTGGCATGAGGAAGGCATGTTGGTGCAGACGGTGAATGCCATCACCCGCCGATTTCAGAACGTACGGGCGACCTCTCCTCTGGACCCCCTTTCCAATCTGGAGATCGATCCGCTGCGACCGCTTAATAATATATTCTGGGGCTATATCCAGGATGAACAGCACCGGCTGACGGTCGCGCGACGTAACTACGAATACGACCATCACTATGGGCTACGGCTGGAAGGTCAGGCCGTGCAACATTTCAGACCCGCGGACACGCGGTCCAAGTTCTTGGAAGCCTTCCATCATTTGTTACGCCTCTGCACGGTGTTCTATAAACAGGACGACGACACGACGGTGAAGGCCGACGCGTTCCCAGTGCTCAACGCGCTCAAGGAAACGCACCTAATCCTCTCTCAAGGCGCGCACAACCAATTCGGGGACCTGCCCTCGACCGCTCGCATCGAAATGTTGATGCAAGAATGGCTGCTCGCCCGGCCCGAGTTCCGGGAATACCTGCCGACCCGGATCATGGTGGCTTATCCCGAACCCTGGATGGATCGTGTCGATGCCATGAAAAAACTACAGGGCTGGAGCGATACGAGCGTGCTGCACTTCCGGAACCTTGGCATCTTCGGCGAGCAGCTTCTGCTGGCGATCCGCTGGGGAGCCTGGAGCGACGTGCAAGAGCCGATTCAGGCCTTCAACTGGACGCGGTTTTTCCGTCCACAAGTCCAAGGCTACATCCATGCGTACCGGGCTGTAACCGGCGTAGACCTCGCAGCCGAAGTCGTGGATACACAGGTGGATGCCACCCTGCCGTCCGTCTTGCTCAAAAAACGGCTGGCGATGCGGCAGCGCGCTTGACTCGGATCGGCCGTGCTTGATTTTACCTCGGCACTGTATCTCGGCATGCGCCACAGCAGCTGGTCACTGCCGCCGTGGGTTCAATTCACGACCGGCCGGCCCGCGGCGCTCGCCTCACCGCCCAGCGCTTCGGCGGTGTCCGAGCAACTCGCAGCTTTACAGGGCTGTGAAGCCGCCACGCTCGTTCCATCGACACTGCACCTGTTTTGGGACTTATTCACGATACTGGCGAATGAAAGGATAGCGATCTACATGGACGCCGGAACCTATGCAATTGTGAGGTGGGGAGCAGAGCGAGCGGCGGCACGCGGTGCCCCGGTGCGGATCTTCCGGCATCACGACCCCGATGCGCTGCGGGTTCAATTGAAGCGGGACGCGCGGCGTGCGTTGCGGCCGGTGGTGGTGGCCGATGGCTTCTGTCCAGCCTGCGGCGGCCTTGCGCCCATCGCGGCTTACCTCGACAGCATACGTATCTACGGGGGGTACTTAGTGCTGGATGATACGCAGGCGCTCGGTATCCTGGGTCACAAGCCGGGACCCCATGCCCCGTACGGGAGAGGCGGCGGGGGCTCCCTCCGTTGGAGCCAGGTGAACAGCCCGGATGTGATTACCGGCAGCTCCCTAGCCAAGGGTTTCGGGGTGCCGGTGGCGGTGCTGGCAGGTCCGCGCGCGATGATTAGGCGTTTCGAGCAAACCAGCGCGACACGCACGCATTGTAGCCCTCCCTCGAATGCGGTCATCCACGCGGCGGAGCAGGCTTTGGCGGTCAACGGCGAACAGGGAGACCGCATACGGTTCCGATTGTGGGAACGCATTGGCCGGTTCAGGAGAGACCTGACCGAAGTCGGACTATCCCTGCATGGAGGACGATTTCCCGTACAGACCTTGGCGCCGGCTCCCAGCCTGGACCCGATGAAGCTGCACGAGGAGTTACTGCGACGAGGCGTCAGAACAGTCCTGCACCGCCCCCGCCACGGGTTCAGGGCACAGATCAGTTTTCTCATTACGGCGCGGCACCGTTTTCAGGACATTGATCACGCGACAGGGCTCGTGAAGCAAGTGGCACAACGTGAAGAAGCGACATTGGAACCGCCGGAGGGAAGCCATGAGCAATCCATTCAACTTTGAAGCGGAGCCTTTGAAGAACCGCACGAATTGCGGATGTCACTCCCAGGAGCTCGATAAGGACATGGCGGAGTTCGAGTCGGAGGAGGAGTTCAGAGGTGGACGGCGCTTTCCCATACGCGGCCGTGGCGCGTCTTCGCAACCCTTGAGACGGCCGCTGCTGTCCCCGAGGAGGCCATTGCGACCGTCTCTCGCCGGTCCCAAGCAACCGTGGTCGCGTCCGACGCGCCCCCCGTACCGAAGACCTCGGGTATCTTGGCCGATCGCGAGAGTTCCCGGTGTCTATCGTGAGCCGGACGGCTTCGAACCTGAACCAACCGCCGGCTCTGAATATGTTCGTTGGGCGCAGAGCTGTCTGAACCAGATCTTGGGATTACAACTCCCGGTGTCGGGCGTCATGGATCCAGAAACCCGGAGCGCGGTGCGGAGCTTTCAACGGGAACAACAATTGCGCACAACCGGCGTTCTGGGGCCGGAAACGGAGGACGCATTACGAAGAGCTTGCGGCGCACAACGCGAATTCAACTTGGAATTACAGCCCTTTGAGGCTTATCGGAATTTGGATGATGAGCAGGAAGTAAAAATCGTGGTGGATGCTCCAGGCTGGGAGCATATCAACAAGAACTTGGCCGAAAGGTTTAACCTTGCGGATCGAAACAAAATTCTAGCCAAAATTAGAAACTTGATAGGAATGCCGGCACCGCCCGAAGCGGTTGGTATTTATGAATGGTATGTCCAAGTGGGGGGGCTTGGGGATGGTACTGATCACGCAAATATCGTTGCGGTAGGCCATATGATTCGCAGCGTTTTGAAGAAAGATATGGTTGTGCGCGGTACTCGCTATACCATTAAGAAAGGGAAACTCAAACGATGGGGAGTGCCAACGATGGGTGAATTGGAATGGGGCGAGGCGGAATTGCCGGGCCTCGGGGAAGTCAACGGCGAGCTTGGTTTCGAAAGCCTTCTGAGCGAAGCCGAAGAAATCGAACTGGCTGCAGAGCTCTTGTCGCTGTCCAGTGAGGACGAATTGGATCTGTTTCTCGGCAAATTCTTCAAACGAATAGGCAGTGGTCTCAAGAAAGCGGGTCGCTTCATCGGCAAGCGAGTGCTGCCCGTGCTTGGCAAGGGGTTGAAGACCCTCGCGAAGGCTGCGCTTCCGATTGTGGGCAAAGTGGCAGGATCCTTTATTCCGATTCCGGGAGTCGGCACCGCAATCGGGGGCGCCATAGGGACCGCCGTGAGCAATGCGTTGGAGCTTGAATTCAGCGGCGTGACCGCGGAGGAGGCGGAGTTGGAAATGGCTCGCCGCTTTGTGCAGCTGGCGGCCACGGCGGCTCAGCGGGCCGCCCTATCATCGCCCGACAGCGACGCGGAAGTGGTCGTGAACGAAGCGATCGTGACCGCAGCTCGGCAACATCTGCCCCATTTCCGTCTCAGGAAATCCGAGCGATCCGGCATGCCCGGTAGGACACAACAGGGCCGGTGGATCCGCCGTGATCGGCACATCGTCCTACTCGGAGCATAACTCTCACAGCGGAGCTTTGACGGAGATATCGCCGTGAGGCAATCCCTAGCCTTCAAGCCCGAGCCTTTCAGCTGGCCCTTGACGCCGGAATGGGAAGGCGAAGTCAGCCGCAGCAGCCCAGATTACGTTCGCTGGGTGCAATCCTCCCTGAACAAGATTCTGGGCCTGCGGCTGGCGGTGGACGGAATCGTGGGACCTGCCACTCGGAGTGCTATTCGAAGCTTCCAACAGCGGCAGCAGCTTGTCGTGGACGGGATCGTGGGGCCGAACACCGAGGCGGCGTTGATCGCTGCCGGTGCCTCGCCGCCGGCCATGGTCGCAGCAGCCGACGGTGGAGCGCCCGTAAGCGTCGTTCCGGAATGTTCGCGTCTCGCTTACGGAAAGAACTGCCATTTTCTGTATTTCGACTTCAACAAAGATGCCCCGACGCCACCGATTCAAGACCGGCCTAAGGTCTACGATCAAGATGCCCATGAGGAAAAGCTGTTCGAGATCGCCGAGCGGGTGATCTCTAGCTGGGAAACCTCGCAACCGGTGAACTCACTGCTGATTCTCGGTCACGCCTCCCCCGAGGGGTCGGATGAATACAATTACGACCTTGCGAATCGGCGAGCCTTCAACGTCAGCGAGGCGCTGGCCGCCCAGATGGAGGAATTGGAACTGGGCAGTGGCAGCCGCATCGACCTTCAATTGGAGTCCTGCGGCGAAGAAGCGCTGTCAGGAGTCAGCGGCGAGTTGCGGCGGCGCGTCCAGGTCTGCTTCCAGCCCCCGCCGCGATGGTTCGAAACCGGTGGAAGTCCGCCCATGCAACCGGTGTGGGCAGGCAATGACGTCAAGTACCTTATCGACGGCACGGAAACATTTCAGGAGATGGTCGCGGCCATCGAGACGGCGACGAAACCCGGACATTACATCTACCTGCTCGGCTGGTGGTTGAGCGATGGCTTCCCGTTAACCCGCGGCAAACCCGATTTATGGTCGCTATTCAAGAAAGCAAGCGGGAATGGCGTTCAGATACGAGCCATGCTTTGGGACCAAAAGAGCGGGTGCCCCAATCCCAGCGAGCATGTGCAGAACACCGCTGAGGTCAACCACATCAATGAATGGCTGTCCATGGGCCAGGCCATCCTGGACGATCGCACCTTACCCTATGGGTCCCATCACCAGAAGATACTGGTGGTGAAGGGAAAGGACGGGTTGATCGCCTTCTGTGGCGGGGTCGACATCAACCCTGATCGCATTGTTCAAGGCGGCCCGACCCCTGGCGCTCCTTTCCACGACGTACACTGCCGCATCAAGGGCCCGGCGGCCCATGAGGTGCTGAAGATCTTCCGGCAACGCTGGGAGGATCATCCAGGACATGCCGGGCTCGAGGAGGACCCCGTGCTTCAGATTTCATGCCCTTATAAGTGGAAGCGCACTGACCATTGCGCCTTGTTTGGCCTTGAGGAAACGAGACCACCGTGGGAAGGCGAAATGTACGTTCAGATCGGGCGGACCTATGGCAATGGAATGCGCCATAGCGGCGTTCCGGGCGGTTATTCGTTTGCCCGAAATGGCGAACAGACGGCGCGCCGAATGGTCCTCAAGGCCATCCGCGAGGCACAACAGTTCATCTATATCGAGGATCAGTACCTGGTCAGCACGGAGATTAGCCGCGCCCTGATCGCGGCCCTCCCGAGGGTTCACCACCTGACGATCCTCATTCCCGATGGCAGCATAACCACGATGGCCATGGTCAGTTGCCTGGGTCTCGGAGAACAAGTACGTTTCCGCCGTCACGAATTTATCCGGCCCTTAAGAGCGGCGGCGCCAGGTAAGGTGGGAGTGTTCTTTCTGGCTCCGGCGGGTTCCCCGAGAACGTATGTGCATTCGAAGATGATGGTGGTCGATGACGAATACGCCATCATCGGTTCGGCGAATCTGAATCGCCGCAGCCTCACCCACGATAGTGAGGTGATAGCCGGCATCTACGATCCCTCCCCCGATTCGCTGGCGAAACGATTGCGCATCGATCTGTGGGCGAACCATCTCGGCATGAATAACCCTGCCGACCGCGCAAAATTGACCGACGGAGTGGCAAGCGTCAAGTATTGGTACCCGGCGCCAAGGGGCGCCAGGCCCTCCACCGCCAGGGTGGCTCCCTATGATGAAAACATAGGCGTCGAATCGAGACATCCGGATGGGGAATGGAACAAGATCGACCCGGATGGTTCCTGATTCAATCAGGACGATGCCGCATTTGTTCATCCCAGCTTCCTCATCCCAGTCTTCTCCCGCTGGGAGAAAGCTCAAGGCGGTGCAAAGGCGTCTGTATTGTTCGTAAGTAACCAAGCTGAATCCAGAACATCAAGGAATGCATATGAGATCCAGGTTTAATCTTGATGAGACTCAGCCGGACCCATTCGCTCTCCGATCCGCACTCGCAACCGGGTTCGATGAGTTCGAACAGGAATCTCAATTTGGCGAAACCGCGGTACCGCTCGGTACGCTCAATCCTCCATGGTCGGTAGCCTCTAGTGACGCTTTTCAGCTCGAACAAGAATATTCCCTGGTGAGCGATATCCCCGCTCCAGGCCGCTTTTACAAGATCAAGTATGGCGGAGGCGGCCTTCTCGAAACGGCAGGACACGCTTATGGTCTCAAGCAGGGCGCGGAACGCCTGACGCGCGCGCAAGCCATCAACAGTCATCCGTTGAATATGAAATCCTGGCGACCGCCCGGAAATGCTTTCGAACGCAAATATTTCGGGAAAGGCGTGATTTCGTTCTCGCCCCGTTTCACCTGTGGCGACCGGAAATGCTTCGCCACGATTTGGATACCGCCGGCGAAGCCGTATGTTCACCCCTTTTTGGGGCGCGGTGTCGCGGTCACCGGTTTCGACGAGCCGGCCGACCTGCGTCAGTCCCAACTGGAATGGGACGAAGAAGGCTCCTTCGAGCGCTTCTCGGCGAGGCATCGTATCGACATGACGAAAGTACCGTTCAGGTGGATATGCCGCTTGCGGGTGTTTTTTAAACAGCCGGATGGGGAGATCAGACAATCATTTGCGACCGGCACGCTCGTCGGCCCGAGGCACGTGCTCACGGCCGCGCATGTTTTTGACGCCAACTGGGAAAACGATCCAACGACGCCTGTCGAAGTGCTCGCTATCAATGTTGCCGCCGGCGCTGATGGCTTGCGGGCTCCCTTCTCGTGGTCTAAGACGAAGCCCGTCGATTGGCGGTCACACCACAACTGGCGTTCCGGCAATTTCGACCCGCGCTTCGATTTCGGCATGATCAGGCTGCCGAATCCACCAATCGCATATCGAAGGTTTCGCACACTGAAGAACAAGACGCTGAGCTTCTGGGGCAACGCGGGCGAAGTGGACGGTGCCTTCTTGCTACCCGTCGAAGTCTTACCCGAATACGGAATCCGGACGCTGATTGGGAAAGCGCTCAACATTTGCGGATATCGAACAGATGCCAATGGTCGACCAACGCTTCTTCCAGCCACGGTCCGAAGCGTTGGCCCGACCGCAGGACGGCGTCCGATTCCCGAACTCATCACCTATACCGCCGACACATCCTTTGGCATCAGCGGGTCTCCTGTCTGGTATTGGGATGACAAAACGAAGAGACGGTATCTGGTCGCGGTTCACCACGGCGGTTGCGGCGAGTGTGGAAAGCCACCGGGGTTGGATGTCTGCAGGACGCAGACGGTTGGCGCAAACTGTATTGCCGATCCCAAATTGGGCGTCATTCTCAAGCAGTCGGCGGTCAGACAGATACGTGGCTGGATAAATGAGACTTACGACAGAAAGAGGAGCGGAGCCCCATGATCATCGACTGCCACGCAGGAAGGAGCGATAGGTTCCATACCGACCTCTGCGGGCGCCAACGAAGAGGTGATTCGGTTCACGGTCAGACGGCCAAAGGGGTGCTATGACTAGGAGTCAAAGTGTCCGAATCGATCGCTTCAGCGAGTGAATACTGCCTCGGGAATAGAGCCCGATTTCTGGCGGAACTGAAGTCATTCATCCGCTTTGCAAGCGTCAGCGCGCAGCCCGACCATGCGGAAGATCTGAAACGATGTGCGGCCTGGTTGGCCGATCATCTGCGTCGGATCGGCCTCGAGCAAGTGACGGTCATACCCACCCGGCGCCATCCCGTCGTTTACGCCGAATGGTGCCATGCGCCAGGCCGACCCACGGTGCTCATCTATGGACATTACGATGTTCAACCGGTCGATCCGCTGAATGAATGGCGGTCGCCGCCGTTCGAACCGATCCTGCGCGGCAACGACCTGTACGGCAGAGGTGCCTCGGACGACAAGGGCCAACTGTTCGCCCATGTGAAGGCCCTGGAGGCGCTCCTCCAGACCAGGGGAAAGCTGCCGGTCAACGTCAAGTGCCTGTTTGAAGGTGAGGAGGAAATCGACAGTCCCAACCTCGCCACTTTCCTCGCTCGTCACCAAGACATGCTTACCGGCGACGTGGCAGTGCTATCGGACGTACCCATGTTGGCGCCGACCCGTCCGGCCATCACTGAATCGATGCGGGGAATGCTCAGTCTCGAGTTGGAAATTCGCGCCGCGGACCGGGATCTTCATTCCGGCCTCTATGGCGGAGCCATTCACAACCCGCTGCAGATCCTTTGCGAGACCATCGCCTCACTGCATGATCATGAAGGGCGAGTGAACATAGCCGGCTTCTATGATCGAGTCCGAGATCAAAGCCCCCGTGAACGGGCTTACATGAGGGCTTACGGACCGAGCGATCCGGAGATTCTGCAGTCCGCTGGATCAGAACAGGGCTGCGGCGAGTCTGGCTACACGCTGTATGAGAGGACGACGATCCGACCAACGCTCACCATCACCGGCATCCGGGGAGGCTATCAGGGCGCGGGCCCTAAGGCGGTGATCCCCGAACGCGCCATCGCCAAGCTCGATTTCCGTCTGGTGCCGGATCAGAAGCCGGAGGAGATCGAGGGTTTGTTCCGACGCCATGTCGATGGCTTCACGCCGGCGACGGTACGATCCTTCCTCCGCAAACAGGCTTCGGCGAAGCCCGCCATGATCGATCGGCGCCATCCGGCCATGCGGGCCGCCTTCTCCGCCTATCGACGAGGGTTCGGCGCGACGCCGGTGTTCCTCCGCTCGGGCGGCACCATACCGGTGATTGCGTTGCTTCAAGACATCCTGCGAATGCAGACGGTATTGATGGGATTCGCCTTGCCGGACGATCGAGTGCATGCACCCAACGAGAAATTCCATCTACCCAATTTCTTCAACGGCATCGCCGTCAGCATTTATTTTCTCGACGAGTTGGCGGATCGCTCGATCGCGGCGAGCCGCGGGCCGGCGCCGCCGGAATTCCATAACAGGGGGACCCCATGATCATCGACTGTCATTGCCATGCCGGGACCGGCGATGGATTGACCGGCCCCTGGGATACTCGCGCCCCGCTGGAAAAGTATCTGCATAGGGCCGTGCAAGCCGGGATCCTCCGCACCGTGTTATTTGCGGCCTTTCACTCCGATTACCGGCAAGCCAATCGCGAAGTGGCCCGCCTTGTGGCCGGCCATCCCGGCCGCTTGTACGGCTTTGTGTTCGTCCATCCTGAGCGCGATCGCGGCCGCATCTCTTCCATGATTCAGGAGGGCGTGAGCCGGTTCGGCTTTGTCGGAATCAAAATCCACCGCCATGATGGACGCATCACGCGGGAAATCTGCGACGCGGCGCGCTCGTTTCGACTCCCCGTTCTCTACGATGTGATGGGAGAGGTATCCGTCTGCGAGCTTCTCGCCCAGGAATATCCGGATGTGAACTTCATCATTCCGCATCTCGGCAGCTTTGCCGACGACTGGCGCGCGCAGCTCGCCTTGATCGACCATCTGGTCCGGCATCCGAACATCTATGCCGACACGGCCGGAGTCCGGCGGTTCGATTTGCTCGAACAAGCCGTGAAGCGGGCGGGAGCGCGCAAGGTCCTGTTCGGGTCCGACGGGCCGTGGCTCCATCCTGCCGTGGAGCTCGTCAAAATCCATGCACTGGAACTGCCCAAGGATCAGGAACGTCTGATTCTAAGCGACAATTTCCTCCAGCTCATCTCCTCAGTCAGGCGGCAGGCGGTAAAACCGTCCGGGCAACCATCCGGCATGGCACGTCGATCGACTGCCATGGCTGCCCTCTCCGATGAAATGCGTGACCCCTGGGCCGGCGAGCAATTCACCTGCTGCTGATCCCCGGTCTTTCAGCATCAGCCTTCTTAGGCTTTGCCGGATTCGACCGCGATCGATGCGATATCCATAAGAGTCTGTCTCGGTGGTTCTCGATGCATATCGGCGGATCGGCCCTTACGATAGTGGTCGCCCATCGGGAGGACGGGCGGCCGCCTGGCGCAGTTGTAGTGCTCGATCCGTCACCCGTAGGCGCGCCGCCGCCCGTTGCAGGCTGCCCTGTTCGTCCGCCACCGCGATCCGCACGGCGACGTTTTCAGCGGTGCGTCCGATATCCTTGAGCGCAATTCCCTGGGCGATGGCGCACCGAATGCAGCGTTCGAACTCCTCATTGCACCATTCCCGCGGCTCGTCACCGGCCTCCGGCCGCTCTTCTTCAGGAAGGCATCCGGCCGTAATAGGTCCGGATCCCACGTAGCGCCTCATGATCCTCGCGACAAGTTGCCTCAAATCGCGCACATTGCCCGGATAGTCCCGGAGCATGAAATATTCTCTGACGGTGTCGTCAAACTCGGGTGGATCACCATCGGCAATGAAGGACCTCATGAAATGTCTCACCAGTGGAAGAATGTCCTCGGCCCGCTGGCGCAGCGGGGGAATGGTGAACAGGTCTCCTGCAATCCGATAATAGAGATCACTGCGAAAACGACCTTGGCCGATGTCTTGCCTCAGGTCTCGATTTGTCGCACAGATCAGGCGAAATTCCGTTCGATGCCAGGCATTCCCTCCGACCCGTTTATAGCAGCGTTCTTGAATCACACGAAGAAGCTGACCCTGCAACCCCAGAGGCAGGTCGCCCACCTCGTCCAAAAACAGCGTGCCTCCATTGGCCAATGCAAACGCCCCGTCCCGCGCCGTGATTGCCCCGGTGAACGCGCCTCGCTCATGGCCGAAGAATTCACTGCCTGACAGCTCGGGAACGACCGTGGTGCAATCGAGCACCACCAAGTCGGCTTTATTCGCCCGCTGATCCAGAGAGTGAATGAGGCGGGCGGCCAATTCTTTTCCGGTGCCGCTTTCTCCCATCAGAAGGATGGTCGAATCAGTGAAATAGGCGGCTTCCACAAGTTGACGCAGCACCGCTAATGCAGTCGGGCTTTGTCCGACCAACGTGTGTTGAACTTCCGGTGAGGTGAGGAGTTTGTCGACTACTTGCCACCGCGCCAATCGCGCGGCGACCGCACGCGCCGTCCGATCCGGATCATCCCAATTCAGCACATCGGACACACCGGCCCGCAGCAGTTTCCAGGCGGCGGTACAAGATCCTCCAGCCGGAATACTAATGGCAATAATCCTTGCAGCGCCGGCTTGCCGCGCCTTCTGCAGAAACTCCGTCAAGCCGTGGTCGCCCTCTTGGAATATTGCGAGCCCGGGTCCGGAGGGAACCTGTTCGGGGATGTAGAGATCCACCCCTGCTCGCCCGAATGCCTCATGAAAATGCTGTTCGATTTTCTGACCGCCAAACACACGATACCACACCCGCATATCAGACCCTCCTGCGTGCGGGTTGGGTACAGATTCACAGAATATGAGTGGTGGAATCTCTTCGCTTTCCAGTTACCCATGGGCAACTCGATCGGATTGGGCACATGGCAGACGGAATTCGTAGAGATGCAGCAACATGCTTGCCACAGGGAAAGGTGAAGTGCGGACAGGACCGACCGACAACATAGTGGGGATCAAAACTGTATGGGATCAATTCATTGAATCGAATGGCCCCGGTGAAGAAACATTTCCACGCGCGCCGTATCTCTTCGGATACCTGTACTGAATCCAATTCAATACAGTATGGCGATCCAATTTTCATCGGTCCCCTGTCACGACCATGTGAGGTGTGCGGGCAAGGAATGGAGGCCACGCTTCAATCAGAAGCTGTACTTCCTGTAGCCCTACAAACCAATGGGTAGTTTGTGAACTTAAGGTGCAGATGGATACCGTACTTGACCTCCCATGCATTCAAGGTCGTGCCGACGAATTCGGATCATTGTCGAAAATCGACACATCCACCTCGATCACCGGCACCTTCCTTGGAACACGAATCGGCCAGATGTGGCGTATGGGCGGGCATCCATTCCTTGATCAAGGTGGCAGGCTTCAGTGCGTCTGATGGCAAACTGGTCCGGTACCGCTGTCTCGGAATGGACCAATGTCAATGTAATCCTGACAGCAGCCGTGAGATGTTTCGGATGTAGTGAAAAAAGTTGGAGCGGGCGATGGGATTTGAACCCACGACAACTAGCTTGGGAAGCTAGGACTCTACCACTGAGCTACGCCCGCTCTCGACGGATTGAGGAAGAGATTCTCTTATACAGGAACATTCGATGGGTGTCCAGGTCACTGGTATTGTGGCAACCGGACCGCCCATGATTAGGACACCGCCCCGCCCGCTGCTTCAGCTTGAAGCACAGATGCGAGGAACCCGCCTGCGGGAATGACCAGCAAGGGACAGGGCGAACGCCGGAGAACCCGCTCGCTATGGCTGCCTCGGAGCGCATCGAGAAAGCCGTGCCGGCCCTCGGTGGTCATGACGATGAGGTCGGCATCCGTCTCCCGTGCGGTTTCGCAGATGCGATCAATGACATCACCCTGTTTGGTCACTTTGCTCCATCGCCATCCCGGCACATCGGGACAAAGGACAGCGGGCATGGCTTCTTCGTTTCCCACGTGCAATAAGGTGAACAACCCTCCATTGCTCTCCAGCCGAGACGTCAATCGCACGGCAGCTTGGACGGCCGGTTGGGCCGCCGGTTCGGCTGCCATCGGAATCAATATATTGCGTAATGAGACAGAGCCATCATCCGGAGACACGAACCCCTCCACGCCTTTTGGAACAAACAGCGTCATCTGCCTGGACGCCTGCGCAATGGGAATCGCGGTGGACTTACTCAGCCAGGGAATACCGCCTTTACTCTGGTCCGTGGCCAGCACCACCAGATCCGTGGCGTGGGCAGCCAAGTAGTTCGTGATCGATTCGACGGGATCAGTATGGACGGCCTTGATTTTCTTGACGTCGATCCCGAGCTTGGCCACGTCCGATCTCAAGCTGTTCGGCGGCAGCAGGCCCCATCGCTCCAGCGTGGATCGGACGCCGGGAAACTCCATCCACTCCGTGTCTCGTTCGGGTGAAACATGGAGAATGGTGAGTGCCGCTTTGGCGACGAGCGCCGCAGTCAGCGCATGCGCAAACGCGGTTTCGCTGGCCTGGCTGAAGTCGGAAGGATGGAAGACGTGCTGCAAGAACGGTACGTCGATGGATTCCGTCGTTGACATGGGACTCCTTTGATCCTTGGTACTCCCTACGAGTGATACTCGGCGATCGCGAATTTGCGGCGGCCGACGCGCAGACGGTACCGGCGACCCGGCACCAGGCTGACCAGCGCGTTCGGATCGATCTGTTTCTGCTCGTCGATTTCCACACCGCCCTGCACGATCAGGCGACGCCCTTCGCTCTTGCTGGGCACCAAATTCGTCTTGGCGACAATTTCCAACAGAGTGATCGAAGGTGTGGCCGGGTCTTTCACATCGGCCTTCGTCAGCACGACGCGGGCATCCGGCTCATCGGGAAATTCACGGGCTTGAAATTTCTGCTGGAAGGCCGCCCTCGCAGCCCGTCCCGCTTCCGTGCCATGGTAACGACCCACGATCTGTTCCGCGAGCCCCTGTTTGGCTTCCATCGGATGGAGGCTTTTCACCAGAGCCAGATCTTCGGTCGTCAACAATTCATAATAGCGCGCCATCAGGGCGTCGCTGATTGACATCAGCTTGCCGAACATATCGTCAGGCTTATCCTCGAGCGCAATGTAGTTGCCGACGCTTTTGCTCATTTTCCTGACTCCGTCCGTGCCTTCCAGGAGCGGCATAGTGATGACCACCTGCGCTTCCTGCCCGTAATCACGCTGGAGATCGCGTCCGACCAGGAGATTAAACTTTTGATCGGTCCCGCCGAGCTCAATATCCGCCTTCAGCGCGACTGAATCGTATCCCTGAATGAGCGGGTACATGAATTCATGGATGCTGATCGGCTTCTGCTCCGTATACCGTTTGTGAAAGTCTTCCCGTTCCAGCATGCGGGCCACGTTGTAATGGGCGCTGAGTTGGATCAAGCCGTCCGCCGTCATCGCGCTCATCCAGCGGCTGTTGAATTCCACGGTCGTCTTTTGGGGATCGAGTATTTTAAAGATTTGCCGCTCGTACGTCCGCGCGTTCTCCAGCACCTTTTCCTTGGACAGCGCCACGCGAGTCTCCGAGACACCGGTGGGATCGCCGATCATGCCGGTAAAATCGCCGATCAGGAAAAGGACCTGGTGGCCGAGGTCTTGAAAATGCTTCAGCTTATGAATCAAAACGGTATGGCCCAAATGCAAATCGGGTGCGGTCGGATCGAACCCCGCCTTGACCCGTAGCGGGCGGGATTCCTTCAGCGAGCGGGTGACTTTGGATTCCAGCTCGGTCTGTTGAATGACCTCGACCGACCCTCGAAGGATCAAGTCCAGTTGTCGCGCCAGCTCAGTCACAGGCGTCGCTCCTGATTATCGTGCCTTGTTTGGGTTCCGGCGGTGACCAGCCCCCGCAGTCGATCCAGCTTTTTCGGCCCGATGCCTTTGACAAGCAAGAGATCTTCAACGGCGGTGAAACGCCCGTGGGATCGGCGATAGTCTATGATCCGTTCGGCCAGCGCTCGGCCGATGCCCGGCAATTGGTCGAGTTCATGCAGAGTCGCATGATTCATATCAATGACTGGTTGCGCCGGCGAAAGAGGCCGTTGCGGTTGGGATGAGACCGGTCGCGCCGGCCGGCCGGCGGGAAGGGACGGCTGAGCCGGAACTTCAATGGGGGCCGCCGGTGGAGAAGCGATCTCAGTGTCATTGTGCAGGCTGAATCCGCCGCCCGATCCCGCTTCTCCTGGACTTGGGGGCACCGTCCACCCGATCCACACGATGACGGACAAGGTCGCGCTCAACATGCCTAGCTTGATGAGAACCGATTGAAGCACGTCAACCTCGTTTACGCGACATATGGATGGCCCTGCGGCGACATCCCTGAGCCGATGCGACATGCGCAAGCATCGCTGTTCCCACGACATCGCCGATCACACACACATTGGAAACGCTCGTCTCCAGCCGTTCGTTGACGAGGACCTCTCGGTGGCCGATCTGGATGCCGGCTCTCTCTCAATCGAGCCCTCGGAACTGAATCCCCCGACCGACACCAGGATTTGCTCACCAAGTCTTACTTCTTCTGCGTGCCGAGGAATTCCTCGTACTGCTGGGCGGTCATCAGCTTGTCGATCTCGGTCGGATCCGTGAGATCAATGACGGCCATCCATCCCTTGCCGTACGGGTCGGAATTCACGACTTCGGGATGATCCTTGAGATCACCGTTCACCTTGGCGACCGTGCCGCTCACCGGGGTATAAATCGTGGAGGTGGTTTTCGTCGATTCCACTTCACCGATTTGATCCCCGACCGTGACCTTGGCGCCGACTTTCGGCAGATCGATGAAGACGATATCGCCGAGCGCGTCCTGCGCAAAATGACTGATCCCGATCGTCGCCTGCTTTCCTTCGACGCGGGCCCATTCATGTTCCTGATGATAGCGAAGATTGGACGGTATCATGATCTCCTCTTTTCAGGCTGGAAATAGAGAATAATTACCCGGACCGTCGATCCTAGAAAAGGGCATCGGCTTTGTCAAGGAAGGCTCTCTCCTTGGTCCGGCACCAGAAGCACATTGACCTCTTCACGAACGCGAACTCGATCGGCCTGTTGCAGGAGTTGCCCGGGTTCTATTCGGCTGTTCAATCCTTTGCCGCGGGCCAGGACCCAGAGTTGCTGCGTGGTCGGCTGGCCTACGACCGGCCTCCGCAGCGCTTTCGCTTCGGCATTCTTTACCAATGCCGCCATCTGCTCCACATCAGTAAGCCGCGCAGGCCCGTTCAAGAGAATATCAAACCCGCGACGGCTGGCTTCAGCTGCATCTTCGCCGTAATTCACCAGGGCCGACAGAGGCTCGGAGGCCGCATCCGAATGCACTTCAAGAATCACGCGCAATCCATGCCGCACTTGCTGCAACGCGCGCCTGATTTGGGCCAGCGCATCCAGTTCCTGGCGGGCTTTCCATCCCACCCAATGCCACAACGTGCCGGCCGCCTGTTCCTTGGTGATCGACACATTCGGCTGAGAAAGCGACTCCGTGTTCTGCACGGACCCGGCCGATTTCGCCAAGGCCGCCATGACATCCGCGGAAGTCTCCTGATACTGAGCTTGAAATCCGGCAAAGGCCGCCTCTCCTATTTCATAGGCAAAACTATTTCGGCTTCGGGTTCGGATCAGCAGCCCATCGATATCCGCCCGGGTCAAATCGGACAACAGGGCCGTCAGATGGGTGTTAACGGAAGGATTCAGCACATCGAGCGTGTTCCATGGCCGGACGGTGCGGTTGCGCGGATCGAAGACGGACAACTGCCACTCGCTCCGGGCGTCGAGCCAAGGCGCGCGCAAGAGATCGACCACGGCCACGACCGAGAGTCCCGCGCGATGCGCCTCCGGAACCAGATCATTGAGGATCGGCCGAACCACCGGCGCATGCACCGTGGTAAACAACAGGCCGGCATGTCCACTGTCCGAACCTTGCTCATCGGCCGGGATCGCGCGCACCCGGTCGGCACACGTGGCGTCGCAACTCACGTCGAGCATCAAGACGGTCACACCGGATGCGCGGGTCTTCTGCAGCCATACATCCGGTCTGGCCAAGGACGCTACGCTGACCGGTGACACCAGCAAGGCCGTATGCCCGTGCATGGCATGCTGGAAGACCACCCCTTCGCGCCGCAAGCTATCGAGTCGTTGCGTGGCCTGGACCTGTAACGAGTCGGTCGGGATCAACAGCGGCTCCATGGCGAGCAGAGCTTGATATTCGGACACGGCCGCCTGTAGATCGCCGGCTTGCTCGAGCGATTGACCAAGGCGCCAATGTCCTTCCCCTTGGCGTGGCGATTTCGGATAGACGACGAGAAAGCGTTTGAGGGTCCGGATCGCGTCTTCGTGCCGCCCTTCCTCCTGCGCCGTGACGGCCCCATTCCAAAGTCGGTTTTCGGCTTCCGCAGAAGGATCCGCCGCCGCCGAGGAACCGGGCGCAGAGGCCGTGGTGCAAGCCGCCCACAGACAAGCAGCCGCCAAACCCGACAGGATGGACAGTGGAAAACGAGTCAAACGATAAACCCGCGGGAGAGAAAAGACAGCCTACCCGACCAGTTCCATCTCCGGAAAGAAATAGCCGATTTCGAAGGCGGCCGTTTCCGGTGAATCCGACCCGTGCACCGCGTTGAACTCGATATTCGTTCCATGCAGCTTCCGCAGGGTCCCCGCGTCCGCCTTGGCCGGATCGGTGGCGCCCATCAGTTCCCGGTTTTTCTTGATCGCATTGTCCCCCTGAAGCACGAGGACCACCACGGGACCGGACGACATAAAACCGCACAGGCTCTCGAAGAACGGCCTTGCCTTGTGGACAGCATAAAATCCCTGCGCCGTTGCCTTGGAGAGATGCATCATTTTCATCGCCACCGGCTTCAGGCCCGCCTTTTCGTACCGGCCGATCACATCGCCGATCACATTTTTTTTCACTGCGTCCGGTTTGATAATCGCTAGTGTCCGTTCACTCATGGGATGGCATTCCTCTCAGCTGTATGATCGTGCGCTAAGCAATAGGCAGGATCACGGGTCCAGGAAACGATATTGTGTCCGGATTCTATAGAAGGCATGTAGTCAGATACAAGTCATCACCATTCAATTGCCCGATGGACCTATGATAGAGTGGCGTGCCATGTGTGAGCCATCGTCTGAGCCACAGCAGGGCCGCACACTGCGTCTGTTGCCCGCCTATCTCGGCACCGACTCGGTGCAGGAAGCTCTTCGGAGCGCCCGCGGCCGCCGGATTCTATGGTTGGAAATTCTGGTCAATGATCAGCTGGACTTGACGCCGTGGGAACAGGAGCCTGGTTTCGATGATGTGTACCGGACTGCATGCCGCTGGTACCGGCAGTACCGCGGATTGATCACTTTTCTGTTTAATCGTCGCCCTTTACCGGAAGACCGAGGCCCGATCGACTTTCGAGAGTATCGCACCTTCGCAGAGGCGCTCCGCTTTGCCTACCATCAACAGTGAGCAGATCATCCGAATCCTCACGCAGTTCGTGCAAGAATCAAAGCAGTCGTTGGATATTCTCTTAGTCGGCGCAGTCGCATTGCAGGCATACGGATATCATGACCGATACACGCAGGATGTCGATGCAGAGATCGCCGGCCCGCTCAATCCACTTGTGAAGTATCTTGATGCCCTGCATATTCCGGCCGATTTGACGCAGGATATCGGCGGCTGGTCGGTCGTCGCAATGCCTCCCGGTTATAAAGAGCGAACGTCGGATCTGGTAAAGCGCGACAATCTGAGAATTCGTCTCCTTTCACCGGTCGATTTCATCATCGCCAAGCTTCGCCGAGGGACTGATCTGGACCACGAAGATGCGGCGTTCGTGGCCAAGCGGTTCGACGTCTCTGCTTCGGCCGTGCGCGACGCAGCGTCTGCTGCGATCAGCGCTTCTCGTCAGGACACCGCCTTGTTTCTTTTCAATAAGACCGTGGATCTGTTCTGTCGAAATCTTGGCTCCTAAGGAAGTACGGGAGGCCGCATTCAACGCG
This sequence comes from Nitrospira sp., assembly GCA_040981125.1. Lineage (GTDB taxonomy): Bacteria > Nitrospirota > Nitrospiria > Nitrospirales > Nitrospiraceae > DASSBQ01. The sequence continues at coordinate 182,533 of JANRMQ010000001.1, forward strand.
CAGGCAGCCGAGTGGACAGACCCTACTGAAAGTGCCGCTGCAACTCGCCCGGCTTGAAGACACCCCGTTCGGTGATGATCCCGGTGATGAGCTCGGCCGGGGTCACGTCAAAGGCAGGATTGTACACGTCGATCCCGGAGGGCGCGATCGGGTCTCCGCCATGGACCCTCGTCACTTCTGACGGATTGCGTTGTTCGATCGGGATGTCGTTGCCGGATTTCGTCCCTAAATCTATGGTCGAGTAAGGGGCGGCCACGTAGAACGGAATGCCATGGGCTTTCGCGAGAACGGCGACCGAATAGGTTCCAATCTTATTCGCGACGTCGCCGTTGGCCGCGATGCGGTCGGCGCCGACGATGCAAAGTTGGATCTTGCCTTGATGCATCAGGACTCCCGCCATGTTATCGGTGATTAAAGTCACAGGGATCTTGTCCTGCATGAGTTCCCACGCCGTCAGCCGGGCACCTTGAAGCACCGGCCTCGTCTCGTCGGCAATCACTCTGATCTTTTTCCCCGCTTCCCAGGCGGCGCGCACCACGCCCAATGCCGTTCCATATCCCGCCGTCGCCAAAGCCCCCGCATTGCAATGAGTCAGAATGGTCTGGCCGTCTTGGATAAGACCGGCGCCGTGGCGGCCCATGGTTTTGCATAGCGCGATATCTTCATCGAGGATAGCCTGGGACTCATTCATCAGTTGCCGTTTGATCTCGTCGATCGGCGCCGCACTGAGGCCCGCCAATTTCCGCTTCATGCGGTCGATCGCCCAGAAGAGATTCACGGCGGTCGGTCTGGTGGCGGCGAGATGATCGCAGATGGTCAGGATGGATTTGGACAATCCATCGTAGTCGGCTACCTCCAACGATTGAGCGCCGAGCGCGATTCCCATGGCGGCCGTCACGCCGATTGCGGGGGCGCCCCGAACTTTAAGCTCTCGAATCGCCTGCCCGACGGCCACATAATCGCGGCACATCAGAAATTCGACATGTTCGGGGAGCCGGCTTTGATCCAACAGGCAGACAGCGTTATCTTTCCATTCTACGGTCGGCACCATGGGACAGATCTCCGTGAAGTAATTTCATAGCCGGAGCGCTGGAAGCTCCGACGAATTGTGGATCATCTTCGCCCATACCCGGCGTCTCGGACGTCCTTACTGCAACTCCTCTTGTAACACATGTCCCGCCCGCGCCACGTCCTCATCCGACATCAAGGGGTGAATGGGAATAGAAATCGCCGTCTGGTCCGCTTCTTCACTGGCAGGAAAATCATGCAGATCCAAATAACGATGCAGCGGCCGAAACACAGGTTTCCGGCATTGGACTGCATGACGTTCAAGGCGCGACAACAGCGCGGTGAATTCGTCCGGTGAATGGGTCCCTTTGGAAATCCTGACAACGAACCGGTAATAGGCATGGGTTCGGCCCATGGGAACGACCGGCAGCAACACTTTAGTGTCTTTCAACACCGCCCGATATTCCGCGGCCAATGCCGTCCGCCGCTCCAGAAAGGATCCCAGTTGATTCAATTGCGCGAGTCCCAGCGCAGCTTGCAGCTCGGTCATTTTGCAATTAAACGCCGAAGGATTCAGGGACGGGGTCTGGTCGTATTCCCGCAATGACCGAACCCGCTCCAGTAAGACCGGATCATTCGAGAGCACCATGCCTCCCTCGCCGGTGCACAATAATTTCGTGGCATAGAAGGAACAGACGGTCAGCACACCGACCGTTCCTACGGCACGCCCCTGTTCCGTCGCTCCCAGTGTCTGGGCGCAATCTTCGATGATCGGAATGCCGAGCGCCTGCAGCGCCGTGAGGTCCGCGGGAAGACCGAACAGATGCGGCACGATGACGGCTCTCGTCCTCACCGTTCTGGCCCGTCGAACCTTTGCCGGATCGAGATTAAAGGTCTCGAGATCGATATCGACCACACGGGCCTGTGCCCCGACACGCTGAATCGCAAGCCATGGCGCGGAGCAGACGTAGCTCGGAATGATGACATTGTCGCCCGGCCCTATGTTCAACGCGCGGAGCGCCAACTCAATGGCGACCGTCCCGGAGTGAACCGCCACTCCGCCGGATACGCCCAAGTAAGCCGCCATTCCGCGCTCGAACTGATTGACGCATGGCCCCTCGGTGATGTGACCCGAACGCAGCACCTCGGTTACCGCCCGAATTTCGTCCTGACCGATCGAGGGGCGAGAATGGGGAATCAGCGTCATGATGGGTGCGTTACACGGTCGGGGCCCTCAGCGCAGAGGCCGCTCAGAGACCCGGTTCATCGGTTACCATAGTTACAACACAGCGATAGATTATCTCATCAATCCACCGTGAATTATCAACCATTGTGCCGCCTTCGATCTACCGCCGAGCAGCCATCGCACCTCACAGGAAGCCGGCGGCAACGCGCGAGGCGGTTCATAGCCAATTCCATTTCCGCCAGAGCCGGGAGACATTCTCGAATTCCCGGAATGGATTCGATAGGGATAAGGCCACAGGCTGCAATATCCAATCGGCGGTGCGATGAACGCGGAACGCGGCTGTCGAGACATCCACATCCACCCACACCGCGCCGTCACGATCGGTGCGAAATACCGCGGCCTGAGCCGATACGTAGGCTTCAACGACATCGCGAGCCGGATGCCGATACGGATTATGAGCGCCGACGGAGAACACGGCGACTTCCGGACGTATGGACGCCAGCCAACGTGGATCAAACGAGCTGCGCGCTCCGTGATGAGGCACCTTCAAGATCGTCACATGATGCGAATCGTAACGGCTCAGCAGCGAGGCCAACCCCTGCCGTTCCAAATCGGCCGTAAACAACAACGACTGCCCGCCGCACGCGATGTCGATCACAATCGAAGAGTCGTTCAGCCTTGTCGCATGGAGGGCCGCCCGCTCGACATACCGGTGCACCATCGTCCGTTCCGGGCTCACTACATTCATATGGCAACGATCGGTGGACCAGAGACTGAGGCCGTCGTGGGCGATCTCCATGGAGAGGCCCTTATTCTTGATTGACGTTTCAAGCCGTCTCCAGAAGCCTTCATCACGGGATAAACCGTTGCTCCACACATGACCGACGGCAAAGCGGTCGATGATCGAAGGCAATCCTCCGACATGGTCCAGCTGAGGATGGGAGGCGACCACATGATCAATGCTCCGGATGCCCCGATTCCAGAGATAGGGAGCCACCACGTTTCGCCCCATGTCGAATCGCTCATAGGCCGCGCCCCCGTCGATAAGAGCGATCTTCCCATCCGGAAACTCCACCACTGCGCTGTCTCCCTGGCCGACATCAAGGAACGTCACCCGCAAGAGGTCGCCGGTCTGGTGAAACGGCCGCGGCGACCAGATCCACCAGCCGACGATCAGGCTCAGTCCAAATGCAGCGGCTGCACACACCGGCCCATTGCGCGGCCTCCTGATGAGAAGATAGCCGACCCAATAGAATAGGCCCATCATCGGCACTGTAGGCGCCGCAACAAAGACTTCAACCGCCGGGACACGTGCGATCAGCCGGACCCCCTCTATGACGCACGTGGTCAACAGATCAATGATTGCCGCGGCCGGAAGGCTGTCACCGCCCATGGCGATGTGCCAGAAGGCCGCGCCCAGTCCGATCGGGACGAGCAGGAAGCCGGTGAACGGGACCACCAGCATATTCGCGGCCAGCCCTATCCAAGCGATCTGGTTGAAGTAAAACGCTACCAGCGGAAGAGTGGCCAGGCTCACCCAGATACTGATCCACAGCGATTCCTTAGCCCATCGCGACCCCTTTTCGAACCACGACGATGATGTTTCAGGATTGCCATCGAGGTTTGTTTGATCCACCAGCCAGGCAATCGCTCCCGCGGAGACAAACGACAATTGAAAGGAAATGTCGAACAAGGCCCGCGGATCATCGAGCAGGATGACCAAGGCGGCGAAGGAAAGCGCATGGAGCAGATGCCGGCGATAGCCGAGCCATATCGCGAGCAATGCCGTCGCCACCATCAGTAAGGACCGGATAGTGGCCGTCTCCGCTCCGGCCAGAACGGCATACGAGGACACAGGGATAATGGTCAACAGGGCCGCCAGCCTGGTGGGCGTGGTGTGCCTCGACAGAGCAAGCAGCCATGTCCAGGGAAGCGAGACCAGGCAGCGCCGCAACAGACCATACGTCACAAGGGCGACCAATCCCAGGTGGGACCCGGAAATCGACAGAATGTGGACCGTCCCGGTGGCCATGAACCAATCCCGAACCTCTTGAGCCAGGTATCCCCGCTCCCCGATGATGAGGCTCAGAAATACACCGAGAGCCGGTTGGTTGAGATTCGTGGTCGCGGCGGCCCGGATGCCGTCTCTCCATCCATCGACCCGATGCCACAACCACCATCGCAGAGAGTCCGTTCCGGACTCGACCAGGCGGACGGCATCGGGGCCCGACACCGTGACTACAGCATCGATTCCCTGTCGCCGTAGATACTCCGCATAGTCAAATCCTCTCGGATTCATCGCACCATGTGGCGCTCGAAGAATGCCTCGAAATTCGACCCGGTCACCTCGAGAATACGACCTGCTCGGTTCCCGCCACACGAGCCGCACTCGTCCCGCGCCGGCAACAGCGGTCGGCGCCGGCGTGACAGGATCAAGTGCGAGCACCATCGTGACGCGATCCTGCGCGTGCTGCGCCGGCTCCACGATCGTTCCGATGCAGCTCCGCGCCGGTGATTCCTGTTCGTGGATCGGAGCGGCAGGTGCGACCCAACCAAAGACGTGCCAATACAACAGGCCGGCCAGGAGCGCCGCATAGACGCCGATTCCACCTTGGAGGTAACGCACGGGAATTCGCGCAGCGGCGTTGGGAAGCAGAGCCAACCCGATCAGCAGGACCGTCGTCAACAGAGGAAAATACGGAAGATATGAGCCCAGCAGCAGACCGGTAGAAAAGAGCGCGGTGAATGCAGGCAGCATCGGCTCCTGCCGTGGAAGTCGGCTAGCCGAGGCGGGCGCGGACTGTTTGGACCAGGTGATCCGCGACTTCGCGAATCGTCACATCCCGTTCCCCTTCAACCATGATTCGCAACACCGGCTCGGTGCCGGAATAGCGCACGAGAATTCTTCCGGTGCCGTTGAGCCGTTGTTCCCCCGCCTGAATGGCTTGCTGAATATCCGGCAGTCCCGTAAGATCGCATTTCTCCTTCACCTTGACGTTCACCAATACTTGGGGTACCGCCGTCATGGCCTTCGCAAGCTCGGACAGGGGTTGTTGGGTTCGCTTCATCAGCGATAATATTTGCAGGGCCGAAATCAGTCCGTCGCCGGTCGTGTTGTGATCCAGAAAAATGAAGTGCCCCGATTGCTCGCCGCCGAAGTTATATCCGTCGGCCAGCATACGCTCCATCAGGTATCGGTCACCGACCGGTGTTCGACGTAACTCGATGCCGGCCTTGCTCATCGCCAGTTCCAAACCGAAATTACTCATCACGGTTCCGACGATTGTCTGCTTCGCCAATCCGCCGCGGGCATTAAGATCCAGCGCCAGCGCCGCCATGACGTGATCCCCGTCGACGACTTTGCCTTCTTCGCAGACGAAGATCGCCCGATCGGCGTCTCCGTCCAGCGCAATCCCGAGGTCGGCCCCATGAGAACGGACCGCGTCCTGCAGTTGTTCGGGATGCACGGCGCCGCAGCCGGCGTTGATGTTCATGCCGTCGGGTTTGTCGCACAGCACCTCGACTTTGGCTCCAAGCTCGCGCAAGACGGCCGGGGCGACCTTGTAGGCCGCGCCGTTGGCGCAGTCGACGACGAGGCGCATGCCTTGAAAATCCAAATCCTTCGGGAGGGACCGCTTCACGAATTCAATGTAGCGCCCTTCCGCATCGTCGATGCGAAAGGCTTTTCCGATGGCATCGGCGGTCGGACGAAGATGGTGGATTTCATTGGAGACGATCAACTGCTCGATCCTCGATTCGACCTCGTCCGGAAGTTTGAAGCCGTCGTTCGAGAAGAATTTGATCCCGTTGTCCTGATAGGGATTATGGGAAGCGGAAATCACCACGCCGGCGTCGGCCCGAAGGCTTCGCGTAAGAAACGCGATCGCCGGAGTCGGCAGGGGCCCCACCAGCAGGACATCGACCCCCATCGAACACAAACCGGAAATCAGCGCCGCTTCCAGCATATAGCCGGACAACCTGGTATCTTTTCCGATCACGATCTGATGCCGCCCCGCGCGGCGCATAAAGATATGGGCGGCGGCGCGGCCCAATTGCATGGCCGTTTCACTGGTCATGGGTTCGAGGTTCGCCACGCCGCGCACCCCGTCCGTGCCGAAGAGCTTACGCATGAGGCACCTCATGAATCTGGTCGGTGTAGTGTGAAATAGCCGCGGCGGTTCGAACCACATCGCGCATGGCCGCCACGTCATGGACACGCAGGATGGCGGCGCCCTCTCGAACAGCGAGAGCAACGGCGGCGGCTGTGCCGAACAGCCGATCCTCTACGGATCGGTGAAGGATCTGGCCGATGAAGCCTTTGCGGGAAATCCCCACAAGCAAGGGACGATCAAGGTCTTTCAGCATGTTCAAGCGGGCCAACAATAATAAGTTATGCTCCAGCAGCTTACCAAACCCGATGCCGGGATCAAGGATGATCTGCTTTCGAGAAATGCCGGTTGCCTCGGCCGCCCGGATGCGATCAGCAAGGAAGGCATGCACCTCGCTGACGACGTCGCCATACCGGGGGGCGCGTTGCATGGTGTGTGGAACACCCTGCATGTGCATCAAGACGACGGCCGCTCTTGATTCCGACACCACGCGCGCCATATCCGAATCAAACGTCATGGCGCTGATGTCGTTGACAATCGCGGCGCCTGCTTGAACGGCGCGTCGGGCAACTCCCGATTTGGTCGTGTCGACCGACAGAGGCACACAGACCGCGTCATGCACCGCTTCCAGAATCGGCATCAGGCGCCGCAATTCTTCCGTTTCAGTGATGGGCTCCGAACCGGGCCGCGACGATTCGGCCCCGATGTCGATAATATCGGCTCCCTCGTCCACCATGTGTTTGGCGCGCGCCACAGCAGCCGCTACGCTTTCGTACGAGCCGCCGTCGAAAAATGAATCGGGAGTGGCGTTCAATACCCCCATGAGAAGCGGCTGTTCGGAGCACTGCAGTCGGTAACGCCCCGCATAGACGATCAGGCCGTCTGGAGTTGGAGGCGTCATAGGCAGAGTGGATCGTTATGGCGCGTGGACAGGCGCGCCATGGGATGGTTGCACCACGGACAAAAGGAAGGACAGGACGCCGGCAGCAACCGCTCTCGTGTTGCCATGCGTCCTGGAACACGGACTCCACAGGTCTGGAGGACACGCTCCATCGCTCCGGGAACTATCAGGCGGGAACCGTCTGCGGGGCCGACCCTTGCATGAGAATCTGGTCAATTTCCGGCGCATCAAGCACTTCCTTTTCGAGCAGTGCCTGAGCCAGGGCCTTCAGAATGACCATATTTTCAGTCAACAGCCGCTTGGCCCGTTCATAATTCTCACTGACGAGCCGTTTGATTTCCAGATCGATCTCGAGCGCCACCTGCTCGCTGAAATCACGTTTGGTCGCGATCTCACGGCCTAGAAAAATCTCCTCTTCTTTTCTGCCGAAGGTCAGCGGTCCGAGTTTCTCGCTCATTCCCCACTCACACACCATCTTCCGAGCGAGGTCGGTCGCGCGCTCCAGATCATTTCCCGCCCCCGTCGTGACATTCTTCAGCACGAGTTCCTCGGCGACCCGGCCTCCCATCAAGATAGCCAGGGTGTTGTACAAGAACTCCTTGGAATAGTTGTGGCGATCATCCGTGGGGAGCTGCATCGTGACTCCGAGGGCGCGGCCTCTCGGGATAATGGTCACCTTATGCACGGGATCCGTACCGGGAAGCAATTTCGCCATCAGCGCATGGCCGGCCTCATGATAAGCCGTAGTACGTTTTTCCTCATCGCTGAGGATCATGCTCTTGCGCTCGGCGCCCATCAGGACCTTGTCCTTGGCCATCTCGAAATCGATAAACTCAACTTCCTTTTTGTTCTGCCGAGCGGCCCACAGGGCCGCTTCGTTCACGAGATTTTCCAGATCCGCCCCGGAGAATCCTGGAGTGCCCCGCGCGATCTTGTCCAATTCCACGTCGGACGCAAGCGGCACCTTCTTGGTATGGACTTTGAGGATTTCGGAGCGGCCGCGAAGATCCGGCCGATTCACGACCACTTGGCGATCAAAACGGCCGGGACGGAGCAACGCAGGATCCAAGACATCCGGCCGGTTCGTCGCGGCGATCAGGATGACTCCTTCCGTCGTGTCAAAGCCGTCCATCTCGACGAGAAGTTGATTCAGCGTCTGTTCCCGCTCATCATGCCCCCCTCCCAGTCCGGCTCCCCGAAGGCGACCGACCGCATCGATCTCATCGATGAAGATGATACAGGGGGCGTGCTTTTTTCCTTGTTCAAAGAGGTCCCGCACGCGAGACGCGCCGACCCCGACGAACATTTCCACGAAGTCCGATCCGCTGATGCTGAAAAACGGCACGCCCGCCTCTCCGGCGATCGCCTTGGCCAACAAGGTTTTTCCGGTTCCCGGAGGACCGACGATCAGGACGCCCTTTGGAATCCTGCCGCCCAGTTTTTGGAATTTTCTCGGGTCCTTCAAGAACTCGATGATTTCGAGGACTTCTTCCTTCGCTTCATCGATTCCGGCGACATCGGAGAAGGTCACCTTCTTCCGCTCTTCGGTCAGCATGCGGGCGCGGCTCTTTCCAAATGAGAGCGCCTTGTTCCCGCCGATTTGCATTTGGCGCATGAGGAAAAACCACAAACCGAGGAACAGGATGAACGGGCCCCAGGTCACGAGAAACGTGATATACCAAGGACTTTCGTCCGGCGGCTTCGCTTCGATCTGCACATCTTTGTCGCGCAGGGACTTGACCAACTCGGGATACTCGGCCGTATAGGTCCGTATCCGACTTTGATCTTTCAGGATCGCGCTGACATGATTGGCTTTAATCGTGACTTTCATGACCTCGCCCTTGTCGAGTTTGGCCATGAAGTCACTGAAAATGACTTCGTCTTCAGGCGCGTGGGTCGGAACGCTGAATAAGTTGAAGAGCAGAATCATGAAGAGGCCGACCACGACCCAGAACAGCAGGTTCTTAACACGTGAATTCATCCACCTCTCCTTTGCAGGCTCCAGGTGCAGGCTCCAGGCAGACCGGAACCGATCGGGAATCTTGGAAATGTTAACACAGGTTACGTCGGAGTGACAACACTTCAGGCCGACTCCTGCTCCGGTTCATCGACCTTATCGAGCACGGCGAGATACGGCAAGTTGCGATACTTCTGCTGATAGTCCAAGCCGTATCCGACAACGTACTTGTTGGGGATGCGGAATCCTTCGTAGTCGATGGCGACGTCGACCACACGGCGCTCCGGTTTGCTGAGGAGCGTGCAGACCTTGATGGTGCGTGGTTTGCGTTTGGCCAGTATCTTCATCAGGTAACTGATCGTCAACCCGGAATCGATAATGTCTTCCACCAGCAACAGGTCTTTGCCCTTCACCTCTTCGGTGAGATCGGACACGAGCTTGACCTTGCCGGACGTTTTCGACCGCGAACCGTAACTGGTCACGACGATAAAATCGACTCTCATAGGGATCCGAATCGCGCGTGCGAGATCGGCATAGAACGCATAGGCGCCCTTCAAGACCCCGATAAGAATGAGGTCCTTTCCTGCATAGTCGTTGGTAATCTGCCGGCCGATTTCGCGGATCCGGGCTCGCATTTGTTCCTGGGTCACGATCGGACGACCGAACAGCCGCTCCATAGTATCAATCCCGTCCTTCCGTCGAAGCGCCGGTGGAAATACACCCCATGACGAACGTCGTGGTCGAGAGCGTGGCCGCGAAACGCTCATCGGCTCGGTGTCCCGCAACCCACAGAATACCCTCCGGAGCCGTGAGCAATGGGATGCGCCGCCGATCCGACCGGCTCAGCTTACTGTCGATAAAAAAATCCTGCAATTTCTTCTGCTTCCCGCGCAGTCCCCACGGAGCAAATCGATCGCCATGTCGCCATCCCCGAACGGCAAGGTGGGGTGTGAATGTCGACGCGTCGAACAGCGCGACCCGCTTTGAGCGCAATCGCAAAAGCTTTCGGGCGCGCTCGCCGCCGATGAACTCCAGGGTGATCTGCTCCCCGGTGCCGGGCCATGTGACGGACCCCGGAATGTCCATGCCGATGCCGTCGCTCGGTATAACCGGTAGAGCCAGTCTTGATTCCGCCCGCCGCATGAATCGAATCAGCGCCCCATCCCGCAGAACCTCGATTCCTCCGGCAATCAAGCGGGCCCCCGAAGATCCCGCCACAACCTGCCTGAGAACGGCATCCACCACCGCGAACCGTGAGGCGACGCCGCGATGATTCAAGAGGCGAAGAATCCGGCGCACCAAACGGCGTTGCAACGCCAACGGCGCATTCAGCAAGACCGACCGGTCGAGGAGGTGCTCGCCTTCCCGCCGGGTCAATACCTGCGGCAGCCAATCCGTCACCAACTGTTCCAGCAATCGGTCTTCTTCTCCCAGCACATCGCTCTGGCGGTTCATGAGTGTCACGAACGACGGGGCCAGCGACGTGATATGCGGCATCAATTCGTGCCGGATTCTGTTACGCCGATACAACGATTTCGCGTTCGTTGAGTCGGTGCGGAATTCAATTTCACGGGAGGCAAGGTAGGCAACCAAGTCCCTCCGGGGAATGGTAAGGAGGGGTCGAATGAAAAGGCCCTCCCGCACGATCGGCATGCCCGCCAGTCCCGTCAAGCCCGCTCCTCGTAACAACCACAAAAGGATCGTTTCCGCCTGGTCGTCGGCCGTGTGTCCAAGCGCAATCTTATCCATGCCCTGCCCGGCGGCCACCTCTTTCATGATGCGATACCGGATGTCTCTCGCCTGTTCCTGCAACGATGTCGCGCGAAGGCCCTGCATCTGATGCGACACATCGGCCGACCTCACGATGCATGGAACGGCCAGCCGACGACACAGCCGCCGGACAAAACGCTCATCCTCATCCGATTCCGTCCCTCTCAACCCGTAATTCACATGTATAACGGACAAATCGAGACTCCACTCCCGCTGAAGCCCATGCAGGAGGCACAACAGCGCCGTCGAATCCGGTCCCCCCGAGACAGCGACCAGGATTCTGCTTCCCGGTTGAAAGAGACGACGCCGCCGGATTACCGCGACCATGCGCCGGACCAACGATGATTCGGAGGAAGGCACGGGTTTCGTTACCGCTTCCAGCGCGATCACGGAATCATTTCCGCCATCTGTGAGGCCCGTCTCAGACACGTTCGAGCTTCCTTCACATCCTCTTCGATCTGCGCGGCCAAAGCTTCCGCCGACTTAAATGCCATGTCGCCGCGAAGACGCTCAATAAACTGGACGGTAATGCGTTCGCCATACAGGGCCACTTGTTGATCCAAAAGGTACGCTTCGATGATCCGTTCGCCGGCGCCGAAGGTCGGTCTCGTCCCGATATAAGCCACCGACTCCATACGCTTGCCTTGCCAGAGAGTCGCCGCCGCATAGACCCCGTCCGGGGGAAGAACTCGTTCGGCTGGAACCGCGAGATTGGCGGTAGGCCATCCTAATGACTGACCCCGATGATCGCCATGGATCACCTCCCCGCCGATGGCATACGGCCGGCCGAGAAACCGCGCGGCTTTCGGCATATCGCCGGCCTGGATCAGGCGGCGGATGCCTGTCGAACTGACGACCGCTCCATCCAGCTTCACCGGAGGAACCGCGTGAACCTGAAACCCCAGTTGCGCTCCGAGTTGGACAAGGTCGGCGACTTTACCGGCCCGCCCCTTCCCAAATGAAAAATGCTCTCCGACGAACAATTCCCGCAAACCGAGGCCCTTGCTCAGGATATGCGAGGCAAACTCAGCCGGTGTGAACGCCGCAAAGGCCGGCGTAAAGTCCAGCAATACCACATCCTGTATGCCCGCTTCCTCAAACCGGGCCAACTTTTCGTCCGGCGAGGTCAAAAACTTCAGATCAACGTGCGGCGCCAGGGTCCTCACGGGATGAGGATCGAATGTGACGACGACCGCCGTTCCCTGGCGCCGCCTAGCCGTAGCGACCACGATATCGAGAAGCGAACGATGGCCTCGATGTTGTCCGTCGAAGTTTCCAATGGTGGCGACCGGATAAGGTCGTTCGACCGGAGTGGTGAGCCCTCGGAACACATTCATAGAAGTCGTTCAACGAAGCAGTTTGGCCGCATCCTTCGCGAAATAGGTCAGGATCATGTCCGCTCCCGCCCGTTTGATTGCAAGCAGTGATTCCATCATTGCCTTCGACTCATCGAGCCATCCGGCTCGCGCTGCCGCTTTAATCATACTGTACTCGCCGCTGACCTGATATGCGGCAATCGGCGCGAGCGTCCTCCGGCGGGCGGCTGCAATCACATCCAGATACGGCAGCGCCGGCTTGACCATTATAATGTCGGCGCCCTCGGCAATATCGAGATCGATTTCCCGCAACGCCTCCCGGCCGTTTGCAGGATCCATTTGATAGGTTTGACGATCTCCGAATTGCGGACTTGATCCTGCCGCATCGCGGAAGGGGGCATAGAAACATGAGGCGAATTTGGCGGCATAGGCCATGATCGGAAGCTCGGGGAACCCTGCTCGGTCCAGTTCATCCCTGATCGCCGCCACCCGTCCGTCCATCATGTCCGAAGGAGCGACCATATCGGCGCCGGATTCGGCATGTGTGCGCGCCATGGCGCATAGGCATTCCAACGTTTCGTCATTGAGAATTCGGCCCTCTTTGACGATTCCGCAATGGCCGTGGCTGGTGTATTCATCCACGCATACATCCGTGATGACCGCGAGTTCAGGAACCTGATCTTTAAGCGCGCGGACGGCGCGCTGAACCACTCCCTTCGGATCATACCCGGAAGACCCGCGCTCGTCTTTGTGATCCGGGATACCGAACACGATGACGCCGGGAATCCCCAGCGAGGCCACCTCCGCCGCCTCCTTGATCAGGAGATCGATGGACAACCGAAATTGGCCCGGCATGGAATCGATCGGAGTCCGGCGATCCCGCCCCTCGGTCACGAACAACGGATAAATCAAATCGCGCGTCGACACCAAGGTTTCGCGCACCATCCTCCGGAACGACTCATTCTGACGAAGACGGCGGAGTCTCTGTACCGGAAAAGCCATGCCCGCGCTCACTTTCTCGGCAGATTCGTCAGAAACACCACCAGGTCACGGACCGAAATCATCCCGACGAGCTTGTTGTCCTTGGTCACCCCCAGGTGCCGCAGGTGCGACTGCGCCATCAGATCATTCGCATCGAGCAACGTCTTGTTTTCTTCGATCGTGACGATCGGAGCCGACATAATCTGTTCGACGGTCGTCTTGGCCGGATCAGCGCCCGCGGCCACGACCCGTCGGACCATATCCGTATCGGTGATGATGCCGATGACATCCTTGCCGTTCGTGACGAACAAACTGCCGATGTTGCCGTCGCGCATCACCCGCGCCGCCGTCCGGGCATCCGTGTCTCGCTCCACCGTGACAAACTTTTCCTTCGGAACCATGAATGATTTCACCGGAACCATGCCTGTCCCTCCCTCTTCAGTTGACCAATCAACAAGGCCCGTTTCCTTTTCTCTACGAGATTCGCACGACCCTACACTCCGGCCGATTCAGCGGACAGCGAAAAATGCCGGGCGATCGCCTCCGTCAAGGCAGGCACCGTATTTTCGCCCGGCATCACAGTCGTATTGATCCCATGCTCGCGCGCCGTGGCGGCCGTGATCGGTCCGATGCAGGCGACCTGTGTCTCGCCCACGACACGGCGCATCGGTTCACGACCACCGAACAGTTCAACGAAATTCGTCACGGTGGACGAACTTGTGAAGGTGATCATATCGATACTCTGATTCGTGAACAGTTCGGCCAAGCGCGCCGCTTGCGCGTCCGGACGGATGGTTTGATACACCGGTACGACATCCACCACGGCTCCGGCGGCACGCAACTGATCGGGCAGGATTTCCCGAGCGACCCGCGCGCGAGGGATGAGAACCCGCTGATCGCGTAGGCCGAGTCCGGTCAACGCCTCGATGATGCCTTCCGCCTGATATTCGGATGGGATCACATCCGCCCGTAGACCATATCGGGTTGCCTCTTCCGCCGTTCGTGGCCCGATACAGCACAGCCGTATCCCCGCCAACAGCCGCGCGTCACCTCCCTGGGATTGTATGCGCTCCATAAAAGGGCCGACGCCGTTCAAACTGGTGAAGATCAACCAGTGATATTGCGCGATATTGCGGATTGCGCGATCGACCGGTTCCCATGTCTCGGGCGGCGCAATCTGAATGGTCGGACAGAGGATCGGTTCTCCACCCAAAGCCGCGATGAGATCGGCGAATTCCACCGCCTGCCCCTTAGCCCGCGTGACTAAAATCCGGCGGCCGAACAGCGGCCGTTGTTCGAACCAATTGAGCTGCGCTCTCAAACGCACCACCTCTCCGATGACAATAACGGTCGGCGGCTCCATCCGCGCCTCCCTCGCCTTCTCCGTGATATCGGCCAGCGTCCCGACGACCGTCCGTTGCGCCGCCCGCGTGCCCCAACGAATCACGGCGGCCGGCGTGGTCACGGCCTTTCCCTCGGCTATCAGCCGGCTGACGATATTGGGCAGATTGACCATGCCCATCAGGAAGACGAGCGTGCCTTGAGCGGTCGCCAATCGAGGCCATTCCAACACACTTTCTCCCTTGGCCGCATCCTCATGTCCGGTCACGATGGTCAGGGCGGACGCGAGCGTGCGATGCGTCACCGGAATACCGGCATAAGCCGGCACCGCGATTGCCGCCGTGACTCCGGGTACGACTTCAAAGACCAGACCGGCCGCGGCGACGGCTTCGGCCTCTTCACCGCCTCGTCCAAAGACAAACGGATCGCCGCCCTTGAGTCGAACCACGACACGTCCCGCGCGCGCATGTTCGACGATCAATCGATTGATATCCGACTGATTGCTGTAATGGCCTCGACCGCGGCGGCCAACGTAAATGCGGTCGGCTTGGGACGGGGCGTACTCGAGCAGAGCCGGATTGGCGAGGTAATCGTACAGAACCACATCGGCCTGCTCAAGGCATTCCTTTCCGCGGAGAGTCAGCAATTTCGGATCACCGGGACCCGCCCCTACCAGAAAGACTTTGCCCGGTTCCTTCCTCTTGATTGTCATGCCCGCCCGTAAATCTCCTTCAAAATAACGTCGCCCCCCTGATCGAGCAGCCGTTCGGCAAGCTGAACACCTAAGCCCTCCGGGTCCGACGACGGCCCCTGAACCCGATCTCGTATGATCCGCGTTCCGTCCACACCGGCGATAAGCCCGTCGAGATGCAGTGTATTTCCGTCCAGCACGGCATGGGCGGCAATGGGAACTTGGCAGCCCCCTTCCAACCGATGCAGAAGCGCCCGCTCCGCCCGAACGGTTGTCCATGTAGGAGCATGATTCAGCCGGCTCACCAACGCCTTGACCTGCTCGTCATCACGGCGTCCTTCAATCGCCAGCGCCCCTTGGCCGATGGCCGGAAGACTCACGTCCGGATCGAGATACTCGGTAATATGCTCGGTCCAGCCCAGGCGTTTCAGTCCGGCCGCAGCCAGGACAATGGCCTCAAACCGGCCTTCGCGTAATTTTCGGAGACGCGTATCCAGGTTTCCGCGGAGCATGTCGATGGTGAGATCGGGACGCCGAGACAGCAACTGGGCCTGCCGGCGAAGGCTGCTTGTTCCGATACGCGCCCCCGGCTTCAAGTCCGCAAACCGATGCCCTTCGCGGCTGATCAAGGCATCTCGCGGATCTTCACGCATGGGCACACAAAGAATATCGAGCGCCGCCGGCAGGAGAGTCGGCACATCTTTCATGCTGTGGACCGCCAAATCGATCTCGCCCCGGAGAAGCGCGTCTTCGATCTCCTTGACGAAGAGACCTTTACCCCCGACCTTTGCCAGCGGAACATCAAGAATCTTATCGCCCGAGGTATGGATGCGGTGCAGCGAGACCGTGATGTCGGGATCCAGCTCTTGCAAGCGGGATTGAACCCATCGGCTCTGCTGCAGCGCGAGGGTGCTGCCTCGCGTCCCGAGAATGAGTGAGGAACGGCGCCCCGCTACCTGTACCATGAGCCCCGCTGTCCGGCCGGCCGAAATAGCTGAATTCCGGTTCGAAGTCGACCCCCCAAGGCAGGCTGCTGCAATACATGCGCGCGTCGTTCAGCCGACATGCCCCCGCTCCTTGAGTCCCTTGCGAAATCCGGCAGACGCCCGCGACTCCGGGTCGGATGCCGAGAGATTGGATTCGAATTCACGGCATTCCGATTTCGAACTATCGGACGCCGGCTCATCGTCTCCCAAGTTGAAGAAACGGCGGGCTGCTTCGACGAACGCCGCGCCGCCGGAACCGCTGGCTTCCGCTTTCAAGGTCACCATCGTCCCATGAACGATCTTGTTGATAATGGCCGAGGCCATCGACTCGACGGCCTGACGATCATCGTCCGACAGGTGATTCAACCGGGCAAAAGCTTTCTCCAGCTCGGCCCGCTTGATATCGTCGGCGCGATTGCGCAAGGCGACGATCGTCGGCGTGACCTCCAGCGATTTGAGCCATTGGCGAAGCACGCCGACCTCGCCGTACACCATCTGTTCGGCCTTCTCCGCTTCCTGAAGACGTTCCTCCCGATTCTGCTCAACCCGCAGCTGCAAATCATCGATGTCGAACAAGAAGGCGTTATCGATATGGCGAACCGCCGGATCGATGTTTCTCGGCACGGAAATATCGATGAGAAAAATCGGGCGATTCATCCGCTGTCGCACCGCCCGCTGTACATCCTCTGCTCCGATCAGATAATGAGCGGCGCCCGTAGACACGAGGACGATATCCGCGGACGCCAATTCCGCCTTGTATTCCTCAAACGGAATGGGCGTCCCATTGAATCGCTGCGCCAATTCGATGGCATGGTGAGAATTTCTCGTGGTGATTCGGACCTGTCGGACGCCGTTGCCGATCAAATGACGGGCGGCCAACTTCGCCATTTCGCCTGCGCCGACCAGCAAGACCGTCTGATCGTTCAAATTCGAGAAGATTTTTTTGGCCAACTCCACGGCGGCATAACTGACCGACACGGCTGTCTCGGCGATTTTGGTTTCGGTGCGGACCCGCTTCGCCACGGAAATCGCCTTCTTGATGATCTTGTTTAAAAGCAGCCCGGAACTTTTGTGGCTTAACGCGATTTCAAAGGCGTCCTTCAATTGGCCCAAGATCTGCGATTCTCCCACGATCATCGAATCGAGGCTGGACGCCACGCGGAACAAGTGCGTGATCGCGCGGTCGCCGGCATGCCAATAAAGATGCGGCGTCAGTTGCTCCGAGGAGAGAGACAGATGCGTATCGGCCAGAAATTCCTGCACTTGGCCGTATCCATGCTCCAGTTCGTCTACAACAGCGTAGACTTCGACACGATTGCACGTCGAGAGCAGCAAGCCTTCCTTGACGCCTGGATAGGAACAGAGGCGGGTCAACGCTTCTCCTAAGCGACTTTCCGGCACGGCCAATCGTTCTCTAATGTCAACCGGCGCGGTCTTATGGCTGATTCCCACAACGATGACATGCATGTCAGGAATCCACTCCATGGCCTTTCAGGACCACTCCGACAAACGTAAGGATGACGCCGGCGAACCCGATAATCGTCAAATAGGCGGCGCGCTTGGCTCTCCATCCCACGGTCAACCGCCCCATCAGCACGACGAAATAAAAAACCCAGGTCACCACCGCCCAGGTCTGCTCGGGATTCCAACTGACATACGAGCCCCGCACGATCTCCGCCGAGAAGGCGCCCGTGATGATGCCCAACGTCAGCAAGGGAAATCCGAGGATCATCGCCTGTTGATTGAGATGGTCGAGATAGTCCAGTGCCGGAAGTTTGGCATACAGTACATTGAAGCGCTTGGACTTGAGCAATCCGTCTTGAATCAGGTACATCACACCGGCCACAAAGGCCACGGCAAATCCAACTGTTCCCAACATGCTCAGGGTCACATGTACCCAGAGCGTCTTAAAGACGGGTTGGAGTGTTTCCACGCTCTCGGAAGGAACCGCGGCCGCCGAGACGAGCGAGACGAGCGCAAGCGGCACAATGAACGATCCAAACACGTGAATTTGCCGCCGAAATTCAACGGCCAGAAACACGAGAATCAGCATCCATGAGAAGAACGACAGCGCTTCATGAAAAGAAGGAAAGCCCGACCGGTCCGCGCCGACCATTCGAAGAACCAACGCGATAGTATGAGTCACGAATCCGATGCCGGTCGTCGCAAGGGAAATCTTTGATAATGAATCGACTCGGCGAAGCAGGTAGGCAAGGAACCCGACGGTGCTCAAAAAATAGAGCCCCATCGTAACCATAAAAAAGATTGAGGACATCCCTTCCTATCCTCGCAAGATTCAAGAAAAAAATCCAGATTTTCGAAAGGGGAAATTATATCGGTGACGCCAGAACGGAGTCAAGAAAAGCCCTCGCGAGGAACTCTCTATATTATCGGGCTCCCTATCGGGAATCCGGAGGATATCACCCTTCGGGCCCTTCGCTTGCTTCGCCAGGCCGACGTGGTGGCGACGAAAGAACCCCGGCAGACGCAAACGCTCTTGCGACATTACGGTATGCGCACAGTGTTGACTACCTATGACCGCCGTAACGCGCAGGAAAAAGTACCGATTCTGATGCATCACCTTATGGCCGGACACAGCGTTGCCCTGGTCTCCACTGTCGGCACTCCCTGTCTCTATGATCCAGGAACCCGACTAGTCGAGCATGCGCATCGGGCCGGCATCTCCGTCGTCTCGGTGCCGGGTCCCTCCGCGCTGACAGCGGCGCTTGCCGTTGCCGGGATGTCCGCAGACATGTTGTATTTCGGTGGTCGCTTTCCGGCGGGGCAAACAGCCGGCATGCGCCTGCTGGTCTCGATTAAGGATCAAGGCTGTACAAGCATCTTTTTCATCTTACCCGAACGGCTACGGAAGGGACTGGCTCTCATGGAGAAAGTCTTAGGCAACCGGGATGCATTGATCGCGGTGGACCTCACAAAACCTACCGAACATCTTCTCCGCGGCAAGATTAGAACACTGCTCGGCACACAGCCGCTGCGTTACCTAAATGCAGACGTCACACTTGTAATAGCGGGTCGATAAAGAGGAAATACGCGTCGCTCTAGGATGGATCGTGCTTGCGAATTCTAACCCGGTACGATGGCCCGATACGTTCTTCGGAAAGGACGGTATGTCCGTCGTCGCTCACACTCCTAGGAACATTCTGAATGGGCTCTCCCGCGTCCAACAGCACGGAGAGTACGCAACCCGGCTGCATTGTCTCAAGCTTAAGTTTCGTTTTGACGAAGTTATAGGGACAGATCACGCCCCGAAGGTCCAATTCTTCATCGGCCGTATTCCCTGGGAGTGGCGATTGCGACATGAAATCCCCATTCGGTAAATGATAACGACCGACCGCCGAGCACGACAAGCACGGCCATGGAGAAAGGGCGTCGAAAAGAAAAGGGGCGCTCCAGCGGAGCGCCCCTTTCCGATTCTATGGCTGGAAGGACTTAGTTGGCGCCCTTCACGAGGTTCGGCTTCGTGGCGTCGGATCCATAATCCGACTTGTTCTGCAGCTTCGTTTCAGGGGCGACGGTCTGATAGCCCCATCCCGGCTGTGGCTCGCAATTCCAGCAGGGAGCCGCACCGGTAAACTCGCCGACCGTCGTCGTCACGACACCGGAGGTCACAGCGCCCGGCAACACGGACCCGGCGATGGCTCCCGTGGCGCTTCCGCTGGTGGTAGTGATACCTCGCTCAGTTTCGGGGTTCGGCCGTTGCCCGAGCCCGCCGAAACCGGCAAGCTTCTCGTTCCCGCGGAACAAGTAGACTTCGCGAACCAGCTTGCGGCCGGTCCCATAGACACCCTGTTGCGCATTCACGTTCGGCGCTTCAACTACCTGAACGGAGATATCGTCTCCCGCGTTCAACACCTTAATTTGATCCATGTTCGTCTGGTTGTCGAAATAAAGGGTCAACGAGGACATGGCGCCGGTACCAGCCCGACCTTCATCATGCGAGCTGCCGCCGGTCTCAAGATGCATCTTATGGCCCGGCACATCAATCGCGAGAACACGACCGAACACGGTTTCTGCTTGACCCAATCGATCAATGAATGCATTGCGATCAAAAGCTTGCGTACGTCCCGAACTTCCCGACACATCTCCCACGCCGGCCCCTACGCCGAATCCTGATCCGGATGACGACTGCGGCAGACGCTCTTGGGCGCCAGCCACACCCACGGAGCCGATGAAAAGTACTGCAGCTCCAAGTGCCAACACGTTACGCATGTGCTGCCTCCTTAGTGAGTTGTAATTGATGAGTTTGATGATGAACGAGAAATGGACCATTACCAGCATAAAAAAGTAATTCGTATCCCAAGACGGCGGAACTATAGGCCAATGACTCTATTGTGTCAAGGAGAAAAGCCCGGTGGGTCGGCAACATGCAACGGCGGCGAAAGGAAAACCGGTACGGGAATGGTGCCCGGAGGGAGGGTCGAACTCCCACTCTCTTGCGAGAACCGGATTTTGAGTCCGGCGCGTCTGCCAGTTCCGCCATCCGGGCATGTGTCGATGACGTTCAGCGTTCAAAAGGGGAATTTCTTCTAACACGACGCAACCAGGCCGTCAATGTGCCTGCTCCTCTTTCATGCCGCAGAGGCAAGTGGTACAATGCCTCACCACCCTTCAATCGTTCATCCGTTTCATACTGGAGGCGCCAGATGACAGAAGTAGACTGTGTGACCTGCGAACAAAAAGGCGAAGCGATCACCGATATGTTGTTTCTCGGGAAATTGGAATCCGAGGTAAAGGCGAAAGTCTGCAAAGCCTGTTGGAAAAAGTGGGAAGGTATGCGGGTCATGGTCATTAATGAATACCAGATCAATCTGGGAGACGAGAGCGGGCGTGATCTGGTCAGGAAACAAATGAAGGCGTTTCTAAAGATCGGAGAAGAGGGAGCGGATACGACAAAGCTCGATCAAAACTATCGACCCCAGGCGGGCTAGGCGGACAACGTCAGCTAGGATCATCCGATCACCTCCAAAACCCTTCGCCCACACGCCGATGTTCAGCCGAGATGGATGGATAGGGCTTCAGGTGTCGATGAACGCGGCATTGACGAGCGGCATTGACGATAGGTCGTCATCCCTGTCGTACCATCGCGCATCCGTTGCGGATACGAGGCCGATGCAGACACCGCTTCATTGACACATCGATTTCGGAAGTGCTAGATTGCCCCATTCTTATGCTGAGTTAATGCCATCTACGAGTATCGTCCCGCCATGATCACGCAAATGCGGGTAAAGGGGCTGATTTTCGACCCCTATAACAACGCCTACATCGTCGTGCTGCGCGATGAAGACAATTCCGATATGTTGCCGATCTGGGTCGGGAAGTCGGAGGCCAGCGCTATCGGCCTCGCCCTGGAAAGCGTCACGGCTCCGCGTCCCATGACCCATGATCTGATGAAATCGTTCCTGGACGTCTTCGACGCCAAGATCATTAGTGTGGTCATTACGGACCTGAACGATAACACCTATTATGCGAAGATCCATCTGATGTACGAAGATTCCGAGTATACGGTTGATTCCAGACCGAGCGACGCCATCGCCCTCGCCCTGCGTTCAAGCGCTCCTATCTTTGCCAGCGAGTCGGTCATCAAGAAACAGTCGTCCGAGGAATTGGAACAATGGCTGGAAAACCTGAAGCCCGAGGATTTCGGGAAATTGGACAGCTGATATGACGACGAGCCAAGCACCTGCCACCGACCTGATTGAGCTCAAGGTGAAACAGGTCCTCGAAGACAGTAATACAGACACCAGAATTGTGGTGTTGAAGAACGACGACGGCAGCGAAACCTTGCCGATTTGGGTCGGCGCCGCGGAGGGCAACGCCATTCGACTGGCCATGGAACATGTCGTCACGCCCAGACCAATGAGCCACGATCTGATCCGGAGTTTCGCCGAGCACCTCGATGTCAAGATTCAGCGGGTCGTCGTAACCGATGTAAAAAGCAGCACCTACTATGCGGCGGTCCATGTCGCCTCCAAAGGAGTCGACCGCACGATCGATGCAAGACCCAGTGATGCCATTGCCCTGGCATTGCGCTCACACTGTCCTATATATGTGACCCGCGACGTACTGAACCGGCGGACCGCGGCGAACCTCGACGCCTGGGTCACGAAACTCGAAACGAAGAATATCGAAACCTAAGAACCGCAGTAGAAAGACCCGCTATCCCTTTAAAGATCAGGAGTCGCATACGTTATGACGAAGACCTATCTGGAAAAGCCCGCTGATGTGCAACGGAAATGGTATCTCATCGATGCCGAAGGAAAAACCCTGGGACGCTTGGCCACCCGCGTCGCGACGCTGCTCAGAGGCAAGCACAAACCGACCTTTACCCCGCACGTCGATACCGGCGATCATGTCGTCATCATCAATGCGGAAAAAATCCGGCTGACCGGCAATAAGATGGAGACCAAAACATACTCGCGTCACAGCGGTTACCCAGGCGGGCTGAAGACTTTGACCGCTCAGCATATTCATGACCGGCGCCCGACTCAATTGTTGACCCGGGCAATTCAAGGCATGCTTCCGAAGACGCCGCTCGGCAAGCACATGGCAAAGAAGCTGCGTGTCTATGCAGGAACTGCACATCCTCATCAGGCTCAGCAACCCCAAACATTATCTCTGTGAACGTCCATTCTAGCGTTCAGTGAAGGAGGCCGCCGCGTATGGCAGCGATGATTCAGTATGCAACCGGGAAAAGGAAAAACGCGATTGCGCGGGCCTGGGTTTCGGCAGGCGCAGGCGATATTGTCATCAACGAGAAGCCGCTTGAAAAGGCGTTCCCCCGCCCGACTCTGCGGACGATCATCCAGTTCCCGTTGGAACTGGCCGGCGTCGCAGGCAAGTATTCTATTCGAGCCACCGTATACGGTGGAGGTCCCACGGGACAGGCCGGCGCGCTCAGGCACGCCATCGCCAAAGCCTTGGTCGTTCTAAGCCCCGCTTTCCGCGGTCCGCTGAAGAAAGAAGGCCTCCTCACCCGTGATTCTCGCGTCAAAGAGCGAAAGAAGTACGGGCAAAAGGGAGCCCGCAAGCGGTTCCAATATTCCAAACGATGACGCGCTCGAAGTCGGCGGCATGACAAAAGGGAAGGCGTCCAGCCTTCCCTTTTTTGTCTCTCCACGTTGCCCATCGCAGCGGACAAGCATTCTCTCTAGGAGGTAGCTCCATGACAGTCGCCCGGGTCGCAGTCGCCGGGGCAAGCGGATATACGGGCATCGAACTGGTTCGCCTGCTCGCTCAGCATCCCGGCGTCACATTGACCGCCGTCACGTCCGAAAAATCATCCGGGTCTGCTGTGGCAGCCGTATTTCCTCATCTTCGGAACGCCGTTCCGCTGACATTTGAAGCTTTGGCGCCGGACGCCTTGTCCAAACAAGCGGATGTGGTGTTTCTCGCATTGCCGCATACCAAGTCGATGGCGCCGGCCGCCTCCTGCCTGCCGGCCGGGACCAGGGTGATCGATCTCAGCGCGGATTACCGCCTGAAAGATCCGCGTCTCTTCGAACAATGGTACCAGACGACGCATACGCATCCCGATCTTCTGAAGCAGGCCGTCTACGGGCTTCCCGAACTGCACCGGTCGGCAATCGCGCAGACCCAATTGGTCGCCTCGCCCGGCTGCTATCCGACCGCGGCCATCTTGCAGTTGGCGCCGCTTGTCGCACAGGGGCTGATCGTCCCGGATACGGTCGTCATCGACGCCAAGTCCGGGATTTCGGGAGCCGGCAGGAGTCCGGCGCTACCCTATCATTTTCCCGAAGCGCATGAATCTCTTGAACCCTATAAGATCGGGCTTCATCGGCATATCCCCGAGATCGAACAGGAGCTGAGCAACCTGAATGACCGGTATGCAGCCGATCACCGATTGTCCGGTCCAGGACCGGTGACGGTGGCGTTCACGCCGCATCTCGTGCCGATGAATCGCGGCATCCTGAGCACGGCCTATTGCCGTTTAACGAGGCCGATGACCGACCTTCGCGAGTTGCGGGCGCTCTACCGGGATTTCTACAAGGATGCCCCTTTTGTCCGCCTCTTTGAGGACACCATGCCGAATCCGCGGCACGTCAGAGGGTCGAATTATTGCGATCTGGCGGTCCATCGGGATGCAAGGGCCGGGTGGGTGATCACGGTCGCCGCGCTGGATAATCTGATCAAGGGGGCCGCCGGCCAGGCGATTCAGGCGATGAATCTCATGCTGGGCTATCCCGAGACCATGGGCTTGACCGCCCCGGCGGCTTATCCCTGACCTCCACCTCTCCCCGGTTGCGTTTTCACCTTTCATACAAGGATATCCGATGACCACGATTGCAGGAGGCATTACCGCGCCCCAGGGATTCCGAGCGGGAGGTGTTCATTGCGGAATTAAAAAGAATCACCAACTCGATCTGGCGCTGATTCTCTCCGAGCGGGAAGGCCCGGTGGCGGGTCTGTTCACGACCAATCTGGTGGCGGCGGCGCCCGTGCTGTTGGACCGGGCTTATCTGCGAAGGGGCTTGGCGCGCGCGGTCATCGTGAATAGCGGCAATGCCAATGCCTGCACGGGCTCTGAAGGATTGCTGGCGGCGGAAACCATGGCCCTCACCGTAGCCCGGCATCTGGATACGCTTCCACACAAAATCTTTGTCGGGTCGACGGGTGTCATTGGACAACGACTCCCCATTGAACGAATCCAGAGCGCGGTGCCCAAACTCCTCCAGCGGGTGCGCCGCACAGGCGGACTTGAAGCCGCGCGCGCCATCATGACCACGGATCTTCGACCCAAGCAGGCGGCGATTCGGGCCCGCATCGAGGGCCGCCTCGTGACCATCGGCGGCATGGTCAAGGGATCGGGAATGATCCATCCGAATATGGCGACAATGTTGGCATATCTCAGCACCGACGCCTTGATCACCCGCCAGGCGCTGCAACAGTCCCTGAAAGCGGCGGCCGCGCGCTCGTTCAACTCCATCACGGTCGATGGAGATACCAGTACGAATGACACGATTCTGTGCCTCGCGAACGGTATGGCCGGCAACAGCCTGATTGAATCGGGCTCCATCGCCCAAGGCCGGTTTCAGGACATGTTGAGCGAGCTCTGTCATGCATTGGCCCTCAAGATCTGTTGGGATGGAGAAGGAGTGACCAAGGTCGTGAAAATCTCCGTCGCCAGCGCGGCAAGCACGCGGGCCGCCCGGCAGGTGGCCGATACAATCGCCACGTCCAGTCTCGTCAAGACGGCCCTGTTTGGAGAGGATGCCAACTGGGGCCGGGTCATGGCCGCGATCGGTCGAGCCGGGGTGCGGATCAATCCCTCTCGGATAAGCCTCCGCTTCGACGAAGTCCTCATGGTGAAAAATGGCCAGGGGCTTGGGGTGTCGGCGGAACAGCGTCTGAGCGAGGTCTTTCGCCGTAAGGAATTCACCATTCGAGTAGACCTTGGTCTAGGCGAAGGGGCCTCGGAAATATGGACGACGGATCTCTCCTTGGATTATGTGAAGATCAATGCGAGTTATCGATCCTGACTTGCGTGTGCGTCCCATTCGAGCTCGGAATCCGGCTTGCAAGTTCCATTACGATTGTGCTAGCGTCTCATGGTTTCACCGACGTGGTGCCGTGTCGGCCCGCGACGGTTCTTTGACCCCTGAATTCAGGGGTTTTTTATTTAAATCCACACCAGCGTGATGCGCACGCTGCGCAGCCTGAGAATAAGGGGACGTTCCCCTCGCCGGCCGTTTTGCCGGGCGCTCTGCAGGCTTCGGAGGGAGGTGAAGGTATGGGAGTAGTCGCAATCAAGGAATTGTTGGAAGCGGGCGTCCATTTTGGCCATCAAACCAATCGCTGGAATCCGAAAATGAAGCGATTCCTGTTCGGAGAGCGCAACGGCGTCTATATCATCGATCTGCAGCAAACCGTCGAACGCCTCGAGCTGGCCTATGCCTTCGCCCGCGACACCGTGGCAGCCGGAGATTCCGTTCTTTTCGTGGGAACCAAGCGCCAGGCGGCCGAGATCCTCGAAGAAGAAGCGAAGCGGGCCAATATGTTCTTCGTCAATCAACGCTGGTTGGGCGGGATGCTGACCAATTTTCAGACGATCCGGCGCAGCATCGATAAAATGAAAAAAATGGAAGCCACGCTGGCCGATCCTTCCCAACAGGGGCTCACAAAAAAAGAGCTGGGCCAGATGCAAAAAGAAGTCGTCAAGCTTCAGAAAAACCTATCCGGCATTCGCAACATGCGCGCCTTGCCCGGCGCGGTCTTTGTGCTGGATACCCGTATCGAGCATATCGCGGTGCTGGAGGCCAACCGGCTGGAAATCCCGGTCATCGCCATCGTGGACAGCAACTGCGACCCGGACAATATTCAGTATCCGATTCCCGGCAATGATGACGCCATTCGTTCCATCAAGCTCATCATTTCTCACATCGCGGATGCCTGTCTCGAAGGCGCCCACCTCAGGACTCAACGAGAAGAAACTGAGTTTGCGGCGAGCGCGCCGGCGGGCCAGAAACAGCCGAGCATGACCTTGGAGAGCGTGCCGACGCCGTAACCGCTGGTCCAATTATAAGAATCGCTTATACAGAGAGAGTGGAGAACGTATGCCAAGTCTGAGTGACTTTGTGAAGGAGTTGCGCGAAAAAACCGGGGCCGGGATTCTGGATTGTCAGAAAGCCCTCTCTGAATCAGACAACAACATAGAGAAAGCGGTCGATTACCTCAGGCAAAAAGGCCTGGCCGCGGCGCAAAAGAAGGCGGGACGGGAAACCAATCAAGGGTTGGTCCATGCGTATATTCATGCCGGCGGCAAAATCGGTGTGTTGATCGAGGTGAATTGCGAGACCGATTTTGTCGCGAGGAATGAAGAATTCAAAGCTTTCGTCAATGACCTCGCGCTGCAAGTCGCCGCATCGAGCCCATCCTACGTCAGACGCGAGGATGTCCCCGCGGACACGATCGCCAAGGAAAAAAGTATTTATGAAGCCCAGGCGAAAGAAATGGGGAAGCCTCCTGCCGCCTGGCCGAAAATCGTCGAGGGGAAGCTCGACAAGTACTATCAGGAAAACTGCCTGCTGGACCAGGCGTTCATTAAGGATCCTTCCGTGACGGTCAAGGACCTCCTGGCCCAAAAGATCTCCAAGATCGGTGAAAATATGGTCGTCCGCCGCTTTACGCGTTACCAATTGGGCCAAGCATGAACTCTGCCAAATACCGGCGCATCCTGCTGAAAGTCAGCGGAGAAATGTTGGCCGGTGAGCAGGGGTACGGCATCCAGCCGTCCGTCCTCGAAGGGCTGGCCGACGAAATCGCCGCCGTCGTCACGATGGGAGTCCAAGTAGCGGTGGTGATCGGAGGCGGCAATATTTTCCGCGGCATCGCAGCCAGCGCCTCGGGCATGGAGCGGGCATCGGCCGATTACATGGGCATGCTGGCGACGGTCTTGAACGCGCTGGCCCTGCAAAATGCCCTCGAGCGCAAAGGCACCAGCACGCGCGTCCAGTCCGCCATAGAAATGCGCCAACTCGCGGAGGGCTACATTCGCAGGCGGGCAATACGGCATTTGGAAAAGAACCGGGTCGTGATCTTCGCGGGCGGGACCGGCAATCCCTATTTTTCGACGGATACGGCGGCGGCGTTACGCGCCATGGAAATCGGCGCGGAAGTCATCATGAAGGGCACAAAGGTGGACGGTATTTACGATAGCGACCCGCTGAAGAACGCCGGCGCCAAGAAATATACGGACATTCCGTTCATGGCTATTCTGAGTCAAAATTTGAAGGTTATGGATTCGACCGCCGTCAGCCTTTGCATGGACAACCAGCTTCCGTTGATCGTGTTCAATCTCAAGGAAAAGGGCAACTTCGAACGCGTTGTTCGCGGCGAATCGATCGGGACCCTGGTCACGGTCGGAAGCCGCTGAGGAGAGCCGCCATGTCAACGGCACAAGCAGTCAAACAGAAGGTTACCGAAAAGATGGAGCATGCGCTTGAGCACCTGAAACGTGACTTGGCCGGCATGCGGACGGGGCGCGCGTCCGTCGCCCTTTTGGACAGCATCAAGGTCGATTACTATGGGACACTCACGCCGTTGAAGCAGGTGGCCAATATCGCCATTCCGGAGAGCCGCTTGATTACGATCCAGGCGTGGGAGCAGAAGATGATCCGAGAAATCGAGAAGGCGATTCAAACTTCCGATCTCGGATTGACTCCGTCGAACGACGGGAAGTTGATTCGTGTCCCGCTTCCGCCGCTCACCGAAGAACGCCGAAAGGAACTCATCAAAGTCTGCAAGAAACACGGCGAGGAAGTCAAAGTCCAGGTGCGCGGCTTTCGGCGCGACGGCAACGATGAGTTGAAAAAACTGCAAAAGGACACGAAGCTGACCGAAGACGAACTGCGCAAGTCCGAAGCGGAGATGCAAAAATTAACCGATCAATATATACAGAAGATCGATGACGTGCTAAAGAAGAAGGAAAGCGAGATTCTCGAAGTTTAGCCGGCCTTGTCTCTCAACTACGGCGTGTCACGCTCATCGCCCTCCCCACCCACTTCCGCTCGAATCGATCTCGGCAATCTGCTCCATAATCTCTTCCGGACCAAACAATGCGTCGCTGAAGAGTGCGAGATCCTGGCCATCGTCAAAGCGAATGCCTATGGGCACGGCGCGGTGCCGGTCACCAGGGCCCTCGTGCAAGCGGGCGTACGCCGCTTCGGCGTGGCGACCCTCGAAGAGGGAGTGCAACTGCGGGACGCGGGCATCAGTCATCCGATTGCCGTCCTCGGACCGATTGTGCCGTCCGAAATTCCATCATTGGTGGCCCATCGCCTCATCCCGGTGATCTATGAGCTATCAATGGCCCGTGAATTCGCCGCTCAGGTGCGAGGCGCCGCCGCTCCCTACCCGATTCACGTAAAAATCGATACGGGAATGGGCCGCTTAGGTTTCGAAGCGGACCAATTGCCCTCACTGTTCAATATGGCCGACCTGGATCGCGTCTTGGAGGTCGACGGGGTGATGAGCCATCTTGCCGACGCGGACAGCCGGGATCCGGCCTATACCGATGAACAAGTCAAGCGGTTCCATGTCGCGCTGGATAAAATGGCGGCATCGGGCAGGACGTTCCCGCTCATCCACATGGCAAACAGCGCCGGCATCATCATGCATCCGGCCACGCATTTTTCCATGGTGCGTCCGGGCATCATGCTGTACGGATACCATACGCTGCCGCACGGCTCCCCACCCATTGACCTTCGGCCTGTCCTTAGTTGGCGCAGCACGATTGCATTGATTCGTGCAATCCCGCGCGGCGGATGCGTCAGCTATAACCGGACCTTCACTGCACAGCGGGCATCCCGTATTGCGATTCTCCCGGTAGGCTATGGCGACGGCTATAGCCGGCGACTGTCAAATAAAGGCTCCATTCTGATTCGTGGTCGCCGCCTGCCGGTCGTCGGACGCGTTTGCATGGATATGACGATGGTCGATGTGACGGATGCGCCCGATGCCGAACCGGGAGACGAGGCGGTCTTGATCGGAAGACAAGGATCTCTCGCTGTCACCGCATCAGACCTCGCTGCGGCATTGGATACCATCCCTTATGAAGTTCTCTGTTCCATCGGTCCACGGGTTCCGCGGCTCTACCGCGACAGCGCCGCAGCCTTGTCTCAATAACACCATCCTGCGATTGTTCAAAATCCTGTTCTTTCCTATAATGAGTCGGCGGCCCGTGCGGCTGCGCCGATCCTGCACCTTGGCGTAATCTCGTTATGACAAGCGCGGTTCTCAACCTCAAACACACGATCATCGGCTATCTGCTCGTCGTCCAGGACTTCACGTTATTGTCCTGGCGTACGGTCGCTAACATCTTTCGACCTCCGTTTCACGGCCGGGAGATCATCCTTCAGATGGAACGCATCGGCGTCGGATCCTTGTTCATCGTGGTCTTGACCGGCATGTTTACCGGCATGGTTCTCGCTCTGCAAGGAGCCGTTCAACTTGAACCCTATGGCGCCACTATCTATGTGTCCCGGTTGATCAGCACATCGGTCGTCAGGGAACTGGGGCCGGTCTTGGCCGCGCTCATGATCGCGGGACGCGTAGGTACGGGCATCGCCTCCGAACTCGCCTCGATGACGGTCACGGAACAAATTGACGCCCTCCGCGCGGAGGGCACCGACCCGATTCACAAACTGGCGACCACCCGCCTCATCGCCTGTCTGCTCATGATTCCCGTCTTGACGGTCATTACCGACGGTGTCGCCATGTTCGGCGGATGGCTCGTGGCGCGCTTTTATCTCGCCATCGATTCCTATTTCTATTGGACCTGGGCGATTGAGGCGCTGAAGGGACGCGATTTGCTTCTTGGTTTGATGAAGCCGACGGTCTTTGGTTTTCTGATCGCGATTGTCGGGTGCTACGCCGGATTCTCGACGAAGGGCGGCACGGTCGGAGTGGGCGTGTCCACGACTCAATCAATGGTTTCATCTTCAATTCTGATCCTGGCGACGGACTTTTTCCTGACTAAATTCTTCATGGCGATTTCATAATGCGGGATGCGGAATGATCACATTGACCCGGGTCGATCTGACGTTGGCGGACCGGCAGGTATTGAGCGATGTGTCTTTTGATGTCCAGGCCGGTGAAACCAAGGTCATCCTGGGCGGCAGCGGATCGGGAAAGACGACGATTCTTCGCGTGATCCTGGGACTCTTCCGACCGGATCGCGGCTCGGTAACGATCGACGGGGAAGATATCTCCGCCTTGCCGGAACGCCAACTCCCTCCCATTCGGCAGAAAATGGCGATGGTGTTTCAAGGGGCGGCATTGTTCGACTCGCTTACCGTAAGAGAAAATGTCGGCTATCGGCTGGGAGAACAAGGACGTCTCTCCGACGAGGCGATCGAATTGATCGTGCGGCAAAGCCTTCAGTTTGTCGGGTTGGAAGACAGCATCGACGACATGCCCGCGGATCTCAGCGGAGGCATGCGGAAGCGCGTCGGCATCGCCCGCGCCCTTGCAAGCGGGGCCAAAATCATACTCTACGACGAACCGACGGCGGGGTTGGACCCAATCAATGGTTATGCGATCTGCCATTTGCTCACGCAGCTCAAGACGAAGGGGGTGACGCAAGTCGTCGTGACGCACGACCTGGACCTGGCCTTCCACGTGGCTGATCGCATCGTCATGATCGACGACGGCCGTGTGATTTTTCAAGGCACGCCCGACGAACTGTGCAACCGCGACGATCCGGCCATTCGTGGGTTCCTGGATCCGGCCACGTTGCCGGCCCATCGTTGGAAACAGGAAAAGGAATCCGCCACATGATAACCAGACGATCCCAGGTCGGTTGGGCGCAGGTCAAAATCGGGATAGTCGTCGTGCTCGCGCTGCTCATCCTCATGCTGATGATTCTGCGCCTTGAAGAAGGCATGGGCTTGGTGGCGCGCAAGACGACGTTTCACGCGCTGGTTGATCATACGCAAGGGCTGAAGATCGGAGGACCCGTGCGCATGAACGGGGTGGACATCGGCAACGTTCACGACATCGCCATCGCCACGGACTCGGCTCTCGTCGATATCCGGTTCGCGGTCAAAACGGACGTGGCGCGGCATATTCGTGAAGACGCCTCCATTCACATCAAAGCGTTGGGACTGCTGGGCGATAAATTTCTGGAAATCGGACCGGGCAGCCCGAACAAGCCGCCGCTTTCTCCCGGCAGCGTCATCACCGGGCGGGCCGGACCGGAAATCACCGATCTGGCGTCGGACGCCTCGACTACGTTCGACCGCGTCAACGCGGCCTTGGAGCAGATCCAGCAGGCGCTGACCGCCGTGACCCAAGGACATGGCACCACGGGCAAACTGATCAATGATCCGGAACTCTTTGATCGATCCAAACAGATCTTGGAAAAACTCGATCGCGCGTCGGAGAAAGGCCTGGCGCTGGTGGAAAGAATCGAACAAGGCCAAGGAACGGCCGGGAAGCTTATCGCCGATCAGGAACTGTATGCGCGGGCCGGTCAGGCGGTCAAGGAGCTCAATGACCTGGTCAAGAGATTGAACAACGAGAAAGGGACCCTGCGCAAACTGACCGATCCGGAACTGTATGCAAAGTTGGACGACCTGGCGAGTCGCGGGGATAATCTCTTGGATAAGGTGGAGCGAGGTCAAGGAACGGTAGGCAAACTGGTAACGAGCGACGAACTCTATGCCCGCGCGGATAAACTATTGGCGGAAGTCGAACAGTTCCTCTCGGATGTGAAAAAGAACCCCACGAAGTATTTTCGGTTCTCGATGTTTTGATCGGTTGCAGCAACCGCAGACGCCGCGGTCGCGCCGTTCGGCTCTTGCAAGTCGGCGGGCTTTCATCCTACACCTATGCTATGAAGTCTCTCGTTTCTTTGAGCCGCCGGCGCCTGCTGGTTTTGACATCGCTCATCGGCTTTGTGCTCTGGTCCGCGCCTCACGTCACTGCATCCGGCGAGGCCGACGGTCCCATTGAACCTTCCACGTTGCGGCTTCGCCTGGAAGTGCCCATGGCTGCATTTCGTCCGCTCTTGGAGCGGACCTATGACGGACAGGACACAAACCGGCTTGGTCCACAGGAATGGATTCCCTTGGGCGGCGGAACCGGCTTTATGAAATATCACGCCAGGCGCGCGGGCAGTGAACTTGCCTTGAACGGCAATCACATGGTGTCTCGCGCCAGGATTCAATTTTCAATGGAATATGCCAAACAGAGTCACGGGTCCCTCACCAAGATAGCCGACTGCGGCGGCAAATCCACCGGCGGCCGGGCCGGTCTCTTGGGCGTTCAGATCAGCAGCCTGTTCTCCTATCAACGGGACTATAGCTTCATCCCCTCAAGCCGCATCACAGCCGTCGAAGCGCTGGAAGCGTGCCCGCTGGGGCCGGATCGCATCAACGGCGCGCCGTTAATGGCGCAAGTCTACCGCAGCCGTCTTGAGTCGGCGCTGCCGCTCTTGAATCGCGCTATTCGAGATGCGGTGCCGTTCAAGGCGAAAGTATCGGAAGCGTGGGCCAGGCTTCAGGCTCCGATTCAACTGGACGATCACGGAACCATGTGGCTGGTGGTTGCGCCCATACAAACTCAGTCAATCGAACCGGCCGGAACCGACGGTACGCTCTCCGCTGAAATCGGCATCATCGCGGCCCCGCGCGTCGTCATGGGCAAGAAACCGGCCGCCCCGTTTCGTCCCCTGCCTCGAATGGAAGGCCGGTATCGTGAACAGGGATTCCATGTCCCGTTCGATCTCGATGTCCCGTACGAATTAGCCAACGAAGAGCTTCGCAAGGCCGTTGTCGGGCAAGAGTTTGGAATCGGCCCCGGCCGGCTGGCAATCCGCCGCGTCCATCTGTATCCGGTCGGCAAACAGGCCGGAGTTGATCTCGACGTAGAGGGCGTGATTTCACTGCGCGTGAAGTTGCGCGGGACTCCGGTGTATGACGAGACAACCGAGACGATCGTGTTCGATCATGTGGAGTATGACGTGGCGGAACAGAATGTCTGGACCGATCTTGCCGATCAACTGCTCCACGAATCGATACGCGCTCAATTGTCCAGGCGGCTGAAAATTCCCATTCGGGATAATCTGGAAGAGATGCGCCGGGAGTTGGAAGCCGCCCTGAACCGCAACATAGAAGGCGGGACATTACGTGGCAAGGTGAACCGAATACGACTGCTCGACTTGGCTGCGGGACCCCATGCCCTGTCGGCACGATTCCGCACGGACGGCGAATTGCGCTATGACCTCCACTGACTTACACTTTCAGTTTCCGTTTGAGCCGCTTCTCGACGCTCGCGACCTTGCCGCCTAATCGGCCTTTGTGACCCTTCCGATAATCCACTTTGATGGTGCAGGAAATGCGATTACAGTCCCGTTTCATTCGCTGATAACATTGCCGGACCACGTCGAAGACTTCTTCCCACTCGCCTTCCAGGACGGTCCCCATCGGATTGAGACGATAGTCGATCCCGCTCTTATCGATAATATCCAATGATCGGGAGACATACGCGCCGACACTCTCGCCTTTTCCCAGCGGAGACATGCTGAACTCCAGCAACACCATATATCGAATCCTTTCGTCGCGGCCCTTCCGATTATCGTCGGCGACGCTCCAGAGCGCCGGTCAGGCCTGTTGTTTCGCCCGCTCGTCCAGCCAGACCTGCGGGTACTGAATCTTGCCGTGGAGATGAAAGCCGTCCAGCGCCTCTCGGAGCAGCTGCCGCCGCTTCTCCGCATCCGGTTCATCGGCCTTCGCGCGTTCGCGCAGTTCCCCAAGCCAGTCGAGAAACGCGGCGAAGTCTTGGCCGAATACCTTTTCCAGATCTTCCTTGATGAAGCCGGAGAGGGCCGGCGCCTGGCCGCTCGTACTGACGGCCACGCGCAAATGCCCGCAGTTCACGACAGCCGGCATGATGACGTTCGACGAACTCGGTTGGTCGACGGACCAGAGCAAGAACTTCTGATCGCGAGCCAGGGCAATCAGGCTTTGCGCCAATTCACGATCGCCGCGAATCAGATTCAGCACCAGCACGGCGCTCTCCACATCGGTCGCGCGAAAGTGTCGTCCTCGGTGAATGATTTTGGCCGAAGCCGCAAGCTTGCGCATGGTCTCATTGAGGACCGGACTCACCGCCGTGACCTTTGCCCCGGCGTCCAGCAATCGCATCGTCTTCTCGGCCGCTTCGTCATCCCCGCCGATGACGAGAACGGGCCACCCTTTGACATCCAACGAAATAGGAAATCCCGGATTGGCAGCCATTCTGTTCCTCCATCATGATACGCGCCGTATCATACAACAGCGTCTTTTCCATCGTAAACCCGATCGGCTCCCTATTTTGGTCCGGGCTCTGTATAATGCCGAACTTTCGACGATTCGGAAGCGGCGCAGCCATAATGATGATGGACGATCATGGATGCCCTACCGAGCCGGCGGCGAAGATTCCATGAACGAGAGCATTTGAAGAAAGGAGCTTCTCTTGGCGGGATATACGACCCGAACGTTGAGCATGACAGCCGGCATCATTGGATTAGCCGCCTTGGCCGCGTATTTCGGTTTAGCCCATAGTTGCGAACCGCAAGGCGGTTCAGGAACCATCGCGGGTCAGGTCTCGATCGCGCCGAATCTGGCGGAACAGGTGAAGCCGACCGATGTGCTGTTTGTCATCGTGCGCCGGCCGACCGGCCCCCCTCGGCCGCTTGCAGCGAAGCGGATCGACAATCCATCATTCCCGGTGAAATTTGAAATTACGAGCGCGGACGTCATGATGCAGGGCACGGAGCTCCGAGGAATGGTGGACGTTATCGCGCGACTGGATCGGGACGGACAGGCGGGACAGCCGCAGCCGGGGGACATGGAAGGACGCTATGAGAAGAATCCAACCCTTCCGGGAGGTCAGAACATCACGATCACGATTGATAAAGTGTACTGACGCGAAGCGAGACAGGATTCCTATGGTCCGGCCGGGTCGGCATCCAGTTCCATGTTCCAATAGAGATAGTCACGCCAACTCTCCGGCGTATTGCGAATCCCAATCGTAATGGTCACGACAGGGCTCCATCGCGGTTTCACCGGGCGCTTGATCAATCTCATGCCGGCCTCGTCGGGAGTCCGCCCGCTTTTGCGGTTGTTACACCGCCAGCAGGCCGTCACGATGTTCTCCCAGGTCTTCCGGCCGCCCTTGGCGATCGGCACGACATGGTCGAACGTCAGTTCCTCGGTTTTGAACCGCCGATTACAGTATTGGCAGGCATACCCGTCTCGGGTGAAGATGTTGATGCGGGAAAATTTGACCGCCCGGTGGCTGTCTTTCAGCTTGACGAGCTTCAGAAGCCGCATCACGGAGGGAAGTTTGATCGAAATCGAGATCCCATGGATCTCCCGGTCGTACACCTCCAGGACTTCGACTTTCCCCTGCCATAATAAGGTAATGGCCTTTTGCCAATGCAGCACACGAAGAGGCTCGTACGTCGAGTTCAGCAGGAGCGTCATTTCCATGGCGGCTGGGGTGTCCTCCTGTAGTTTGTACTATTTAACCATAGCAAAACCTGATGAAGTCACCGGTCAGACTCTCACTCTATGACATAACCTTGCAATAGAATCAAGCTGTTAGGAGTCTCTTCCTGAAATGTTACGGGACCTTAATATAATGGCGAGGCGATCAACCATGCGGAAGCCGACATCGTGACCGATTTCATCACAGTGGCGAAGATGTATGAGGTCCCGCCCGGCATATGCAAGACGGTGGAGGTCAAAGGAGTTTTGATCGCCTTATGCAACGTCCAAGGCACAATCTATGCCCTTGATAATACTTGCCCCCATGCCGGAGGACCGCTTGGGGAAGGAATATTACGCGGCGAATGCATCGTGTGCCCCTGGCATGGCTGGCGGTTCAACGTCTGCACGGGCGAGCGACCGGAGAATCCCGATTTTAAGGTGACACGATGCCAGGTGCGAATCGAAGGAGAGGAGATTCAGGTCGCAATCCCCGCGAACTTCTAGGGAAGCAATCCACGGCCTGGGGAGGACCCGGCAGAATCCGGCCCCTCCGGCATGAGCCCGTCAGCCGGTAAGGACGCGGCGTTGACCCGCTTCGTCGCCAAATCGACATGCCAAATGAATTCTCGTTCGAACCATTGGTTCGTCCCCTGCTCCCGCAGATTCATCCTCACTTCGTACCGATCGCCCCCTGGATTCTGACGGTCGCCGTCCAGCTTTTGAACCCGCCACTCGCCGAGCCTGACGCCCAGATTACGCTCCCTTTGCAGGCGAACGCGTTCATTGAAAGCCTGCAGAATCGTCGGATACCCGGCTGCTCGGTGCGTCTGCACCAGCGCCAGCGCCTGGGCCGCTTGGGGGTCCGTAAGAGGATTAAGCGACGGTGGTCTTGTCAGCCAATAGGCCAGCGCGCCAATGGCGAGGAGAAGGAAGATGCCGTAATGAAGAGCTTTCGACAGAGACAACGAGTGCGCCTGAACGTGAATGGAAGCAACAGCGGCGGATTACCCTCGATTACCCTCATAGGCTGCACCGGACGGCAGCCGAAGCACAACGGATGCCGAGAATAGTCATGGTGCTGCCGTCAAGTCAACTCCTCCTCCCCAGCTTGGTAGTGGGGCAGCTTCCTTTTGCGTCATGCCCGCGAAGCTTGTCCTCGCGGAAGGGGGGAGCGGGCATCCACTTCTCGATCAAGGTGACGGACTTCAGTGCGTCTGATGGCAAACTACCCACTGCCCCCAGCTTGACAATCCTGGAACCGGATATGCTACAAGTACCCGCTCGGCTGTCACGCCTTATTTGGAAGGCTTTCTACCTCTATGAAATTTTTCTTCTACGCAGACAACTTGAATCCCACACAACTGAAACGTCGCGCGCCGGAGCATAAGTTTCTTTTCAATGCTTATCTGCCCGACCATACCATCCAATTCTGCCGGTGGTCTTCGCAGTGGCGCTGCGGATTGGCCAGCGTCGTACCGTCCCCCGGGGAAAAGGTATGGGGCGTCGTATTCGAGATCACCGACGAAGACCTCAAGATCATGGACGAATTTGAAGGCGATGTGCCGCAAGGAGCCTATCGACATGTGCCGGTCACGGTCGTCACGGAGGAAGGCGAGAAAGTCCTCGTCACAGCCCATGCGGCCAATCCGATCGGAAAATTCAAGCCCAAGGAACACTATCTGGATTGGATCATGAAGGGCATCAAGCACTGGAAGCTGCCCGAAGAATCCGTAGAGCAGTGGCAGGCGTACAAGCCGCAATAACCTCAAGGAAAAGCACAGGGA
This sequence comes from Nitrospira sp., assembly GCA_040981125.1. Taxonomy (GTDB): domain Bacteria; phylum Nitrospirota; class Nitrospiria; order Nitrospirales; family Nitrospiraceae; genus DASSBQ01. The sequence continues at coordinate 220,575 of JANRMQ010000001.1, forward strand.
GAATTGGCTGATAGCTTGCGCGCGTGATCGGAAAGCGCAGTATTTGCCGTCTTGCTACGCGATACACCATAAGCTTAAGGAGATTTGATGCCGAAACCAAACTACCATATCCTTGTCTGCACCAACGCTCGTCCACCCGGACATCCCAAGCCTTCCTGCGGCGGCCAGGGCTCCGCCCAATTGCTGATGGCCTTCAACATGGGGCTCATGCAGCGAGGCATTCAGCCGGGCCAGGTGCTGGTCACCGGTTCGTCATGCCTGGGCCCCTGCGAACAAGGTCCGACCGTTGTGGTCTATCCCGATGGAACCTGGTATTCCAAGGTCACGGAAGCCGATGTCGCGGCCATCCTCGACGAGCACATTGGAAAAGGCACGCCGGTTCAATCGCTCAAGCCTGACTCCGTCTGGGGCTGATCATTGCTCATGGGCCAGGCGACTCATCACGAACACAAAGCCCACGCGCCGACGAGGGTCCGGTGCCTCATCATTACCTGCAGCGATACCCGCACGGAGGAAACCGATACGAGCGGACGGCTGATCATCAAGCTGTTGAAGGAACAAGGCCATGAGGTGGCGGGCTACCACATCGTCAAGGATGAGCCGGCCCGGATTACAGAGACCATCGCTGCGAACCTCGAACAGGAAGGGGTTCAGGCCGTCATCGTCAATGGTGGGACCGGGATCTCCCGGCGCGATTCGACCTTCGAGGCGGTAGATGCCATTCTGGAAAAGAGATTGGACGGGTTCGGCGAGATCTTTCGCTACTTGACCTATCAAGAAATCGGATCACCTGCCATCATAAGTCGCGCCGTTGCCGGGATCGTCAAAGGCCGTGTCCTATTTTCCACCCCCGGTTCGGAAAATGCCGTGCGCCTCGCCATGGAAAAATTGATCATTCCCGAGTTGGGACACCTCGTGCGGGAACTGACCAAGTAAGGTGTTCTCCGCTAGTCCTGCGCAATCTTCGGCTCGGAAACCCGCTGATAATACTTCAAGAGGTCCCGCACCGAGATCACCCCGACGATCTCTCCGGCCTTGGTGACGCCCAGGTGTCTGATTCCAAGGTCCCCCATCATGTCATGAGCATCGCTCACGGTTCGCGTGCCCTCGATCGTGGCGACGGGGCTGGTCATAATCTCCTCAACCATCAAGGTATTGAGGTCTTTGCTGGTCGCAAGGGCCCGGCGGACCAGATCGGTATCGGTCACAATGCCGACGATGGCTTGCCCTTTCTTGATGAATAACGAGCCCAGCCGGGCCTCGTTCATATGTTTCGCCGCGCTCCGTACCGTAGTGTCCGGGCCGACGGTCTTGAGATCCTTGACCATGATCTGCGCAATAGTTCCCATGAAACCTCCTCGTGACAATGATCGTCCGCCTGATGAAACGCCAATGTTTTCATATTACTTGTAGCAGGATTTTACCAAAGAATCGACGGCTCAGGAGACAAACTTGCGCTGCCATGCCCATCAATCGGTTTCTCTACGATCTCGATCCGGAAACTCACCACTCATAACTCAGAACCATTAGAACGTCAGCGTCCCTTCCAACACCATGACCGCTTCGCCTCCGACTTTGACGGCCTGGATGGCATCATCTTCCGATTCCACCTGAATCAAGATGCGCGACGGCCGCTCGATCTCATAGCCTTGTTCGGCAATGATTTCCGTCATGGGAGCAACCTCCACCACGCCGTGTTGAAGCAAATACGCGCCGAGCGCGCCGCTCGCGCTTCCCGTCGCCGGGTCCTCGACAATTCCAATCAACGGTGCAAACATCCTCGTGTGGACGGTCGCCTGTTGTTCGACCGTCATCGTGCTGAAGGCCATGATGCCATTGGCGCCGTATTGCCGGCAGAGCTCGGCGATCGCTGAAATATCCGGCACGATGGATCGCACGGCCGTCAATGTCCGAACCGGGACGATCATGACCGGGAGGCCCGTCGAAACAATCTGGACCGGCCATCCGGTTTCGGTAATCTGCGGCCGCGTCATGCCGAGCGCTCGTGCCAGAGAAAAGAGATCATCACGGCTTTCCACAATGTCGAGAAACTGGGGTTCCGGTTGCGACATGACGACCCTGGTAATGTTCCCGTCCTTCGCATAAATATCCACCGGGAACAGACCCAGATTACATTCCTGCAGCACGCGTGTTACCGGTTCGCGTAAACCGAGCCGCTTGAGCGTCCCCAACACGAAAAATGTCCCGATGACCGGATGGCCGGCGAACGGAATTTCCTGCGTCGGCGTGAAAATGCGGATCTTGACCACGGCCGCCGGATCGGAAGGGGGAAACACGAACACCGTCTCGGAAAGATTCATCTCCCGCGCAATCTGTTGCAGTTCGAGATCCGTCAGGCCGGCGGCGTCAGGGATCACCGCCACCGGATTGCCCCCGAAGGGCACATCGGTAAACACATCGGCTTGATAGAATTGGACCGCGCGCCGTTCCAACGTCATGGACCGATCACTCTAGGGCAACCTCTATTTCTTGTCAAACAGGGCTCACGCCTTGACATCGGACTCACGCAGGCATACCGTACGGCCCTCGACGTTCGGCTTTCATCCTTCGCGGGGCGCATGGCGACAGAAATCGAAATCAACGTCCGTCCTATCTTTTCAACGCCTCTTGTCGTCTTCACCGTCGCTCAGCATGAGCGGATCAACGCGGAGCTGACCTCGTTGATTCTCCAACGGGAAAAAGCCGACCCGAGCTTTTCGGATTATGAAGTGATCGGCTGGTCATCGCCTCACGATCTGTCCATGCTGACATGGGCGGAGAAACCGCTCCGGGAATTGTTCGGACCGGTGATCGAGGTGGCGAAACAGATGACCGAGTATTCCGAGCGGGCGAGCGACCGGCGCAGCGGCCGGCCGGATTGGCAAGTCGTGGAAGTCTGGGCCAACGTCCAGCGAAAGGGCGGCAGCAATGCGGCCCATCCACATCCCGGAAGCTTTTGGTCGGGAGTGTACTATGTGGACGTAGGAGATATAGGCGGGCAACCGGGGCAGGGCGGTGAACTGCAACTCTACGACCCCCGCGGCTGCCTGCCGCGCATGCTCGCCCCATACCTGCGGTATGGCATGCCGGAACTGCATGATGCCGGCAGAAATATCTCGTTCGTGCCCTCTCCGGGCCAGTGCGTGCTGTTCCCCGGATGGCTGTTCCATGCGGTCAACGCCTATAACGGGTCCAATCCGCGCATCAGCGTGGCGTTCAACCTCGACCCGATTCTCAAATGAGGATCGCCGATTGTTTCATTGCATCATTGGATCAATAACCCGGTTGATGAAATGAGCAAAATTGAGAGACAGGCACGGATTCAGGCCGGAATGGGAAGCGCTTCGTAGGACTGCGTCAGCGGGTTGCGGACATAATCTTCGACATAGTTCTTCAGTAGCCCATTCCGCCACAGCAATTTATTCGCAAATCGCGTGTCGATCTTATGGAGGATTCGGGCTTTGATGCCGGTCTTCCGCATGAACTGCTCCACCGTTACGCCGGCAATGTCGGTGTAGTGGCCCCGTCCCGACTGCATCATGCACTTCGGAATATAGACGTACTTGTCCCCGTTCAACGACTTGGCAATATCGTCGAACGTCAGCAGCACCGTGCAATCCGAGTCGCCGCCCAAGGTCGCATTCGGCACCATCCGATAACGGGCGCGATTTCTCCGATACATCATCAAGACTTTATAGACGCTTTTCGCCATGACCACGGGATCGCGCTTTTCCAATTCAAGGGCATCAAAAGCGCTGACGATCCGGCGGCGGTTGAGAAACGCGGTAATCGGCGCTTCGGTTTGAATCGTCTGGATATTCGGTAACCCGGCATCGTAAATCCGCTGGGCATCCTCGGCCAGGTAGGCGCGTCCTCCACGCATCAGCTTGGCTGTCTCTTCCTTGATCCCCCGCAACGGCGTCAGACAGCCCATCCAGAGCACGCAGCGCTGGTTGATGCGGGAAATCGCCGTCGCGTCGTCCGACAGGGAACCGCGCTCGAACGAGTAAAAATTGGCCGATGAGACCGCGGGACCATCAAGCACCTTCATCAAATGCTTGACCGAAGGCGCATGAGGCATGAGCCGTTCCCGGCAGGCACCCAGCGTGATGGCCGACAACTCGAAGTTGATCCGGCCGGGATACTGAGCCGCCAACTGGTGAATCTTGGGCACGTGCACGTAGCCGACCGTAAAAAACGTCACGTTCTTGTCGGTATATTTCAGGAAATCTTCCAACCACTCCATCGCCTTGGGATGGAGGAACAGATCGGTCCACTCCATGTACTCGTTCCCGCCGATGCACCAGAACTGCATCGGGTCGGTCGGCTTCTTATTGATGTAGTCCAGAATGAACGCCCAGTCTTCGTCGCTCGTCTTGGGTGGGTCCAACGTTTCGCGGTACGAATGATCGATCTCGTAGCAGAACTCGCATTTGACCGGACAGCTTTTCCCCAAGCTCAAAGGGATCTTGCCGCCGTCCATCTCGCGGATGAGGACTTGGCGATAATCGGTGCGGTCCTTAAAGATCGGCGCCGGCTGCAAAAGCGGAATGACGGTGGCCATCGTGTCCTATGGGTTGGAGCTGAATGTGGGATACCGGTCAAGTGTACTGCATTGACAGCGCGAAGGTCGAGCGGCGACACTTCCCACCATGCCGGACGAAGCCATCGCCAACGCGCTGAAACTCTTCGAACTGACGCCCCCGGTGACGCGCGAACAACTCGATCGGACACGCGGCCAACTGCTGCACACCTGGAATCCGCACAGATTCGCGAACCTCACCAACAATCCCAAGAGATATATGCAGATGGTGAAGAAAGGCGAAGCGATGACCAAAGAAGTGGAAGCCGCCTATTCGGCGCTCGTCAACTGGCTCAAGGATCAATCGACGTAGCCTCAGCCTTCGTCAGCTGACTCCATGCGACACGACGCGGCTCATCCCTTCCTTCCCGTCCTCCCCTTCTCCCAGCGCCACCGGCCAGGTCACAAGACCGGACACACCCTCGGCGCCCGTGCCGGCCTTGGTCGCCGCATAGATTTGCGGCAGGCGGTTCGTGCCGTATTTTGAGATGTAGAGAAAGACATGCTCGCGCGCGTTGACGCGAACCGCCCAGGGATGGAAATCGTTCCGGTAAAACTCTTCGCAGAGCTGCATGGCATCAAGACAGGTCAGCCCGCCCGGTTCATCCAGCGTGTAGTAGTAGTCCAACGGCAGGTCGTACTCTTCCTGCTTGTGGATCGTGATCCCGAACTTCTCCGGATTGCGCACCATCGGCGTATGGCGATACGCCACAAAATAGAACAGCTCCACCGAATGAATGGTCGGCTGGTTATCCAAAATGAACTGCCTGGTATCCAGCGCCTCATCACGGGTCTCGCCTGGAAAGCCATAGAAGGCCATGACGTGGTTCCAGATTCCCGCGTTGGCGGCCAGACGGAGGTTGGTTTGAATCACGCTCTTCTTCGCATGCTTGTCCATGAGATTCAGCACGCGCTCGTTGGCCGATTCCATGCCGTAATACAGCGTGCAGCAGCCTGATTTCGCCGCCAGATTCCAGATCTCCTGGTCTTGAAGCGTCTCCTCGAAGCGGATCAAGGTCGTCCATTTGATGCCGACCTGCTGGTCCACGAGCATCTGAGCGACTTTCTTCAGCAGCGCGGGCGGGTACGATTCATCGGAGAAGAGGAAATGCCGGCATTGGTATTTATCGCGCAACGCCTTCACTTGGTCGATCACTACATGAGCCGGCATGCCGCGATACTGGTCGAAGTATCCTTGTCCATGGTCGCAGAAGGTGCAGCGGCCCCAGTAGCAGCCTCTCGTCGCCAGGTAGGGCAGAATCCGTTCGGGGACAAAATAATGATCGAGCGGCAGGCCGTCGAAATCCGGCAGCGGCAGCGCCTGCGTCTTCTCCGTGTAGACTTCCGGATTCAAGTGCACGCCGGTCTCGTCGCGATGCATCAGGTTGGGCACCTGGTTCATCGTCCGGTCGCCGTTCAGGGCCTCGATCAGCCAGAGCAACGCATGTTCCCCTTCGTAGAGAATGGCCGAGTCGAAGATCTCGGCAAAGAACCGTTCGTGCTTGGGCAACTCTTCTTGCAGCCGCGTGATCACGTTGCCGCCGACCACGACATGGATGTGCGGGAAGCTCTCCTTGATCATCTTACAGAACGTCAGGCCGGCCATCAGCTGCATTTGCGTGCCGATCGAAAGGCCCACCACGTCCGGCTTTTCCTTGGCGACCGCAGGGAGCACAAGCTGATTGCAGATGTCGCGATACACGTTGACCTGCTCGTCGTCCAAGCAGGCGAAGACCTCCTTCGACACGCCGGGGCGGTACCCGAGATTGCTTTCCATCGGATAGAACACGAGCGAAGCGGGATAATAGGCGGCGGAGATATATTGCATCACCTCACGAAACGTATTCAGCGCCCACTCCAACTGATCCGCCTCATAGAAGGCTTTGCCGCGGACAATGCGCTTTGCGCGGTCGGCCCGTTCGGCGAGGTCGAAGACGTCGATGGCTGAAGAATGTTCGAGACACGCCTTCTGATCGGACTCCTGATCGGTCAACTCCCGGCTCTTCTCCGCCGACTCCAACTCTTTAAGCTGCATGCCTTGCCGCGCCTTGGCCCAAATCAGAAAGGAATCGCTGAAGAAATGGTCGTACATCTCGATATTGATGTCTTTTTGCACGACCTGGTGTCCCGCTTCGCGCAATACGGCGGTGAGCGAAGGCAGCGCGAGATAGGGCGCCGTCGGCACCCACTCGGGCGGAAACAGCAGCATGACCTTGCGCTTGCGCGTCTCGGGATTCGTCTGCTGCCCGTTGGCTTTGATCTGAACGAGTTCAGTCATTACATTTTTCCTGCCAAGGACGGCGGCGGCACGGCGATACGGGCGGCTTGATATTGTAGATCGGGCAACTTCTGCAGGCCGAAGCGCGCGATGTAGAGAAAGATATATTCGCGAATGAAGAGCCGCAGGTCCCAGCCGGGGTTGTGATTCCGCTCGAATTCTTCGAACACCCGCTCGGCCTCCTCGATGCTCAGGCCCTGCTTCACCGTGAAGTAGTAGTCCAGCGCCAAGTCCCACTCGGGATTCTTGTAGGCCGTCACGCCGAACTTGTCCGGATTCTTCGCGACCGGATTGTGCCGACCCAGGTCGAACGTGCCGAAACCCAGCGAATGCACGTGGTCCTTGTTCTGCTCGAGGAACTCCACCGAAGACCAGGCTTCCTCGCGGGTCTCGCCGGGAAAGCCGAAGAAACCCATGCAGTGGTTCCAGATCCCCGCGTTCGCCGACAGTTGAAGATGCTTCGTAATGACCTCGGTCGTCGTCGCCTTATCCATGAGCCTGAGCACCCGTTCGTTCCCCGACTCGTAGCCGAAATGGAGGTAGCGGCAGCCGCTGTCCTTGGCGTCCTGCCAGACCCCTTCTTCGAGCAGGCTCTTCTCGAACCGCATGTGGGTCGTCCAGGTGATGCCCATCTGCTGTTCGATCAAACCGCGCGAAAGCTTCCTGAACAGAGCCGGCGGATACGATTCGTCGGTAAAGTGGAAGTGCCGCGCTCCGTATTTGTCGCGGAGGTGCTGGATCTCCGCCAGAATGTCCTGAATCTTCTTCGACCGGTAGCCCGCCGTGTAGCCTTCGCCATGGTCACAGAATTCGCAGCGCCCCCAATAGCAGCCACGGGTCGCCAAATAAGGGAGGATCTTCGTCGGCACGAAGTACTTCTCAAGCGGCAGGCCGTCGAAGTCCGGCGGCGGCAAGGTCGCCATATCCTCCGCATAGCTGCTCGGCGACGTATGGATACCGGTCGCATCCTTATAGATGGTATTGGGCACGTCGGCCAGACTTTGCTTCGCTCCCACCGCCGACACCAACTGCACAAAAGCCGTCTCCCCTTCATAAACCACGGCGCTGTCAAAGTACCGAAATAACGGCGACTGCGGGAGGACATCGCGCAGGCGCGTCACCGTGTTGCCCCCGATCGTCACGTGAATGTTCGGGAAGTGCTGCTTGATGAGCGCGCAGAAGGTCATCGACGAGAAGATCTGCTGCTGCAGGACGATCGAAATCCCGACGACGTCCGGTTGTTCCGCCTCGATAGCCGGCTTCACCAGATGGTCGAACACGTCGCGATAGATGTTTACTTGCTGATCGTTCACCGCATCCATCACTTCGGTCGACACAAAGACCTTGTACGATAGGTCCGTCTCCATCGGCGGCATGCAAATCCGCGCCGGGGCGTAGACCATCGAGATCACCGACGTGACCTCGCGGAACACATGAATCGCCCACTCCAACTGGTCGATGTCGTAGAAGACTTCGCCACGGACGATGGACTTTGCGCGCTCCGCCTTTTTGATCAGCTCATCAATCCGCTGCCTGGTCAGGTCGCAGAGCGCGAGTTGGAGATCCTGCTCCCATTCTTCCAGTTCACGCTTCTTCGCCAGCTTCCGGAGCCGGTCGAGCTGCTGCGGCACCTTGCGCAAGACCTTCTTCAGGAAATCTTCGCTGAAGTACCAGTCCCACATCTCGAGGTTGATGTCTTTCTGGATGACATGATGGCCCGCCTGCCGAAGGACGGCGGTGAGGGACGGAAGGCTCAGATAGGGTTCGGAGGGAAACCAATCGGGCGGGAAAATGAGCATGACCTTCATCTTCCGGCCGGCTGCTTCCTCGGACGACCGGCGTTGCAGCATGATCAGCTCACGCGACGCCCGCTCGCCCTTGAAATATTCCACTTTCATCTTTCGACTGTGGTCTCCGTAAAAAGGCCGATTGCTATAGAAAGTTCAGGAGTTAGCGCAGGCGAAGTGACATTCTAAGCGCCCGGTTTTGGGTGGGTCAAGAGGAGGAAGAAAGCTGAGCGCCTGACTGCGTTCGCTCAAGCAGGGCCTTGTTGGCCGCCGCTCACCTCGCCGGCCCTTGGCTGCGCAACTCGTTCCATTCCAAGCCAGCTTGAATGGAACGTCGAACAGTGCTCGCCACTTGCCGGAGCAAGCCATGCCGGCTTCGGCGGTTCGGCGGAAACACAAGGCCCGATGCCCGCTCAGCAATCGGCGCTCAGTGGAAGCTGGGAATGATGGAGCCTGGCTAGAAATGCGGGGCATGGGCAAAGGTTATTGCCGCAGCGGACGCCTCCTGAAGCACCCAACTACGCCTCGTCCGCTCGGAGCCTGTAAACTCGCCGCAGCGGCTCACACAGTACAGGCTCCGCCGTTGCAAAGAACGGACGCACCGGTCACGGCCAGCGGCAAGTTGTGTCCCGCTTCATCCGGCGATCAGCGGCAAAACCTTCGCCCGTGCTTCAAAGGAGTCGAAAAGACAGCCGGCTGCTTCGCTTTTAAGCTAGAGCCGTTTTGATCCGCCGTCAGCCAACGAGAATCATGAATTGGAAAGCATCCTCTGGATGCGCTTGGCAAGATGTTCGTTGATTTCACTATGGCGCGGAACCGACTGAGAGACTTTGGTGATGGGATTCTGATACCAGTCGTGCTTCCGCCATGACGCACTAACACGCAACCCGTGGCTTCGAGTTGCCGGATTAGGGTCTTTGCGCTTCACCCGAGTGTCAACTCGGCAAGCTTCCGGACTCCTGGAATTTCCCCGCTCGTCAGGTCCCGGTACAAGTCCCGCAGGTGGGCTTCCAGATCTTCGAGTGAATTACCTTGGGTCCAGTAGTCGGGATAATCCTGCAGATAATCCAACCATTGGTCCCCATCCTGCCAGTAGATGTATTTGGTCGATTCCATGCCTGAATTGTAGCTTCAGTCTCCTGCCCTGCCAAGGACAGTCTCAAATGTTTGTGCCCCCGGCTGGCTCCTATCGGGAATGTAGGCTAGAAGCGAGTCTGTACGCGCAAGGCGAGGATGAAAAAGGCTAAAGCGTATCAGCCGGATCTGACCAAGAGCCTGCGCGATGCGCGTGAGGCTAAAGAATATTTGAATGCCGCGTTGGAGGAGAACGATCCGGAGCTGCTCTTGCTAGCGCTCAGAAACGTGGCCGCGGCGCAAGGCGGTGTGGCCCGGCTCGCCAAGAAAACCAAGCTCAATTGCGAAAGCCTCTACAAGATACTTTCAGAGCGCGGTAATCCCGAATTGCGAAGTCTCGATGTCCTGCTGCATGCATTAGGATTTCGGCTGGCAGTGAGCGCGACCCGTTAGATGGTGATCGGAAGGCGCATCCCGCTGAAGTTACGCGGCAAGTAACATACAAGGACGTCGCTGCCATCGTCGCCTGCCCTGTCAGAGCTCAGGCGATGAGCCACGCTTCGTATGCCAGAGGGCAAGTATCTCGACCATCGTGGGTTCGGCAATTACTCGGTAGTAAGGATAGTAATGGATGCGAGTGAGATGAATGCGGCGAACACCCAAGAGCCTGACATCACGAGGTTGTGCACCAATGGAGGGTTGCAACGAAAGGAGTTCGATTGTCCGCTCGAGCTCAACAGCAAAGGCATCTGGAGCCTTCGGCCGATTAGCGATCCACCATTCGGCAGCTTCGTGGATTGCCTTGGCGGCACTGTGAACGATGCGGACAGGGACCGGATCGCTCACGACCGACGGATCTGCTTGACGACTTGCGACGCGTCGGACATCTCCCCACGTTCCGCTTCTGCAATCGCAGCGAGCAGCTTAGTTCCCTCTTCCGCCGAAAGCTCGAAGGTTCCGTCGCCTTCTGGAGCCAAAACGGTCACGATCGCGCCCTCAGGAAGAGTCTTGTCATCAACCTTAATTGTCCCGCCGAGGACCTTTCCGGTAGTAATTAACATAATGGCATCCTAGCATTTCATAGTGCAGTCGTCCAACAGAAGACCTGGCTCTCATCGGTTCAGATCCAAAATCCTTCCGGCCGCTTCTTTAGAAAGCAACTTACACGTCGAGCCCTACCGCCGGCGCATTTTGGCGACGGATTTCATCACGCGCTCTTTCCCACGCCGATATTAGCGGGAGTAACCACGAGATTCTGACCGACGAACCAGAATAACCATGAGCAGCTGCCGGCCCTTGCCGATGGGTCTGTACTATGAAATAGTACGCTAGTAGTCGAGGCAAGTTTACCGACTCAGAATTATTCGCTTACAAGGTCCCAGCACTAGGAGGCTGATCTGTGAGAGCACAGTGTGATTTTTCTGAGATGCAAGGGAAGCGGAACTCTATAGCAGCCGACTTAAACAGCCTATCCATTCGTCTGGACGAGACAGTGTTGCGTAGCTTGCCAAGAGGGCAAAGCTGAACAGAGAAAGCTGCTATAAGATGCTCTCGGAACGGGGCAATCTGAATTGAGAGACCACCCTGCTTGATGGTCCGCCTGGCTGCCCGCGCTGGGCCTGGGCCTTGTTGGCCGCTGCACGCCTCACCGTCCCTTGGCTGCGCAACTCGTTCCATTCCAAGCGAGCTTGAATGGAACGTCGGACAATGCTCGCCACCTGCCGGAGCACGCCGCGCCCGCTTCGGCGGTTCGACGGAAACACAAGGCCCCATGGCCGCGCGAGCAACCAGGCGCCTCCTGTCCATGCGCCGGAAGCAAAAGGTTAAGGTATAAGGATGACTGGAGAATACGGACGCTTTTCCTGCACTCTCTAAACGTTTCCCCGTCCATGTTGATTTCCACTCGTGCCTGTCGTAGGAATGACCCGGACCGGTAGGCAAAATAGTTCCTGACACCGTCTATTTTCCGGGAAATGGTATTCCAGTTTCAAAAAGTATCCAATTACGGCACTTCCACGCCTGCAGTCGCGAGAACACTTTTGCAGGGATCAGAAATCTTAAGGTTTTTTTCCACGCCAGAGGACCAAAAAGATGCTGCGAAGGTAATACTCCAAGAAATCCAGCGACATCTTGTTCGATGCGTCGAGTTACGAGACCGAATTGCCGGTGATGTTAAGGCTGGGCGAAATCAACTTGAAAAGAGCGGACTCGAGTTTCAGTCCGGCGGACGTGCTGTAACATTACCCGGCGTTGCGGATCTCCAATCTAACGCTGAGTCCTTTCTTCAATCGGCCAAACTTGCCATACGAGAAACCGCTCGCCTTGTCGAACCATTCTACAAAGAGAAGCATGACCATCGGTTTCAAAAGCTCGCTTCTTGGGCAAGAACAAAGTTTGGAGAATCAGATGATTTCACCAAGGCCATTAAGCACTGGGAACCTTGGGTAAAACGCATTATTGATATGCGGAATGCCGTCGATCACCCAAGGGATCAGCCCGGCGGGAAACTATTCACTCAAAACTTTAGGCTCACCGGAACGCACCACAAACCAGACCTGCTTGATCCAACGTGGAATCTTGCAGGCGAGCCTGAATCACAAGTACTTCCGGACATGGATAACATAATCGAAGGCATTATCAGACTCGGAGAAGAAATACTCGTTGGCTTGTTTTACAAATTGGCATGCGATTTCCCTTTTGTCATTTATGAAATACCTGTCGAGCAGAGGGACCCTTCTTGCCCAACTCGTTTGCGTGTTACCCTGCGGCAAGACATTCCAAGCTCTGAATAAAATGGGACGACCGTCTTTGTTCATCGCGGAAAAAGAAAGGGGGTCAGGCTACTTTTCTGAGGCCCTCGATTACCACCCTCGTCCGGTCAGCTTCAATTCTGAGCGATTTAATACATGGCAGGTATATCTACCGATTTAGCCGAATGGGATCTGAGGCATTGGCCGGTTCGGTATCCTCTCCGGTAGGCAAATGACCCTTTGCGAAGAGATCCATCAAGCGGGGCGGGAAATCGCGTCTGCATCTGAGACGACTCTTCCCGGTGTACTTAACAGAACAAAGAAATGGTGTCAGGATTCATTTCCCACGCATGGCAGGTTAGCACTTTCCCACTCTTCTCTGGCTTTAGGGAATGGAAGGATTCACCGATCGACAAGGTAGTCAGCAGACCCACTCGCCACTGAGCTTCTAACGACTTGGCAGCGCGCACAAACGCAGTGCCGCGCTTTCGTAATTGTGCCCGTATGGGCCGCCTTTATGCTCTGAACTCCTTGACGGACCTCCCAACTAAGGCGCATAGTGTGGGTGTCTAGTTCATGTCCCCACAAAAGGAGAGAGTCCACCATGGCGAAGTTGAACATCTCGATCGATGATAGCCTGCGAGAGGAACTATTTCGGCTCGTTCCCCCTCGCAGAAGGAGCCAGGTCATCAACGAGGCCCTGCGAAATGAATTACGTCGCCGCAAGCGAGTGCACGCGACAGAGATCGTGCGCCGACTGCGGAAACGAAGCGCCACTCTGAGCGGGAAAGAAATCGTTCAGGCGGTGCGGCGTGATCGTACCAGGGCTTCCCGATGATCGTGGTACCAGACGCCTCCGTGCTGCTTAAGTGGGTCTTGGAACGAGAAGGAGAACCCGACTATGAAAAGGCCGCCATGGTACTGGAGGCCTTCCTGGCCGAAACGATCGACATTCGTCTGCCCAGCCTCTGGCGGTATGAAGTCGGAAACGTTCTGGGACTGAAGAAGCCCGGTATGGCGGTGGACCTGATGAGCGCTTTGCTGGCGTATGAATTCGAAGAAATGCCGCTAAGGTCGGACTATGCGCTCGACGTGTTGGCTCATATGCAGGAGATCAAAGGCGTGACCTTCTATGACTCCGCTTACCATGTATTGGCGCTACGAGTGAAAGGTTTGTACCTGACTGCTGATGATACGTACGTTAAACGCGCAGGACGAAAAAGCCATGTGACGCTTCTGAACCAGTGGGACCAACCGTGAGAAATCGCAAGGGGAAAGTGAGGACCGACAGAAAGCGCCTGATCGTTACCCCCGCGCCGGATGCTGCCCGCCGGAGGAAGTTCCGCACCGCCTTGGCCAAAGTGAATCGCCAATATAGTCCCGCGTTGAGAAAGCTCGCTGAATAGGGAGGGGAACACAGGAGCCACTATGCCCTATGTCAACATTCAGATTACCAAGGGTGCGACGAGAGCGCAGAAGGCGCAACTTGTGAAAGAGGTGACAGATTCGCTTGTCCGCATACTCGGAAAGAAGCCAGAGCACACGCACGTCGTGATTCAAGAGATTGCAGAAGCGGATTGGGGATTCTCAGGACTACTCACGGACGACTGGAAGAAGCGGCAGTCCCGCAAGGCGACGAAAGAGGCCTAGAAACATCATTACCCTACTCCGACGTAGATGTCCCCGACTGACTCAGGACCGGGCTGATCTATGTGGCGACGATTGGACGCATAGGCCGCAGAGTGCGCAGTCGGGCCGAGACGCGGTCCTTTACGAGACGCTCCTCCCCGCCCTTGGCTGACATCCGGCCCAAGCCGGACATCCGAAGTTTTTTATGCCTGGGTAGAACCTCTCTCAAAATAGCCGTTGAGATCATGGCGGTAGCTGGCTCTCTGATGGCGGAACACAAGATACGAAGCGTAGCGGCAGGCTAAAAAGTTCAGGCTGCCCCACAGGGCAGTTGGTTGACTCTCGCCCTTCGCGTCATCTGCGGGACTGGTTGCCAGGGCGGGACAGTGGCGGAGCGCTATCAGGGCGGCGTAGCCCACCACTCAGCGGAAGCGGCCGTGTCTTGCTGGCACCTGCTGTCCGACGCTGCGGTCAGCGCAGCGAGGGCCGCAGCAAGGCGCACGGCGCGATGGATAAAGAGCGCCACGTTTGTGCGCGCTGGCGAGACGGTGAGCCAGCCGTATCTTGGTGCCAAGCGGTCGCGGGGTGTTCGAGCGGTCCACACCGCGCTGGCGTCGAGCGGAGGCACTGTCGCGCCCTGGCAGTTCCCATTCACACTGGACGATTTTGAGAGAGGTTCTAGGCTCGCCTGCCGATAACCTCCAGATATTCAGCGTACACCGTCGTGCTATCCGCTCCCGCTCGATTGTGCGACGTCCAGAGCATCTCGAGTTGTTGACGGAGACGTCCGACTCCGGCTTCGTCGAGCGATGCGAATGCGCGGTTCATGGGACCATAGTAAAGACGGAAGAACTCCACCACTTCAGAGGGCGGAAACGGATAACTGAACACGTAGTGCCGCCTGTTCAGACGAAGGTCCGACAGGCCCCCGCCGAGCCGTTCGCGAACCGTGGTATCGTCGCCCCACAACACGGGCGACGGCATTCCTGATGGGGCGATGAATTGCGCGACGGTCTTGAACATGTGCCCCACGAATCCCTCCGCCGTCCAATTCGCCATGGCAATCATGCCACCTGGTTTGCAGACCCGGAGTAGTTCCTTCGCCACCAGTTCCGGGCGCGGCGCGAACATGGCTCCAATGAGGCTCGTCACCACATCGAAGGTCGCGGCCTCGAACGGCAACGCCTCCGCATCGGCTTCCTCGAAGCGAGCCGGCAGATTTTCCGCCAGCGCCCGCGACCTGGCCCGTTCCACCAGATTGCCGGCGATATCCACGCCGGTTACATCCACCCCCTGCTTCGCGGCAATCAGGGCCAGTTGGCCGGACCCGCAGGCGACGTCCAGTAATCGGCACCCCGGCGGCACCGTGAGCCGCTCATAAAACTCCCGTGCGCCCCCTTCCATGTAACGGGAGAACCGATCATAGTCGCCGGCTGTCCAGATCGCCTTGAGGCGGGTTTTTAAACCGTCCGCTTCTGGTGCTACAGCGTTAGTCGACATGTCTGTCTCCTCTCTGTGAATGATCGAACGATTCGGATTTACCCCTGTCACGGCGCTTGCACTATAGGAGAATAGCGGCGGGTTGTCTTGTCCGTCCGTCCGAAACTCTTGACCGTGGCGTGCCAAGCGCAAACTTGACTTGTTCAATCGTCCGGTGCATTGTGCCGGGAATCCGCCGTTAGCCGAGAACCGCGATGGATGTCCTGTCCGAGGTCTTGAAGACCGTTCAGCTCGATGGGGCGCTATTTTACAATGCCGAGCTGTCGGCCCCCTGGTGTTTCCGCTCGCCCGCCTCGCGCACCGCCGCTCCGTATCTTTCGCTCGAAACCCGGCATGTCATCATCTATCACCTATTGACCGAAGGGCGCGGCTACATCCATGTCGAAGGCGAGGGCCGGCCGATGCCGATCAGCGCCGGTGATATCGTAGTCCTCGCGCACGGCGATCCACACATCATGGGCAACGGCCCGCCTGTCGCGCCGGTAGACAGCTTGCAGGAATTGCAGCGGGTAGTCTCTCAAGGGCTGAAGGTGTCCCGCCTCGGCGGCGGAGGAGAAATCACCAGAGTCATCTGCGGTTACATGGCATGCGAGCCGCAACTCAGCCGGATCTTTCTCGGCGGGTTACCGCCTGTTCTGAAAGTAAACATTCGGAACGATGCGGCCGGCCAATGGCTGGAACAGTCCATCCGCTACTCGGTGGATGATGCGGACATTTCCCAGCCCGGCGGAAGGGCCGTCCTGGCCAAGCTGTCTGAAGTGTTGTTCATCGAAATGTTGCGGCGCTACATCGCGCGGCTCCCCCCTGAACAAACCGGCTGGCTGGCCGGCGTCCGCGATCCTGAAGTCGGGAAGGCCCTGGCCCTCCTCCATCGCCGGCCGGCCCATCCTTGGACGATCGCCGAATTGGCGATCGAGGTCGGCATGTCGCGCTCGGTGCTGGCCGAGCGTTTCCAGCGTTATCTTTCGGAGACACCCATAGCCTACCTGACCCGTTGGCGGCTGAGACTCGGCGCACAAAAGCTGAGCACCACGAACAGCAGCGTGGTTGAGATCGCCGGCGAGGTGGGTTATGAGTCGGAGTCGGCGTTCAACCGCGCCTTCAAGCGAGAATTCGGCCTGCCACCGGCACGATTCCGCAGCCAAACGAAATCAGCCTCCACCCGTCCGGATCGAGAAATTCCGGTGAGAATTTCATCCTGCTAGCCGACCCGCGAACACGGCCCCGCAGGTTCTCGCTCCCGTCACATTCTGCTCCTTCACCGCCTCGTCATAAGGGATATGACTCCTACGTCCGCCAGACCCCTTTGGTTCAACAGAGGGACTCGGCCCATGTCGCCACGGCGCGCGCGAGATCACGGAGAACCTCGGCATCTGTCTTGCCTGATCGCTTCGGCACATGAAACGAATGGTCCGCATCCTCGACCACATGTAATGTCGCGCGAGGAGCCAGCTTCGCGCAGACCGGACGGAGCAGGGTCAGATCCGCAAAGGTATCGCGCGTGCCTTGCAGGAATAGCATCGGCACGTGTATCCGCGTCAGATGGTCGGCTCGTTCAATACCCGGACGGCCGGGCGCGTGCAAAGGAAAACCAACGAACAGGAGACCGCGCACAGGCGTTGCGTCCCTCTCCTTACCGGGCGGCTCCTGCGAGAATGCGAGCGAAGTCATGCGGCCTCCGAGCGATTTGCCTCCCGCTAACAGCGGCAAGTCCGATGCAGCTTCCGTTGCCGCTCTGACCGCAGCCCTGACGGTGGCTGTCAGCATCGCCGGGGCGTCCGGTCTCTTCCGCCGCTGCTGCATGTAGGGAAACTGGTAACGGAAACTCGCCACACGGCAGGCCGCCAGATCACAGGCCAGACTCTCCATGAACGGGTGACGCATCCCCGCCCCTGCCCCGTGAGCCAGGACCAAGAGCCACCTGGCATTGTTCGGACGGAGCAGCAGCGCCTCAACCTCACCCACTGAGTCTGACACGTGTACTGTCAGCGCCGTCGCCATGTGTCTTATTCCGCCGGACGATACTTGGTCCTATCAAGACCGAAAACCGTTCTACATCTATCTCATCCATGCATGGCTTGGTCAACCGTTGGAAACGACACGGCTGATTCGCACCGCCGGCAAGCTCACGTTCCACATTCTCTAGGTCAACCATCCAACTCATGATAGACTTTTCACAGTCACTCTCTGTTTCCCATCGAGGGACGTCCATGAATCAAGACTTGCTGCAACTGGCTCAACGGATGCCCAAGGCCGAGCTGCATCTGCATATCGAAGGCAGCCTGGAACCGGACATGGCATTCCGCCTCGCCGAACGCAATGGCATCCGGTTGAATTATCCCGACGTCGATTCGCTGCGTGCCGCCTACGCCTTCAAGAATCTCCAGGAGTTTCTGGATATCTATTACACCGGCATGTCGGTATTGCTGAAAGAAGAGGATTTTTACGACCTCACGTGGGCATACCTGAAGCGGGTCCATCAGGACCATGTGGTGCATGTGGAGATGTTCTTTGATCCTCAAGCGCATTTGGAGCGCGGCATTCCGCTGGACGTTCAGATCGGCGGCATTCGCCGTGCGCTGCAGAACGGCAAGGAGCAGCTCGGCATCAGCTCGAAGCTGATTTTGTGTTTCCTTCGTCACCTGTCCGAGGAGCACGCCTTTGAAACCCTGACGCTCGCTCAACCGCTTCTGGATCGGCTGGATGGCTTCGGTCTGGATTCGTCAGAAATCGGCCATCCACCGGAAAAGTTTGCACGAGTGTTCGCCAGGTGCAAAGAACTGGGCTTTAGAATCACCGCCCATGCCGGTGAGGAAGGCCCCTCGGAATATGTCTATCAGGCACTAGATCTGCTGCAAGTGGACCGAATTGACCACGGCAATCATTCGTTGGATGATGCTGCGCTCGTGCAACGCCTCACTCATGAAGGCACGACGCTCACCGTCTGCCCTCTATCCAATCTCAAGCTTTGTGTCGTGAAGGGCATGGATCAGCACCCGATACTGACCATGCTTACACGGGGCCTCAAAGCGACCATCAACTCGGATGATCCTGCTTATTTCGGCGGGTATGTGAACGACAATTACCGCACGCTCATTGAACATCTGCCGGTCACGCGCGAACACCTCTACCAGCTGGCACGCAATTCCTTTGAAGGCGCCTGGCTCAGTGAAGAAGAGAAAACCCGGCACCTGCATGAACTCAACCGGGTGTTCGCATAGCCGCACGGATACGTGTCCTGGAGATCCTTCCCTGTCATCCGGTTCTGATCATTTTCTCAGGATAAAAATACTTCTCGAATCCTTCCCTGCCCTTCCTGTAATCGTTGTCCGTGGCATACTTCAGTCGATAATTGAATCGACAACCATGGTCCTTTTCGTATTGATAGACGTCTTGCACGAACGACACGATTTCTTCCAGATCCGACGTCTGATCCCCCTTCGCCAGATTTACGATCAAATCGGAGGGAATATCCCCAATGACCTGGAGTGTTTCATCACCGTTTAGAACGCTTGCTTCAATCAACGTATTATTGTTCTTCTGACACAAGGCATACCCGCGTTTTAGGGTCTCAACCGCTTCCTGAAAGCTTTCCTTAGTTGAAGCCTTCGCGCCCATCATGACCTTCAATTCATTCACAAAGACCGTCATATCGTTCAGTCGCTTTTCCAGGTCTCCGCTTTTCTCCGTCGCCGCCTGGAGTCTGGCTTGAACACTTGGATCCGGTGGCCTTCGTTCGCCCACGCCTTGGCGCGGTTCCTGCGCCCCGCCCTCCCCATTGTCCGTCACATAGACAATCAGCGCTGCAAATACAAGCAGCAGCATGACTTCAACGAGCGACAAGCCCAGCACCCACCCTGAACGCGAGTCAGTTTCCATTGCCGGAACGCTCCTCGGTCACTCTTTCCCTCAAGAAGAACATGACACCCCGCATCGTCGATTCGATCGCTTTGGTCGCGTCGAGGCTGGAGTGTATGGCGTTCTGCACGCTCATCAACCCATTCCTGACATCGGTCGATATCGAGGTTAATGACAAGTCCTTCAGCTCTGTCTCCAATGTCGACAATTGCGTTGAGACCCTCGCGAATTCCGAACGTAACGACTGCAAGCCGTTGAGCTGACGATCCAGCTCAGTACGGCTCCCTTCAAGCGCCGTGCTCATGGTGGCGAACTCATCGGTTCGTTCCTGAATCGTGCGGGACAACTCGGTCACTGCCGCACCCACCCGCTTCGCCGCCTCCGATCCATACAGGGAGTCCCCAAACCGAGTCACGGTTTCGGCCGCCTGGGTCAAGCCTTTCTCCAGTCGTTGCACCGCCGCTTCAAAGTCTTCTCCACGTTTTTCCAATGCGCCGACGAGTTTGGCGACTTCTGTCGTGAGGATTTCCTGGGGAATCTGTATGGCTGCGAGCCGGCCCAGCAGATCTTTCAACGAGGCCTCGAAGCCCTCATTCATCATCGTGGTCATCGTCCGCTGTTGCTCGGTGATGCCTTCGCGAACATCCGCGAGTGACCGCACAAGATCCTGAACCGCGCCACCGAGATCGTGGCTTGCACGGTCTTTGAAAGACGTGATTTCCATCGTGGCTTGGTTTATCTGTTGGACAAGAGCCGCTATGCGGCCGTCAATCGTCTCGTGGGCATGGACCAGCCGATCAGGCAGCGCTGGTTGAAATTGGATGGTCAACAGACGAAGAAGCATTCCGCAAAACGTGCTGACCAGCGCATAGCCGAACGTGGTGAGGACCGCATCAGTAGTCAATTTTGGAGCGGGCCACAGAACGAACGTCGCGATCAGCGCAAAGAGCGCCCAGAGAAAACCCATGTAGTAGAGTGAGTCCGCGAATTGGAGCGTGTTCTTCTTCTTGAGAGAAGCCCCATAGCCTGCATAGACCACGAGGAGTACGATCAGCCCCAACATGGTTGCGGGCCGAGACAATTGCGACATCGCCGAATACACGAGCGCCGCAATACCGGCCAGCGTCGCGCACAACCAGCCGACTCCAAGTTTGAGGTGAGAACGATCGCCGGATAGCCCGTTCTCTTCAAGGTCATCAGGGTCGGATATGGGCCTTTCGAAGGGCATGGCTGGAGGCCGAGGCATAACTTCCTCCTCAATGTGATGCTGAAGTTTCCGAATTTTGGCCTATATGCCAATTGTATTGTGATCCAGCGCCTTCCTCTACACAACAGGGGAGAAGTCCAAAATTACGGCGCGTGGCGGATCAGCGCTCAAGATCGCTGCGAATTTCCTTTTACGTCATGCCCGCAAAGTAATGGTGACGATGGTGCCCGGTGATCCGTCTTTTCATAGACGAGCCCGACGAGACAACGTACAATGCGCCATAATTTTGTCGATTCGCTTCGCGAGCGGAAAGACTTCACCGTCCCAGGAGCACATATGCAAAAGACCCGCATCATCTGCACAATCGGCCCGGCCACGGAATCTTATGACATGTTGCAGAAGCTGTACGAGGCAGGCATGAGCATCGCCCGACTCAACATGTCTCATGGCGATCACGACTCTCATGCCAAGGTTATCCAGCATATCAAGGCGCTCAACAAGAAGGTCAAGTTTCCCATCCCCATCCTCCTGGACACGCAAGGCCCCGCGATCCGCACCGGCGACCTCTCAAATGACCTCGACCTGCGGCAGGGCGCCGTCGTGACCGTCACGACACGCGGATCGATGGACGTTGAAGAGAGCTCCATTCACATCGATTACGCCGATTTACTGGACCAAGTCGGCGTGGGAGACAAGATCACCGTGGACAACGGGCTGATCAATTTCGAGGTGCTCGAGAAGACGGAGCGCCACATGCGCTGCCGCGTCTTGGACGGCGGGCTTTTGAAGAGCAAGCGCCACGTGAATCTGCCCGGCATCCGGGTCAATCTGCCGGCAATCACGCACAAGGACACCAAGGATATTCTGTTCGGCTTGGAACGGGATGTGGATTTCATCGCCCTGTCGTTCGTACGCGAGGCGGAAGATATCAGGCAGCTCAAGACACTCATGGGCGACAAGGTCGGCAGAGTGAAGATCATTGCGAAGATCGAGGACCAGGAAGGGGTCCGAAACCTGGAAGAGATTATTAAAGAATCGGACGGCATCATGGTGGCGCGTGGAGATCTCGGCGTGGAGATCAACCTGGAGGATCTGCCGAACGTCCAACGCACGATTGTGCGTATGTGCGCGGAATACGGCAAACGCGTCATCGTGGCGACCCATCTTCTTGAATCCATGATCCACCATCCACACCCGACCCGCGCCGAGGTCACCGACGTGGCTAATGCTATTTATGAGGAGGCCGATGCCGTCATGTTGTCCGGAGAGACCACGGTCGGGAAGTATCCGGTGCGGTGCGTCGAATACCTCCGCAAGATTGCGCTGAAATCTGAAACCATTCCGGGTTTGCAGTTTGCGAAACACCTGCGTAATCCGGGCAACAAGCAGCAATTGGCGGCGGCGGCCGTTCATCTCGCCGAAGGGGTCAAAGCCAAGGGCATCGTCGTGATCACCAGACGGGGGCTCATGGCCGATCTCGTCTCAAACTGCCGGCCGTTCTCGACGAATATCTATGCCTTTACCAACATGAGCCAACCGCGGCGAACGATGATGCTCAACCGCGGTGTCTTTCCGTTCAAGATTGATTTCAGTTCGGACCCGGAAAAGACGTTGCAAACGGCGTTTCGGATCTTGAAGGATCGGGAGCAGTTTCAGATCGGGGACAAGGTCGTCATTATCTCGGACGTCTTGGCCGAGCAACGGGTCGATTCGATTCAGATCCGTGACGTGTACTCGGACGATATCCAATCCGAAGCGTTCTGAACTACTCACACGGAGCTCGCCAGAAGCCCTTCGCACGCGCATTCGGCGCCGGCCGACTAGACATTGCCTATTGGGCCAGCGGAATTGTCAGCAGAATCCCGCCTATGACGTCCCGCGGCTTAAAATCCCTCTTTGGGCTGTTCGGGTGTGAATTGTGACACCCAACGCACGTTTGAGACACCGCTTTGTCCGGATAGAGTGCTTGAAAGACGGGAATCCCACCCTCGGTCGTGATACCCGTGTGGGGACTATCGGGATTCAGAAGAATCTCCGTCAGACCGGCTCGCTCAAAATCGGTGATGGGGCCGTTCTTTTTGTTGATCGCCCAATTGCTGATCAATCGAAATCGCAGCCCGCTTCTTTCCTGGGCCACCAGTCGCCCCGCCTCTATCAAGAACTGAGCCGGCAGAGGGAGTTTGGCGGTCTCTCTCCAGTTCTCCGAGGCGACGACGATGCCTCGCATCTGCATCCGCTCGACGACGTCCGTGGTGTAAAAGGTTCGATCCGCCTGAATGACACTATGCACGTAGTCGGCGACCGTTTGGGCTGGAACACACGTGATTGGATCCGCCTCTTTGCTTGCCGCAGTGAGCACCCACTGGCCAAGCAGGCAAGTCGTTATTGTTCCAGCCAGGAGTCCTGTCCAGAAGCTTTTCCAGGTCATCATCCGTACTCCATTTCCTGTTCTGCGTGTCACATCATTCTATTCTTTAAAAAACATACGCCGAAGCGCGTCATAAAATCGAGATGACTGTGGGATGAAACGTTGGTGGTGCATACTGCCGACGTGCAATGGCGGGAAGGAATCAATGCGCGGCTCGTGATGAGCCGGCACTCGAATTTCATTCATCTCGCACGTATCAGAGCGAGACAGTCGGGTGGGCTCTTCGAATCCTGGCAAGGACTGAAGGACGCACTATTGCTCGTAGTTTTCGACGATTTGCGGAGGGCGCACCTCCGCGTCGTCCGGGTCGAGTCCAACGTCGCGAAGAGCGCGCCGCTGTCGCAGAAGGTCCCAGCACTGATCCAGTTCGACCTGGATCTGCGCGAGCCGCTTCCGATCAGGCTTCGAAAGCGCCCCTTTCTCATACAGTCGGTGTTCCTCCGCAACACGCTGCTGAATGTAGTTGAGGACGGGCTGATCCTCGGGATGATTCTCCACAGGAGCCTCCTTCCATCCGCACGGGATGGAGTGGTGTGATGTTACGCCCACCCCGGACCTCGGTCAACCGACGGGCGGCCGGCAGACGCCGACCCCATTCAAGGAACATCCTGCACGGAGAAAGAATGGACCGGAGAACCCTAAAACAGTACAATGGCGCGCTTATTTTGTACGCCCGCTCGCTCGAGCCTGAATGACTTTTGGAGCGCAAACCAATGGCAACCGAGGAGACCTATACTGTCACGGTCCTGCTGGACGTCAACGATTTCCAGGACGTCGACGACAGGGCGGAAAGCCGCACGTATATAGTCGCCGACCGCGATTCCGGCCGAGCGGTGATCATCGATCCGATCATCGAAAATGTCGAACGCGACCTCCAAACGATCGCAGAGCTGAGCCTGACGCTTGTCTTTGCCGTCGAAACGCACATCCATGCCGACCATATCACCGGCGCTTCGGCGATCAAAGATCGCACCGGCGCGCAAATCGTCTATGGCGGCGGCGCAGCCGGGACCGTCACAGGGGCCGACCTATTTCTCCACGAGGGACAGGAGCTGCGCTTCGGCAACACCGCGCTCAAGGCGCTCGCCACTCCCGGCCACACGGACGGATGCACCAGCTATGCCCTTCCCGGCGCAGTCTTTACGGGCGATACGATGTTCATCCGCGGCAACGGCCGGACGGATTTTCAGGGCGGCTCTCCGGAGAAGCTGTTCGACTCTGTTCGCAACAAACTGTTTGCGCTGCCGGATGATACGGTCGTCTACCCCGGACATGACTATCACGGCAAAATCTCGTCGACCATCGGGGAAGAAAAGCGATTCAACGAGCGCCTGAACCTCTCGATCGGCAAAGACACGTTCGTTGAATTGATGAATAACAGGAGAACACCGCGGCCCGCGAAAATGGATATCGCCTTACCCGCCAACATGAGAGCAGGCCGCATGGCCGGTCAAGATACGGCGATCACGCAAGACCAGCCCATAACCTCACATGTAAGGGCGAATCCGACATGAAGCGAATGATTTATTGAATGGACATGCCATGCAGCGGCTAAAGAAGCCTTGAAGAGCTTCGCAGCCGGATCGACCGGCTACGTGGAAATCGATGACGGAGGATTCGATCTGATGATGAGAAGCCGGCCGGTGGGTCATAACCGGTCAGGTTCAACCGGCGTCGCCCGTTCCAAGCCGTGAAGGTTGCCGTCCCAGTGCAAGGGTCACCGCTCGATACAATTGCTCTTCGGCCATATCCTTGGTCAAATATTCCGAGGCGCCCGCTGCTTTCATGGCGGATTCGACTTGGGCGGACTTTTGCACGGATAGTCCGATCACCGTCATCGGGGGGAAGCTCTGCTTGATCAGGCGGGTGGCTTCGATCCCATCCAACTTGGGCAAGTTCACATCCATGATCACCACATCCGGCTGATATTCTCCTGCCAGCCTGACTGCTTCGAGTCCATCCGCGGCTTCCCCCACGATCTGTATATTCGTATAACTCTCCAGGATACCCCGCAACCCTTGGCGTACTAACGGATGGTCGTCTACCATCAGTACCCGGAGAACGCCCCCTGTCGGCGTGCCTGTCCTATCCAAATTAGATAAACCAGGCCAGGCGGGAGCCTCGACTGTTTGCTGTTGTGGCTGGGACAGCTGCAGCACCATGGTGGCGCGCGTACCCTCCCCAGGCCGCGACTCGATATTCAATTGTCCGCCTAGCGCGCCCATCCGCTCACGAATGCTGAAGAGGCCGAAGTGTTTGACCGCGGCCAATTTTTCCACCGAAAGGTCGAAGCCGGCGCCATGATCCGTCACGGCAATCGTCAAGACGCCGTCCCCGCTGACCTCCACCGAGAGAGTGGCATGATCTGTTTTCGCGTGTTTGACCACGTTCATCAGCAATTCGCGCGCAGACTGAAAAATAAGGATGGCCTGATCTTCTTCGGGATTAATCAAAGACGACCCCATTTTCAGGGAGACCGTCAACCCGTGGGTGGCCATTTGTTCAGCCAGCCAGGTGAGCGCCATGGAGAGCCCGAACTCGCGCAGCACGGGAGGGGTCAATTGCGCAACCAAAGAACGCGTGTAGGTAATGGCGTCGTCCAGAATCTTATCTGCGTCTTTCAGTTGCTGGACCAGTTCCGGCTCATCGGCCCGCCGGCCGGCTTGCCCGAGTTTCAGCCGGCAAACGACCAGTAACTGTCCCAGATAATCATGGAGTTCACTGGCAATTTGTCGGCGAACCCGTTGTTCAGCCAAACTGAGCTCCGAAGTCAGCGCGCGCAACCGTTCTCGGGAAAGAACCAGTTCCTTGGTTCGTTCCGCCACCCGCTGGTCCAACTGCATAGTAAGGAGGCGCAGGCGCTCTTCCGTCTGCTTGCGTTCCGTGATGTTGCGGGCGATTTTCGACGCGCCGATGATCCGCCCCTGTGTGTCCTTGATCGGAGAGACGGTCAGAGAGATGTGAATAAGGGAGCCGTCTTTGTGCTGCCGAACGGTCTCATAGTGTTCGAGTCGCTCCCCTTTCCTGATGCGGCTCAAAATATGAACTTCTTCGTTTTCCCGATCCGCCGGAATCAGGATTGTGATCGGTCGGCCGATGACTTCCAAGGCTGAATAGCCGAATAGCCGTACCGCTCCGCTGTTCCAGGTGGTAATGATGCTCGAAAGATCTTTGCTGATAATGGCGTCGTCGGAAGATTCAACAATGGCGGCCAAGTGCGCCTTCACGCGCTCAAACTCCTGCCTGTCGATATCCTGTTGCGTCATCATCCGGCCCTGATCCAGTCCGTTGTGGACTTCGATTCCTTTTCCTTCTCCCGCTTCTCACTTCCACAATAATCCACTTGCGATGCCTAGGCAATGCCCCTGTAGGCGCGCCGGCAGGAACGGCGCCGGTAAAGACATGGTTGTTGAAAGAGAGGCTGAGCGGCAGCGAGACCCTACAGACCGGCCTCGATAGGCGGAAGCAGATGTTGCGGAAGGAACTGCTCGCCGCCCGTAATACTTTTAAGGGCATGGTAGGCCTGCACGACATAATAGCGATATCGGTTGGCGGAATAGTTGGACAGAACATGCCCGAACATTTCCGCCGCCAAGCCGGGCTCTCCCACGACACGAGCTTGGTAACCGGCGAGCAGCGCGCAGGATGCGGCCATCGCCTGTGGATCGACTGCCAGGCGGGTCGGCTTATCCAAGATCAGTCGCTCCAGTTGGTCTGGAACCAACGTCGCGTCTTTCTCGCCGGCCAATTTCCGGACCGTCTGGTCCAGATGCAACGCATCCGCTTTCATTTCGTGAGGGTCCTCGCTTTTCTGGCAATGCCGATACGTTTTCCAAAGGTCGGAGAAAGAAGCCTCGTGAGAAGCGGGCTTGGGCGACACCCCGGATTGACATCCGGTTCCTGCCAGAATAAACACCACCAGACACAGCCGTGAAAGTTTCTGCATGGCCCACCTACCGGCCGGCAAAGAAAGGCGGCCTCAGTAGCGGTTCGTGGAGGACCGCACGTAGGGCGCAGAGAAGGAGAGCGGCTTCGTACGGCTTCGGAAGCCATGCGACGGGCTGCCAGGCATTCGCCGAATCACCGTCCTCATCCCATTCGCGTGGTAACGCCGGCTCCGGCTCGC
Source organism: Nitrospira sp. (assembly GCA_040981125.1). Taxonomy (GTDB): domain Bacteria; phylum Nitrospirota; class Nitrospiria; order Nitrospirales; family Nitrospiraceae; genus DASSBQ01. Next base: position 247,794 of record JANRMQ010000001.1, read on the forward strand.
ACAGCACGCCGGCCGGATCGCGTCGCAGAATGATTGCTGCCGATCCCCGAGCAGGAGAATTCATGAGAACTGCATCGTACCGGTATCTTTTCATCTCGCGCCGGGCCTCTCGAAAGTCATGCACCGCCCGGACGCCATACCCTCTCACTTCCAAAATATAAGAAACCAAGAGTCTCGAGACTTCATCACGGTCCACTACAAGCACATATTTCTCATGACAAGCCATAGCAACCCCCTGCTCTTTATTCAAGAGGGCGAAGACTTCGCCGTTCAATCCTTTATGGTGAGAATCTCTACCGTACTCGCGGTGAGCATGTGGCCGGGGCCGGACATTCAGCCACAGTCGAGGGCAAACGGAGCGGAGATGATTGTCAGCGCGCCCTATTCTTCGTTCCCGTTCAGGAACACACTCACCGCCCGCGGCTGTCTGCATGCGCGGGTGCCGGGCACTTGAACCTTCGGTTGAAAACGGTTCTCCAGGATGGTGGTATCCTCCACACATCCACAATTGATGCAGCGCCTTATCTCGAGCCAGACTTGACTCGTACCTTCGGCACAGTTGATCACGGTCTCCGCGCTCATCAACCCATTACATCGTTTACAGCTCATTCGGGTATTCCTTCACGCAAACTCACGGACAATAACTTCGTTGCCACTTCCCGACAATCACCGCCATATGACCAAGCAACAATGCAACAATTAGTCCATCGAGCGAGGGTCAGTGACCGTACGCCAATGTCCATGAAATTGGGAGTTCCAAGCATTGCGCTTACAGACTCGGACAAATGCTCGGACTATTCGCACCATGCGCCGGGTGCGCATTCGCTCGAAATCCGACTTGTCGGTTGTAGCAGACCTTCACTCAACGCAACGATCGGAGTCGACTGCAAGAAGCAAACAACGATGTATTGGAAGGAGGTGGTGGAGAGACTACATCGGGCACGGAGACTCAGCTATAGAAGAAGCTCGGTCTCCATCCGATCCGGCTATCATCGACCCAAATTTTCAATCGCGAGAGTCGGATCGCCGGCAAAGACATTGGCGGCCCATACCAAGAGAGCCGTCAATACCAACAACCCCCACATCAATTCCCGATCTCCCCATCTCGCATTTGCCCAAAGTTTATGCTTCATCCTGTTGCCCCTGGGTGTGAGTTCAATGGCCACAGTACAACGCAACGGGCATGCCACCATCGAATTGGTACGGATTCCGAAAGATTTTTAGTGGAAGAAGGGCAAAAAATGAGCGATCCCGCACGTTTCGCACTGTGCGAAATGAACGATACAGGATAGTCAGGCAATCACACCGACTTTATCCATAGGGATGGGGGACACTTCCTTGCATCTTGACCCGGCCGGAGAATCGCGGCGCCGATCGCCCGGCAAGCTCGTCCGGCATCCGCACAATGAGCGTGGAGCAAGGGGCTAGACGCAACAACGTCCGCCATGGCAACCCCGATCGACCTGCATACCTATGTTTGCGATCGGATCCGTGCAGCATCAATAAATCGAAGTTCAGTCCTTCTCTGAGCAGAACGGTCGAGGGATTTTCCCGCGATGTCCGCCCCGTCACCCGAAGAAGCGGCCCGCTCAAGGAACGCACCATCCGGTTCACGAAGAACCAGGCGTTGCCGGCAGCCGTATTCTTCCAAAACCGCACCGACAGAGGCCCTATGGGTTCCCTTCGCTGCGATGGAGGCAGCAGGCACAGAACCGTCAACTCAGCGGCTTCCTTGAAGGGAAAGGCGCGCAGCCATCGTTCCAATGCGACCATATCTTCGGCCTCCTGGACGAGCGCCAGCACCCGCATGGGACTGTTCCAGGGTTTTCTCACCACCAAAGTCGAACAACCGGCATTCAAACAGAGCCGATGCGAGACGCTGCCTATGGTCCGGTCAAGATCTTCGCCTGCGCCTCGCTGTCCCACCACGATCAGCGCTGCGCCGACGGCCTGCGCGGCCTCGGCTACGACGTTCACCGGAGCCCCGGCGGTACAGATTTCTCGGATAGACAGGTTGTTCTTCTGAATGAGTGATGACACCCATTTCAGGCTGCGGCTGGCTGAGGCGACGGACATTTCCTGGTGACGATTGGCAGGCATGTACCATCGAGATCTGCCGCCGTCATTCTGCACCCGGGATTCATGCGCGGCGGTCTGAAGCGCATGGACCAGGACCAGTTCATCCGGCGCGTATAACGACGCGATGCGACGGACGCCCGCCAGTGAATCACCGGACCAGTCCACTCCCGCCACGACTCGAAACGGCCGTCGGCGATGAGTCGCTTCATCCTTGTTTACCATTGCGCCTGAACTCCGACTCGTTCCCCGGCCGTCTTCCAACAAGCCATCCGCAAGGCGCGCAGCACCTCGTCGGTGCCGAACGGTTTTTCGAGATAGCCCGATGCGCCCTGCTCCAATACCGGATCGCGAAGATCGCCGGTGACGCCGGACATGAGGACGACAGGCATTCCGGGAGCCGCCGTTCGGCAATAGGCCAAGATGTCGAATCCGGTCGTTCGCGGCATCTCCACATCCGTCAATATCACGTCAAACCGTCTTTTCATCATTTCACCGAACGCTTCTTCTCCCCCTGCCGCCGTATGCACACTGTAACCGTCCTGAGCCAACACGAGACACAGCAGCAGTCGAATTTGTTCATCATCGTCCACGACGAGGATACGTTTCCCATATCCGTCCACGGCAATTCCTTTCTTCCATCACGTCAATGGACCAGCAGTGGTGGTCATTCTTGATTACGTGTCACCACACCGTCATCACCCCGCCGCTTGGCGAATCCACGGCTCGCGCGCAATGCCGGAGGGCCGGGTGATGGCGCCGATTGGCATGGATTACCGCATCCTCACGATTGCCGCAATTGACGCATCGCTTCGGATGATCTGTCTCCTCTCCTTGCAGGTCGGCGTAGGATCGGTCCATCACAATCAAACCGCCACAACGCGCGCATCGCATGAGCATCCTCCTTTTCGACAACGGGGCATCATGACCGCGGAGATCCTGCAGAATCGATGAACTTTCTTATCAGCAATGCTCATGCCATTGCGTTGCACGCGATTATGCCTAGGAATAGAGAGGATTCAGCAAGGCGTGACGCGATCACGGAGCGCATCCGCACAACACGCACTGTGCAGACCGTTTCAACGGACGGTTCCTCACGGTGACGACAGCCCGGCGCTATCGTGATTCCAGATCCTCGGAAGGCAACCTCCGCGGTTGATCCATGCTGCCGGGATTCAGCAGCAACGGCATGCCGAGTTTGTCCGGAAGCAGCACAAACTTGGAGTTTTGGCTGTCATACAGTTTGAATTGCAGATAGGCCGGCGTGATGGTCTTGGCGATCGTTTCTTGAGCCTTCGCTTGACCGGCTGCTCTGATGCGCACCCCTTCGGCTTCGCCTTCCGACCGGATGCGAATCGCGTCGCCTTCACCCCGCGCGCGGCGACGTGCGATTTCGGCATCTTTCTCCGCGATGGTTAATTCAAATTCCTTTTGTTCTTTCTCTTGCTCCTTCGCCTGTTTCCGCTCGACTGCTTCCAAGACAATCTTCGCCAGTTCAATTTCGGCCAGCGCCACACTCGCGATCTCGAGATGTCGTCCTTTCAATTTATCGACCACGACCGCTTGGACCTTGCTGGCGATTTCCGTACTGTTTTCCGGCACCGTGACCATCGCATAACCGGAGACGACGCTGCGGACGGCGGCCAACAGTTCAGGTTTCACCACGCGCGGGTAAAAATCCGCTCCGATCTCTTGCGCCAAAAAATATACTTCTCCCGGGATCGGCCGCATGATCACGGCGGTCCGTAGCTTCACCAACAGATCGTCCGAACTCAGCGCATCGACGGTTTCGGTATAGCTCTGCCATCGGATATCGTATACATAGACATCGTTCCACGGGGCTCTCCAATAGAATCCGGCCTGCAGAGGTTCCGAAGACAAACCTTCGGTGAACGGATGCCAGAACAAGCCGCGCTGTCCCGGTTGCACGCTGGTGCCGGCACAGCCGGCAGTCAAAAGCAGCAAAACGAATAAGAGCGATGGAACGATCGCGGTCGGTCGGTAATGCATGGCAGCCTCCTGTAAGACTATTTCGGGATTGTGCTTTCGGTTCGAGCCGGCTCGGAGGGGAGATACCCGGAAGGCGAACCATACTCATCGGCGAGGCGTTGCCGATCCTCTGCTTCCTGCCGATAATATTCACCAAGCAGACGAGCGCCGGCGACCCAGTCTGATTCTTCGCCGAACAACGGGCGATACGCCGTGGCGCGTTGCGCCATTTCATCCGCCTTTTGTCGAAGCATGATGGCTTCCTTTTTGTAGAATTCGCTCAGGGCCCGCCGGTCGGCGGTCGTTTCAGGCGCGTTAAAGTCCAACGGTTTGGGAGAGGCGCTGCATCCCTGAAGGCCGAACGTAGAGATCAGGACCGCAACAAACAGCCGTATCAGAGCGTGGAACATGAATGGACCTTCAGACGCCATATTGGCTCCGGTCTTCGGCAGGATGGTGAGAAGCCCCTCCAGCGTTGTTAGCGCTCAGAAGCTCCGCAGCCCAGCGGGGGTGTGAATAGCAATTGTCGGTCCGGGCATGTTGAACCGGTCGCCGATGGACCTTCTAGGACAATGCATCATGATCTCGCATCGTTCCGGATGCTATTATTTCAACAATGAACCCAAAATCCGATCGACCATCACACCGGATCGAGTTCGCACAGTGCGGCCAGTGCGTAACCGCGCGCTGCGAGGCGTGGATGAAATCAATGCGGACTCTTTCAATCATTGAATCGATCGTTTACACTTCCGCGTCGATGGTTGATGAGACGCCCGTCGAAAGCACACACCTGTTTGCCGCCCGCGCATGGTTTCCACCCGCACTTGAACTTCCTTTCGAGTCTTTCATGACAACCCTTTCAATCACCAGGCGATCGTTTCGGCGAGTCCATAGCAGAAAGGCGACCTCATGGTCCGCGCGGCCCTGAAGAATCCTTTCGCCGTCGTCGCCATCAGCTTGATCATCGTCATCCTCGGCATCGTGTCGTACCAGAAGATGGTGGTGGACATTTTTCCCGAGATCAACATGCCGGTCGTGGCGGTGGCCACGTTCTACAAAGGCATGGGGCCGTCCGAGATCGAAGGCGCCATTACGCTTCGTCTGGAACAGGCCTTTTTACAGGCTTCCTACATCGAACACATCGAATCGCGATCCCTTCCCGGCGCCAGCCTCATCAAAATTTATTTCCATTCGTCTTATGATGTGAACGCCGCGGTGGCCGAAATCACGAGCCTCACCTATTCCAATCTCCGTTATCTCCCCCAGGGGGTGTTTCCGCCGATCATCATCAAATTCGGAGCGGCGAGTCTGCCGATCGCCGTTCAAACCACGAGCAGCGCCGCCATGTCGGAAAAGGAGGTCCGTGATCTGGCCTACTTCAATGTGCGGCCGCAGTTGGGCGGAGTGCCGGGCATCGCCTTCCCGACCACATTCGGCGGGACCGTCCGTCAAATCACGGTGTTCTTGGATCCGGCCCTCATGTTGGCGCGGGGCATCTCCACGCACGACATCGTCAATTCGGTCAACGCGCAGAGCCTGTTGCTCCCCGCCGGGGGCGTCAAGATCGGCGATTTTGATTACAACGTCTATACCAACAGCATGATCAAAGTCGTCGACCAGATGAACGACATCCCGATCAAGGTGGTCAACGGAGTCCCGATTTTTCTCCGAGACGTCGGCAAAGCCGTGGATTCCACTATGGTGCAGGTCAATGTGGTTCGCATCAACGGCAATCGCGCCGTCTATTTGCCGATCCTCAAGCAGGCCGGAGCCAATACCATTCAGGTTATCGACGGCGTCAAGAACGCGCTTCCGAATCTCGTCGGAATCCCCCGCGATCTCACGGTCAAACTGCTGTTCGATCAATCACTCTACATTCGTCAGGCCATTCAAACGCTGGAGCATGAAGGACTCCTCGGAGGAGGCCTCGCGTGTCTCATGGTCTTGCTGTTCCTGGGGAGCCTCCGCTCGACGGTCGTGATCGCGATGGCGATTCCTTTGTCGGTGACCGCGGCCTTCATCGGACTCTACTTTACCGGCCATTCGATCAACGTCATGACATTGGGCGGTCTGGCGTTGGCCGTCGGACGGCTCGTCGATGACGCCATTGTCGTGGTGGAAAATTTTCACCGGCATATCGATATGGGGAAAACCTCTGCGCAGGCCGCCGGCGACGCGGTCAGTGAAGTGGCGATGCCCATGCTGATCATCACGATTACCGTTTTTCTTGTGTTCCTGCCGATCGCCTTCTTTACCGGCGTCATTAAATTCCTCTTCGTCCCGCTGGCCTTGACCGTGGCCTACGCCATGATGGCGTCCTATTTCGTGGCGCTTACGGTGGCCCCGGTGTCCATGGCCTGGCTCATGCGCAGGCACGGCGCGCACGGAAAGGCCCATACCGGCAAACAAGGCATCTGGTCCGCTTTCTGGAATCGCCTGAATCTCTTCGATCCGTTCGTAGACCGCTACGTCTCGGTTTTGAAGTGGGGGCTCCGGCACAAGGCGGTCGTGATCATTGCTGTCACCGCCGTGTTTGCCGGGTCATTGCTCATGGCCCCGCTCCTTGCAACCGAATTCTTCCCCAAAGTGGACGCCGGGTCCTTCATCTTGAATGTGTCGGCGCCGGAAGGGACCAGAATCGAAAAGACGGAGGCCATTATCGCGAAGATTGAAGATCTGATCCGCCGACAGATCCCGGAGCATGAACTCGATCAGATCGTTTCCAACATCGGACTCCCGCAGGGATGGATGGTCCTGTACTCGCCGGTCAACGGTCCTCACCAAGCCTTTGTGCTCGTCAGCCTGACGCGAGAGCATCGGACCAAAACGGACGATATCATTGCGCGATTACGCGGAACGCTTCATCAGGAATTGCCAGGCCTGAAGTTCAGCTTCCAGACGGGCGGTATCGTGAGCGATGTCATCAATGCGGGGTTGCCTGCGCCGATCGATATCAAAGTCAGCGGTCCCAAATTGGCCGAGTTGGCGGAGACGGCGGATCGCATTCGGGACGCGGTTGCCGTGATCCCGGGAACGGCGGATGTGCAGGTCCGGCAAGGCATGGATTACCCCGAGATTCATCTCGATATCAACCGCGCCAAAGCCGCCTATGTCGGACTGAACGTACGCCAGGTCGTCACGGACTTGATCACCGGACTCGCCTCCAACGTCACACTGAATCCGGGTTATTGGATCGATCCCCGCACGAATAACGCCTATTTTGTCGTTACGCAATTTCCCGAGCAATTGCTGGTCGAATTCGACGACTTCCTCAACCTGCCGCTGGTCGGAACCCAGGTCGACCATCCGGCGACCGCGAGCATCGGCGGGAATCTCTTGAGGGGCAGTTCCCTGGTCCTCTCGCAGACGCCCTTTCCTGAGCGGCCGCGTCTGCCGGGCGTCACGAGGAACGGTGGGACGCCGATCGTCTTGCGCGATCTCGTCGATGTCACGCGCCGCACCGGGCCGGAAGTCGTGGACCATCACAATCTCCAGCGGACCATGGATGTTCTCGTCAGCGTTCCGGGAAATGATCTGGGACATGTCGCCGGAGCAGTCGAGCGCGCCGTCGGAGGTCTGACCATCCCCAACGACGTCAAGGTCACCTTGAAAGGCGAGGTCGACAGCATGCGCGCGGCCATGAAGGGGTTCGCCGGAACACTTCCGCTCGCCATGGTCTTAATCTATCTGGTGATGGTGGGATTATTCCGCTCCTGGATGGACCCGTTCGTCATCATGTTCGCGGTCCCGCTCGGTTTCATCGGGGTCATCTGGATGCTCCTGGCGACCGACACCTCCGTCAACGTTGAGTCGCTCATCGGCACGCTGATGATGATCGGGATCGTCGTCTCCAACAGCGTTCTGCTCGTGGATTTTGCCAACCATCGGCTGCAAGAGGGCATGCCGTTGGAAGAGGCCGTCGTCGAAGCGGGACGACTGCGCATTCGCCCGATTCTCATGACGTCCCTCGCCACAATCATCGGCCTCGCTCCAATGGCGCTGGGGCTTGGAGAAGGCAGCGAGGCGAATATGCCGCTCGCTCGCGCCGTGATCGGCGGATTAGGGGTTTCCACCGTCATGACTTTGCTGTTTATTCCTGTCCTGCATGCAACGCTGCGGAGGCGGTCGTCCCACATTCGGGCATCGGAACCGAAGGGAACTTGATATGATGAGGTTGTCCTCCATGCCGCCCAACGCCGGAGAACCTATGCCGCCCCTGCCGATGACGAACGATCCCCCGGAGTCGCAGTCTCACCGGCGAAGCGGGAGGCTGACGCTTATGTTTATGGGGGCGGGCGTCTTGTTCCTGGTCATTCTCGGCCTCGTGTTCTTCCTCGGTCGCGAACCGACCTCCTCTTCGCCGCCGCTGAGCGAAGAGAGGCTCGGCGAGCAATCGGCCATACGATCCGTCCAAGTCATGAAACCGCAGCGCCGCGACATCACACATACCTTGACCTTGCCCGCCAATATTTCACCCTGGTATCAGGCGACGCTCTACGGCAAGGTATCCGGATATCTCAAATGGATCGGATTCGACAAAGGGGACATCGTCAAGAAGGGAGAATTACTGGCCGTCATCGACGCGCCGGAGATCGCCGATCAATTTCATCAGGCTCAGGCTGATTATGACATCAAGCGTGTGACCTACGAGCGGTATCTCAGCGTGTGGGAGGAAAACCACGACATCATCGCGAAACAAGACGTAGATGTCGCCAAAGCCGCTGCCCTGTCGGCGAGACATCTTCGCGACAGCCGGAAGACCTTGCTGGACTACACCAACGTCTATGCCCCGTTCAACGGAACCATTACGGCTCGCTTCGCCGATCCGGGCGCCTTGATCCAGGCGGCCACCGGGTCCGTGACACAAGCGGCGCCGCTGTTCACGATCATGGACATGGAAACGGTCCGGGTCTATGTCAATGTACCGCAAGAAGCCGCCTTTCTGGCGAAACCCGATATCCCGGCGGCATTAACGGTGCGGGAACTCCCCGACCGCCGGTTCGAAGGGGTCATTTCCCGAACGACGGAAGCCTTGGATCCGTCAACCAGAACCTTGCTCGTGGAAATCGATCTTCCCAACAAGGAACGTGTGCTCCAACCAGGGATGTTTGCGGATGTGACCCTCCGGCTTCAACATCATCCGAATGCGCTGGTGATCGCTCCTGCGGCCATCGTCCCGCAGCAGGGCACACACACGAAGTCGGTCTTCATCGTCGATCATGATCAGATCAAGTCTGCTCCGATCACAACCGGCATAGACGACGGGGTGTGGGTGGAAGTTCTCGACGGTCTGAGCGGCCATGAAGATGTCGTGGTCGTCGGCAAAGGCGGACTCAACGAAGGTGAGGTTGTGAAGGCCAGTCCCTATAACCTGCCGGCCGGAAAACCGGCCCGGCAGAAACTCTGATTCATCCGTTCTCGATTTCCGCATAGTACGTTTCCAGCACACGGGCGCGCGCCTGTTCGATAAAGAGAATCTGTCGCTGATCGAACGTATTGGCCACGTAAAGGTAGAGCAGTCCGTGCGTCATCCCAAGCTCTGCATGGAGTTGCCGCCCGTCGGGCCCTTCTCTGGTAAACTCCTTCACCACCCGACGACCCGTTAATGATTCCCAGACAGATTGAGCGGAAGCCGCATGGGTCTCATACAGCGGTTCATCTCCAATGCCGGTCCGCCGGCGCAACGAGTCCAGATCCACCGTGCCGCCGTCTTCTTCCTCAGGCAGTTCACTCCATTCAAGACCGTTCGTCTGCGCTCCTCGCGTCAGGACATAGAATGGTCCATCTTCAGTTACTTCTTCGACCAAGGCATAGCGAACAGGCTGAGGCGGCTCCAAAAGCCGAAGCCCTCGGGCCGCCAATGCGCGCTGAAACGGGATTCGTCTCGCTTGTAGTCTGGCTTTCTCGAAGACAATCATACGACCGTCAGCCGCCAGCGCCGAGACGACCCGGTCCAGCCGGGGCGCCAATCCGGTCCGCGTTTCGAACATCGTTTGCCGGGTACTGTCGCGCGCCCGCGCAAATGTGTCCCACCGATCGCTTGGAACGCCCGGATCCTGTTCCGCCTGCAGCAATGCATGAGTCGCCACCACGAGGTCATAGGGTCCGGCAACGGCCTCGCCATCCAAATCAATCGCGTGAAATTCGATATTGGTCACATGAAGCTCGTCGGCGCGACGCCGCGCATAGCCGATCGAAGCGGAGGATCGATCAACCCCTACAAATCGGACGTCGGGATGCTGCCGCGCAAAATACGTGGTCAGAATGCCGATGCCGCAGCCGAAATCCAACACCGTATGGGCCGGGGGGATACGGGCCGCCACGCGAGGAGCGACAGCGAGGTAGTATTCGTACCGTTGGCTGTAGAGAGCTGGAATCAGAGACGGTTCCGCCGCCGCATCGTAGAACGCGGTTTCCTCAGCGGGTCCCGCATCAGGCGCCCGCTTTCTTGCGATGCAGGCATGGAGGCGATTGAGATCGGCCGGCGACACCGTCTGCCGCTGCCAGGCGAAGTAGGCCGCATCCGAAGTGAAATGGCGCAGTCCCCATTCTGCGAGGTGGGAGACCAACGCAGCGCATGTCAGTTGATTCTGATCGTTCGTATCTCGTCTCTCAAATTCGTATTCATTGTCGCTCGTGAAGCGTCATCTCGCGAAGCCCATCTCGCCGCTCAAGACCGTCATATCTCATACTCGCCAGCTAGGAAGTGAAATTTTACCTGCTTCACGGGTTCAATAGCGTTTCAGCATGATGGCGTCTTCGTACGTCAAAGGGACCGGGTGAGGCTGGCAAAGTTGCCCCGTGCCGAAGACGACATATTTCTCGCACGTCAGGTGCTGCGGACCGATCGGTCCGCGCGCGTACACACGCGATGTGCTCATCCCGATGTCGGCGCCCAAGCCGAGGGAATCGCCCGCATTGAGCCGCGTCGATGCATTCACCAAGACTCCGCCTGCATCCACTTCCTTCGTGAAGCGCAAAGCCGAATCGTAGGACTTCGTCACGATCGCGCAGGTGTGGCTCGGCCCATAGGCGGCGATGTGAGCCAATGCGTCGTCTATGTTCGCGACCATCTTTACCGCGAGGGTCGCGGTCTGGAATTGCTTGGACCAATCCGCGTCCGTCGCAGGCCGAACGGATTTATGACCGCTCATCGACATTTGCCCCATCAGCGCGACGGTCTTCGGACAGCCCAGAACTTCAACCTTGAATTCATCGAGCAATCGAAGAATGAGGGCGGACAAGAGCGGACGGGCAATCGCCTGCTGCACCAACAACGTATCGACGGAATTGGCGGCATTCGCCTGCTGAGCCTTGGAATTGATGACGATGTTCTGCGCCATCGGAATATCGGCGCCCTCATCGATGTAGATATGCGTGATGCCGGTGTCATGGCACAGAATCGGCATCTTCGCCTGATCCTGCACCGCGCGCCGGAGACCAGGCCCGCCGCGGGGAATGATCCCGTCCAGCGCTTTGCCCGACCGGATCAACTCGAGCGCCGCTTCCTTCTCCGGCCGTTCGAGAACGGTGAACGCGCCCGGCGGGATGCCGGCCTGTTCAGCGGACTCGGAAAAGCCGGCGGCCAGCACATGGTGCGTTTTGCTCCATTCCGGTGCGCCCCGGAATACACAGACATTTCCTGACTTGAGGCAAAGCGCGATGGATTCCGCCGTCGTGAGCGGTTTCAGTTCCGAAATCACTCCAATGACTCCAAGCGGCACCCGCACGACATTGACTTGAAGTCCGTTCGGTTCATTCCGCCGATCTCTGACTTCTTCCAACGGATCCGGCAGATCTGCGATCAGCCGCAACCGGTCCACCATGACTTTGACGTCGTCGGCATTCATTCTGACCCGCGCCACTGCCTCGCGAACCCGCTCTCGATTCGTCTCCCCCGCGAAGGACTTCCCAACGGCTTCGACATCCTCCTCATTGGCGGCCAGTATGGCATCTTCATCCTGAGCGACGCGATCGGCCATCATATGGAGCGCTTTGGCCTTGCTCGGACCGGACAGCAATGAGACCGCCTTGCTACATTCTCTCGATTTTTTCAATAACTTATCGATGTAAATCTTAACCGGAGCTTCAGGCATGTTGTCTCCATTGGCGAGTCGGTGCTTTAGTGATTCTCTGAAGGCTTAGCAATCGCCAAGTCACCAAATCATGAATGACGCACGGGACTATAGCACGCGGTTTTTCAACGAGTAAACAAGCGGGCTCGCCTTCGCTTTTCTTGTCGCGCCAAGACATAACTCAGCCAGCACCAACCAAGCATGAGAGGGACCATGGCCCAGGCCATGACCGTGACCGTGGCCCCGAGCGCTTTCACGCCGGTCACCAACCATCCGGTCGTCGCATCGCCTCCTCTCGAGATCGCGGTATCGATAAAGTTTTTGGCTTTATACTTTTCCTCCCGGCTCACGACGGTGAAGAGGACTTCACGAGCCGGTTTTGCCAATGCATATTCGGATACCCGGCGGATGACGATGAACGCCACAAAGAGCGGGATCGTTTGATACAGACCCAGCAGAAGAAACCCTGCCAGACTCGCAGCGGGCAGAAAGGCAAGCGCCGCCGTCAGCGGAATACGGGCGGTGACGAAGATCTGGGTCAGGAATGTCAAGGAACTCACCGCTAGATCCACGCCGGCATAGAGTCGGGTACGTTCCAACGGCGATGCGATCAGTTGCCCCACCACTTGGGCTTGCTCCAGATAGAGAAACGTGGCGGTCATCGTGAGCAAGAGAATATAGCCGGCGATGCCTCCAAGATAAGCCGAAGAAAACACCAGCCTGATGCCGCTCAGGAGCCGGCCGCCGATGGGTTCGCCTGCGGCCTGTCCACCCGGCGAGCCGCGCGCGTTGGACCAGGCATCGAGGCGGCGGATGCACAGCAGACACATAAGCAACAAGAAGGCGGAGATCGCCATGAGATTGGCGATCGGAAAGAAGTATGTCGAGACGGCGGTCACCGAAGGCCCAAGCAGAGCGCCCGCGCTACCGCCGGCCGCAATCATGCCGAACAGGCGCTTCCCTTGATTCTCGGAAAATAGATCGACCATGAAGCTCCAGAACACGGACACGACGAACAGATTGAAGACGGACAGCCACACGAAAAATGCACGAGCGACCCAGTCCGGGTGGACATGGCTCCTCATCAGGACGTAGAAGACCAGCAGATTCGAGGCAAAGAACAGGTACACGGCCGGCAGAAATTGACGGCGCGAGAATCGAGACGACAGCCAGCCGAAGACCGGCGTGGCGGCCAGCAACACGAGAAAGGTCGCGGTCATCATCCACGGCAGATGCCGGACTCCGCCCTCGATCGCCATTTCATCCCGGACCGGACGAAGTATGTAATAACCGCATAACAGACAGAAAAAATAGAAAAACGACCAGACCAACGGCACCACTTCATCCTCTTCGATTTTCAGCCATGCCGTCAGCCGCAACTTCATCGATCATCTTCTCCCGGCGGCGGAGTGTAGCAGGCAACTTTCACCTGCACGAGAAAAATTTGCTAGAATGCCGCCTCTACGGAGGCACGCGCTGATGACGACCGATGAAGCCAGAGCCCAATACAATTATTTGCTGACGTTATGCATCAGACGGGAAGAAGCCTTCGGCCCCCTGGCGCTGGCCTTTGTGCGGGACCCGGGGTTTCAAGATGCGGGGCTGACGGCGGAGGAGCAGTTTACACTGTATACCGCGCTGGCCGACGTCTTTGCCCCGGAGCCAAAACGATATACGCAGAAGCTCGAATGTTTGCAGAAAGCCGAAACGCTGCTTCCGCGAACCAGATTCTGGGACCCGGGGCTTGCGCGCCAGCTACACCAGGATATTCAGAAGACGCAGGCGGAATTGGAGATTTACAACCAAGCGATGCGGGTCCCGCGTGACCACGACATGGCCGTGCAGCATGTGCTCGTCGAGACTGATGCGCCGGAATATTTTCTGGATCTGGCTCAGAGACGTGCCGCGGCCTACTACCAGGACAAGTATCGCATGCCGTCTCAGTCCAAGACGGCCCAACATTTCGGCGGGACACCCAAAGCGTTCGACCCAGACAATCCGGCCATCCAAAAGGAATTCCCGGGCGCCTGCGCCCCCTTCATGGCTGCCCGAACCAATGCGTTCCATCTCATGTTGCCGTTCGATTTGAAGATCAGCCGCACGCCCGACGATCCATTGGAAGCGGGGGTGCGGATCTTTTATGCCAAAATGGGCTACTCCTATCCGCTGCGGTATGAGATGGGAAAGTTGTGCGGCTATCACGACGGACAGATGCTGGACATTGCACTGGACGATCCCAACCTGCTGTTCGTGTCGGCGTCCGCCTTGAAGGAGCCGGACTTTCGGTACAAGGTTCCCGACCAGCCGGAAGACGTCCCGCCGGAATTTGCCTATCCCCTTTCGGTCTTAAACATGGTGGGCACGCTGGGCCCCTTCGTCCAAGTCAGCTGCAAATTCAAAGTCTGGTTCGACGCCTCGCGCGTCTCCCTGCTCATTCAGGGCGCGCCCGATCTGAGCGATTACGGACTGCAGGGAGCCTGCGGGCTCATGACGCGATCCTACGCATCCGACCGTGTGGAGGCCTATGCGGCATCCACCAGAGAGCCGTGGCAGGAAGGACTCAGTTATAACTTTGTCAATCTCCATCTCGGGCTGCTGCCTGGTTTGGAATCGGCGGTTATTCCCTTCAATACCCCGATCTTTTCGCTCTATCCCGTCCTGTCGCGACAATCATTTCGTGTGGAGATGAAGCCGGCGTGATCGATTTACGCAGCGATACCGTGACCAAACCCACGCCTGCGATGCGGGAAGCAATGGCCGGCGCCGAGGTCGGAGACGACATCTACGGGGAAGACCCGACCGTCAATCGACTGCAAGAGCAGGCCGCGGCCCTGCTTGGAAAAGCCCGGGCCCTCTTCGTTCCATCCGGCACCATGGGCAATCAACTCGCGATCCGGGCTCTGACTCAACCGGGTCAGGAAGTCATTGTCGAAGGTTCCGCTCATATTGTGCGGTACGAGCAGGGCGCCGCCGGGGCGCTGGCCGGTGTCCAACTTCATTGGGTGCCGGGCCGACGGGGGTTGATGACCGCGGATCAAGTGGAAGCGGCGATCAGACCGCGTGATCCTTATACGATCCCCACGGGATTGATTTGCCTGGAAAACACCCATAACAGCGGCGGTGGTTCGATTTACCCACTCTCCACAGTTGAACAGATTCGGGCGGTCGCGGATCGGCATGGCATTCCCATGCACTTGGACGGAGCGCGGCTGTTCAATGCCGTCGCGGCGACCGGCGTGCCGGCATACGCATACGCCCGACATTTTCAGACTGTGACGTTTTGCCTGTCGAAGGGACTGGGCGCCCCGGCCGGTTCGTTGATCGCCACAGACGAGACGGATGTGCTGGAACGGCTCAGGCGGTTCCGCCGCATGTATGGAGGGGCGATGCGGCAAGCGGGCGTCCTTGCCGCAGCCGGCCTGTACGCGCTGACGCATCACATCGATCGGTTGAAAGAGGATCACAACCATGCCAAGGAGCTGGCGCGGATCCTTCACACCATCCCGTCGGTCTCGGTAAATCCCGATGAGGTGGAAACCAATATTATCTTTTTCGAGGTGAGGAAGGCCGGGCGTTCCTCCGCGGACATCGCCGGCGTTTTGAGAGAAGACGGACTTCTCGTCAGCTCGGTGGGGGGATCTAGATTCCGCGCCGTGACTCATCTCGACGTCGGGGCGGCGGACATCCGGCAAGCGGGAACGATTCTGAGCCGCGTGCTCGCCTGACCTGCTTCATTGACAGGCTTTCGAGACTCTCTTTAGAATGCCCCAAGTTGTTCCCGTCAGGCAATACGAGCGAAGCAGGCGTGCAAGTCGTCTCATTCAAGCAAATCAGTCAAATTCTTGAACTCACGGACTCGCTGGGACTTAACCGCGAATGGGTCGAGATTCCCCTGTCTCCGGAAGGCTCGGGAGAGGTTCGCAGGCTGCCCAATGGAAAATTGGAAATCATCGTCGCAGCGGATCAGCCGTTTGACGAATGGCTGGCTGCCTTGAGCCAGACGATCCGGCGCACGCAAGATCCCACGCTCCCCTGAAGGCCACCGCAAATCATGGAACCCGATATGCTCGCCTCCTCCTCAGAATCGCCGGGAGCGCCCCCGTCCGCCGCCGAACTCCAAGCCGAACTCGTAGCTGTGCCGGCGCCCCCCGAGCAACCGGCGCCCGTCGCGCCGCCGGGATATGACGATGCGCTGGCGCATGCGCTGAGGCACGTGCGGGGCAAACGCGGCGGCGATCTGGCGGCCGTCATTCTCGTCGGATCCGGAGCGCGGCGCGCCGCAACCGCGCATAGTGACATCGACCTCATTGTCTTGGTGAAGGGTTCCGGGGAAGGCCATGAGATTGTACGCGTCGGCGAGCGGCTGATCGATATCCGATATGGGGAACATACGGCCGTCAGCGAGGATATCGACCATTCCCCGCGTCTTCCGCCGCTCCTCCGGAAGGGCCGCATCCTTTACGACCATGACGGAATCGCGGCCAAGCTTATTGAGAAGGCCGCGCAACGTTTCAGGCTGGGCCCGCCGGCGCCGACCATCAACGAACAGATCCGATGGAAAGCGGAATGCCTCCACTGGCTTGGGAAGGCGGAAGACCTGGTCGATAAACCGGCGACGGCCCAATATCTCCTTCAGATTTTCTTTGATGAATCCGTAACGGCATTTTTCCGGCTTCGCGGTTTTTGGCTGACCGCGCCGGTCGACGTGCTGCGTTTTATGGCATCGCGTGATCCCGCCCTCGGGGAAAAGGCGGCTCGATTCCTTGCCGCCGGCACGCTCCAAGAACGGTTCGATACCGGCCGTCAATTCGCAGGCGCGCTTTTCAAGGACATCCCTCAGCCCGCTCGAATCGATTGATCCCCCACTCTTTCCTTGCATAAAACATTATAGGAGCGTATCACTTCACAGAGAGTCCGCCGTTTTCAGATACTTGCATGGTCGCTTTCTCCATCCTCAAACGCATTGTTGTGTCTAGTTGTTTCGAATGGATATCATCGCACCCGACATGATTGGGGACCGCGGAAGTCCACACACGAGAACCCTTGAGTAAAGAGATCAACCGTCGAGCGCTGAAGAGTTGAAGAAAGGGTCGGCTATGGAAATAGGATTCATCGGATTGGGCAAGATGGGCATGAATATGGTGACACGGCTTCGCCGCGATCAACATCGGGTCGTGGTATATGACCGTGCCCCTGAATTGACCAAGCAAGCCGAAAAAGAAGGTTGCATCGGGGCCTCCTCGCTCGCTGATGTGGCCGCCAAACTTTCCGCTCCCCGAGCCGTGTGGGTCATGGTGCCCTCCGGCGCACCGACCGAAGAAACGGTCCACGCCATCGCGACTCACCTTCAACCGGGCGACATCATCATCGACGGCGGGAACACCCGCTTTCATGACGATACCAGACGGGCGGCCGAACTCGGGAAGAAAAACTTGCACTATGTCGACGTCGGCACGAGCGGCGGAATCTGGGGATTGTCCGTGGGGTATTGCCTGATGGTCGGCGGGGAGACTGAACCGGTCAAGCGACTGACCCCGATCTTTCAAACTTTGGCGCCGCCCAAAGGATGGGCTCATATGGGAGGCCCGGGAGCCGGTCATTACGTAAAGATGGTCCATAACGGCATCGAATACAGCATGATGCAGGCCTATGCCGAAGGATTTGAGTTGATGTCAAAGAGCGAGTATAAGTTGGACCTTGCACGGATCGCCGATCTCTGGATGCAAGGCAGCGTCGTTCGATCCTGGCTCTTGGAACTGACGGCGGCCGCGCTGAAGGAAGATCCTCGCCTGGAACAACTCAAGGGCTATGTGCAGGATTCCGGCGAAGGACGGTGGATGATCGCGGATGCCATCGATAAGGACGTGCCCGTTCCCACGTTGACAAGCGCTCTTTTCACGCGCTTCCGCTCACGCCAGGAGCAGTCGTTTGCGGAGAAGATGCTGGCGGCGTTGCGTAACGCGTTCGGCGGGCACAGCGTCCGCCGTTAACCAATGTGTCACCGCATCATGAGGATTAGACATGAGTGCACCAGCCCGCCCAATCGAGATTTTGCCCGAGCCTGAGGCTCCGACTCCGGTTCAGTCCTGCACGCTTGTCATCTTCGGCGGCTCGGGAGATTTGGCGCGGCGCAGATTGATTCCCGCTCTCTATAACCTGCTGCTGGACGGGCTCCTGCCCGCCGACTATGCCGTCATCGGGCTCGGCCGCAAAGAGATGACGGATGACAAATTCCGGGAAGTGACGAGGGAGGGAGTGCGGTCGCATTCCCGCCGGCCTCTCGATCAAGCAAAATGGCATGAATTCGAGCAACATTTATTCTATTTATCAGGGGACAACGAAGACGGGCAGACCTATACCGCGTTGAGAGCACGGGCGGAGAAGGTCGAGCGGGAGTTTCAGCTTTCCGGCAATCGTATTTTTTATCTCAGCATCCCGCCCAGTTCCTTTACTTCCGTTTGCGAGGGGCTCGCCAAATCCGGCCTGGCTTCCCGCTCCAATCCCGGCGCCCCCTATGCGCGCATCATCGTCGAGAAGCCCGTCGGCCGAGATCTCGCATCGGCGCGGGAAATCAATGCGGTGACCGGCCGGGTCTTCGATGAATCCCAGATCTTTCGGATCGATCACTATCTGGGAAAAGAGACGGTGCAAAATTTAATGGTGGTTCGATTCGCCAACAGCATTTTCGAACCCATCTGGAATCGGAAGTATATCGATCACGTGCAGATCACGGTCAGCGAAGCGGAGGGCCTCGGCACCCGCGCGGCCTATTACGAGGAAGCCGGCGCGCTCCGCGATATGGTGCAGAACCATCTCCTTCAGCTGCTGTGCCTGGTAGCGATGGAACCGCCCCATTCATTGGATCCGGACGTCGTCCGGGACGCCAAAATCGAAGTGCTCCATTGCCTCCGACCCATTGTCGGACCAGACGTCGAACGCTTCACCATCCGCGCTCAATACGCAGACGGGACTATTCAGGGAGCGCCGGCGTCCGGTTATCGGAAGGAAAAGGGCGTACAAACCGATTCCACCACGGAGACATATGTCGCGGTGAAATGTTTTGTGGAGAACTGGCGCTGGTCGGGCGTCCCGTTTTATCTGCGGACCGGAAAAACCCTTCCCAAGCGAGCCAGCGAAGTCGCGGTTCAGTTCAAGGACACACCCCAGATTCTTTTCAACGCGGATTCCCGCCATTCATTGCCGCCCAATGTATTGGCGCTCCGCATCCAACCCGATGAAGGCCTGTCGTTCCGGATCATCTCTCGTGTTCCGGGGACCCGTGTTCAAACCCATCCCGTCGAAATGGATTTTCAGTATAGCCAGGTCTTTGGGCGGCCCTCGCCCGAGGCGTATGAACGCCTTCTGCTCGATGTCATGATCGGCGATGCTTCCCGGTTCATGCGTCGGGACGCAGTCGAGGCGTCCTGGGCGTGGGTCACCGATATTTTGAAAGGATGGGAAGCGCAGAAGCTGGATCGCTTGCCCGAATATGCGGCGGGCACATGGGGACCGGTCGAAGCGGATCGGATGATTCAACAGGACGGCCGCTCATGGCGCGTGCTGTGATCCGAGGATGCGCAATCAAGACAAGTAGAGTTGGGACCTGACCGCGTCTTTCTTTCCGACCCCGCCGATGAACCGCTGAAACACGCCGTTCTCGTACAGCGCCAGAACCGGCAAGCTCGAAATCTCCAATTCGGCCGGAATCTGGAAATTCTCCTGCACGTTCATCGCTACGATCATTATCCTTCCTTCCAATTCCTGCTGCAAGACTTCCATTTCCCGCATGAGGGCACGGCAGTGCCCGCAGCCGGGCTGCCAAAATTCCACCAACACGGGAACGGCGGCCGTTTCAACCAGCCGGTCGAAGTTGCGGTCAGTGGCCTCAGGCAGCATTCAAAGCGCTCGTTCTCGTTCACACGATGGGCAGGGCCGAAAAGATCTCCTCGTGCAGGAGCATCGCGAATCGCCGGTAGCCTTCCGTAGTCAAGTGGAGGCCATCATTAGAGTATTCGGAACAGAGCTGCGACGACTCGGGGGCTGAGGTGGCGGAAAAGAGATCAACAGACCGCAGTTGCTTCGACCGGGCATACTCTTGGATCAGATCGTTCAGCGCCTGCCGTCTTGCCAGATGACCGCCCAGCCATGAGGCGGCCTCGTCATGGCCCGCCCCGTCCGGAACCCGCAGCGAGGGGACCGTCACGGGTACCGGCACGATGCCGGCCGCGCGCGCGAGTTCGTACATTTTGACGAGGTTGCGGATGATCTCCTGCGGCGACGCGTTCCATCCCAAATCATTCGTGCCGCCGAGGATGACGACATAGTCGGGCCGCCGCTGCAGAACATCGGACCGAAATCTCAGGACCATTTCGCCGGTGACTTCGCCGCAGATGCCGCTCACAGCAATCCGGGCGCGCCCCCCGAGCAGTTCTTCCAGAAACCGACCGTAGGGTGTCTCTCGACCGCTCGGATTGTCGCGCGATGGGGTTTGGTAGCCGGCCGTCAGGCTGTCACCGAAACACAGGATGAGCGGGATTTTATTCGTTGTGTCCATCTCAAGGATTGTACCGATGGCCGCCCCCCGCCGCAATGACATTCGGGCCGGAACAGCCCGGACCGGGTGCGCCGCACACGTGTCAAGAGCGGCTATTTTCTTGACGAAGAGCGGATCAGGGGATAGGACTAGCACGTATGGACAATCGAACGTCCGGTGGCTCTTCTTCCCTCCATATTCCACCAATAACGGAGCGAACCGACCCGGAAGTCGTATCGGTCAAATCGCTCCTCAAGCTCCTCGACAAGGCTGCCAAATCAGTCCGTACTTATGGAACCGGCAACCCGGTCGCCAAGCGGTTTTTTGACCAGTTTTACGAGGAGCTTTCCAAACATCTGGAGGCCTACACCAGGCTGGCCTTTTTAGTCCAGCGAACGGAACTCCATTTCAAGGAACAGGTCGTCTATCAGCAGGACCGCGAGGCGACCGGGGACAGCATCGCCTTCAAAATGTACGCCGACGGGATCCGGGAGCTCACCTTTTGCGAAGGGCTGAGCCGGGAAGATCTTACTTTTTTCTTGGAAGCGCTGTGGGGAAGCACGGATCCAAACGATCCCGGGCAGGCCGATGACGATGACATTGTCACGAGGCTGTGGGCTCGAAACTTGAACACCATCACGGTGGTGACCGCCGAAGAAATCGTCCGTTCATCAGGGTATGGCACGGATGCGTTGGAACTGCAGCATGCCGGTTTTATGGACGCCCCCGTTTCGACCTTAAGGGACATCCTCGATCAAGAGCGGATGCAGTCTTCGAAAAGCACGGCCGCAAGCTCGGGCGCCGCTTCGGCATCGGTCGGCGGAGCCGCCTCGCCTCACGGAGCGGCAGAGGGCGCGAGGCGGCTCCTGCAACCAAGTGTCGTCGGGTATGAGGTATCCCAGGAAGAAAGCGACGCGCTGGTGGCCGAGATCAAGGAAGAGTGCGGTCGAGACGGCGCCATGTATATCATCGACATCCTGACGGCGATCTTGGCTTCTGAAAAGTCGCCTCTTCTTTTGACGAAGCTCTTCGACGTCTGGGGAGGAGTCGTCGAATCACTGATTCGCGATGGCCAATGGACGGTGTTGGAAAATGTGCTGGCCATGCTGCAGGACGCCGAGTCAGTCCGTCCCGACCTATCGGCTGACCACAAACAGCAAGTGGCGGCTCTCTTCGACGCGCTCGGGAAACCGGAACGGATCAAGCTGATCGAGCACCATCTAAATAGGGCGCAGCAGCCTCGAACGGAGGGACTGCTCACGCTGCTGTTGTCGATGAAACGGGATATTGTCCCCGCCCTCTGCTCGCTGCTGGCCAACCTCGAGTCTCCCGCCCATCAGTCCATCGTGGTCGAAGCCCTGACCACCGTCGCAAAAGACAATGCCGATCCCGTCGTACGCGGGCTGTCCGACAAGCGTCCGGCCTATGTTCGTAATCTCTTGGCCTTGATCGGTAAATGGAACGATCCTCGGCTGGCCGATCCGGTGGAGAAAGCGCTCCGGCACCCCGACGCTCACGTGCGGAAGGACGTACTGAAACTGTTGGCGCATCTCCGACCGGCGGGAAACGGCGTCAAGCTGGTCTCGCTGCTCAACGACCCGGACGAAACCGTTCGCCTGACGGCGATGAAACTGCTGAGCAGCGGTCAGTATACCGCCCCATTCTCGTGCTGGTCTCCGTTCGTCGCCGCGGAAATATTTCACGATCGCTCGCCGTCTGAAAAACGAGCGGTCTTTCAAGCGATGCGCCAAACAGCCGGAGACGAGGCAATTCCGTTTTGGCAGAGTCTGCTCACCGAATGGTCATGGACAGGCCGCAAAAAGAAGGAAGAATTGGCGCTGCTGGCGATAGAAGCGTTGGGCAGACTTGCCTCTCCCGCAGCTCTCGCCGCGCTTGAACTCGGGCAGAAAAAAGGCGCGACGGCGGTCCGGCAAGCCTGCGCCGCCGCGCTGGCCGCAACCAGCCGCCAACAACGGCTCAAACCTCCCTCGATCGCCAACTTGTAAGGAGCGTTCGTGAACGACATCCGTCCCGTCACTCCGTCCGACGCAGAAGACGCGCACGCCCATCCTATCCTCACGCATGAAGGATCTCTGGCCAACAAAATCGCCAAGGGATCGGAGGCGGGCGATATTCTCGACCAGCAATTGGCGATGCTCGGCATCCAGCTGGTGACACAGCTCAATGTGTTGATCAAAACGGCCAAGATTCACGGCCCCAAGAATGCCGCGCTCGATAAACCGGTCGAAGCCATGCTCGTGCTGATCAAGACACTGGCGACCGATCAGCCGATCGTCCTGCGTCTTCAGAATGACTTTCTCTTTCTTGGGGACAGCCATCTCAAAATGAGTTCGCAGCAGATGGCGGTGTTTACGAGTATCATCGAATTTCTGAATAAATGGAAGGTCGGCGGCGTGTCATTTTCGTCGGCGGTTGAATCAAAAGACCTTCGCGAATGGGCCTATCTCTTCATCAGTCTGGATCCCGATACCCAGACACTGGATCACTTGACGGAGGCGATGACCAAGGCGGCGGTGAAAGGCATCGAGCTGGAAGAGCCGCGAGTGTTGCAGATCCGGCATCCCGGCGACGCAGCGTCGCCGGGGCAACCGGGGAACCACGACATGCGGGCCGATGCCGCACAACAGGCCAAGGGACGAGCCAAAAGCGGATATGCCAATGCGGCCGCGGCCGTCGGTGACTTGACCCATACGGTTCGGCGCGGGGGAACCATCAGCTTCAAACAGGCCAAGCGGGCGATTCAGAATATCATCGAGGTCATGTTACGCGATGAGGCTTCTATGCTGGGAGTTGCCAACCTCCGCTGCCATGATCAGTACACGCACAATCACTCGGTGAACGTGGCATTGCTCTCCATGGCTCTCGGTAATCGAGCCGGCTATCCAAAAGTCGAACTGGCGGATCTCGGTTTAGCGGCGCTCTTCCATGACGTAGGAAAATGCGCCATCTCACTCGATATCCTGAACAAGCCCGGCGAATTTACCAAAGAAGAATGGGACATCATGCGTTCTCATCCCATCGAAGGCGTCTTTTCGCTGGTGGGATTGCGCGGATTGGCCAATGTCCCGACCCGTATGGCGGCGGCGTCATTTGAACATCATATGAATTATGATTACTCGGGCTATCCCAAACTCGGGATGCCGTGGAAACAAACCATCGCCAGCAGGATCGTCACCATCGCGGATTGCTACGACGCCATGACATCATCCAGAGTCTATCGTCGCGAGCCGATGTCACCGCCGAATGTTCTAAAATTGATGTTCGCGAAGAGCGGCCAGGCGTTTGATCCAATTCTCCTCAAGCTCTTCGTCAACTGCGTCGGCATTTTGCCAATCGGCACCCTAGTCTTGCTCGATTCGAATCAATTGGCCGTTGTGTTGAAGCCCGCCACGGACAAGGTACACGCCGAACGCCCGCTGGTGCGCGTAATCACCGACACGGAAGGCAATGCGATGGAAGACGGACGTGAGCTGGATCTCGCCTGTCAGGACGATTCAGGCGCCTATCCATACAGCATCGTCCGGCTTGTGGACAATACCGAGTATCGTTTCGATACCAGCCGCTACTTTGTCTGATCCTGCTTCGTCAGACCTGTTAATCAGAACGATCCACTCTCACCGCTTCGCTTCTGGCGGAGGCCAATCCATTTCCGCTTGCCTGCCACAATAAAAGCAAGAGATACGATACCGGGCACGGCGCCTCGGGTTGGGCAATGAGGTAAACACGACCGGTGTCTCATCGAACGGGCACAACGGCTGTTGGTGCATCAAATGTTCATCCGCCATCATCAGCAGAGAGGCGTCATCCCATTGCGGCGCCAGCTGTTCCTTCCCGGTCAATTGCACATGCCAGCCGCATTGCCGGCATAGCACGTCAAAGGTCTTGAGCCGATCGCGCGTCTGGGAAAGGTCCGTGGTTTCAACAGGGCCCGCGCAGCCAGGTCGGCCGCATGCGACGGCTTCATGCTGCAGCGCTCGGATAAACTGCTGGTGAATCACCTTCTCGTCGGCTGATATCACGCCTGACCTCCTTTCATCAGACCCGTGTCTGAATTTTGAAGCAGCAGGCCGAGCTTATCGACCGACCGCCCCCGTGTCAAACCGTCTTCCTTTCAGAATCCGCCGTCACTCCAATACGCCCACCTTGCTGCAATTTAACCCCACATAGAAATGGCTTTGCTCGATGACGCGGCAGCGAGGCTGAGCCGGTTCCATAAGTACGTAGGGCCGTGCGTGAACGTCTTCATGGCGATGGTAAGGCTATCAAACGCGGACATTTCTAAAGTGGATTGACATTGGGTTGACAGCCGCTTGACACCTCGACATGCGGCAGCTATCCTTCACAGGTTTACTGGATGTTTCCGTCGCAGAAAGGAGCAGTGTCCTATGAGGGTGAGATTGAACCGGGCAAGCCGAACCGCCGCAGCCTCGGCTCTGTTGGCGATCAGCCTGTTTACAGGTGCGCCCGAGAGTGTTGCAGCAGAATTTAAGATGGGCGTCATTGATCCTCAGGTGATTTTGGAAAAGACAAAAGCCGGCAAGCGGGCGCTCGACGGACTTCGAGAATATGTCTCCACACGGCAGAAACTCCTTTCGCGCGATGAGGAGGAACTGCGGAATGTTGAGAAGCAGATTAAGGAGCAGGCGCCCAAGTTGAGCGACACTGAGAAGAAAGACAAAGAAACCTCGTTCCGCAGCAAGATTCAGGACTATCAGAAGCGTGCGCAGGAGTTTAACCAGGAATTGCAGACAAAACAGAAGGAACTCGTCGACGAATACATGAAGAAAATCGCGGCCGCCACGCAGACGGTGGCCGATAAAGGCGGCTTTCAGCTTGTCCTGGACAAGGGAAGCGAACAGACGGTGAAGATCGTGATCTACAATAAAGATACGATCGACCTCACCGATCTGGTCATCAAGGAATTCGACCGAGTGAATAAATAGCCTCAGCCGCTCTTCCCGTCCCGAAATACGTCTTCGCGAATCCGGCCCACCAGCCGCTCGAAATCGGACGCGCGGTGTTCGATCGATTGACTCACTAATTCAATGCGCTCCGCCTCCTGAACACCGAGACCGAGCTCGGCTGCCCGCCTGATCTGCCGCTGCGCTTCGATCCGCATCCCCTGCACTTTCGGCCACGCTCCGTATGCCCGTAAGAGCCCCATCGCGATCATATCCAACGCCACCCGATCGCCGCTCAAGAGCAGAAGATCCGCTATGACCGATGTCCCGCTGGTCGGGCCGCCCGCAATCATGACGGTGGTCCCATCCGCAATCGTCAACTGCGGGTGGACGGCCAAATTCAGTTCGGCAATCCGTTCATGCCAGTTGCCCGACAGGAACGTGACGGACGGCCTGTATCGAGGATGGATCACCCCGACAATATTCTTCAGGCTGCACGAATATTCCGCAAACCGGTGAGTTTTAATGACCGGCACATTGATGAACAGATCCGCGTCGTAGACCGGCCGTGAGAGAAAATACCGCCGGATGGCTTGAGCTTGCGGCGGTTCGACACGAACCCAGGGCTGCTCTTCCAACGCGAGGACCGCCGCGCCGCGGCGCTCGGCGGCCGTCCGGATTCCGGTGGCGATCAAATTATCGGCCGTCGGCAGCCTGATGATGCCGGACCCGTCTCCCACCGTGACGTGCTTGGCACCGGATTGTTGGAAGACTTCGACGACGCCCTCCACAACGGACGCGCTTGTCGTGGAGGGCGGAGGCCGGTCGTTCAACACGTTCGGTTTGATGAGGACGCTCCTGCCCTGCGGATTCAGCCGCTCGACCCCTCCCAGGAGACCCAGGCCTGTTTGGAGCATGGCACGGAGATTCTTTCCATGTACGAGGGCGACGAGTGATTTGCCGTTTCTGGTGAAGACATTAGGAGGGACCGGCTTCACCGGCACGAGAGGCCCGTCCGGATCAAACAGGAGCTGCCGCCAGAGTGATCGCGGGGCGCTGATGAGCGGTGGGACAAGCGAGAGCCCGCATGCCAGGCGGGCGAAGAATTCGCGACGTGAAGAATCCCACTTCAACGTTGTGATGTCTTCTCGATGGGATAGCCCGCCTCCCGCCAGGCTTTCATGCCTCCATCCATGGAAATGACGTTACGATATCCCATCTGCCCAAGGCTGTCCGCGGCCAAAGCAGACCGGAATCCTCCCCCGCAGTAGAGAATAATGGGAGCGTCTTTATCCGCGATATGAGTCTCGATATCCCGCTCGATGATGCCTTTTCCCAAATGGATCGCTCCTTTGGCATGATCGACGTGATACTCATGGTCTTCCCGGACATCGAGGAAGTGAAACGGCTCGCCCCTATCTAATTTTGCCTTCACGTCGGCAACTGAACATTCGCGCACCTTTTGCTTGGCCTGCTGTACGAGTTGTAAGAATCCCTGATTGTGTTTCACGTCTCCTCTCCTTCAAGTGAATAGATTGATCTGTTCGGCGCCGGGACGGCGAAATGTGTTCGGGATCTCCCACTCCTCGTCCGAAAATCCGGCCCGGCGCCGGCTGAGTTCATATAACTGTTCGATCATCTGCCAGTAGGTCCCGACTCCCTGATGGCGTTGATGAAAGGCGCTTTCCGTCAATTTCCCGCCGCGAACATCTCGAATGCGATTGATGATCTTATTGATCCGTTCGGGAAAGGCCATTTCCATTCGTTCCAAGAACACGGGCTCCACATTGCCGGACAACCTGAGAGGGATGCAGGCGGCCGCAGTCGCTCCCGCGGCCTTCGCCCGCGTCAACACTGCCGGGATATCATCCTCGTTCAGGCCGGGAATGACCGGCGCAATCGAAACCCCGGTGCGGATTCCGGCTTCGGACAGAATTTTCATTGCCTCCAGACGCTTGGAAATCGACGGCGCTTGAGGCTCGACTTTTCGGGCGATCTCATCATCCGCAAACGGAATGCTGAAATAGACCTGAATCCAAGCTTCACGCTGCAAGGTGTGGAGTACATCAAGATCGCGGCTGACGAGCGCGCTCTTAGTGATGATGGCGACAGGATTTCGGTATTCCGCGCAGACCGCGAGGCAAGCGCGGGTAATACCATATTTCGCCTCCAGAGGTTGATAGCAGTCGGTGTTTCCCGAGAACACGACATACTCTCCGGTCCAACTCGGCTTGTCGAACGCCCTGCGGAGCAAAAGCGGTGCGTCCGGTTTGACGACGAGTTTGGACTCGAAGTCCGTGCCGGCGCCGAAACCCAAATATTCATGGGAAGGCCGAGCATAACAATAGGCGCAGGCATGAAAGCACCCGCGATACGGATTCACGCTCCAACGAAACGGCAGATCAGGACTCTCGTTACGGCTGAGGATTTCGCGCGTATGGTCGACGAACACCTGCAGTTCAATCCGACCGGATGGCTCGAGACGCTCCCGCGTGAGAGATTCGAATGGGCTCTGCGGGTTGGAAATGCTTTTCATGGCGATATCGTGGGCTCCCTGTGACGACGTTGTCAACTCTTCTGCGGCAGCCGATCAGTCGTGAATTGAACCCGGCCTGTTCATTTGACTAAGCCCGGACCGGATGCTAGATTCCGATCCGCTTATTGCACCGATCAGACGCATGTACGATCTCCGCTATCTTCGCGATCATCTTGATGTGCTCCGGAACCGGCTTGGAGACCGCGGGGCCGACATGGCCTGGTCCGAGCTGGACAAGATCATTGCAGAACGGCGAACGCTCACCTCCCAGGTGGAACAACATCGCCATCAGCTCAAAAAGGGGTCCGACGAGGTGGCGCGCTTGAAGAGAGAGCGACAGCCGGCGGACGAGCCCATGGCAGCCATGAAAGAATTGGGCGCCCGGATTAAAGTCATGGAAGAGCAGTTGCGGGAAGCCGAAACACGCCTGGCGGATTTGGCATTACGCATCCCTAATGTGCCGCACGAATCGGTTCCGTCAGGCAAAACGTCCGATGAGAATGTCGAGGTTCGGCGTTGGGGAACACCGCCCCGGCTCACCGGTCCTGCACGGAATCATGTTGAGCTGGGGGAAGCGCTCGACATTCTGGATTTCAATCGTGCGGCAAAAATCGCCGGTGCCCGGTTCGCTCTCTTGAAAGGGGTCGGAGCCAGGCTGGAACGCGCACTGATCAACTTCATGCTCGATCATCACACCGGCCGGCATGGCTATCAGGAAGTGCTCCCGCCATTCCTCGTGAACAGGCAATCGATGACCGGGACGGGACAACTTCCCAAGTTCGAAGAGGATCTCTTCCGAGTCGAGGCGGGGGAATTGTTTCTGATTCCGACGGCTGAAGTACCGGTGACGAACATCCATCGGGACGAGATTTTGGATGAGGAGCGGCTGCCGATCCGCTACACCGCCTACACACCGTGTTTTCGGCGTGAAGCAGGGTCTTATGGGAAAGACACCAAGGGGCTCATCCGCCTACATCAATTCAATAAAGTCGAACTCGTCTGCCTGACCAGGCCCGAAGACTCGTATGAAGAGCTGGAGCGGTTGACCGCCAATGCGGAATCTATTTTGCAGCACCTGGGACTGCATTATCGCGTGATGGCGCTTTGCACGGGAGATATAGGTTTTGCGGCGGCCAAGACCTATGATATTGAAGTATGGGTGCCGTCCCAGAATACGTTTCGAGAAATATCCTCGTGCAGCAATTTCGAGGCGTTCCAAGCTCGGCGCGCCGGCATCCGATTTAGACCAGGCCGTGCCACGAAGGAAACCAAACCGGATTTTGTTCATACGTTGAACGGATCGGGACTGGCCGTCGGTCGAACCATGGTGGCGCTGCTCGAACAGTATCAACAGCCGGATGGATCCGTTCTGGTTCCCGAAGGGCTGAAACCGTATATGGGAGGAATAGAGCGTCTCACACAATCCTGATATGCACACAATGTTGCTTCGTCGTTACATGAACGAATCGGACGCGTAAGATCCGATAACGCTTGAAATCAGCCAGTCGTTCCGGAAGAAGCCGCGGCAAAAATTACATTCGTCGCAATCTTGGTGTGGAGGGGTGACGGAGCGGCCGAACGTGCCGGTCTTGAAAACCGGAGTCCGGGTAACTGGACCGCGAGTTCAAATCTCGCCCCCTCCGCCATATTGAGTTGACTCGACGAGCACATCCCGTTCTTCATTCCTCTATTATCGGCTCTCGCGTTCTTCTCCTCCGCCTAGGTCTATTACTGACTTGTCACTAGCCGGATTTCGTGTTTCATTAAACACAGGTGAAGGTGTCTGCTTTGGCCGTGCCCACCCCAGGGCAGCAAGAGATCTCGGCATCCTCCTGGTGAGATCTGCCTTCACCCATAAACCTCATGTTTTTGTTTGTCTCCTTGCATCACCAGAAAATACTAGAGCTGTACTTTATGTGTAGAGTTTAGGATATTGTTTTTAAATGTAATGCATATTTGAATAAACCTTCAATGTATCACCGTCCCTTCTTTTGATTGGGTGATGCCCCATCCTCCACGGTATATCGACCATCGAGCCCGAACAGTATCTTCCCAACGGTCTAAACTTCTCTTCTAGACGGGAGGATACGATGCATCGACAATTTGGAAAGATCGGCTCGATCCGTAGAGAGTTGAAAGGAAAGGCTTGCCCGTTCTGCGGTGGTTATAAGTATCAACTTATCCTTCGTGCGACCTCGGCTTCTGATGACAATCGGATTTTTGCCCGCTGCACTCAATGCCAACGTCCGAAAGAATTAGATGACGATCTGGGACGAATCCTCTGGATGTAGAACAAATCGCAGTCAGCCGTCTTTTTGTGCGATAACAGGTGATTCCTTCCGACGACAGCGCATCAAATGTCCTGCTCGAAGAACGACCAAATCACTTGAGCGGCTTCCGGTAAGTGAGGTATTATCCCTCCTACTGAAAATTAGCACGCCATCTCGTATCCTCGAGCGGCGATGTGCTGTCCTGTGGAGAGGTGGCCGAGCGGCCGAAGGCAACGGTTTGCTAAACCGTCACAGGGCCAAAAGCTCTGTCGCGGGTTCAAATCCCGCCCTCTCCGCCATACACCTCGCATTCACGCGCTGTCACATAATCATCCTGAAGAAATCGTCAGACCCAAATCCGTCGCAGAAGTTCGGTGTCATCCCACCCGCTGATCCCCTTGATTTTGGTGGCCGTTCCTGTTAGATGAATCGGCTCTGCCTTCCTCACCTTTGCGTGCCGAGGTAGCTCAGTTGGCAGAGCACAGCCCTGAAAAGGCTGGTGTCGACAGTTCGATTCTGTCCCTCGGCACCACACTACACCCGCTTACAGTTTAAATAGCAACGTGAGTCGCAGCGCGTGCGCCATCTATACTTAGAGAATTCAACTGGTATTTTTCAGGATGGAAGCGATGAATCGCGACACAGAGAGACTACGACGATCTTCTTCAGAATAGGGCGGCAATTCGCTAAGATCCGAAAATCCTAACCCATCCCGGCGCATATCGATGGGTAACGACCTCGCCTCACTTCGAGTCCCCGCTCGATATCCGGTTCGCAATGCGGCTGAAGCGCGGAGCGACGGATTAGACCTTCCAAGGGACGGGGTTCAGCTCGTATGAGGCCTTTACCCTGTGCACGGCCCACGGAAACACATATCGTCGAAGGAAAAGCGGATTGTCCGGCATAGAGGCAAGCTTTCCTAACGACATAAGGCGCTCGATTCTCCAACCGCCACGCACGCCGCTGACAGTATTCAGAAGACCGGCGCATGCAGATTCAAAACGATAGAGCCCGCCGCAGAGCATGGCGTCAAGAAAAACGCCCACGGCTGGAGGACATTTGGCCAAGAAGGGCACATCATCGCCCTGCCTCCGAAGCCAGGCAACATAATTCTTCATGGAATCCCATGTCATAAAGCTGTCATTTTTCCAAAGAAGGACCGACGCAGCGCGATTGCGGAGCCCGAATAGGTCGCGAGGAATGCCTGCTTCTTCCAATACCCTGCGACAAAACGGTTTTGAATAGGTCGGAGGAAAATCCCAAGGATCCATTTCCGGTAGATTACTCATGTGGTTGACCTCCCGCACTTGGCGAATCCCCCAGAAAGGAAGCGCGCAGTGAATAAACCCGGCGTGCAGACGATACTCGGTGAGGGATAACCCTGATTGATCCTCCCGGATGATGTTCTCGCTGAGATCGACCGGCCGCTTCTTCCACATCTTCCCGCCGGCAAATCCCGTGAAAAGAACGGTCCCTGTGAGGTAAGGCTCCGTGCTCTTGAAGTAGACATCCTCGCCCTTACTGTCTGAGCTGAGAAACACTGCTTCTGGAAACACACTCTTAGTCCAAGCATCACGGCATAATATGAGCGGTCTCATGCCCAATGCTTGAACCACGGCGGCTCCGCTGTCCGGATCCCCACCCCTGGCCCGGTCAAAGCAAATGACCTCCTGACATCCATATTGTTTCACCAGTGCGGTTACAGTAGTGGAATCATACCCAGATGACGCCGTGCTGCGAATATCCAATGCATGCCTGCGACCGGGACTCAGGCGGTTTATAGTGGCTTGCGCCAATGACGATTCAAGAAAAGTTCGGTATTCCGCAAATACAGAGAGATTGCGAGGCAAAACAGGTTTAGCTTCAATCCTCAGCGATTGCCGGTCCCAGACTACATTGTCAAAATAGGTCAACGTCATCCGACCTGCCGATGTGTCGAACCACCGCCGATAGGCGGCGAGGCCACGAATAATCGACTCAAAGTCCCGGAAGTATCCTTCGTAGTTTGGGGGTAATGAACCATCGACTGCTGTAAGCAGACAGGTGAAGGAATTGGAGACCCAAGCGGCCTCATGAGTCTCGATGGAATGCAGGCGGTCTACGGTTGAGCCTGATGAGACGAAGACAATGCCGGAACCCCGGCATCTCCCGCCGCTACCGGCTACGATGTCGGTCTGATCGAATCCTCCTTCTTCATAGTTCCCCGCCCATACCGATTCCGCAAAAAACTCCTCGGTGACCTCGACTCGGGAACCGTGATACACATCAATAAATGATTCTCCTCTGAGGCATCTAGCCAACCAGGCGAGAGATGGCCATGTAGGGAGCGAGGTGTACCGCAATCTGATCATCAGTCCTGATCCTCCCCGTCGGACAACACGCACTCCCAAGACTCGTCGAACCCTTTAGTAACTATCCAAGCATAACAGCATCTCTGTTCCAAATAAATCGAAGCATGTGCACCCGATATACATTCTCTGTCCGTCGAACCATCCATTGGATATGCGGCTCACGGTTCGCGAGGTAGTCCGCTCAAGTGAAACAAGATAATAGCTGCCGCCACGGCAACATTGAGTGAATCCACATTTCCTTGCAGCGGGATATGAACGCGCAGGGCCGCACTGTCGAGCGTGCGCTTTGCCAAACCTCGGCTTTCATTGCCTACCGCCACGATGGTACGGGCAGGGATGCTATGAATTTCGCGTATTGGCATCGATTCGGAGGATGGAGACTCCGAAGCCAAGACAGCACATTGATGTTGGTCGAAATGCTCCGAGTCAGAGCAATGAAAGATCGGCAAGCTCAGCACGGCACCTGCCGTGGCGCGAACGACTTTTGGATTGAAAACATCGGCCGAGTCCCTGGTCAGCCAAAGTCCGCTGATGCCTAACGCCACAGCAAGTCGAATCAGCGTTCCGACATTGCCTGGATCTTGAATATGCTCGCCGAATAATCCGAAGATCTGCGGCTGGTGGAAAACGGCTCGCTCGCTCCAGACAGGTTTTTTCACGATCGCCAGGATGCCCTGGGCTGACTCAACATCGGAGAGGCGGTCAAAAGAGGCGTCGTTCACTTCGTACACCGGAGCATGGGAACGAAGGAGCACCCTCACAACATCGGCGGGTTGCTTGCGAAGGAAGTCACAAGACGTGGCGATCAGGGAAACTGCTGGAGATTGTTTGCGGAGGAGTTCAACAACAGGATGAACCCCTTCAACGACGAAGGCTTGCTCATGATCTCGCGTGCGCTTTCGCTCGCATAGATCGCGTATGAGCCCGGCCTTCGCTCGTGGAAGATGGGGAAAGTGGTCCGCCAATGGTAGAATGGATACCGGCTATACCGCGCATGCAGCGGAAGGCTGGAATAACTGCCGCAGCGGTCACTTCCGCTTTCTACCCGACGCAGCTTCCGCCGCACGAATCCGTTGAGCCCGTGCCTTCGCCCGTTTTAATGCGCTCAGCTTGCCTCTGGTCCGGTCTCGTTCAACCCGAAGTTGTTCGATTTGAGCACGCAGATGCACACGTTCTTCCTTATAAATATCGGCGCACTCGGCGCGAGAGAGATTGATCCAGTCGCCGCTGCTCCTTGCCCGTCTAATCCTTTGTTCCAGCGATTCGCGGAGCAGCCTCGCCCGCATGGACATCAATGAACGCAATGCCTCCTGTCGGCGTTGCACTTCTTCTTCTTCGGCCATGATCCCACGAATATCTGTTCCCAGCATAATAACTTCCTCCTCGCCACGGCTGATTGCTCATTTTACCTGAATCGGCTGAATTGTTCTAGATAGGTGGACAGCGTCCTAAGCCTATAATTTGGCTGGTAAATCATGATCATTAAACAATTCCATGGCGTTGCGGTCATTGACCGTTTTCGCTATGATCCCCTCCATGCCCGGAGGGGGACTCTTCATACAGGCTTGGCGGTTATCCCGACAGCAGTCAGTGGAGGAACTCGCCGCAAAAACGGGCCTTTCGGTTCAGTCTATTGATGCGATCGAGACGGATGACCGCCAGATCAACCTCTCGACCATGGAACTCGTGGCACAAGGCCTTGGAATTCCAGCGGCATGGTTGCACACGGATCCGGCCGAATTTGACTTACTATTCAAGGATGACGATCCGGAAGAACATGATTCGGCATGGCACCCGGCTCCATGGCAAGCCGACCCCCTAATAGCCCGAATCCGGGAAGGCAACCGCGGCAATCGTTCGCTGTA
The DNA here is from genome assembly GCA_040981125.1 of Nitrospira sp. GTDB lineage: Bacteria > Nitrospirota > Nitrospiria > Nitrospirales > Nitrospiraceae > DASSBQ01. The sequence continues at coordinate 282,411 of JANRMQ010000001.1, forward strand.
TGCGCTGCTCACAGCGCTGCTCGAATGTGGAGACGCCAAGCTCGTCCGGGCGGCCGAGGTCAATCTGAAAAGTCTTCTCAAGCAAGCCCGGCAAACCGCCCTCCCCTGGCAATCACGTCCTCCAGGACATTTCGAGCCGCCTAGCGACTAGTCTTCACTCCATCCGTTGCCTAGGCGGAGTCGGCATCCCCGCATTGCTCCGATACAGAAAGAATGCAATCCCGGCCAATGCCAATAGTCCGGGCCAGCCGCCGAACGGAGGAACTTCGTATACCTGAAAAGGATCGGAGCCAATGGAGGGCCATTGGCTACTTAGCGCAACGGGTAAGGCCAAAACAATTCCCATCAGCGCCTCTCCCGTCACAAGACCCGCCGCAACCAAGATTCCTGCCTCGTTTTCCATCGTCCCTGAGGCCCGATCTCCATATCGACGATGAGACAATTCGGCCAAAAGGCCTCCGAGACAGATGGCAGCAGACAGTTTCAGCGGCAAGTACATGCCCAACGCCACCGCAAGCGCCGGCAGACGAAACAATGAGTTCTTTGCCGCCAACCGCTGATCAATCGTCACGACTGCGAGCCCAATCACCGCGCCCAACCCGACCAGATGCCAAGGCAGGCTGCCGCCGAACACTCCGCGCGCCAAGTTGGCCATCAACGTCGCCTGAGGGGCGCTCAACGGATGGGGATGAACGGCGGATGCCTCCCCGATTCCATATTTGACATGGAGCAGCGAAAGTATCGGCACGATGACGACGGCAGCCGATGCCACACCGACTACCTGCATAACTTGTTGCTTCCAGGGCGTTGCGCCGACCAGGTGTCCCGTTTTCAGATCCTGCAAATTGTCCCCTCCCATGGCTGCGGCACAGCAGACCACGGCCGCCACCAACAGCGCTGCAGCCGGACCGGCTGGATTTCCCGGTCCAAGAACGAGAACCAACAGCAGGGATGCCATCATGATCGTGGCAATGGTCACTCCTGATACCGGGTTGCTTGAACTCCCCACCAGACCCGCCATGTACGCCGCCACGGCAGAAAACAGGAAAGCGGCAACGGCCATAATGCCGGTAAGAAGCACCGCCACGGTGATGTTCGCAAGCACGGCCTGGTAGACGCCCACCATGAGGACAAGAGACACGCCCGCCAGCCCGATGACCCACGATGGTTTGGCATCTTGTTCCGTGCGAAGGACGGCTTCTCTCCGCTCTGAAAGTGGTTGGGCGCGATAGGCCAATACAAGCCGATTGAGGCCCTCCACGATAGGACCACGCACTTGAATCAGGGTCCATAATCCACCGACCAGCATGGCACCGATGCCTACATAGCGGACGTGCCGGCCCCAAATCACCTTTGCCCCACTCACGCCGGTCAACTCTGTCACCGGATCACCGAGGAGTCCGTCCATGGGAATCAACACGAGCCAGCCTAAGATCCCTCCAAGAAACACCACGATCGCCGTGCGCAATCCGACGATGAACCCAACCGCCAGCAAGGCCGGCGACAGGTTGATCCCTCCATAGAAAATAGATCGACCGACCTGCGTCGCCCCTTCCATTGAATCGCTCCAGAGCCGAAGGCCGCTCTCGGCAAACTTTACGGCTCCGCCGGCAACCGCCGCGGTCAGCAAAGAGCGGATCGCCCCCGGCCGAGCCGTTGAACCCCGCGCGCCGACTTTCAGTACTTCGGCCGTCGCCACGCCTTCGGGAAAGCGTAGAGACGGGTGACCGATCAGTGCGCGCCGTAACGGGATAGTGAAGAGCACCCCGAGCAATCCACCGACCAGAGCCACCACCATCGTCTGCCAATAATCAAAAACCGTCCAATACTCAATGAGCAACAAACCAGGGATTGTAAAAATCACTCCGGCCGCGAGGGCCTCTCCGGAAGAGGCCGCCGTTTGCACAATGTTGTTTTCCAGAATATTAGAGCGGCGAAAGAATCTCAGAACGGCCATGGAGACCACCGCGGCGGGAATGGAAGCAGAAACGGTCATCCCGGCAAAGAGTCCGAGATATGCATTAGCTGCTGCAAGCAAGGCCGATAATACGACGGCAAGCACAACCGCTTTGGGGGTAATCTCCGGCAAATTGACTGAGGCCGGGACGAGGGGACGAGAAGTCTGGGGCTCAGCGGGCTCGCGCCGATCTTTCATAGCGCTATAAGGCCTGGACGAGGAAACATTTCAAATACTTGGTTTCAGGCATCGCGCCCAACACGGGATGATCCGGCCCCTGGGAACGCTGTTCGATGAGCCGGATCGGCCGACGCGCATCGCGAGCCGCCGCCAAGATGACATTCCAGAATTCCTCTTCCGGCACATGTTGCGAGCATGAGCAACTCACGAGAAATCCTTCCGGCGCCAGCAGCTTGAACGCGCGCAAATTCAGGTCCTTATATCCGGCCACCGCATGTCGAACAGCATGGCGGCTTCGCGCAAACGCGGGCGGGTCCAGAATCACGAGGCCGTAGCGACGGCCCGATTGCTCCAATAGCCGCAGTTCATCGAAGGCATCGGCTCGCCGATAAAGACAACGCCCTTCCACCTTATTCTTCACCGCATGCCGTTGCGCCAAATCCAAGGCAGCCTCGCTGGCATCGATGCCCTCGACCGTGCGCGCACCCTGAAGCGCGGCACGCACTCCGAATGCACCGGTATGGCAAAACACCTCCAGCACATCCAAATCCTTCGCCAGTTTCGCAGCCGCCGCTCGATTTTCCCGCTGATCACAGAACCATCCCGTTTTCTGTCCTTCCGCGACATCGACCAAGAAACGCGCCTCTCCCTCAAAGATGTCGATCGGCGCACTCAATTCTCCGTGAAGGCAACCACGTTCCAATGGCAATCCTTCCAGCGCGCGACTTTTCGCATCATTCCGTAGATAGAGGGCCCGCAAGCCTCGCGTCTCGACCAACACATCGACCAGCAGATCCTTCCGGCGATCCAATCCGTAACTGAGTGTTTGCATCACTGCGACATCGTGATATTGATCCACCACAAGCCCCGGCAAAAGATCGCTCTCGCCGTAGACCAGTCGATAGGCATTGCTCCCAGTCACCAACCGTTGTCTCAGGCGCCAGGCCGCATCAAGCCTGGCACGGATAAATGCTTCGTCAATCGCTTCTTCGCGATCGGTCAAGAGACGCACACGAATTTTTGAATGAGGATTGTAGAATCCGCGACCGCAAAACTGTTTGCGTGAGGTATAAACGTCCACCACATCGCCCGCCTGTAACGGGCCGAAGGTGTCTTGGACATGCCCCGCGTAGATCCATGGATGTCCGGTGTGGCGCGGATCCGGATGTTGTGGAGAAAGTCGGATGCGGCCCGTCGGAAGTGAGGACTGTCCGTCCATGAGCTACTTATTCCCGCCGGAGGGCGCTGCCGTCAAGAATAAACTGGCCCGGCAGTCGTCGTCCGGCCCGATGGTAAACTTGTATACCGGGCGTGCGCTGCCTTGACGCGCGGCCCCGGCTATGATTTCCTGAGCCCGCGCCGCGATACGCGCATGATCAATTGGAGATATCCGCCATGACGACCCGGCAGACAATCGGCACCGCAGTTCTTGACCGGCTCTACCGGCTTGGAGTCCGGCATATCTTCGGCATCCCCGGTGATTATGTTCTGGACTTGTACCAGCTCATTGACACATCGCCGATTAGACATATCGGCACCACGCGGGAGGACTGTGCCGGCTTTGCCGCCGACGCCTATGCCCGCATCAACGGCATCGGAGCGCTCTGTGTGACCTATTGCGTCGGGGGCCTCAATACGGTCAATGCCATTGCCTGCGCATACGCCGAACGGTCGCCCGTCGTCTTATTGACCGGCTCTCCCGGATTATCTGAACGAGCACGCCATCCATATCTGCACCATATGGTCCGCGATTTCTCGACTCAGCGGGAAGTTTTTGAACGGATGACGGTTGCGGCGGTTAGCCTCGATGACCCAATCACAGCGGAGCGGGACATGGACCGGGCTTTCGCCGCCCTCCTCCGGTATCGCCGCCCAATTTATCTCGAGATCCCGCGGGATATGGTTCACGCTCCATTGGCCCCTCCGACTTCTTCAGGTCACATGGAAAACGAGGACACCGATTCAGCCGCATTGGCGGAGGCCGTGGACGAGGTTCGGAGCATGCTGGCGTCGGCCGAACGGCCTGTCATTCTCGCCGGGGCGGAAGTAGGGCGCTTCGGCCTCCACGATGAACTGACTCGACTCGTTGAACGGCTTAATATCCCGATTGCGTCCACGCTGCTCGGAAAGTCCGTGATCCGGGAGGATCACCCCCTGTATGTCGGCGTCTACAGCGGACTTGTCGCGCGGGATGACATCAAGGCGTTCATCAATCAGACCGACTGTCTGTTGATCCTGGGCTCCATCTTGTCGGATGTCGAAGACTTGGACTCCCGGTCCTCCCTCTTCTCCAACGGTCATACGATACATGCAACCGCAGACCGCATCGCGATCAGACATCACCGGTACGATACCATCCGATTCGAGGATTTCGTCAAAGCGCTGGCCGCTACTGACTTGCCGACGTTTGAATCACGACCGTTGCCGACTTCCAGTCTGGCGGACGAGCCGATGCCCCCGCTTCACGCGTCAGTAACCTTACAAGGTATATTTCGCCATCTGGACGGAGCGCTGGATGAAGAGACATTGGTCATTGCGGACGTGGGAGAATCGCTGTTCGCGTCTGTTGACCTGCATATCCACCGGCGCTTTGAGTTTCTGTCACCCGCGTACTATGCCTCCATGGGCTTTGCCGTCCCGGCTGCCGTCGGCGCTGGATTTGCTGACCCCTCGCTTCGCCCCATCGTCTTGGTCGGCGACGGGGCATTTCAGATGACCGGTACGGAGTTTGCTACCTGTATACGATACGGTCAGTCCCCCATAATCATCGTATTGAATAATCATGGATATTCGACTGACCGGCAGATTCTTGAAGGACCATTCAACGATATCCATGAATGGCGGTATGAGCGCATTTGCGAATTGATGGGCGGGGGTCAAGGAGTCCGGATCTCCACTCACGGCGAGTTTGTTCAAGCCCTTTCCAAAGCCCTTGCCGACAAGGCTCAACCGTACGTGCTCAATGTTCTCTTGGACCCGGCCGATCGGTCGCCGGCCATGAGTCGATTGGCGCGACGGCTGGCGCATCGCCTGTCCACCGATCGTCCATAGGAGCCACCGCCCCTGTCTATGCCATTGACCCTCATGGACAAATATGGTTGTAATGGAGGGTAACTTGTCGTATTGCATTTCCATCGGTAAACGGCCAACATAACGGTATATTTGGAAGTCGCCCGGGTGCCATGATGAGGGATAGCCAGACGCTTTCCACCAAGCTCAACAGTGTGGTATCGAATGAAAGCGACTTCGATCAGTTGGTCCTCAGCTGTTTGCCGGAGTTTTTGGACCGAGCCACCACGCAAACCAGACGCTTTCTTCGCGAGACGGGCCAATGGGTCGATGACATTACTCATGAGAAGCTGGCCCTTCGGTGGGGTTATGAACTGGTCGAACGGTTTCTGGTCTACGGCAGAACGGAGGTACCGTGCAGGCCGTTTTTTCTCTTGGATAGTCTAATTGCCAAATCATTCAGCCAACCGGACCCGCTGTGTTATCACAAAGAATTATTGACGCCGGTAGGCCGATTTCTCGATGGCCTCGCCTCTCGTGCAGTGGTGAGTCGGGACGCGTTGATGGCGCTTTTTTACCATATCTATGGATTCGGCCAAGCAAACGTCGTGCGCCTCCTCGGGTTCGGACAGGCGGAAAGCCAGCGGGTATATAAGAACTTTGAGCGGTGGCGCCAGTCCGGCTGGCATCGGACCATGCTGGAAACGGGCATCACCGACAGTGATTTGAAACTGTTGGAAGAACAGCAGCGAGATCAGCCGGAGCGGCTGAACTCTGAGGTCGATAGATTGCTTCACTTGCTTCAAACACACTATCGAAAAAGCGAGCCGGAGCATTACCCTTGCTTATCGGGACAGAAGTGGGGCCAATTGTTCGATGACGACTATGGGCATGACTATCGGATTTGGCATTTGGCTTTTTGTCATAACTGTTTTGTTGAGGTGGCCGACCGGCGTCGGCGGGAATTTACAAACGGCGAGAAACTTCGCGTCAACCTCCATATTCAACCGCTCAAGAAGGGCGGCGTGATGGCACTCTTCGGCAGCGAGCGAGGAGGACGGACTCATGGAACAAGAACTCAAAGACTATCGCGAACATCTGCTTAACGCACTGGAGGATCAGCCGAACCGGGTCCGTGAGGAGCGGCCCGACCGGGTGCAGATTTTCGTCAACCATGAATGCGTCGGAACGGTGGATTGCACCAAGTCCGATCCGAGCTATTCGTTCACGAGCCGCGAACGCAGCATTCAGAACCTGGAATTGCGGAACGAATCCGGCACACTCATCGGAGGCGTGTCCGCTCCGGAATCCGGAATAAAAAATGCCCGTATCCCGGTCGACCGGGGGTGCCTCCATATTTTGATTCAGAATAAGTTCGAAGGAGGCTCCGCCAAAGTGAGCTACCAGCGGACGCCTTCCTGGTGGGCGCGCCTCGCCGGAACAGCCTTGTGGTCGCCGGCGCTTGAACTGGGCCTTCGCCGGCCCGCATGGAATTCCACCTTCGCGATGGTTCAACTTGCATTGGTTGTCGCGGTCGCCGCTTTGTTGACGGATCGCGTTCCCGGTTGGTTGGGACCGGATCAATCAACCGTCCTACTGGAGGAGCATCGGAGCACCCAGCAGGCGATGCAAGAACAATTCGGCCGGCTGGAACAGCGACTGAGCCAGGTAGCCGACAATCAGCAAGCGGCCGTGACGTCGGCAAAGAACGGCCAGGAGCAGTTCTCTCAATTGAGCCGCCAGGTTGACGCGGTCTCGCAAACGCAGCAGAAGCTCTCGGCTCAAGTAGTGACGGCGCAGGGAGAGCTGCAAGCGGTCAAAGCCGGCGTCGCCGAGGAAGTCCAAAGCGGTGTGCGAGTCGCGTTCAGTAAGACCGAGGCCGATCAGCGGGTGTTGCGGCAAGAATTACATTCGGTCAAATCGGTCAACGAGACGCTCATCAAACAGGTGGCACTGTTGGAGGGGAAAAACCGGGAATTGCACGCGCGGCTGGCGCTCGCCACGATCGAAATCGCGAAGGCCACCACCCCGTCGAAATCCTCTGCGGTCGCGAGAGCGGAATCGCCCAAGGAGGCTCCTCCGCATCAAGTCGCCGAAGCGCTCCGTGAGGCCGATCCCCAGGCTTTCCTGTTTTGGGTCTCGTTTCAAGACGGGACACCGGAGAAAAGCATTGAGGATCTGATTCAGGAAATCAAAGGCATCAAGAAAGGTCCCATAAACTCCGGATGGTATCCCGTCGAAGTTACGCTGCCGAAGCCGGAACCGCCGGACCGTTTTCTTGAATCGATCAAACGAGCGAAGATTGTCAAAGCGGTTGCGACGAGTAAGGTTATCCCCCCGGCGCAATAGCAATAATCTCCAGACCGCCCCGCCCAGTCATCCACTTGGTGGGGCCGCGCCTCTCCAACGCTAGCTTCTGGTGACCGCACGCCGTGCACTCGTTCAAATTATTGGTTGTTTCGACGGAGGATACATGTCCGATTTTCATCAAAACGGCGTGGTGACCGTCCTTCACCGGCTGGGGCCCTCAAATCTCGATCGATTGGAAAAGGAATTGGAGAGACACGCGGCCAATGCGCCGATTGCGCTCGTCCTCCCATCACTCTATTCCGAACTGGAAAATCCGGCGCTGAAGAATATTGTTCACGTCCTGAAAGATATCCGCTATCTGAACGAAATCGTTGTCTCCTTGGATCGGGCTTCGGCCCTGGAGTTCAGGCTGGCGAAACAATTCTTTTCCATCCTTCCCCAACGGGTCCGCATTGTGTGGAACGACGGCTCGGGCATTCAGGACATTCTCAAATTGCTTTCATGCAGTGAGATCGACACCGGACTGCAGGGAAAGGGCAGAGGTTGCTGGATGGCCTTCGGTTATGTACTGGCCCGCGCGCAGAGCAGCGTCATTGCGCTGCATGACTGTGACATCCTAAGCTACAATCGGGAGTATCTGGCACGCCTCTGTTATCCGATCGTGCATCCCAGCCTCGGTTATGAATTCTGCAAGGGATACTACAGCCGCGTCACCAATCGTCTGCACGGGCGGGTCACCAGGCTCTATCTCACGCCCATTATTCGAAGCTTGCAGCAGGTCTTCGGCAACCATGCCCTGCTCACGTTTCTGGACAGCTTTCGATATCCTCTCGCCGGAGAATTTGCCATGGTGCGGGACCTGGCCTGGATCAATCGAATCCCCGGCGACTGGGGCTTAGAAGTCGGCGTTCTTTCGGAAGTCTACCGCAATTGTGCGTTGCGGCGGATCTGTCAAGCCGACATTGCCGACGCCTACGAACATAAACATCAAATCCTGTCACCGGATAATGCCGACCAGGGCCTGTTAAAAATGTGCGTAGATATCACCAAGTCGTTGTTCAGAAACCTGGCCAGTGAAGGAATGGTGCTGTCGGAAGCGGGATTAAAAACGCTGCGCGCCACGTATTTGCAAGCGGCTCAAGACGCGATCAACCGCTACGAAAATGATGCGGCGATCAACAGCTTGCAGTTCGATCGCCACGAAGAGCGATCGGCTGTTGAGGTGTTCCTAAAGGGCATGAGACTGGCCACCGAGACCTTTATAGAAGACCCTCTCGGCGTACCGATGATTTCCAACTGGAGCAGGGTGACGGGTGCCATTCCCGATATCTTCGAGCGACTCACCGCGGCAGTGGAGCGGGATCACGAGTGGGACCCGGTGGAGTCTCGGAAGTAACGCAGAGCCCGCCCCCCTGGAAATCGATCACAGGCGCCTCTCTCCAATTGACAACAGGCGTCCATCTTTCGGCAAATTCACGCCTATATCCATATGCCAGAGAGATTTTCGGATCGATATTACGTACTTGAGCTAGGACCGAAAATGGTTGATCTAAGAGGCCATAAGGACCTAACTATTTGAGACTACGTTATGTAGTATCTACGATGACATGCGAAATGTCCGAGAAATGCTTCAGCGCTTTGCCGACTCCGCCGATAAGACGCAGCTACGACCCGTGGATTACATGCGGTTTTGTGACGCCAGCATCTATATCCATCAACATGGGGTTCATTTCACAGGCCCACAGATGCGCGCCTTCTTGTATGCCTGCGGGTTCTCCGCAGATATGGCCTTAAGGCTCGGCATACAATACGAACGGTACCGCGAACTCCTCGCCCAATGCGATCTAACCTTCTAGAAAACTGATGCAGATAAGGCGACCAGAGTTTGCCGCGGTGAATCCTGGACAGGAATCGAACTTCGGTGCATTCACCGAAGTGGTCCGCCGGCCGATTATGGATCCTCATGCGTTGTAAGTCTTTCCGTTGAAGACCTTACACACTTTGGGATCTTCATTGTGGACGAGCTGCTGCACATCGTACGATGCAACCGCGGTGCGGGCCCTTCGCCCCCAATTGTGCCGACCGTAGCCCAGCATTCCAAGCAACTCAATGGTAAAGCGCCACGGCAAAAAAATAGGTACCAGCAACAGCCCACTCAATGCTTTTCCCGGTGCCTCCATGGAGAACATCCCCAGCACAAAATAGCCTGCGATCGCCGCAAAGAGGGTCTCGGCCCAATAGAAGGAAATTCCCCCGAATGGATTCGCTGTGTTCATCCAACTTCCAATGAGACAGAGCAATGTCAGCGATGCTTGGCTCGAATAGTTCGGTGCGACAAGGGTCACAGCCGAATCAAGAAGCGTGAGTGATCGCGTCCGGATCCCCTGTCGGATCAGCATCCACATTTTGGCTCCGATGACGGCATACCGACCACTCGCCCACCTCAACCGTTGATCCGATGCTTGCGTGAAATTTTCTGATTCCTTCGCATAGGTCTTCGCCAATGGATTGAAGTGGATCCTTTCACCTTTTAACAGGAGTTCAACTGAATATTCCCAGTCTTCCCCAACGGATAAAGCCGTCCATCCATGCCGTTTCAATACCTCTGCGCCCAGGCACATTCCGGTGCCGGTTAGCATTCCCGCGAGTCCGATAGCCGTTTTCCCGACATAATACCGCCCGTTTCTCAATACACCTGTCACGGCCATGATTCGTGTAAATGGGCTGTCCCAGGGATTTGAAATGTAGTTATAGCCCTGTTGAACCTGACGTCCAGCCCTGAACTCTACATCAAAAGCCGATAGGAGATTGCGGTCTGCGCGTGTATCAGCATCAATGATGACAACCGCATCAAAGTCAATCTGAGCGTTTCTCGCCTCTTGAATGCCCCAGGCAAGGGCTGCTCCTTTTCCGGATATTCCCTCGGATCTTTCAAAACACTGGGCATTCTTGCTGCGCACAACAGCAGCTGTCTCATCAGTGCATCGATCGGCAATGACAAGAACTCGATAATGTTCGCTCGCATAATTCAGATATCGCAGGCTTTCCAGCGTACTGACTATCCCCACCTCCTCATTGTGGGCCGGAATCAATATGAGAAACCGCGTCTGTTTGTCCGTAGAATCGGGCATGGGAGGGCGGTAGAAAAACGAAACCACCGCGAGGAACCACTGGTACAAGACCAGTAGCGTGAGCGGAGCCAATATCAGAAGCAGAAATATCCCGACAATCGCAGGCATGAAGTATCGGCCTTCCGAAGCTGGGAACCAGGGAGTGCCGACAGGTCATCGGCTATCTGAGCGGTCACCTATGTCCAACGCGACTCACTAGTGTCCTCGCTCGATTCAGCAAACGGGAGGGAGTGAGAAACCCCCATTGGCCCCACGGCGTGAAGGTCAGCGTCCAAACGCGACGAATAAAATCCGTGCGGTTAGCGAGAGCCATATGGAGGGTAAGCGACCCATGGACAGTGGCTTCACCTACAGAAAGCGAGCAAGCGCCGCCTTCCGAGGCGTCCACGTGGTCCGTCATAAGAGAGCGATAATCATTTGGATATGAGGGGCGATGGGGTAACAAGACCCTGCGCTTTCGAAGAGGGATAAAATGCAAGCAGCCATTCTCGACTGTGACATCCTGGAAGGGAATCCAGAAAGCGATAGTGTTGTTGGCAAATTGGCCGTGAAATGCACCATCCTGGTGCCAAGGTGTGCCATGCTTTCCATGAGGCTCTTTATAAAGGGCTTGATCGCATACATACCGGGTCGTTGTGCCTAACAGTTGTTTGGCAATGGCGCAACAGGCCTGATATACCGAACTTCGTCTCAATTCAGGGGCTCGATGCAAGAGATTATCTTGCGCACCAAACTCCCGCCCTTGATCAGCATAGGCGTGGTCAATGATAGCTCGCACTTGGGCAATGTCAGTCGATGGACTGAATGAGGTGATTTTCAGGAAGCCGTCCTGCTGAAAATCAGCTACTTCTCGGCTGTCTAGGATACGGCAATCGCGTTGCTTCACAATTTGAATAGGCACAGCACTAAGCGCCTCATTAGGCATATGCTATTCCTCCTTCGATACACAGCCAGCCCGTAGGCTAAGCAACAATGCCAAGCTTAAGAGGCCCTAGTAGCTTCCAGTATGCTACTCAATCTATGTAGGCCGGTATCAGGGAAACCCTGACTGAGCCGCAAACTTTCCAGTATAGTGACGAAAAGGGTTACCAAACGAACGGCAATGAATAAAGTATAGCAGAGAGCCCCGCTCTGCCCCGCCGCCGCAATGGAAGTACTCAGAAGTAGGGCGAGATATGAGGGTATGACTTCCGAAAGGTGGACTCCGGGCAACGCAGGCCAAAACTGACCATAGCCCAGAAGCGATTTCTAACTACTTGATTTCCTGGAGAACACGGTTGCGTCGCAGGCGATATATTTGATTTGCTTCATCGGAACGATGATGACTTCCTTGGCGGAATCGACCTCCAACACTTCCATATCTTCGCTGATCGTGTGTCTGACGGCATCCTTCACGACAAGTTCTTGATTATCAACGAACACCACTTTTACCCAATATTGCACGGTTCATTCTCCTTGGCTTGAAGTACATTCTTGACCTAACTCACGTGAACGGTCCGTCGCCGCCTCGACTGCCGACATAAGAGTCGCGCGCAATTTGCCTTTTTCCAGCGCGTGGAGACCCGCGATCGTCGTCCCACCCGCGGAGGCCACGCGATCCTTGAGCACTGCCGGGTGCTCCTGAGCTGAGAGTAACATGCGCGCGGCGCCGGCGACTGTCTGCGCCGCGAGCGCAGCGGCAGTTTGGCGAGGCAGTCCCATCTTCACGCCGCCATCCGCCAGCGCCTCGATCATCATGTAGACATAGGCGGGCCCGCTTCCGCTCAACCCCGTTACCGCGTCCATCAACCGCTCCTCTATGACGACGGCCGTGCCGACCGATTCGAAGATCGCCCGGACAACGGCTCGATCCTCCTCGGTCAGTTGCCCGGCATAGGCCAACGCCGTCACTCCCTCGCCGATAATGGAAGGCGTATTGGGCATGGCTCGGACGATTCGTTCGGCGCCGCTCAATCGCCGCATAATCCGCGCCATCGGATATCCTGCCGCCACCGACACGATAAGTGTCTCGGAAGCAATGGCTGTCCGGAGTTCTTCCAAAACTTCATCTAGTAGTTGAGGCTCGACAGCAAGGACAATGACCCGGCACCCCACCACCGCGGATTTATTCGCATTAAACGTTTTAATTCCGAACCGGTCCGCCAGGAAATCACGCCGCGCGGATACAATATCGCTAACCAGGAGTTGCTCTCGATCCGCGAGACCCGTCCGAAGCAGCCCCCCGATCAGAGCCTCGGACATATTCCCGCCTCCGATAAAACCGATGCGTTTTTCTCGTAACATGAGCGGTCGATTATACTGTCCACAGACCACCCCTTCAACTTGCGGCTTGCCGAGTCAATTGCCGGTCCGGTAGAGTGAACGTATAAAGCCGGGGCGCACGACAGGAGGCAGCCATGAAGGCATTTATCTGGGCCTGTTCATTTCTTTTATTGATCGGTCTTGCCACCGACGGGTGGGCACGACGCGAGGCTTTCACTCCCGAACAAAAGAGCAAGATTGAAAAGATCCAATCAGTGCTGGCCGATGTCTTGGCGATCGCCGACAAAGGCCCCCTTGATGCAGAGCCATTGCGCCAGGTCGTTGTCACTCGTTTGAAAGAATTCGGCTATACGGTCACCACGGACAATGCTCAGCCGCATGACGTGGTGTTCAGGGTGAAGTGCGAGCAGCATAAGACCTGGGAGGGGACGACAAATATGGGAAGCGATGCTGATTTACCCGACTCTCCATCGAGGGTTTGGAAAGGCCCCGCCTGCCAATTGTCATACCTCTTGGAAGGCAAGAAAATGGGATGGCGCAAAGAGGTCCGGACCGACTTTGCCGACGCCGAACAGGCGGCCCAGAAAGAAAACGCCGGGGACCCGGCAGCCTATGCCATGGTGAAATTGAAAGAACGCCTGGAGGAGTATGATTTCCCCGCGCTGATCACCGCCGAGTGGGGTCAGGAGGAGCGGCTTTTTAAGCTCTATGACGATCCAGCCACGCCGTCGGCGCGAAAAATTAAGCTGATTAACTTATTCGGCTATCTCTTTTCTGCTGAGTCGGTTCCCCGCCTGCTGGCAGCTCTCCAAGGCCCGGATATCGAGATGGCGAAGGCCGCCGCCCTGGCGCTCGGCAATATCGGACAGAAAGACACCATCCCGGTTCTAGTCCAGACCATGCAGTCAGGGCCGCCGGAACTTCAGGCCTCGGCCGCCAAGGCACTCGGTATCGCCGGCGCGCTGCATGGCGATTTTTCCATTATTGAGCCGCTGCTCGCGACCCTCAAGACCGATGATGTGGGGGTCAAGACGGAGGTCGCCTGGGCCTTGGGTAAATTGCCGGATCGTCGTGCGTACGATCCGTTGTTTTCACTTCAGAAGTCGCTCTACCAGGTGCGGGACAACGATGCGGACCCGAAATTGGTCAAGCTCAAAGAAGCGGTCAATTGGAGCATCAAACAGATCGATACGTGGGAATATCTTCAATAACGTCTACACGAACCAAATCCTCACTTCCCGGGCACCGTGGCTTGATTCGGTGGGCCGTCCCGGTCATTCTGATGGGGGTCTCCTTGTGGCTTGTTCAGGGAGCGCCCCTAGCTTACTCGCAAGTTATGGGGGATGAAGCAGAGTTGGAACGTCTACGCATCAAAGCGGAGGACGCCATGGCCAATGAAGACGCTGATGGAGCCGCCATGACCATGGGCCGGGCCGCCTTAATGGCCCTGCATCTGGCGAAGCGGGAGACTGATGCGCTTCGGAGTCAAATGTTCCAGGGGGCGGAACATCTGTTCCGCTCCCAAGAGCACGGCTACAGAGCCTTGGCTTTGTTCCGGCGGGCCGGCGGAGAATTGCCCGCCTCATCCGGTGTCTGCGGAAGCCTCCGGCTCGGTCAGACGGAAGTCGATCATTCACTGCAACTGCTTGCCGCAACCGTATCGACCGGCGCCGACGATCGACGAGTGAGCCACCAGGCGCATGAACTGCGCCAGGCCGCCGAAACTTGGCTGACCGTCTTAAGCTCCATGCAAACCGATTTCCAATGCGTCTGAGTAGGCCTTGAACCGTTCCTTCGGAAAACCGCCGGCTCAATCATCTTCCGGATTGATAATATGAAGCCCCGCGGGCCTGCAGGCCGCCAAGAGCTGCTTGTCCGCGCTGACGACGGTAAGTCGGAGCGGTTTGAGTTCCAACGCCAGAGCCAGATGAAGTAGTTGTTGGGCCCGTAATCCCGGATAGTCCAGAATCAGCTCCTTCGAACTCAGATAGGTGTCCATGGTCGGAGCAATATATTGGAACAGGCCCTGCTTTGATTCCATCTCGAATTTATAAAGGACGCAATAACAATCGTCTCGCGTGATTTCTCCCTGTTGAGCCCGGCATGAGAAAATGGAATAGAGATCGGTCACGGTCCACATGGGAAGAATGGCGACTTTGCCGCGCTTTACCATGAGCTTGTTCACGATCCTGGTGCCCCGCTCCATGCTGTACCGTTTGACGAGCGCGGTGGAATCAAAATAGTAATATGGCATCTCAAGCCCTCCCCTTCAGCAAGCTCTCCGCCAAAGGAGACTGCAGCTTGGATAGACGATCCTGTAGCTCGTCCAACGGAAGCTCTTCATAGTATCCCTGCCGGCGAAAGATGCCGACGATCCCCCCATCGTTGACCAATTGCGTGTCGGAAGCCAGACGCTCGCGAAGCCGCTTTTTCATGATCCGGCTGGGCATCCGTCGGCGGGGCGCGCCGTCATTCTCTGCGTCACTGGACTTCGTCGTCGCTGATTTCTTCATTCGCACTCCTCTGTGGAAGGTTATTGATGCGGAACACCCGAGCGCTCCAGGCGCTCATCACGGGGACAGCCTGGAGGTGTGCCGGAAGCCGGCGGCAATTCCATATCGCCATAAACATAGCCGGCAATCGAATGTGCGAGCTCGGAGGAGAATTCCTGTTGCATAACACGAACGGCTTTTGCCACCGCTTCCCGTTCGGTCAGATGTCCCTCCTTGCCCCCTTTGGAAATCGCACCGATCATCCGCTTGGTTGGGATCTCCTCGATCACTGCATCGCTGCACCATCGCACATACTTGAACTGCGGATCCCGAACATCGAGTGGCCATACGCGAACGGTCCCGGTTACCAACAATTCCGGCTTCAGGCCGTCCTCATAGACACCGTCATTCGTCGGTGCGGATGACCTTCCCACGGACAGCCCCTCACGGGTCAACCCCTCGATCAAGGCTCGCCGTGCGGGCTCCGCCTGATCCCCGTCGAAATCTACCGAGACCGCCAGATTTCCGGCGAGAAACTGTTCCAATTCATTCATCAAGTCGGCAACGCGATACCCGGCCTGGTTTCCCTGGCCGTTCGCCCGGATCACCCGCAGGTCCGCATTATACGCTTCCCGGACAACGAGGTTTCTTGCAGCCCGCTTGAGATTTCTCGCGCGTGACAGTTTGTCCGGCGTCCGGTTGGCCTCATTGAGTTGAGCGGCGACGGTGTCATCCAATTCGCGTATCCGCTCGGTGAATGCCGCTTCGGCCTGCGTCTTATCCATGCCGGCTAAAGCATAATACTGTCTGTTTTTCGGGTCAAACCATGCATCCAAAATACGCACATTCTCCAAAACCTTGTCGGTGGACACCCGTGTAACTTTTTCCAACGCGAGGCGCCGTTCCGTTGCGGTATGCGATCGACCTTCGACGATCAGATAGGATTCCCAGTCCTTGGATTGAGCTTCGACCTCCACGTTAAATATTTTCGATACCGCGGCATAGGCCTGTTCCTCCGCTCCAGACCTGGTATCGGCTTGGCCGACACCGACCAGATACCGAGACGGTGGAAACTCCGGGCTCGTACCCTCTACCCAAGATGGACGAACCCTCTCCCCTTGCCAGCAATCGGCCAGAGTCAGCAACAGACTAAGGGCGATCATGAGCTTCATGGCGGCTCGCGGAGCCGCCGACAAACTTCTCATCGCACGACCCGCTCGATGAAGAACTTTGTCTCTCCTTCCTTCAACATAATCGAGATGGTCTTCTCCGCGACAGCGCCTCCCATGCCTGCGCCTACCGGCTTGATCCGGACATCGTAGTCGCCGGCCGGCACCCAGAGACGTGCAATTTGAATTTCATCCGGGAGCGTTCGCCAGCTTCGCTTATCCGATTCTTCCGACGCCACCGCCAGCCCTTTGGTCAATAAGGCCACGGCCAGACCCACCCATGGGGCATCGTCCTTGTTCACCGCCTGCT
Source organism: Nitrospira sp. (assembly GCA_040981125.1). Lineage (GTDB taxonomy): Bacteria > Nitrospirota > Nitrospiria > Nitrospirales > Nitrospiraceae > DASSBQ01. The sequence continues at coordinate 299,231 of JANRMQ010000001.1, forward strand.
GCGCGCCACGTGTCGCGGCTTCCGCCGCGGCGAACTTCACGGCGGCGCGGGCTACGGCCTTGGTCGCGAGGCCGGCAAATCGTTCAGAAAGAGCCTTCTCCGCCAATGCGGTTGTATTTTGCATCAATTGCGAATGAGCCGTGTAAGGAGCGCCGGCCTTGCCGGTCACTGTCACCTCCTCATAGGAAACCTGACTTTTTTGAGGGATTAGCCGCGGCAGCGCGACGCGCACAACCCGCCCGTTCAGCCCGTACAGAAGACTGTCGGCGGCACGATTCGGCTGCCGATTGGAATAGTGGATGACGCCCTTATTCAGCAACACTAACTGCAAGGCATCAAGGCTGATAGGCAGATCGAAAAATTGATCCTCCTTGCGAGGTGCGCGGCCATTATAGCCAATCACCACTACCTGAGCCAGTTGTTGTTGCATGTCGTGAGACATCCAGGTCGCCCCGGGAAATTGCCGACGGTACTCTTCGAATTCCTGGTTGAGATGGAGCGCTTCACTGGTACGGAGCAAATCGGCGTGCAGCATCGACGGTGGCGGCACGCGGGACCAGGCTCGCGCCGCGTCATAGGCCTCATACGCGTTCCGGTACGCGATAAACGCATTGTTGATATCCCCACTGGCTTCATACAGCACACCGGAGAGATATCGGGCAAAGGCATCGTCCCGATAGGAATCTTTGCTCTTAGCCCGGTCCGACAAGACATTCAAGCGATGATCGATTTGTCTGGCTTCCACCAACGCCTCCGTCAGCTGTCCCAATCCAGCATAGTTTAACGCTTTGATGACATTGATCATCACATGCTCATACGGATCTCCTTCATACGGCAACAGCGTATCATTGGTCAGGAAGGCGGCGGTCTCGCCGCGTATGCTCCTGGTATACAGGCGTTCGACTTCACGGTCCGCCTTCTCCAGTTCTACATTGCTTCGGACATATTCCCCCGCCAGGTGGAGAGTCATGCCGCGATCCATTTGATACAGCAAACGGCTCCGCGATCCGTATTCCTTTTCGGCCTGTTCGATGACTGCGTCGGCTCGCTTGGGATTATTGGCAAGAAGGTTTTGATCGACCAACCGGTAGGGATCGAACGAACTACATGCGGCAAGAAGAACGGCAACAATAGGAGGGAGGAAATGCTTACCGATGAAACGGCCTCTGAAATAAGAGGCCGTCCAACATGAGCGCGAGAGCATCACGCGGGATGTGAGGGCTAAAATACCGACCGTTTCCGCTCGACCACCTTCTTGATTTTCTTCTGTCCGAACCAGGACTTGACGTTGTTTTCCAGATCGATCATTTCCAGATCAATCTGATAAAGGACGGCTTTCACTCCCTCGGCTTCATCAAGAATCGTCGAGATCGCGCCCTTCATCATATAGTCGGCGCCGATCTCTTTGCCCGGCGCTTTCTGCATATCCTCTCTGGCATAGATGGCCTGTTCACGGCGTTCTTCTCTCACCTCATCGCGCTCGCCTTTCCCGGCGACAAACGCTACCTTTTGAGAATTCGTCAACTCCCGCGACAGATCGGTGATGAATGTTTGCACATCGATATGCTCATGGCTTCGATTCAGAACGGTCCCGACAACGACGACCGGCTGGCGGCTCTTAGCCCGCGTAAAATTATCGAGCCATGGACTCGAGAGCGATTCCTTGACCATGGTCTCGGCCACCATTCGGGAATCCGTGTCATTCCAGCGTCCGCTGAGATCGGTCACGACACCGGTATCGACTCTCGTGACCTTCGTTTCATGACCGCAGCCGGCCGGTCCTACGATTGTCCCCATCAGAGCAAGCGAGACGCAAAGACGCTGACCCACGTTCAACAGCCCATGGACCATGGCACCTCCCTTCATAAAGAATGATCATGGCAGAGATGCGAGAACTACGGCATGGCTCTTTTTTCTTCTTCTTTCTCCAAACGCTCGAACAGGCGATCCGCGTTCTTTCTGACGTAATCGCGCACCTGAGCGTTCAATTCTTTGGCTTGATCCAGATTATTCTTCATGTCTTCCAGGCTCAGTTTCGTCAGCACATAGTAGGTGCCGGTTTTGCCGTCTTTATACCGATCGATCGGCTTGACGCCGTTGAGAGTGACCGCAGAAAATGTCTTGATGGCCCGTTCGACATTTTGTTCTTCACTGTTCCGGGAAAAATCGCCGGCTGTCGTGGAGGCGGCATAATCCCGCATCAAATAGGCGGTGTAGGTTTCGAAGGTTTTGGCAATCTCGGCGCGCGCCCGGTTTTCAGCCGTATCCCAGGCCAACGGTTCATTGCGCACGCCGACGACGGACCCGACGCCATAAAACGATTTGTCGCTCTTATCATTGTAGGCGCCGGATCCTTTTTTGACCCACGTCGGAGGTCCACCGCATGCCGCGAGCCCGACAACCAACAACAGCAGCAGCCCGGATCCGGTTGCCTTGGCGAACAGTCCTCGTCCGTTGCTCATACGCGACCTCCTTCGATGTGTCAGATGATAAACTGTCGAGGAAACGATGGTGGTTGGTGGTCGAAACATCGATGACAGCCTGGCTAGCGCCGACAAAGTCTCAAAACTTAGGAAATTATGCTAGCATGCACCCCTGGGGGAGTCAACGCAAGCAGCGCTTCCTGATTGGCTCGATACGACAAAATAGAAGCGAGGAGGATCTACTGTGGCGGACGTACAGATTCAAGACGGCATCATTCGCATCCTTGAACTCGATATTCAGGACCCGAAGGCGGCGGCGGCACTGGCGGAGTACCCTCAAGCTCGCTGGGCGGAAATCACCCGTCGAGCGCTGAAGATCGGCCTCGGATATATGAAGGGAGGAGGAAAGGATTAAGGGGCAGGTTGTTCTGACGACGGGACTTGGCTCCGGCGAACGGCCGCCTCGGCCCGTTCACTTTGTCCCCCCAAATCCAGGTACCGCTTGAAGGCGTCCACGGATTTAGGCTGATCGTGGAGATGATCGGCATACAGTGTGCCGAGAGAGAAATACACGTCAGTGTAGGCCGGATTCACCTCCAGAGCCTGTCTCATCGCCTGCTCAGCCTCGCTGTACTTCCCTTGCTTTTCCAATATCAGGCCCAGCGTGTAGAAGGAGTCTGGATTTTCAGGCGCGTGTTTCACGGCGAGCTGCGCCATGGAAAGGGCCTCTTCAATGTCGGGCAACACCTCGAGACGAATAAAGCTTTTGAGGACATAGGCATCGCCGAATGTCGGATCATAGGCAATGGCCCGGTTCAGCCGTTCCAAAGCTTCTTCTGCAGACTTCTGCTGCTGGAGGAGACTGAACGCCTGTTCGTACTGCGTCCTGGCCGCTCTTGACCGGTCCGCCTCATTCTGCGGCTCGGCGCCCAGTTGAAACGCCGCCTTTTTCCCTTCAATCAGAATGGTATCGCCGTCTCCGTCGAGTTGCACGAACTTCGGATGTTGTGCACCCTTCGATTCTTCTTCGACCCGTCGCTGCACATAGTCGCCGAGTTCGGTGGCCATCAGCCAGCCGTTTTTGTTGGTGTCGGCCGCTCCCTGTAATCCGGCGAGAAGAGCCGCCACAAAGACGCTTTGCCCATCCTCGTGAGCCGACGGCTCGCCCTTCTCCGACGCAACGAGGGCCTGCACAGCGCGTTTCTCCGTGTCTTCTTCCGGCGCCAGCCGTCCCTCAAGGGACAACTGCTGCGGCGCCGTAATTTCCCAGCCCCTGATTCCTGCGTCAAGCAGGAACAAGGTGTGCTTTGAGGCAATGCGGCGGCTGAATTCCTTCAAATGATCGAGAGTGACCGACTTTGAGACATTGTTGAGCTGCGAATCCCACGGAACCAAGTATCCCATCTCCTTCCCCGGGGCTTCGGAGGTTACTCCCGCATGGCCTGCAAAAAAGATAACGACGCGGTCCTGACGCCCGACCTTGCGAGGCAGATAATCCGTCAGCATCTGGAGCAATCGCTTTGAGCTGGCGTCTTTATCGTAAATCTCAACGACCTCATCAAATCCCAGCCGCCGCAAGGCAGCCGCGACCTCCTTGCCTCGCTCAATGGCACCCCGCATCTTGGGCGCGACCAGATAGTTCTCGACCCCGATAATCAGTCCCCACGACTTATAATAGATTCCTTCAGGTTTGCCGACCTGAGGCGTCGCAATGAACGGGCTGAACACCGCCACGCAACTGAAGGCAAGAATGACCCGCAGGAACCATCGACTGCGAACCTGACTGGCTAGCGTGCGCATACGTGCGAAAGAGAAAGAGATAGACACCAGTGCTACCGGTTCAGCCTACCCGTGAGTCCTAGGCACTGTCAAGAAATGCGCGGGCGGTCTCTTGCCGGAGATCCTCGGCGCTCAACCGGCCGCCTGAAAAGACGGCAGGGTTGCAGTTCACCAAGACCTTGAGCATAATGCGCCCTGTTCGCTCCGCGGCCTGGCAACTAACCGCGGTCCGCCACGAACAAGGCATGGAGACGCGAAGATGGAAGAGAAAATCGACTCTTTGCTGAAAGCAGGCCGGATGGTCCGTCCAACCGCGGCGACCGTCGAGACAGCCTACATTAAAGATTATGAGTCTTACTACACCCAGTCGATTGCAGACCCGGAAGGATTTTGGGCCAAGGCTGCGGAGGAGCTCGAGTGGTTCACCCCCTGGGACCAGGTGCTGGACTGGCAGTACCCCTGGGCCAAATGGTTTGTCGGCGCCACCTGCAACATTTCCTACAATTGCCTGGACCGACATGCGAAGACCTGGCGACGCAATAAAGTCGCGTTGATCTGGGTGGGGGAAAACGGAGACGAGCGCGTCTTTACCTACGGGGAGCTGTTGAGGCAAGTCAACCGGTGCGCCAATGCGCTCAAGGCGCTTGGCCTGGGCGCAGGTGACCGAGTTACAATTTATCTCCCCAAGATTCCGGAACAGGTCATCGCAATGCTGGCCTGCGCCCGAATCGGTGTCATTCACAGCGTCGTCTATTCCGGATTCAGCGCTCCCGCCCTTGCCAGCCGTATTCAGGATGCGGAGGCCCGCGCTGTCATCACGGCGGATGTAGGATACGATCGCGGCAAGATCATCCATCTCAAAGCGGTCGTTGATCAGGCCGTGTCCGGTTGCGGTAGCGTGGAGACGGTGGTCGTCGTCAGGCGGGAGAAGCCGGCGCTCCCCTTGGCCTCATCAAAGGAAGTGGATTGGCATGACTGGCTCAAAGGAGAACGGGCGATTTGCGAGGCCGTGCCGCTCGACGCCGAACATCCGCTGTACATTCTGTATACCTCGGGGACGACCGGCAAGCCGAAAGGCGTAGTCCATGTGCACGGTGGCTATATGGTGGGCACCTACCTCACCACCAAGTACGTGTTCGATCTCAAGGAAGAGGACGTGTATTTTTGCGTCGCCGATCCCGGCTGGGTGACCGGTCACAGCTATATCGTGTACGGCCCGCTCCTCAATGGTGCAACCATTTTGATGGCCGAAGGCAAACCGGACTATCCGAATCCCGGTCGGTGGTGGGACCTTATCGAACGCTACGGCGTTTCCATCTTTTACACGACGCCGACCGCCATCCGTTTATTGATGAAGTATGGGGAAGAATGGCCGAAGAAGTATGATCTCTCTACCTTGCGCATCCTTGGAAGCGTCGGAGAACCGATCAATCCGGAAGCATGGGAATGGTTTTATCGGGTAACCGGCGGCAATAAGCCGATCATGGATACTTGGTGGCAGACTGAAACGGGAGCCATTCTGGTCACACCCCTGCCCTGCGTACCGCTGAAGCCGGGGTCCGCCACCAGGGCATTTCCCGGGATCGAGGCCGATGTCGTAGACCGGGAAGGCCGCAGCCTGCCCGCGAACGCCGGCGGCTTTGCCGTCATTAAGAAACCCTGGCCGTCGATGATGCGCACCATCTATAAAGATCCGGATCGGTACAAGGTCTATTGGAATACCATTCCGAACTGCTACACGGCCGGAGACGTCTGCCGCAAGGATGCGGATGGCTATCTCTGGTTCATGGGGCGGGCGGATGATGTGATCAAAGTAGCGGGCAACCGCATCGGCACGGCAGAGGTCGAAAGCGCGCTGGTCGGACATGCGGCGGTCGCCGAGGCAGCCGTCATCGGAAAGCCGCATCGAACCGCCGGCGAATCGATCAAGGCCTTCGTGATTCTGAAGCAGGGGCAACAGGAGAGCAAGGAGTTGATTCAATCTCTAAAGGACCACGTGCTGAAGGAGCTGGGTAAGATTGCGGTTCCCCAGGAGATCGATATCGTTCCATCACTGCCCAAAACTCGATCCGGCAAGATCATGCGGCGAGTGCTCAAGGCAAAGGAACTGGGACAGGATGTGGGCGATATCTCTACCCTTGAAGACTAGCCGCCGGCCACAGGAGGTCAGTCGCGCACGTGGAACAATCCGCACCACTATCCAACACATTTGATCATCCGTAGGCTATTATGGAATATCCCGATCAGTCGAACGCCCCTCTTACGCCGATCAGTCCTCCGCAAGCCACATTCGTTTGGGAGTGTCCCGCTTGCTGCCGAAGGTTCATTGCCGAGAACACTCCGTCCAAATGCCCGTTCTGCTTAAAAGAATCCACCCCCGGAACTCCCAAATAGTATGCTCGGTCTCATGCCAAAACACCGCCCGGCATTCTCTCAATGTGCCGTAATAGACGGATACCAGGACCACAGCCGAGTCCGAATGGCCCTGTGCCTCGGGTGATTCAATTCCACGCAGCCACCGGCCACGAGAATCATGAACAAGGCCGTAAGATAGCTGTGAATCACTTTCCAGCTCGGACAACATCGACCATCGCGGCATGAACTGAGGGGGGGAGAACACCGCATCATGGGGAGCCGTCAGGAAGACGGCACCCCGCTAATTCTTTTCCAATTCCCAATTGTTCAGATCCGCATTCTTCCCTTCCCCACCGGGTGTGCCATCGGCGCCGAGGGAAATAATCTCAAATTCACCTTGCTTGCCGGGGGTCGAATAAGCGTAGAGGTGTCCCCACGGATCGGACGGCACTTTTGCCAGATATCCGCCGGCCTTCCAATTGCCGGGACGAGGTTCGGAGTTCGGCTTCTCAACCAGGGCCTTCAATCCTTGTTCGTTCGACGGATAAACGCCATTATCCAGCTTGTAGAGCTGCAGCGCGTTTTCGATATTCTTGATTTGCGCCTTGGCCGCCGCTCGTTTGGCATCATCCGTTCTGCCCATGACATGCGGGGCCACCAGAGTCGCGAGAATCGCCAGAATGACGACGACAATCATGACCTCGATCAAGGAAAATCCGTCCTTGGAGAAATGAAGAGCGGAGAGACGCCGGTGCATCGACCGGGAGCGAAGCGCTTTCTGATCGAAAGAAGGGTGCACAATAATTCGATGGCGCGCTGTTGAAATCTTCACAAAGTCACTCCTCTCGCTTCTATTGACGCGACGAGCCATGCCGGCATGCCACGACGGAATGCGATGGGTCGCAAACCTTCAGACTGGATGAGCGCTGTATGGATGGGCGGCATTGTACCAAATCAGGCCGCAGAGGTCATCCGATTGGGTCGGTGGGTAGTGGGCCAGTTTGCCTGCGGAAGCGGGAATCCGGTCAAAGGCCTTACCCACAAACATCGATAAGACGGACAAGCAAGGACACGGACAGCTATAGCTTCCTTTATGGACGACGAATTCTGTACAACGTGAGATCAGCCCTCAGTCTCGCCTTCGGGAGAATGCTTCGGTGCATCTGAAACGGTGGCAGTTCGGCGACTGCTTGACTCGATTCAATCAAAAGATTGTGCAGTCGGCCGACCCGCTCAAGTGTTCCCGGCCCGACGACAAAGGCGATCCCTCCTGACGCCATCCGCCGGGCAAGGGTTTCAATGGCCGCATGAATCTGTGCCGGTCCATCGAATAGCGAAAACGGGATCCATTCATACACGAGGTCATAGGCTTCCTCCGGACAGGAAGCCTTCCCCACAGCATACATACGAATCTGCCGCAGCCACGGCAGACGGTTGAGGGAGGCGAAACGATTCCAAAGCGTCTGGGCCTGTTTTTGCGCAAAGGCATCTGACCGATAGATGACAGTGCAATTACGCTGCCGCCGACCATCGATACAGCCGCCGATCGCGCCATCGAACAAATGAACGAGAACTCGATCGGCCCGGGAGACCATCGCGGCCGTCGAGGGATCCTGATCGACCAGATCTTGCAGATAATCCACAGCGAACGGTTGCGAAGCAAGTTCGCCGATCTCGGTATCGTCTTCCGGATACAAATGAACAGCCGAAAACGCTTCGCTTCCCGTCAATCGAGGAGATGTCCCACTGAAAAGATCAGACCACTGGACCGGCGCGGCAGAGACTGTCCGGCCCGATGTCTGGATCAACGGACCCCATCGTTCGTCGATCGTCAATTGTGTCGGGCGCCCGCGGTCGTTGAGGATCAGTTCACGGCCGTCCAGCTCGACGGTTCGCTCGCATGGCGCCGGCCGTTGCGGGGCAGGTGCAAGATACGAAAGACCGGCTGGGTCATCGGCGAAGGTCACCTTTTCGACGACATGCTGCTTTACCGTGACACAGCGCCTCCCGGCTTCCCCTACATAGCGGCAGGGATAGTCCGCGGCCGGCAGCCACGTTAGTTCATGAGACCGTGGCGGATCCATGAACAGCGGGAAAGGCCGTTCACCGCGAGGCGCCTGGGCGGCGAAAAATGCGCTGAACAACCGGAACGCGGCGTCGGATGGATAGGTCGGAATCCCGCGATACCGCAAGGCGCGCGGAGCGGGACGCCCCCCATTCTGATCATCATACAAGCCTCGAATCAATTCAAAGACCGCCGAACCGGTCCCGGGAAGCAACGACTGAAACAATTCCACTACGGGCAGGAAATCAATGTCGTCCCAATGCATGGCTCCCATGCAGGCCATGAAGCGGCATTGCTCGAACGTGCCGTCCTCCAAAACATACAGCGCATCTTTCCTGTGCCGGATCGTTGCGGTCCCGTGAGGATTAATCAGGAGATCCGCCTCTCCATAGAAAAACCGCACCTCTTCGACCGGTACCTGCATGGCCCGAGCCGCCATGTGGCGCAGGTCATCCGCTCGAAGCCGCTGCCATCCGGGCTTCGTAGAAAGATCAAGGGTCGTCGTATTGACGAGTCCTCCCGGCTTGATGCCGACCCATTGTCCCCAATCAAGACGGACTCTTGCACGAGTCAGAACATCCCGTCCTTGCCCGTTCTTTTCCCATTCGCATTCATGGAGAGAATTACCGTCAGGGTCCGTCAATAAGAGTCGCCGGCCATGTCCGCCGTAGACAACGTAATGACCGCTGGGGAGATGAAGGACTCGTCCCCCGCACTCATCGAATTGCCGAGCATAGGAACGGTTGGAAGGAAAGCTGAACGTATCCGGGCTGGTAAGGATGGCGTAAATTGAATGCGCCGCCGGCATTACTCTCGAATCTGACCGGTGCCGAGTACGACAAATTTGGAGCAGGTAAGCTCTTCCAACCCCATCGGACCTCTGGCATGCAGTCGTGATGTACTGATCCCGATTTCCGCGCCCAAGCCGAATTGGTATCCGTCATTGAGCCGCGTGGACGCATTTACCATCACCGCACTGGCATCCACCTCGCGAAGAAACCGCATGGAACGAATATAGTCGTTCGTTACGATTGATTCCGTGTGTCGGGACCCATATTGGGCGATATGGTCGAGTGCCTCGTCCATATTCTTCACGATTTTGACGGCCAGAATCAGGTCTAGAAACTCACGCCCATAATCCTGTTCCGCCGCCGGCTTCGCCTGAGCACTCAGCTGGCAGGTCCGTGGACAGCCGCGCACTTCCACACCCGCTTGCGTCAGCTTTTCGATGACGCCGGCCAACCAGGTCCGGGCGATATTCTGATGGACCAGCAACGTTTCCATGGCATTGCACGTGGACGGCCGCTGAACTTTGGCGTTGACGCAGAGCGCCTCCGCCATAGCCGGATCGGCATCCGCATCGACGTACATATGACAAACCCCTTGATCATGCTTGATCACCGGGATGGTCGAATGTTCTGACACTGTTTTCATCAGCGACGTTCCGCCGCGCGGAATAATGACGTCCACGTAGCGATCCTGCTTCAAAAGAAGCTGGACGATCTCGCGCTCGGGACGGTCAATGAAATTGACGGCATCCTGCGGAACACCTGACTGTTCGGCCGCCTCCGCCAAAATTTGGGCGATAATCCGATTGGATTGCAGCGCCTCGGAGCCGCCTCGTAACACCGACACATTGCCTGATTTGAGACAGAGGGCGACGGAATCGGCGGTGACGTTGGGACGCGATTCGTAGATGATCCCGATGACACCGATGGGAACGCGCATGCGGCCGACTTGCATACCGTTGGGTCGGGCCCACATCTTAGGAGCGACGCCCAGAGGATCCGGTAATTTTGCAATATCTCTGATGCCGGCGGCCATCGCCGCAACACGTTCCTGCGTCAAGCGGAGCCGATCGAGCATGACGGAGCGATCCGGTCTCGAATCGAATGCATCGAGATCCTTCTCGTTGGCGGCAAGCACTTCATCCGTACGACTATCCAGACCTTGGGCCATTGCCAACAGGGCTTGATTCTTTACCAGGGAAGGAAGGACGGCTGTTCGGCCGGCAGCGGCCTTTGCCTGGGAGACGATTCTCACGACATAGTCTTCAGAAGAAACAATTTCTTCGCCGTGATCCCGCTCGCCTGTTTCCGCAATCATGTCATCCATGGTCTGTTCTCGAAGAATCGTCTACCGGTTTCATTGCGACAGCAAAGAATACTGTGCGCTTCAGAGCGGGGTCAAGGGTTGGCTGGCGGACTCTGAAGAGGAGGATCCCCGGATGGAAATGGCTGGGACATCGGCTGAGCCTGCACTGGAAAGGGCATCGGAGAAGAACCAGGCTGTATGAAGGGGGAACCGGGAGACATCCCCATTCCCATCGGGGATACCAGCATAGATAACGACGAGGGATTGGGATGTTGGAACGTCCAATCTCTATACGTCTTGCGGCCTTCGAAATGGCGGACTGCGAGCGGGAATTCTCGTTCCTTGATCGGCTTTTCAGTGCTCCTGCTACGGACCCCCATAATGCCTCCGGTCGGAGCGCGAATATACTCCCAATCTCCGTCGGACATGGGATCCTTGTAAGCCCTTCGCAAATGCGGCTTGGGCAGGCGCGTCAGTTCGGCCAAAGATTGGGGATAGACTTCCATCGGTACCATTCGACCCGCCTTCATGGCGGCGGAATAAAAGGCCAATGCATTCTGAATCTCTATGCCTTTGGCGAGCAGATCGGCTTCCTTCTCTCGTTGCACGATCATTTTCCAGTGCTTTCCTACCGCGGATAATGTGATACCGATCAAGACGATCGAAAACATAACCATCAGGTAGGTTACGCCACGATTATCTAGTTTGCTTGGCCGGAGTTGCGTCATATCATCCGTCGAAGAGCGAACCAACGGTCCAATACGTCGTTCAGGAAGGGGCGCGAGGCGGTCAGTTTTGAGGGGTTCCGGTAAGCGGTTCTTCGGAAGCCGTCACCTCCTGAACCAGGCGCGAACCAAGATGTTGAAGCGTCACACGATTGGAATTGATCGACCGCACGAGGACCTCCTCCTCGATCGTATCGCCGGCATGCACCAAATGAAGTTCATCCTCACGGACCAACACCGCCATGTCCTTTTTCTTGCCGTTCTTCACGCCGCCGAACCGGAGAAACCCAAGATACCGGAACTGATTCAACTCGGCGGCAGCCGCAAGCTTCCGTTCTTCGGCCGGTGTCGGCAACCGTTGTTCCGGAGACAATTCCTGGGCAACCGCCTGCTCCGTGTGCCCCTTGCCGGTCAACGACGCGAAAATATTGCGCGGTGTGGCAAAACTGATCTCTCGTTGTCCGCCGGCGGCAGCGAGATGATCAAGATTGACATGCAACTCGCCCGAGACCGTCTCAGATGGCCGGGGGCCGGCAACCGCCCCGGTGACATTCTTTAGCGGCATATGCACCGGCTCTTCCGAGTGCAGCAATTGCCATCCCAACAGGCAGGTCCAGACCAGACCGAGCCCAACAAGCAGAAGAATCTGTTTACGATTGGTTGTGTGCATCGGACTCCAGAATCAACACTTGCGTGGGCTCACCCCGCAGGTAAGTCGCAATTCGGATATTGAACGTCAGGGTCGAATCTTGAAGATTGCCGGACCGGACCAGATTGAGATCTTCAATGAACAATAGTTCCTGGGCCGTCTCCAAATTGTAGAGAAACTTGCGCAAATCTTCATAGTGGCCCGTCACGATTCCCTGTAGAACCGCCTTGGTGGCATCGGGAATTTCGGTCTTTTCCGTTTTATAGGAGAGGGCCGGCAAAGTAATGCGGTCTCGTTTCGCCTCTTCCGTCACACCGAGCGCCAGTGGAGCGAAATCCCTCACCAGAGGAAACACCGCCCATACCTGCCGCAGATCTTCCTTGGTTTTCAGCGCGTCCTTGTGTCTCGCTAATTGCAGGCGCGCGGAGACCCAGGCCGCCTGTAATTCCTGTCGCTTCCGATCGGCCGGCTCCAGCACGGCGGTGTGCATGAAATAAGCCGCGAGCGCGAGCACAGCGGCCGCCCCGAGAAACGGAAATAAGGGCGCATAAGGCTTTCGTAGATATTCGTATAGCCGACTGTTCATGAGGTGTGGCTCTTATATCGTAGCGAAAGATCGAATTCGACCAATCCGTTGCCCACGTCCCGATGCTGTCCCAACACAGGGTCCTTAAACCGGGCGTGATCCTGGAACATGACGGTCAGCGCGGTCACATCCTCGAGATTCAGCGCCGACCCGGTAAGATGGACGACGGAATTCGTCGGATCTAGCCGGATGCTATTGACGGCGATTCGTGGAGGGATCGACTGCTCAAGCTCGCTCAGAAAGCGGGTCCACGAAAAGCCTCGTTTAGCGATCAGTTGATTGGCAAAAGCCACCTCTTTGGGAAGCAACTGTATGGCGGAATCGGACAAATCCATTCCCTGTCGCGCCACTTTTGCAAGGAGTTCGCTGTCTTGTTCCCGCACTCGGGCAACAGTCGCCGTCATGGCCTCGTTCTCTTCCCCTATCTCCCAGGCTTGGCGCAGGTCCCACAACATCACCAGACAGAGCACCGCCGAGACCGCCACAATCAGCACCCGAACCGGACCGATGTACCACCGATATCGCCCGCTGAGATTCACGGCGAAGAGACGGTCTCGAGGCGCCGACTGCTCCATGCGGAAGAGCGCCTGCACAATGTCTGGCTTCATAGATGGTCGCATAGCGGTCGGTTTACAGCAGTCCGGCCATCGCCTGCAGCGCGGTAAGCGATCGGACGGCGTCCGGCTGAGCCTGTCCGCGGCAAAGATCTTCCCATCCCAGATGTTTCACCGTCACGCCGAGTTCCTTTGCGAGTGTTTCGCTCAACCCGTGATGAGTACCGTCATCGCCGACGAGCACAACATTCGCCACAGCCAGAGAAGGATAATGCTGCTGGCAGGCATACATGGAAGCGGCACATTCTTCGATAACTTTATCGCTCCACCTCGACCCCATATCGCCGCCGTTGAGATGATTACCTACACCTTGCAATTTCGTCCGCAAGAACACCAGACGGCCCTTATGAAACACCAGCGCCGTGAATCCGCCGTCCGATACATTGACCCAAAGAAAATCAGCCGTCAGCCGGGCAGGGCCGCCCAAGGCGCGGACCCACAGATTAAATAGGCTGAGGCTGGACACTTCCACCTGCTGGGCAAGCAAGCCGACGGCGTCGCAGACCGATTCATACTGTTCCAGCACCGCTTCTTGCACCACGACGGCCAGCACGGTATTCGCCGCCCCGGTTACACGTTCAATTCCCGGCAATACTTGGAAACACACCTTGGCCCCCGCGAGGGACAAGAGTTGCTCTTGCCCTAATCGCCACCGAATCACCGCTTCACGCTCCTCATACCGGACCGGCAGCTCCTGCAGATGCAGGACCGCCAGACGCACGGCCAAGTCCGGCAGGATGAGTGTCACTGCGCGCGGCAGTCTCGACAGAAGATGATGAGACCGAGCCCCGACCGGTCCAGAAGGAGTGATCAACCCTCGCATACAATCCTGCAGGCCTTCAGCATTCAGCACGTTCGGTTCGAGCGGCGACAATCGAAGCACGCCTTCGGGCAAAGGCGCAACCCGGTTCCGATATCGCACGCGTCCCCTCCAATCCCGATGCATCTCCGCCCATGCGACATCACACGGACCGACCTTCACAGCACAATGCGGCCGCCGATGCGCCCATTCCCACATTTTCAGCCCTCATTATCCATGAACGTTTCTACTACGATCGGATACAGAAGTTGCAGCCCAAGATCCTCAGTATGCTTCGTGCCCTCGCGTCTCCACACGCAAGACACGGCCGCCTCACCGACTCGGCGGCGTCCACAAGCGTGGCGCTCATTATTCTTCGCGCCGTGGACCTCATCACGCGACTGATGCTTACACCCACCTTCCCCGGGCGCGCCAAGCTGCGCCCCTTCCCGAGTTCGTGGCGAACCTCCATGAATAATGCGGGCTAGCGTTCCTCACTGAAGGTCACGCGGTTGATCTCACGCAGGGTAGTGTCTCCGCTCAACACCTTCTTCAACGCGGACTGCCGCAACGTAATCATGCCGTCGGTCACCGCGCGATACCGAATCTCCGACAAGGCGCGGTCGGCTAAAATCATTTCTTTGATCTCATCGGTCAAATCGAGGAATTCGGTAATGCATTTCCGGCCTCGATATCCCGTATCGTGACATTCCAGACACCCCCGCCCTTCATGAAACACCGCGTTCTTATACTGCTCATATTCCAATCCCGATTCTTCGGCCAGCGCCTTGTCCAATTTCACCTGATCCCGGCAATTCGGGCAGATGATCCGGATCAGCCGCTGGGCCAAAACGCACGTCAATGCGGCTAGAAAATTGTATGAATCGATCCCCATGGAGGCGAAGCGTCCGATCACGTCAAACACATTGTTCGCATGGACCGTGGTGAGAACCAAATGTCCGGTCAATGCGGACTGAATGGCGATCTGCGCCGTCTCCGCATCACGGATTTCCCCGACCATGATTTTGTCAGGATCATGCCTCAGGATGGACCGCAAGCCTCTGGCGAACGTTAGGCCTTTCTTCTCGTTCACCGGGATTTGCACCACGCCCGGCAGCTGGTATTCGACCGGGTCCTCAATCGTGATGAGCTTGTCTTCCTGGGTGTTCATTTCGCTGATGGCGGCGTACAGCGTCGTCGTTTTGCCGCTTCCGGTGGGCCCGGTCACGAGCACCATGCCATAGGGCCTGGTGATGGCCCGCCGAAAACGTTTGAGATCCTCGGGATTAAATCCCAAACGATCCAACCGCAGGGTGGAGACGCCGGTGGTGATGGCTTCGCGGTCCAAAATGCGGATGACGACGGATTCTCCGAATACGCTAGGAAGAATCGATACCCGAAAATCGACGGTCTTGCGGTCCAAACGCATGCGGAAACTACCGTCTTGCGGCACCCGGCGCTCTGCAATGTCGAGCTCGGACATGACTTTCAGCCGCGAAACCAACGGAGGATGCAACTTGGCATCCAGCGGATCCATCGCCGGCACGAGAATGCCATCCACTCGAAATTTCACCGTGGTCGCCCGATCCGTCGCCTCAATATGGATATCGCTGGCCCGGCGCTGCATGGCGCTGAGCAAAATCGTATCGAGCAATTTTACGGCGGGACTTTGATCCTCGCCGTTCTGATCGACCGTCAGGATCTCTTCGCCCCGTTCATCTTCCTTGACGAGCACGGAGCGAAATTCCTCTTCCAATTCTCTCAGGGCTTGGCTTGATCCCTCGCTTCGTTCGATGGCGGCGAGAATGGCGGATCGCGAGCTCACGACAAGAACCATAGGACGATTGATCAATAACTCGAGCTCATCCAAGGCGAGTAGATTGCTGGGATCGGGAATGGCGATGGTCAGCACTCCATCACACTCCTTCACCGGTACGAAGGGATGCCGCCGCATGAGTTTGACGGAAATCGACGCGTAAAACTCCTGATCCACTCGAAATCCCGTCAGCGGGTCATACGGCAAGCCGTACTGTGCCGCCAGCGCTTGGGCCAATTGCTGATCGGAAATCATTCCCTCCTCAAGCAATGCATGGCCCAACGCCGCGGCGCTTCCTCCCAAGCGACCCAACACCTGATCGAGAATCCGTTTAGGCACAATCCCTTGCCGTATCAGAATATCGGGAAGCGAGGGGCGTGTCAGATGACGTTGCATGCGGTGGCTCGCCTTATTTGTTGAATTGCAGGGGTTATGACAGACATTTCCGAAACAACGCCGCTGCTTACTGCACGGTTTCCGCCATTTGAAAAATCGGCAAATACATGATGATGACGATGCCCCCGACCACGACCCCCATGATCAATAACAGGACGGGTTCGATCCAGGTCGTCAGCTGAGTCAACCGTACATCCAGATCTCCGTCGTAAAATTCTGCAACATCCCGAAGCATGGGCTCCAATGATCCCGTCTCTTCCCCCACGGAGATCATCTCAAGGGCAAGTTTCGGGAGAATCTGGGGGCGCCCCAGCGCAGCGGCCAGCGTACTGCCTTCCCGGATTTCGCTCGCCGCCTCAACAAGTCCGCGCGCGACAAATCGATTGGAGACGGCGCCTCGTGATATATCCAGCGCATCCACGAGCGGGGTGCCTCCGGACAATACGGTGGCCAAGGTTCTCGTCAACTGAATCGTGTGATGCTTGACCAATATCGGACCGATGATCGGCACCTGAAGCAACCGGCGATCCACGGTCAGCCGGCCGGCCGGTGTCCGATACCACACATGCCCGCCGATCATCCCCGCTCCAATTACTACAAGAATCGGAATAAATTGAGCCCCTCCGATCTCGATCACCTTGATCAACGCCTGCGTGGCAGTCGGCAGTGATCGAGCCGATTGTCCGTACACCGAGGCAAATGTCGGAATGACGTAGCTGACCAGAAATCCGACAACCGCCGCGCCGACGATGATCAGAAACGCCGGATACGCCAATGCCTTCGTCACTTTCTGACGAAGGCCGATCATGAGTTTTAGATATGCAATGTAGCGCTGCAACACTTCCGACAGATTGCCCGACTGCTCGCCCGCTCGGATTGTCGCCAGATACAGATCGGAGAAAAATTGAGGATGTCTGGATAGGGCTTCAGATGCGGATGCCCCGCCCCTGATGTCCTGACGGATCCCTTGCAGCGCCTCACGAAACGCCGCTCTCTCCGTGCGCTCGATCAATAAATCCCACACCCGCAATACCGGGAGGCCCGCCTTCACCAGAGCGAGTAGTTCCTGATTGAAGATCAAGAGCTCTTGGAGCGGAAGCTTGGTCCAGCGCGCGAGGGCCAAGGCCGGCACGAAGGACCGGCCGCCCCGACGAGAGATCCGAAATACGAGCAGGCCGTCCGCTTCCAGCTTGGCCCGAACGAATTGCTCATCGTCGCCTTCAATATGGCCGTCGAACGTGCTGCCGTCGGAACGGGCGGCCCTGTAAGCATAATGCGGCATGAAGAAGCAGTCGTCAGAGTTTGATGGCGGACTTTACCGGCGAGTTATCGCTCCATGAATTGGGGACTGGATGCGCCCATGTCGCCCTCCCGAGTCGGCACAGGCACCCGCAGTGTCCACCCCGCGACGATACGATCATCTTGAAGACCGTTGAATTGTCGCAATTCCTCGAGGTCCACCCGGTGTCGCCGCGCCAACCGCCATAAGGTCTCGCCCTCTCGTACGACGATGATCTGCTGGCTCTCAAGCTCCGGCTGAGACTCCTTTGATGTCGCTCCGCGCAGGTCGGCTGGTTCTGTCACCATCGTCGGCTGGGCGACCAACGGCGTCCCGGAAGAGATGTGTACCGGCCGGGTCAGTTCAGTTGAATGACGCGGCACATAGGCGGAAGGTAGAACATTTCTCTGTCTCTTAGCATGCGCCAGAAGTTTTTCCAATCGTCGCACGTGGCTGTGCAACTGACGCCCCGCTTCCTCGACATGCTCACGGTCCACGCGAGCCGCCACCAATTCTTCACGTTGGAGTTCAATGATATGCCGGGCTTCAGCCAATCGATTTTCGGTTTCCCTCAACATCCCCTGAAGTTGCGCGCGGGCGACATGCGCGTCGGCCAGTTCCTTGCGTCGGTCGGCCAGTTCCATTCGAAGATCCGCTGTCACCCGCTGTCCGTCCCGCACAGCCGACTTCAAAGAATCCACCGTGACCTGCAAATCGACGCTTTCAGGCCCGTCGACGGATTGCAGCGGGGCGCACCCGGACAGCCAGACAAGCGCCGACAACCCGGCGACGATGAGTTGACGGCACACTCGTGCGTGAGAAATCGCGCGTTCGCTCCGCTGACAGTCATAGCTCATATTATTACCATTGGTTGTAAGGAACGCCGTTCGTTCCGACCAGTTCGGATCCCGAAAATACATCGACGACACCGCCTTGATCGGGATCCTGCATTTCCTGCCATGTATCCATGGAGCCGGTGAGCGGATCGGGTGGCAGTCTTCGCAAGTACCCGCTGGATACCAGTGCGGTCAGGGTCTCCGGATACTTGCCTTTATCGGCCCGGTGTTGATCGATTACGTCGCGCAATGAAAACAGGTCCTGCCTGAGCGCGCCTTCCCTCGCCTTGACCACGGCGTTGTGATAGGAAGGCACCGCCAGCGTCGCCAATATTCCGATAATGCTCACCACGATCATGAGCTCAATGAGGGTAAAGCCGCTTTCCGGCGTTCCCGGCTTCCTACCATTCCCTATACTTTGTGCCATTGAGCGCCAATTCCTCGCTACGGCTCGACACATCATAGACATCCTCTCCGCACCAATCTTTCGCGCTTGCCGGATCCTTGTAACAGCGAAACAGCCAATCAGGCCGGCCACTCATCGGATCCGGTGGAATCGTCCGCAAATAACGCTTCACCGTTACGCCGCGCACGGTCGCCTGTTCGCCCGTCAACTTCACGCCCAACAGCACGTCCAAGGATTTCGGATAGCCGTAGGTGCCGGTGACATCTTTGCATGTCAATCGATTCTTCACGCAAGCCGGCCCAGTGAGGACGTCGCCCTCCCGGTACCAATCCAGCCGAAAGGCATCGATGGCCGATCGGATCACCCGAAGATTCTGGTGCAGCTCCACTTCTTTCGTCCTGGTAGCGGACACGCGGGTGAACGGCAGAGCCACCGAAGCCATGATCGTAACGATTGTCAGAGTGACGAGCAGTTCAAACAGTGTGACACCGGATTGGTTCACCGGACCCTCACGACTCCTTTCCCTGCACTGACATCGGCAGCATCGCGGTCGCCCGCTTCTCCGGGTAACGTGACGTTCACGGGAGAGACGCCCGGGGCTTTTGCGATAAAAATCAGACTCAACAATCGGCCCTCGTTCTTAGACAAACTTGACGGCCGGTGAAATCGAAGTTCCATCTCTCCATCGGAGGCCTTGGATTTGACGGTAACGGCGGATTTGCCTCGCCCCGATCCCATCAGTTCTCCTTCAGCCGCTTCGCGAAACTCCAATACTTGCGGATCAAAGGCAAGTTTCACGATTTCACCGTTGATGCCGTGAGCTTTTACGGCGAACACGTCTACTCTGAATTCCTTTCCGACCTGAACCGCCGCATCGGCCGGCTGTACCGATAGTTGCGGCTTCAAATTGAGCGATTCCTGCCTAAGACTGCTCCCCGCCGCCTTACCCGACAAGGCAGCCGGCCTACCGCCGGTGAGCGGCCCACCGGGTACCGATATTTTCCTCGCCGGACTTAAAAAGAGCGGCGAGGTCGCATAGGTGGATTCCGTGCCGGACCAAAATGCCTGGGTCGTCAATCCCGGCGGCCGCATGGATTGCACGATGTGTGGCGTGAGCGTCAGAATCACTTCCGTCGTTACCCGTTGGGTTTTGAACGAACTGATGAGATTGCCTAAAAACGGAATGTCTCCAAACCACGGAATGGTGACTTTGGTGCGCCGGTCTTCTTCTTGTAGCAGGCCGCCGAGCACGATCGTTTCTCCGTCCCGCACATTCAGCATCGTCTCGGCAGATCGGTTGCCGAACTTGAATTGCGTAATCGGAGGCGAGGCTTGGAGGAGTACCTGATCTCCGAGACGAACCACTTCGACCTTCATCTTGAGCGACAACTCACTCCCCAGATGAATGGCGGGCTCTACGGTCAGTTTGACGCCGGTGTCCCGAAATTCGATCGACGTGACCGTGGAGGTTGTTGGAACAGCGCCGGTGGCCGCCTGACCGGGCAAGACGTTGGTGGTAGAGAGCAGGATGGGCTGCTTGTCCCCGATATTGATTTCGGCCTTCTTATTGTTGACCACCCGAACTTTTGGAGCCGCCAAAGTCTTGGCGTCGGTGATTTGCTTGAAAAAGTCCAACTGGACATTGGTCGGAAGCTTAAAGAGAAAGCTGTCCTGACCGAGGCTGGTCAATTGACGGTATGTGAACTGCATCGCAAGGTCCCCCGCGATCGCGCCGGCGAATCCTGGCGGTACGATGGCTCCCGCGATTTGTTTCGGATAAGAAAGTCCATACGTCTGATCGACGGTCCGATCCACCTCCAGTATCTCCACATCGAACAAGACTTCTGAATCCTCCCGGTCGTTGGCCAAAATGATTTTCTCCGCCAATTCGACTTTTTCCGGCTGATCTCGGATGACGATCGTGTTCAGCGGTTCGTTCGCGTGGATATGCTTGGCATCGAGCATGGTCTTCAATAGAGCCAACATGTCCTTGGCCTTGGCATTCGACAGGTAAAACGTGCGAATCATTAAATCTTGATATTGTTCCTGCTTCTGCTTCGTATTCGGGCTGATAATGATCAGATCAGCCGAGGCCCGCTGCGCGAAGAGGCTGTTGCTGTTCAAAATGAGATTGAGAGCTTCATCAAACGGCTTATCCTGAAGCGAAACGCTGAACGGATCGTTGCGGACATCCTTATCGAAGACAAAATTGATCTTCGCCGCTTGCCCAAGGGCTTCGAGCACTTCTTTCAGGCCCGCGTTCCGAAATTGCAGCGTGACCGGTTGCTTCCGCCGATCGTCACGGTTGAGCGCTTGCTGTTCTTCCGTGATGCGGGACACCGCTTCAAGGGCTTCCTTCAGGGCCGGATCTAGTTCGGCGGCGCGTAAAAAACCCTCCAACGCTTCACCTGCCCTCCCGAGTTGAGCCAACCGTTCCGCTTCCCGGTATTGATCGCGCGCTTCCTTCAGTCTGAGCGCTTCGGTAAGGCCGTCCTGATGGTCGGACGCGCTCGGTTCAATGGTAATGGCACGTTTGAACTCGTCAATTGCCAGGTCAAGCTGCCGCATTTTCAAGAGTTCCCGAGCCCGCTCCTCATGCATCGCGGCGGTTCGCTCCCGTGCCACCGCATACTTGTTCTGTAGGGCCACGTCGAACGGATCATCCTTGAGCGCCTGCCTATAGGCGAGGCTCGCTTCTTCCCAATTGCCCGCCGCAAGATGCTGATCACCCCGTTTGGCATCGGGAGACCCGAACATTGCGCAGGCCGCTGCAGAAAATGCCATGGCACAAATGCACGATAAGACGGACAGAAACCGCATTGTTGGTCTCTTGATGAGTGGCTGGCAGGCTTGTTGAACGCGGTTTTTCACATTATTCACTGAAGCGACCTGATTTGTTTGGTATAGCAAAGGCCTCCTGGACCGACAATTTCTTTCTGAATTTTGACCGCATTCAAGCACACGCGTACGGACGCGCGACAAGGCACCGGCGCGATGGCCCGTAAGGCTTCAACTAAAACGATGTAGTGTGCGGAAGAGGAATAACCCGTACGGGGACAAAAGGCAAGCGTAAAAGTGGGCACCGTGCAGAGAGATGCAACAGTCGGAGCAGAATCACAATGATCCGTTCATTCCGGCGATGTAACGATGATCTTTGAAACGGTATACCAAAGATCAGGACGCCGGCCTTCAATCGCCAATGCAACATGAGGCGATCCACCGTCGCTGTCCAGGATTCCAACGTCTAGAGAATAGATGCCCGGCGCAATATTTATCGGAAGCGCAACCGCATCCCTCACATCGTGGCGCGCACCCGGAAGCCATTGCCTCGGATCTGCGCCGCTCAACCACTGCGCAACGGTCTCATCCGTGCCTGATCGAAGACGATAGGCCATGGGCCACTGATGATACATAGGAGCGACGCCGACGTTCTCCCACCGTGAAACCAAGCTCAAATCGCCGCCGGGATGATTTTCCCACGGGTGTTTTAGTTCGCGGAGCACCATTCGATATCCAAGCCTTTTCAAGAATTCATCGACTTTTGGTCTCCATTCGCTCGGGACAGGAGATGATTTCGCATTGATGACGGAGGCATGCCACTCCAGAGCCTTCGGCAAAATCTTGTCAATGTCGTATCCCCATTCATACCAGTTCTTGATGTAGTAACACACTTCAAGATGAACCGGCGCGCGTTTCCATGCATTGCCGATCACCGGGTCTTGTAAAGCAGGTCCATAGGCATGGTCCATGTGATTCCACGTCGAACTGAACATGCCATAGTCGCCGTAGCAATCTCCTCGCCAGCCGGCTCCGCGTTCGGCAGCATATTTCGGTTGCCCGCCTATCAGCATAATGAGCGGCGTTTTTGGAAAATGCCTGAAATACATGTCGGTCATTCGTCTTTGGTTCTCTTCTGTCGGATAGTACCGCGCACACAGCTCCTTGACGTTTTCACAGCACGCGGTGTTCCACTCGCCCCAGCAGCCGACGCTGCCGATGTCCACATGGTCAATATCGGCGGACCCTGCATAGCGCTGCCCAAACGCCTTGAGCAGTTTTTCGTGCGCCTCCAAAAATATGGGATCGTTATAATCAGGCATCAAGCCGCTGCTTGTCTGCACGCTGGCCACGCCTTTGCTAAGTAACCACCATGGGGTTTCCGGTCGATATTCGGTCATGATACGGAAACCAAGCGTTTCTCCTCTGTCGCGCGCTTGCTGAATAACGCTGTCGACAAGCTCGAAATTGTACTGCCCTTCCGTAGGCTCCAGATCCGCCCAAAACCAACGGAAATAAACGACTCTTTGAGGCGGATGTTGATCCGGTGGAGGTGGATTGTCGAAGCCAAAATGAAAATCGGCAAATCCGATACCGGGATTGTAAAGAATGTCATTGATCTCTTTCGGATGCACGGAGGTGAGAGATGGAGCAATCGTTTCTGCGTCGGTCGTATCGTGGATCTCACCCGCTGACGACGAACGAGACTGTACTAACATCCCGCTCGCCGACACAGTCAGAAACACAGTGATATAGAACACCCATTTTGTCCGTTTCAGCATAACCGCCCTCATGCCGGCCGTGAGTCACACACGGCCGCTCATCTCATTAAACATGCCGCAGCGTTTCATCTCACGTCTGTCCAGACTCTATTGAATGGCCGCGAACCTTCTCGAAGGCAACGGGATTCTGGTGAAGACCATGATAAGGAAGATCGAAGACCAGCTGGTGAACGACGAGGTGACATCAGATCATGCCGGCGAAGTTACAGTCTCCAGTATTTGATGGCTCCAGGAAGCAGGTGAGGATTCAAAACTCCTTTCACGTCGACAACGACGCTGTTCCGTTGCCGGCGCAACGGCTTTAACAATTCCTGCACGTCCATCTGCATATAATGACGATGCGGCACGGCCAGTACGATGCCGTCCACTTGCTTGATATGATCCCATGGAAGGAGCCGTAATCCATACTCGGCGACGGCTTCTTCCGGCTCGGCCAGCGGATCATGCACGCTGACTTGTAATCCGTATTCCCTCAATTCATTGATGATATCCGGCACTCGACTGTTGCGAAGGTCCGGCACATTCTCCTTAAAAGTGAGCCCTAGAACAGCAACTTTCAGATCTCCGACCGGGCAATCCAACTGGCTCAGCAATTTCATCGTGTGCTCGGCGACAAATTTTCCCATGCTGTTATTAATGCGCCGGCCGGCAAGAATGACTTCGGGGTGGTATCCGACTGATTCCGCCTTCGTGGTCAAATAATAGGGATCCACTCCAATGCAATGTCCGCCCACCAATCCGGGACTAAACTTCAGAAAATTCCATTTCGTGCCGGCTGCTTCCAAAACGGACTTGGTATCGACCCCCAAGCGATGAAAAATCAAAGCGAGTTCGTTCATGAGGGCGATATTCAAATCTCGTTGGGTGTTTTCGATGACCTTGGCCGCCTCGGCGACTTTAATACTGGGTGCCCGATGAATACCGGCTTTAACCACCTTCCCATAGGTCTGAGCCACAATATCCAACGATTCGCCGTCTTGAGCCGATACGACTTTTACAATTTTCTCCAATGTATGTTCTTTGTCGCCCGGGTTAATTCGCTCAGGTGAATACCCAATTTTGAAATCGAGTCCACACTTGAGTCCGGACGTTTTCTCCAATATCGGAAGGCAGACCTCTTCCGTGGCGCCCGGATACACGGTCGATTCATACACGACGATCGTTCCGGGGCAAAGATTGGACCCGATCAGTTCGGATGCCTTCTGAAGAGCGGTGAGATCTGGCTGCAGCGCCTCATTAATAGGAGTCGGCACTGCAACGATGATAAAATCAGCGGTTTTGAGTTCCGTCGGATCAGACGTGTACCGAACGTGGCTGCGTTTCAAATCCTGACGAGAGACTTCACCCGTTCTGTCCACGCCGCTTCTGAGTTCGTCGATCTTTGTTTTATTGATATCAAAGCCGATCACCGGGGCTTGTTTTCCGAATGCGACAGCGATCGGCAAACCGACATATCCCAACCCCACAATTGCAATCGAGCGAGCACCTTTCTTCGCCATCATTCCCTCTCTATGTCTGCCCACATTCCGAAACACGTGAAAACGACAGTTTACATCCTTTTGAGTAAGCTCGTATTTCCCATTTTTGTTCCGGCATTGAGGAGCTGTAATGTAATTAGTTTGTTAGTCTATGTCTTATTTAAGGCCACAAAACTCCACCAAACCTCTTGTACAGCTCTTCGAAGAAGAGGGTTCTTCCTTAGCGCCTTTTCCAGACGCCCCTCTATAAACGGTGTCCCCTTCAACCCAACTTGATTGAATGGCCTTATAAGCTGGGAGGCGAGCGTATATTGACGCGTTATGGGATAAGGATAGGTTCGTCCAAATATGCTAGTTGCGACCAACCTTTGCCCGGCCAGAGGTAGCACTGCAATTCCTCGTAAACCCCAGTGGGGTTCGCCTAAAATGAGTGAATGAAGACGAGGTGGACTCGTAACGAGGCATATCCCGCCTGGCCGCAGAAGCCTTTGCACTTCACCAGCCAGGCCGGAAACAGAGTTTATATGCTCAATAACATCGAGAGCCAAGATAATGTCAAAACTGTTATCCTTGAATGGAAGTTTTTGACAATCGCTGCGTAAAGTGGCAAGTGTGATATTGCGTTCCCTCGCGAAACATTGGAAATCCGAAAATTTATAATCAGTAAGGTCGGAGCAGATTACGGTGGCGCCCTCACCTGCAAATCCCATTGCATGACCACCCCATCCGCAGGCAAGATCCAATACTCGCTTGTTTTTTATGTCAAAGAATTGATCGTTGATATACTTCGCATATCGCTGCGCTGTGGTAAAACATGCCAGGCGCCACTCTAACCTAGAAATCCGTAGTGCTTCCGACACCTGATCTCTTCCAACTTGCTTCGCAAAAAACTCTCTTAAATCGTATTGAAGCTGTATCATCTTTTAACTTTGCCCCGAACGTTTCCTCTTAACCAAAGTGGAGCTCATTGCCCTTGTAGCTTGACTCCTTCACAAAATCAAGCAACCCGACATGTTTATGCTTCCTAACATCACGCAGTCCATTTGATGCTGCCCGCCTTAAGGTTTCGGTGTCGTATGGCATCATATCGGTGACGGTTCCTAATGAATCAAAAGTCGATGTCTTGCCACAAGACAGGCATTAACATGTTACTGATGTGCTGCTACTTACACTTAGGTACACAATGGCGTTATGGGCCTTCACTCTCAAATCCCAACAAAGAAAGTGCCTTGGTCACCTCTAAAATGTCTACCTGGGCAAAAATGGATCCTCTGTGACCGCGAAACCATACACAGACAACAAATTGACAAAGACGACCTACATCTACCATGCCGATACAACCAGGGCAGTTAAACTATGAAATTACATTCAAAAATTAAACCGTACGACTTGAACAAGCCTTTTAAGTGCTGTACCATGCTACTCCGCGATTTATGGCACCAAGTTTGCTCTATCGCATGCTAACTGGGACAAGCTCGAATCTGACTCATTGTCTAAGGTGGAGGCGTGCGATGAAACTTAATCGGCGGAAAGTTTTATGTTTGGCGCTATTGGCCGCAGCCTTGTTCGGAAGCGTCCGCTTTGCTTCGGCATCCGCGTCCTGGCCAAACGAACCGTCGGGTGCGAGTCTTATTTCAGACTATAACTACAATGCTGTGAGCGGAGACGGCTGGTTTAGTACCGGTGGTGACTCATCGATCATTAGTGATGCCACAGCGCCGCTATCACCAAATAGCGTGCTACAGATGCGGTATGCGACCGGCTTCAAGGCCGGCATCGCGCCCGACAATTCATATCATTCCTTGAATGGTGCTCAGCGAGAGGTTTACGCCGGATTCTGGTGGAAAGCCAGCCCAAACTGGCAACAGGAAGTGAACAGCGCTGTCAGTAAAATTGCATTTTTTGTCAGCAATGGCGCGTTTGATGTCTTTATCGGGATGCAAGGTCCGCAGGGCGGGCCATACGCGTTATCAGCGGTGTTCGAATCACCGACCCTCAGCAATGGCCACCTACCGGCGAGCTATGGAGATAATCCGGGGACTCGCGTGCTGTTGGGCAACGTCAGCAGGCCCAGCGTTGTCCCTGGAAACTGGTATAGGATTGAAATGTATTCCAAACACAGCTCGACTTCCACATCACGAGATGGCATTTTTAGGTGGTGGGTCAATGGAGCCTTATGCGGCGACTACACCAATGTGAACTTCACTGACTTACCTTGGGTTCAATTCAATCTCAGCCCGACCTGGGGCGGCATGAACAATACAAAAACCCAAACCGACTATTATTGGTTCGATCATATTCGTCTGTCACTTCCCAAGGGCGGCGCCGCTTCCCCAACTGATCAACCTCCTGGTCCACCCGCCGCTCCTAGAATCCTCAATGTTGTCGTTCAATGAACAACCAAGAGATTGCGCGGAATCTTCGGATTTCACCTAGTTACAATGAGGATTTCTTTTGGACATACAGGCGGTGCCACATGACGAAAGTCAGCAACGTCCAGATCTTGGTTTCGTGATTTCTGACCAAGGAGTCATGGTCGCTTAGCAGCGCCCGCACCGCTTCAACGTTGAACAGCCCGACTTCTTTCAACGAGGACGGTGAAAGATAAGTCTGCGTCATCTCGCGCAGAGGACCTCGCAACCATCCGGCAAGAGGGATTGAGAATCCCTGCTTCCTCCGGCGCAGAATTTGCTCCGGCACAACACCCTTAAGGGCCTGGATCAATATATGCTTTTTCTCCCAGCCTTTCAGTTTGTATTTGGATGGAATCGTAGCGACGAACTCTACGAGCTTATGGTCCAGGAACGGAACCCTTACCTCTAGAGAATGCCACATGCTTAGTCGATCCGTTTTCCGTAGTTCATCGTCCGGCAGATAGGTGTGCATGTCCGCATTCAATATCCAATCGAGTCGATCCGAAGCATCCTTCACCCTCAGCATCGCCGATCGAACCTGCAGTGCGTCAGCTTTCTGAAGTCCTGCGAGCAAGTCGCGATCAAATATTTGCACCTTTTCTTGTTCATCAAAAGCGGACAAATATCTTTGATACCTATCCGGCAAAGATAGATCGTCGCCGTCAACAAATCGCTTGATACGATCTACCCACAATGCTGCGGGGCCCCGTTCGGGCAACGCACCGACAATGGGCCTGACGACTCGTTGACGGATCCACGCGGGCAAGTATTGGAATTGTTCGGCAAACAACGCACCACGATAACGTTCATATCCGGCAAACAGCTCATCGCCTCCCGTACCCGATAGTGCGACGGTGACCCATTTCCTGGCAGCTTCGCACACCAAGTAATTAGGAATCACTGAGGAATCTGCAAACGGCTCGTCAAACGCGCGAATGATGTTCGGCAAAATCTGCTCGATCTGAGTCTGCGGATTCTCGTACAGGCATTCCGAATGATCGGTCCCGTATCGTTGGGCAATGGTGCGTGCAAACGGACGCTCATCAACGCCCAGTTGCCCTTCACCAAACCCGACCGTGAACGTTTTCGGCTTGGTCCCGCCGTTCTGTGACATGACTGCGACGATCGCGCTTGAATCTATCCCTCCGCTAAGAAAAGCTCCCAGCGGGACTTCGCTGATGAGATGCAGGTTTACGGCTTCCTTCACATGGTGCAACAGGCCTTCGCGAAAATAAGCCGCTGATTTTGTGTGATCCGGTTGAGGCGAGAATTCCCAGTATCGCTTAATGTCCAATCGACCGTCCGCCCAGAGACCGATATGAGCCGGAGGAAGCTCCGAGATTGCTTCATAAATCGTCTCCGGGCCAGGCACGTACTTGTAAGAAAAATAATCGGAAAGCGACCCCAAGTTCATGCTGGAGCTTAGTCCATCGACCGCAAGGAGACATTTCAATTCCGATCCAAAATATAATCCTTGTTGATGCTGGCTATAGTACAAAGGCTTGATGCCGAGGCGATCGCGCGCCAAAAGCAACCTCTTCCGACGGTCGTCCCACAGGGCGAATGCGAACATTCCCCGTAGTTTGGCGACACAATCGTCCCCATAATCCTCATAGAGATGCACGAGGCATTCCGTATCAGAAGCCGTCGCAAGCGTATGTCCCCGCTTCTCTAACTCAGCCCGCAACTCCCTGTAGTTGTAAATTTCTCCATTAAAGACAACCCAAACTGATTTATCTTCGTTATGAACCGGTTGATGCCCCGTCTTTACGTCGATGATCGCAAGGCGTCGCATCCCGAGTCCTATCCGGTCATTCCAATAATATCCTTCATCATCCGGCCCCCGCCGGGATATGACCCTATTCATCTTCATGACCAGGTCAGGGTTGACTTGGCCGGCAGACGACATCACTATGCCGACGATCCCACACATATGGCTTATTCCTAATGTACAGCGCCCTGTGTTTTCCGCATCGAGGCGTCCTGATAACCGGTTAGTAACTGTTTTCCGATCACATCCCAGGAATACTCCCGTTCCACCGATTGACGACCGGATACGGCGATGCGATGTCGAAGGTCAGCACTGCCGAGCAGACGACCCACTTGGCAAACAAACTCGTCCGCACTATCGGCCATGAGCAGATCCCTCTCGTGTTTGAGCCGCAAACCAGAGCACGCAAAGGAGGTGCCGACAACGGGCACTCCCATTGCCAAGCTGTCCAAAATCTTCAAGCGCGTCCCCCCACCCTCGCGGATCGGGCAGACACACACCGTCGCATTCTGAAAATATGGTCGAACATCATCGACAAACCCGGGGACATGCACTCGATCATCCGACGCCGCTCGCGCTTTCAACCACTCGGGGGGTTGCCGGCCCACGACATACATCTCAATCGCCTCGTGCCGAGATCGGAGATTCGGCCAGACACCGTCGAAGAAATATTTCATGGCTTCCTGGTTGGGATACATGTCCAAACTTCCACAGAAAAGAAGCGTTTGCCCACCGGGATCACGCCGAGGAGCAAAATATTCGGTATCGACGCCATTCGCCACGACGGCCGTGTTTATGCCCGAGTCCTTCCCGAGCAACAGCGTCGCTTCGTCTGAAGAACACACAAAATTGACATCGGCGGCTTCGCCCCATCGCACTTCAGCCCGACGCAATTTCCTTGTTTCCATCCTCCAATATTGCCGCAACAGAGGATTCGTCTCATTCTGCAACCGCCGTCGCATGAGAGCGGATTGCACGTCATGATGGTTCAACACTGTGCCACAGTTGTTTACCAACGGCATGTATTGAGCCAGACCTAACGTATCGAAATGGATTACATCGAAATGATGAGTACGAATCAGGTGTAATATCTTCTGATACAGACGATGATCCCGTAACCAAAGCATCTCGTATGGGTGAGCCGATACAAGCCCCTGGAGAGCCGTCCTGTATCGATAGAGTCCGCCGTCCGGCTGTGACATCGGAAGCCAATCCGCGCTCGCACAAAATTTGGACAGTGCCTTCATGCAATCGGACGGCTGCACGTCAGGAGGTCTTGTCCGTGGCTGGTCAAAGGCGAGGAAATGGACTTCAGCGCCGGAGGCGGCTTGGCGCAATAAATTATAATTGCGCTGTAAAGCGCCGCCTTTAGGCGGATACGCCAAATTATGGCCAAGCCAGAGTATCCTCATAAGCCTACAGCGATCAGTATCGCCGACCGATCGAGACCTTCAAAGACGGCTTCGATGAAACGCAACCAGACAAGCAGGTTTATGCAACCATATCCGCGAGATGGTTGAGATGCGAGGGTTGAAGGAAAAAATAATTGACCGACCAATGGCCGGCGGGTCGTTCTTTCAAATGCTTTCCGTCATAGATGAAGGCCTTATAACCATAGCGCTTCAATATGCCATACAATTCATGAGCGGACGAGCCTTGCTTTTCAAATTGGCCGGCTACTTCGAGCATGATGGCGGGCTTTTGCGTTTCGAAGAACTTCTCACCCCCCTTAAAGGCGGCGAGTTCGTGCCCTTCCACATCGCATTTGATGAAGCTGACTCGCGTCGCAACGTCTTGAAACATGGAGTCCATTGAGCGTACGGCAACCGTATATCGCCTATTGGCGGAGCCTGACGCTTGCGAATTGGATACGATCTTTGCCATGTAAAAATTCTTCCCGCCGTACTCATGAAGCGGGATCTCCATGACCGCGAAACCATCATTGTCAGACACTGCGACGTTCAGCAATTCGACATTCTTCAATCCACGGGCGGAAGCTACTGCGGACAGCAATCTGAACGTGTCGGGAATCGGTTCGATGCTATACACCCGGCCATCCACTCCCACTAACTTGGCCAGTACATGGGAATACCAACCGATATTTGCTCCGAGATCTATCGCAACGTCGCCGGGCTTGACCAGCCGTTTGATCGGCTCAATATCAGGCTCCCAAAACGTTTGGATTGTCCGCGTGTAATAAATTCTCTTAAGAAAGAATAGGACGCTCCCCGGCAAGATTGTGACGGCGAGCCACTTAAGCAACGACATGGTGCAGCCTATCCGAAACAAGCGAACAATAGAGATCAGCTGTTCTTTCAGCCATTTCCTTCGCGCTAAATTCCTCCTCGACACGGCACCATCCGGCTTCGGCTAAGCTTTCCGCATACAACCTATCCTCCAGCATCCTAACGAGGCCCTGTTCCAATCCATCCGCATCCCCGGGCGGCACCAGGAATCCGCCGACACCGTGCGTGACGACCTCCGGTATTCCTCCCACTCGGCTTGCGACCACAGGTCGCTTCAGGGCCAGAGCTTCCAATAGAACCATCGGAATTCCCTCGTGGAGCGACGGCAAGACAAAGACATCCATACAATTGACGAGATCATAAACGTCATCCCGTTGCCCTGCAAGGACTACTTCCTTTTCAAGGCGCAGATCATGAATCAGTTGTGTCAGGCTCGCCTTAAGTGGGCCATCTCCGACGATAAGGACCTTCACCTTGCCCCATTTCCTGGCCAGAGAGCCGGCAGCATGCAACAGGACCTCATGCCCCTTTACCGGCGTGAGCCGTCCTACGGTTCCGATTACCCGGTCTCCAGATTGAAAGCCAAGGGCACGCCGGATATGCTCACTGTGCTGAGTCACCCCCACTCGTCTCAAATTGATTCCATTATGAATCTGTACCACTTTATGAGTGCCGTAGCGCCGTCTTAGATCAGATTCTATATCCTCCGACACCGCTATCACTTTTCTAACCATCAGTCTCGTGATCAGCCGATCTATGGATTCGTACCCCATCATCTTGACATAAGCCATGCCCTTGAACGGTTCCGTCATCCCATGAACAACCCGTATAACATTGCGAATGCCGACGGCGGCGGCGGCGGCGGTTCCAAGAATATTGTCCTTGTATTTGTGCGTGTGCACTAAATCCGGCCGTTGTCGCCTTAACATTGTAACAAGGTTCATGAACAGACGGCATGAATTGTACCGTTCCTCGGACAACACTGTAACCGGAACGCCGAGCTTTTTGATCTCGCAGGCCAAACGCCCGTCATTTAGGAGAATTGCCGACAAGTCCAGCCTCGAATCGTGAACCAGCTCCTCTAAGAGGGTCACGAGCTGGACTTCCGCGCCGGCCCAAAGGTCCCCATGTGCAATATGAGAGACTTTGATCGGCCTCGATACCGGACTTCGCGACTCCCGGTCCCTTTTCATGGTGACGGCAGAATACAAATATTGCAGTCGTGACGGTCGCGAAGACGGCTCAAAATACTCATCGCGTTACTCACTCCAGGCACTTCCGATACAATCGTTCATACTCCTCGATCATCATATTTATGTGAAATCGCTGTTCCACCCTTGCGCGTCCCTTCTTCCCAAAAATGCGAGCCCGCTCCTTATCAAGCAGAAACGTTGTGATGCTTTGTGCTAGCGCCTCACTATCCTCACTAGGGACAAGCATCCCGGTCTCTCCTTCGATCACCAATTCAGGATTCCCTCCTACTCGAGTAGCCACCACGGGCTTCGCAGAAGCCATAGCTTCCAAGGTCGCTACAGAAAGGCCTTCAGATAACGACGGCAACACAAAAATATCCATAATGGAAAGCAGTCTTCCGATATCCTGCCTCAAGCCTAAGAAGAAGACGTACTTCTCCAGACCGAGTTTCTTGACCTGCTCTTTGAGAACAACTTCCTGATCCCCTCGACCGATGAGCACAAACTTCGTCGTCGGACAGGCTCGGATAACGGATGGTATCGCCGCTATCAAATAGCGATGGCCTTTCACCGAATAAAGACTTCCCACCGCTCCGACAATTTGATCATCGTCTCCCAGCCCGATTTCGTATCGCGCACGCGCCTGTTCCTGAGCGCCGATATCGGGGAACGCGTCGATTCCATTATAGACGGTCTGAATCCGTTCAGCCGGTATACCGGTATGCTTGATCACAAACTCCTTGAGATCCTTCGAAACGGTCACCATACGCGCATAACGACTCACGAGGCGATATGCCATTCGGCGTGTCGCCTTCTCCCAGTAATAATTCTTTCCATGAATCGTAGCGATGATAGGGATTCTGGCAATTGCCGCCGCCAACGTGCCGTGCACAATGGCGTCGAATTCATGAGCGTGAATGAGGTGGACCTGCTCCTTACGTATCATCGCCAGAAAGCGCCGGAGCCACATGATGTCGAATAGTCCCTTATTCGGAATAACCGATGTCGATATCCCGTCTCTTTCGCACTGCTGTTGTACCCAGCCCGGCCTAAACAAGCAGACATGTGGCCGAAATGAATCAGTATTAAATCGTACCGCAAGTCTATTGACTAAACGCTCAGCTCCTCCGGGGCCGCTACTGGTTGAGAAGTATAGGATGCCTCTCCGCATGATCTGGTCGACCTAACGCATAACAAGCATGGACGCCGCGGATAGGGTTTGGATGGATGACGGCAAGCGCACTACACCTACCTTGCAGGTCGAGGTCGGGTCATTCCCGTTGGAAAGGAAGATTTTGGTAATCGAGGAATGGCACTCTTCGCAGCGGACAACTCACCGGCCGGGCGCTTGTTGAGGTAGAGGTTTCCCAATGCGACGGTCAGCGCCGTTATGATCCAGAATGTCGGGTACCACAAAGTCGATATAAAGACGCTGCTGACGAGATATCCGATCATCGCCGCCTCGAGCGCACTACCGACGCTGACGCCGAACGCAATATCCTGTTCCTCTTTGGCTCGATCGTTAGACCCCGACTTCAGAATAGCTCGGCCGAGCATTCTCAACCGGCTGACCGTTGTATAGTTATTCCACGCCATTAGAAAGAACATCAACGCTCCGACGAAGCCCATCTCCGGAATCAACGTGAAATACATTGAATGAGCGGCTCGGCCGGCAAGAGACCGCTCATTAAATCGATCTTCCCCTTGATACTCTTGAAAATTCCATGGAAAGTTACCTTGCCCCACTCCGAATATCGGGTTTCCCAGAAACATATCCAAACCAATACCCCACGTATACAATCGTTCTGCCCCTGTACCTACGGTCAGCGTTCTCTCATCCGTGGTGGACTGAATCTCTTCCCAATATTTCTCCGGAGCAAAAATGAGCATGAAAATGATCACTACACCGACCAATACCACCGCTCTGCCTTTCTTTGATGACTTGAGCCAACAATAAAATCCGACTGCCGCCAAGCCTATAAATCCTCCCCTGGACAGCGTGACCATGGCCGTCAGAATAAAAATGCAGAGCGAGCTCAAGTACAACACTCGACTTGCTTTGCTCTGAGCGCCCAACAGCATAAAATACGCGAAGGGCACCGCCACATTCATTTCCATGCAAAAATCGTTTTCATCGCCTAGCCATCCACCGACACCTTTTCCACCGCTCATTATTCCTAAGATTGCGAGGACAAGATGTACCATCAACCACGCATTCACCAACGTTTTCATCTTTTCTATGGTATCGACAAATGCAACGATGCCTAGGAAAAAGCAAAAGTACAAGAGCATGTCCTTCAGAACCATTGCGGCCCAATAATTATTGGTCGCGAAAGGAACATGCCCAACCATTAATATCAAGAGCCCAATGTACAGCTTAGTCTGCTTGTTTTCGACATTAAGCTTCCCGGACATGACGACGGTGACCCCGATAAGCAGGTCGATAATGGAAGGAAAGGGAATGACTTTGATGCCCGGTATGATGTCTTGAGGCCGACCGAATTCCACCAATAATGAAACCAATACGAGATAAAACCCGAATCCGCGTTTGGCGCCGGTCTCTCTGCCTTCCTTTCGCACTGGCATAGACCTTCCAGCGGTAATAGCGAGCTTCGCTTGTTGTCTTCCGATTTGCATAGGAATAACTTTAGATCGTAGCGCGGTTCGGCATCTCACCCAACACCACGCCTCCAAACGGAAGAGTGCCGCACAGTCTCGTCACCAACAACGATATCGCGAGTGTAAGGACAACCACGGCCCCATATTGTGAAAGATCAGACCACGGCACAAATCTAATCACCAGCAGAGATACCCCTCTGATTATGATCGGGGCGTGGAACAGAAATATTCCCATGGTATATTTTCCGAGCATTGATAGAAATGTCGCATGAGAGTGGCCCGCGACGCCAGCAAAGTATACCGTAATGATGTACAAATATTGCGCTATTGAGGGTGGTGTGTCCGGTGCGAGCTTTAGCGCCAACAATAGTACGAGGGCTCCGGATGCATATACACCAGCATACTTGTCCATCATCCTCCTGTAAACATACAGCACCATTCCCAACAGATAGAATTGGAGCCCCCATAATGCGTGAAATACAGGGTCAAGGCCGCTTTCGCCGGCGAAGCCTGGCGCAACATTTGCCCACAAGATGGTGTACCCCGTCCATATCGTCAGAATCCATAACGGCGGCAGAGTCGCCAGACGCTTGGTAAGGAACGAAACGGATCTTATGACAAATAGCGAGGGAAGAAAATACATCTGAGGTGAAATTTCTGACCGGTACGCTGCACCGATGATATCGACGGCGCTATGGCCTATGAGAATGTTCGTCTCCAGGAGTCCCTGGTATTCAAACACCGCACGAAAGACCCCATATACAACGGTAAACAGCACCCAGGGAAAAACCAGTCGCCGCGCGCTCTTCAGCAGATATCTTCCGTAAGAGAACTCTGCTTCATTTTGGAGCAAGGCGAGAAACAGATAGCCATCAACAAGAAAGAAGGGCGGCACAGCGACTGTTTGGACCCAGAATACCAAAGTCTCATTGCCTTCCATATGCATATAGGTCAAGGCATGAGTCGCTACTACCAATATGATGGCATAGCCGCGTATGGCATCTAGGAATTGAACTCTTTCTTTCAACTTCTTCCCGGTCCCGTCTTACGACCAGCACAATTACCTTCATACGTAGGTATTTCTTCGCTGTCATAAGCCGAAGCCAGCCGATCAGCAATCTGCAGAACGACGACTTTAGAATTGAAAATAAATAAAGGAAGGCGACTCAAAAGTCAGACCGCAAAATAAAAGTAAGAGTGTGGCATACACAGCCGCCTGGACAGCGACCGGACGAGCCAGAAGCCAAGCACTGAGAGTTTCTAGCTGCCGCATTGGCACGATATGCGTTAGAATAGCGCCCCCCAAGACCAAGTAAAAGACGTCGCTGAGTTGCGTTCCGCCGGTGAACCTGAGGAGTCCCTGCGCATAATCTGTAAATGTCTGCATATCCTGCACTCTGAACAGAAGCCAACCAAAGACGATCAAATGGAAACAACCTATCTGGCGAGCGATCGTAATGTAGCAGGGAGCCGGTTCACCGGTCCGCGGAGTGGACCGAGACGCTATCAAGAGCACGCCATGATACGCTCCCCAAAAGATGAAATGCAGGGCCGCACCATGCCATAGCCCTCCCAAGAGCATGGTCGCCAAGAGGTTCATCCTGACTCGGATCCAACTTCCTCTATTCCCTCCAAGCGGAATATATAAATAATCCCGCAGCCAGGTTGAAAGTGAAATGTGCCATCTGGTCCAAAACTCCCGTACATTCTGCGATAGATACGGCCTGTTAAAGTTCAGCGGCAAATCGAACCCCAACATACGCGCGAGTCCGATCGCAATATCGCTGTAGCCTGAAAAATCATTATAAATTTGGAACGTATAGCCGTACAAAGCGAACAGTAGATCCCATGACGAATACGCGCTCGGCTCCGCAAACACCTTGTCGACCGCGAGCGTCGCAAGTAAATCCGCGAGCACAATTTTCTTCACCAGGCCTCGAAATACCAGCAGGAGGCCGTCATGAAATCGTTCCACCGTAACGTTTGGGGTTCTATGCAGTTGCGGCAAAAACTGTTTGGCCCTCACGATCGGACCGGCCACGAGCTGAGGAAAGAACGCCACGAACACTGCAAATCGCAAGAAATCCCTCTCACAAACGTTCTCACCTCGATACAAATCGATCGTATAGCTCATGGTTTGAAACGTGTAAAATGAGATGCCGACCGGCAACAAGAGTTCGTGGTGCATCCAGGACAAGTCCCAGCCCAACGTCGACGCCGCTGGCGCGGTGAGGTCCACAAAGAAATTGTAATACTTGAAAACGGCAAGAAGCCCTAGGTTCGACGTGAGGCTGACGGTCAAGATGAGCCTCTTGATGTTCGGACGTTGTTCCCGAACAAGTAACCGCCCGACCGAATAATCAACGACCGTTGATAAGGCAAGCAACCCGCCGTACTTCCAATTCCAGCTCATGTAAAAGAGATAGCTTGCAGCCAGAAGGAGTGCTTCTCGTGACCGGGCGCGATGAAATGCAAGCGTGTAGAGGCATAGCACCATGGGAAAGAAAAATAGAAATTGCGGGCTATTGAAGGCCACTCCTATCTCCTAATTCATAACGACGTGTTGTCGCTTAATATCCTGCGAGTTGGCGATCAGAGCGTCGCGTATGGCTGTTGCAACGGCCGAATGGCCGCGAGGCGTAAAATGCACAAAATCCCGGAAATAGTCCTCATGTCCTGCCACCGTATTTTCGACATCAATAAGCACTAGGCCCTCTTCTGCAGCAATGTGTCGGAGAATATTATTGAACCGCTCGATGGTTTCCACCCATCCGGCGAGTGAGAGATAGATGTTGTACTTGAATATTAATGTGACGGCGCTATCGGGAAAATTCGGCAAATCTCTTCTGACATGACTGGTGGCAAAGGTACAGAGTATCGGGATGGCTCCGGCCCCGCGTGTCGCCGCAATGAATGCTCGAATCTTTGCTTCGAACCGGGCATCTCCTGCACTGCCCAGTGAATCGGCCAACACCCTTTTTGTCGCCAAGCGACTCGTCAAGTGGCCCTTGAGTTGAGCATAAATTGCCGTTTGCTCAACAAGCCACACAGTCCAGTTCAGCGGCCTCCAGGTCGTCACTGAAGCTCCTTTGTCCGTGTTTGGGCGCGGCATCCGCTCACTGGCTCCGGACAGTAACTGTTTGGAAAGACTCGTGATCGTGGAAGACATTTGGTAGAGAATGACATAGTCCGGCTTCACTTGAGGACCACGCGACTCTACGTCGCTGGTATTATCGTCGATCTCCATTCCGGCATGACTGGCATTGATGACCGTGGCCTGGATCCCACCAGCTCTCAGCAGGCGCTCAAGGACGGATGGGAAAATAACTTCCCGGCTTAGGTAGCTATCCTCGGCATGTGATGAAGAGGCAATCCAGTAACGGACAGAGCCGGATGCCGCGTCGCTTTGTCTTGAGTCTGAACCGGTCTCCGTCGTATCAGACTGTAGCCGCCCTGCCGCCGCGGCGGTGCCCGGCTCGGTCTGTTGAAAATTGCCCAGCAAGAGGGTATCGAACCCGCGGTAATGGGCACGAATTTCAAGGCCGATCTCAGCCACCAGTATATATAGGCCGATCCACAGCACGATCCGTAACAAAGAGAATGTCATAGTATTGTTTTAAGTGGGGGGTGAATGCGAAAGAGGACTCTAGGAGTCACATAATTTTCGGAGGGAATCGGCTGGGCCCATGCGCCGACCAGGCCCGTCAGTCCACTCTTCGCAGAGCCACGATAATGTTTGTCCTGAAAGTTCGGAACGGTCCGGACATTAACAGGCGGATCCACAACAACTCCAAGAGAGCCAAGGGAGGCACCATTGCAAAGATGGCATCCGTCACAAGGAGATGCATCTCGACGACTTCAAATCCACTCTCTTCGGCCAGCACGCGAATGCTCTTTTCCGTATTGGCAGCGTAATGGGTCTCGAACACATCGTGCTCTTCTCTGCCTTCGACGAGATGAATCAATTTCCCTTTTAGGAATTCCGGCACAAGGCGAGAAAGAATGACACCATAACCATAAGCATTCGGCGTGTGGAACAAGAATACTCCTTTGCTTCTAAGAATCCGATGAATTTCTTTGAATTGCAGATCGGGATTGTCCAGATGCTCCACAACCATGTTGGCTGTGACCAGATCGAACGATGCCGATCTAAATGGAAGCCTCGTAATGTCGCCGCGAAGCTTATTGGCAATGGTAACGTGAGCTTTTAGAGACTGCCAATCATAGTCTATGCCGAAGACGCCCTTACAATTGTTCACGAGTTGCCGTTCTTGCGCCGCGCGCCAACTGGGCAGAATGGAATGCCCGCAACCCATTTCGATCCAATCAACGGAAGGATGGACATATCGCCGTAATATATCTTCGTAGACATATTGGGAATATCGTAATTGCGGAGCAACCATTCTTCTGATGGACCAGTAAACATTGAATAATCGGGATCGGATTCCCATGATTTCGTTCCTTACGTATTTGCGCAGTTTCTCAATGGTCTAGCGGTCTTTTACGTCGGTGTTCGCCCGGCATATCTCGGATATCAGGCGCTCAGATGACTGCTTGATGATGGCTAAGCAGTCTTGAAAGTCTCCCAAGGTTCCGCCATATGGATCTGCGATTTCAACCGCCAGGTTCTCGATCTCCGTTGGATCACTGAATTGTCGCAACAGAAATGTTTTTCCCTGGCTATGAGGGTACAGCTTATGCAGGCGATGATAATGGGCATGTTCCATCGCGACGATAAGATCGGCACGATCGACATGTTCTTTCAACAAAGGTGTTGTAGCATGAGAGTCAAGAGACAGGCCGGCATTTCTTCCTACAAGCTGTGCAAGGTTGTGAGCCGGCTTGCCAAGGGATGTTTCAAGCCCTGCTGAGAATATCGACACATTTTGTCCATGTCGGGCAAGCTCATGTCTCAAATAGGCTTCTGCCAGCGGGCTCCGGCAGATATTGCCCTTACACACGACAAGAATAGTGTTGACCCGCTTCGGAAATTGTTGCTGTCGCACAAGCCGATGAAGTCTTCTTTGATTCCGTAAACGATCGAGCCATTCCTTGAGAGACCGCGATCGGTCACGCAAAGGCATTGTCATATATCCAGCCGCCGCCTTTATAGCTGTCCCAAACATCAAATCTCCCTCAATTCAATTTGGCATATTGTCGAAGCTCATAAAGGAATGGGCGTATATCGTCAGGTTTCTCCAACTCGTAAAACATATCCCGATCAACAAACTTCGCAAAGTCTTTCAGGCATTGCCACTTGGAGGGAGCCCCCGGAGGTAAATTCAAAGAGGCTTCCGGTTTCCGCAATCTCAGCAATAAATGATCCAGATCCCCAAGCAGCCACCGTGACTTGATCCCGCTCTGATAGCCGTTTTCCGGCAGAGATGCAATCCGGCCGGCCGCCATTTGGAACAAGAGCCAAGGGAAATTCATCCCTGCGTCGATGGCCAATTGTAATGATCCCCAGAAACGCCCGTTTATTTCCATAAGCACAGGGACTTTGCTGTCATGGTCGATTTTGAACTCCACCATCGCGACACCGTGCCACCGCACGTGCTGCAGAAGACGCAGCGCAGGTTCCACCAAGCCTTTGTCGAGTGGAATGCTTTCTCGCAGGACACTGACCCCTCCAGACGGTGGTTTCTCACGGATTCGCCTGTGCGCGAAAAGTGCCAGAGGTTTACCATCATTCATCAATGCAAAGATTCCCTGTCCCTCTCCAAGCACACGTTGCTGAATGAGCGACGGCCGTCTCAGATATTCATGTTGCCGGTAAAGATTTCGCACCTCATCCGCATTCTTAGCATAATGCACAGACGTTTTTTGCCATCCGGTCTCTGTTCTTATCAGCGAACAGCCCGGTTTTATCACCACTGGAAATGATGTGATCCGATCGGATATCCCGCGGATGTCGCCGCCAGACACGAAGATCGTATCCGGAATCGCCACATTCAATTGCAAAGCCGACTTCATGAGACGGTACTTGTCGGAAGTCTCTTCAAAGATTTTGTAATCGGGAATGGGCATGTGCGTATGACGCTCGAAGTCGCCTTTCCGAGGGCCGATGACGTGCATGGCAATATCGGAAATCGGAAACAGTGCATCGACCTTCCGACTTGTGATCGCCCCTAGAAGGCAATCCACGAACGCCTGCGGGTCTCGATACGGAGACGGATAGGCAAAAGACTTCGCACAATATTTCGACGCCGCAGCCAATGATCTCTTTTGTTCAGCGCCAACTATGATCTCAATCCCGCGCGCCCCCAACGCACGGGTCACCGCCAACGCCGCGCGCTCGTCGCCATCGGTAACTAGTACGCAAGTCGGCAGAGGCATGGCACTGCTTCTTTCCAATAGGCGTTCATCAGCCGTTCTGCCGCCACAGTTCTTGGCCATCCTTCGCTACAATTCTTCTTACCAACATCACGATCGGCGAGATCTCCTTGCGGCAGAATGATGATGAAACACATCATTATCAAGTGGCGAATAACCGCATCGCGTACAAGGGAACAGTATAAGTAATGTCATTGTGGATACTGATTCGTCGCAATTCAAAGAGACGGTTCGGGCTTGAGCCTTCAGCCCCTGGCTGCACCCCCACCGCCGCCCGGTACCCGCATTCTTTGACCATCGCTTGGATGAGGGTCGTGTTATTGCCGTTCGGATAGCAGAAGACCGGCACATAATTCTTACATCGACCCATGAGAACCTGTTGAGATCTTTCGAGTTCGGTTCTCACATCTTCAGCCGAAAGATGTGTCAGAATCCGATGTGAGCACGAATGCGAGCCGAACGAAATCCGATGCTGCGCCATTGCCCCGACCTCGTCCCAATCCACTATACAACGCTCTTGAGGAACGACGATGTTCAAGGATCTCGATAATGTGTCGATCAGTTCAGAAACCGTGTTTGAATCATGTTCCTTGCAACGCTCAATGACGTAATCCGCAAAATCTCGCCGGGTCTCTTCTGCCCCAGAGACAAGTCTCGTTGCGTCGGCATCGATGCCGAGGAACTCGTTGATGATCGGTCCTCCTTTCACACTCGCTTCTTCGCACCGGGTGACCTCTTTCACGCAGTAGGCCATTTTCTCGGGCCAAAACCATTCGTGAGTCCCGACGAAATCCGTCGGCAAGAATATGGTGGCCGGAATTCCCAGCTTTCTCATGATAGGATACGCATGGCGGTAGTTGTCCAACCATCCATCGTCAAAGGTGACCACGCAATACCGCGCCTGTCTGTCCCAGTCTCCAGCGGTCCAGCGGTCCAGCAATTCATCCAGAGATATCACCTGAAACTGTTCCAGCAGAAACAGCATGTGTCGCTCAAATACATCCGTTTCGACATACATGCCGGGCTGAATCCACTGAGCAGTCAGTTCATGCGTGGGCAAGACGCGATGGTACGTGATAATGACAGCTTTGCCTTTACGGCAAAACCGGTGGAGATTCGACAGGTACAACGCCTCCGCCATACCTTCGCGAATCAAGCCCTTCATCGCCTGACAGGTGAACGGCATCACTCTACTCGATTTAGAACAAGGTATAGATGAACGGCGCAACCGCCGATCCCTGCGTCAGCACGATCAGACTTCCCAATAACACCATCATTACAATGATCGGCAGCAGCCAAAATTTCTTTCGCTCCTTCATGAAGGCCCAGAGTTCCGCAAGGAATTCTCCCATACTTCCTCCTTTGACTTAAAACTGCCGAGTCATATGTGATTTCGGGCGCGGCTGTCTTACCACCCGATACGTTTGAGCGTCGCGCACCAGCACTCGTCGCATCGCATCCCACCCAAAGAGCCGCATCACCACGCCCATCGGCGTGATCAACCCGTAAAATAGAATCCCAAGTATAATTCGCGTATTAATCCAACCCAATACATGTCCCATCTTCATCCATGCTTTGAAAACAGGCAACAGCACCGCCGGAAGAAGAAGCCCTAGAGGAATCAACACCGCTCCCAGGCCAAGTGCCCAAAGACGCATTCCCTCGCCTCGCCACACCAAGGGCCACATTCCGATGACCAGGAATATTCCGCCCACGATGAGGCCAAAGTTTCTCAGTTCTTTCATGTTCGGCTGCTCAGTCATACGGCACCTCTTTACGTCGTCACGGCGTTCAGGACAGGATGATTTTGCGGGGTCAGCGCTTAGATGGTTCCCATCGCAATACTCGGTCTCCTCGGAAATAGC
Source organism: Nitrospira sp. (assembly GCA_040981125.1). Classification (GTDB taxonomy): domain Bacteria; phylum Nitrospirota; class Nitrospiria; order Nitrospirales; family Nitrospiraceae; genus DASSBQ01. The sequence goes on from JANRMQ010000001.1 coordinate 342,531, forward strand.
GATACCAGGCGTCAAGAATGGAGAGATTGACGATGACAAAGAATGAAGGAAGGCGGAAGACATCCTTATCCGACATCCATGTGAACCAACGATAGAACAAGGCCAATGCATAGAACACAAGTTGCCCTGTCAACAACAAGCAGTAAGCATAGGACTCTACCGCCAGGACGGTGTTGGAAATCAGTATTGCGATCATGGCAAATGGCACCAGCCAGCGGCAGAGCTTGTGGCTGAACAACTGCCATGCGAATAGTCCATACTTCAACGGATTTAACATGGACAAACTTCTCATCAGCACTGCAATGCCACGCAACACCGTCCTGACTTTACGTTGGTATTCCTTGGTCTCGTCCGCCAAATTCTTGTAATATCCAATACTGTCGGGGTCGGATACACCGCGCAGCCCTTGTCTCATCGAATTCAGCAGTGTATTAAAATCGCTCTGCAAATCCGGCGCCCATGGCGCGCATACCTTCCGGTGAGCGGCAAAAAATGACCCGCTTAATCCCACCAGTGTGTTGACTTTGGTTTCCAACGTCCGCAAGAGCATTTCATATCGGACATAGGCTCCCTCTCCGCTCACTTTACCTTCCGCATCCATGAAGCGATCCACGCTGCTGACACACCCGACAGTTGGATCATTGAACGACTTGACGATGTTGGTGATGGCATTCGGATGGAGAGTTGTGGCCGTGTCGGAAAATACTAAAATTTCTCCGCTTGTTTGAGAAACCGCCAAGTGCTGAGCGGCTTCCTTGCCTTTCCGCTCCGACGCTCGAATGAGTCGAATTCCCAACGCAGCATGTGCCCGGACAATATCGTCCGTTCCATCCGTCGAACAATCGGAAGCGACAACAATCTCCAAGCGTTCGCGTGGATAATCCAGTTGGAGTGAATTGTCGAGTTTGGCCCCGATACGCCGCTCTTCGTTGTATGCGGTAATAATGAAGGAGACGGAAGGAGTGATATTTCCTCGTTGCACCGGTCTGTTTCGAACCACCGCCAGCGCCATCAATATCAAAGGATAGCCAGCATAGGCGTAGAATACAAATAGTATGCTTCCCCAAAAGACCAGTTCAAACGCCATCGTCAAGTGCAAGTCTCCCGCTCATTCCGGCGATTCGACAAGCTATCGGTCCTTACCGGTCGACAAATCCGGCCGTATTCCCGCCGTCGAAATCGGGTTTCCGGACGTTGTATGCGCGGTGGAGTCGTTCATTTCATACTGTGTAGCTTCCAGCGCAGTCATGATTCGCTTGATATCTTGGTTTGTCACGTATTGATGTGTCGGCAGAGTGACGAGACGTTCTGCAAGAAGGGAAGCGCCCGGAGCGCGTATTGCAGACAATGCCGAGCGTAATTCTGGAATCTCTTGTATTGCGGTCGGATAGAAGTGGCTTATACCCAATCCATGTTCTTTAGAAAGGGCGCAGAGGCGCCTCCTTTCTTCCCCATTCTTAAGCAACAAGGGAAATCGCAATTGGACGGATTCGGCCTGCGGATGAGGGACTATGCAATCCCAATATCCGGCCTTCAACCTTCGGAGAAGATCGGAGGCCTTCCCTTGACGGCCCACCGTAGCCAATGAGAGCCGCATCTTCCAATTCGATAATAATCCTGCCCGAACTTTTCCCATCCGAGAAATGGGGAAATCGTGATAGAATTTGGTCTCTCCCAACTTGAGAAAGGGCAATCCGGCTGGAATCCAATATAAGAAGGGAGAAATCAAGAACCACATGGCAGCGACCTCGAGCCAATTCTTGACTTCCTCCGATGTCGCCTCACTTGTCACTTGCTCGTACTCCAATCGAACTGCCTCTGCAATACAGTCTGAATTGGTGAGAATAACTCCGCCTGATCCGCACGTAATATTCTTCCCGCGTCCGAAACTGAGAAAGGACACATCTCCATTTGTGCCCAGCGGCTTTCCATCTTTCAAAGCGCCAAAGGCCTGAGCGACATCCTCAATGATAAAAATATCTTTGCCTTCGGCATACCGTCTAACCTGTGCAACATCGGCATGACAGCCGAGAAGATGCGTCGGCACGACCGCCAGGACATCTGCATCGAGAGCTGCCTTCAACTCCGCCATATTAAAATCTAATGTCGCCGGATCTACGTCACACAATGCAACGTCCAATCCCGCTTTCTTTACGGATGATGGAACAGAAAAACAGGTATAAGCGGGGATGACGACTTTCCGTCTGGGAGACAGCCTTTTCAATCCCAACAGTATGAGCGCAAGCGCCGCCTTCCCCGAGGTCACCCAAAACAGGTGGCGCACTCCGAAATATTCTTGAAATTCTACCGTCAGCTTACTCAACACACCGGGATCACGCCATGGGGCCACGGCGGCTCTACAGAGATCCGCCCAATACAGCGGCGCTGCGGTGGGAGCAAGTGTACGTTGCATCTTCACGGCAGATATTTAACGATGTGAGGTCCAAGCCAATTGGCCACAGACACCGGCAATTGCTGCCACATCTTGATGGCCAACGCATATTTTGGATTCTGCGGATTCAATTGAGGGATCCCACCTCCACTCGAGATCCAATAATGCCAGTAAAGCTGATGTGGCTCAGCCCCCCATTGTTCCTTGAATCGATACGTTCCACTATTCGGGGTCGAGCGGCCGAAATCGAAGACCTGAAATCCTTCCCGACAAGCATGTTCCAACACGGAACTATAGAGCAACATATTGGGAGCCAGGCGGCTGAATCTTTTGTCGGACGCCGCCCAGGGTATCTCCAAGAGAGAACGAAACCCGTACAGGAATCCGGCGGCCAAAGGCCTGCTATTGGACGACACCAGGCAAATGCGTGATTCTTTGGGAAAGCATTCACAAATAGCGCGGAAGAAGTGTTTGGGATACACCGGAGTTCCCAAATCCCGCATGCACCGTGAAAACACCGCATAGAAATCATCCAAGCATTCAATCCCGCCGAAACGAACCGTCATGTTTTCCTTCTGCGCTCGGCGTATCTGGCTTCTCAACTTGGAAGGAAACCCTTTCCATAGCAACTCAAATTGCTGCGGAAGCTTCAAACGCATCGACACCTTGCGATGGCTCGACGGCAATCCGATATCGCATGGTTCCTGATGACGAAGTTCAATATGAAGGGCACCGAGCGATTGCGCCCGCTCAATCGCTTTTTCTAAGAGACACGCTTTCGCCCGCTGGTCATCTCCGATCATGCCGCCATAGTTTACAAATGGAAGGGACACCAGAAATGTTCCAAATACCCTGCTCGATAACATGACGAGGGGTAAGACACCTCTCGGGTCCCCTGACGGGTCTTTCGCCAGCAGATAGCATGTCTGATGACCGAATGCTCCTTCGATAACGCTCCGCCATCGTAGAAGATGGTATCCGCTTGCGTGAGGTGATGCCAGGACATACCGGTCCCATTCCATCGCTTCGTGTCCTGCAAGTTCGACGGCGGTAACATTCATCGTGGACCTATTCACACCGAACCGGCCTTTCCTTATCGGACGCTGTTTCGGTCATGGCCGCATCAAGCAATTGAGCCAACTCTCCTGCAAGTCGTCGATAGGCGAATCGATTCACGGCTTGCGAGTCCGGCCGCCGGAGTGGAATCAGACCAGCGATTATATTGCGAAGAGCCTCCTTCAGCTCATTCACCTCGTTCGGACAACTTATTCCGAGGTTGTGACGCTCCACCAGTCCGGCTGTAGCGCCTTCACCCCCTACGAGAAAAAGCGGCCTCCCGACGGCGATATACTCGTAGATTTTTCCCGGAATCTGCAGCGGAGATTCCGGCTGCACAATCAGGAGAACGGAGGCTTCCTTCATTTGGCGCACACATGTTTGGTGGGACACAGGAGGCACTCGCGCAAGCATCGCGTGCTTTTCCAAGATCTCCGCCAGGTTGTTACACTTCTCGTCCGTACTTTCCCAAGCTCCGACAAACCGAAGGCGCAACTGTTCCGGTTTTATGAGGCCTTCTTGATAGAGTTCCCACACCGCACGCAATAAGACGCGTGGCGTCCGTTTCCCGTAGACCGTACCAAAATGACATAATTCATATCCTTTGGCTGTCGGTTCACTCTCGACCTGATTGATACTTCCCATTCCCAGTATTTCCGGATCGAAACCATTCGGGATTGCGACGCATTTATGGCTGATTTCCGGATATTCCGCACACAACCTCTGCCTCAGCTCCTCGGTGTTCGTAATGACCCTGGCTGCCTCCAAGCAAATGGACTTCTCAAGCCTCCTGGCTCGTTCGGTTAGAAAATCCGCGCTGAAGGCGTAATATGGATTGCAGGTCCACGGATCTCGATAGTCGAGTATCAGCGGACATTTCAATCGTCGGGCCAGCGTTCGCCCCACTACAAAGTTGCTCCACGGGCCACCGGTCGCTATTACGATATCCGGCATGGCGTGTTGCGTCAGATCGGTTATTCGCCTTACGGCGGGGGAAATCCATGACGCCTGACGGTCAGGGAATGCAAATAACCAATCCAGAACAGCGTCCTTTACAATTGACCGAGGTTCTACGACAGCGTCCGTTCGAGGGCTGTCCGACATGACCGGCATCTTGGAGCGCGAGCGAGCAAAGAACCGCCTCGAGACAAATGACCTGGTGCGCTCCCGCGCCTCAATTAAACGAGTGAGCGAGTCTCGATAGCCGACATGCTCTACCCGTACATCCTGAGGCACATAGGTCTCAAGATGATGATCAACGGGATGAGGGGGATATACTGATTCCGGAGTTGTCGTCAGCACTGCAGGATGCCACCCGTAGGTCGGTAGGTGTCTACAAAATCCGAGCGGCCGCATAGCGCCGGTAGCTGCGATCGGCGGGAAGTAGTACGCGACGAAGAGCGCTTGTTTCATGCCACGCTGTGAAATACGTAATGGGAAAGAGTACCGATTTCTAGGAGGCAGTCGAATTAACACGCTGCCTTATTATAGCCAGAATACGCTCGGACGCATGTCCATCCCAGAGCGGAGGGGGAGCTACCGTAGACCGCGCAGATTCTATCGCCATCATGGCTTCGGATATGATCTTGTCCGGCGCCGATCCGATCACACGGTTCGTGCCATGCGTCACCGTGACCGGGCGTTCGGTATTTTCTCTCAACGTAAGACATGGGATACCGAGGACGGTTGTTTCCTCTTGGATGCCGCCGGAATCAGTCAAGACCAGCTTGGCATTCGAGATGAGGCACATAAAGTCCAGGTAGCCGATCGGATCCATGCAGAATATGCCGCTTGAACCCGGAACGGCCCTATCGAGACTGATCATCTCCCTACAGCCATCGAGTGAGGCCAAAATTTTCCTCGTCCTGGGATGCACCGGAAACACGAGTGGGCACTTCCCAGCAACCTCGGCCAAAGCCTTGACCAATCCCTTCAGAACGATGATGTTATCCACGTTGGAAGGTCGATGCAGAGTCACAACGCCGTACTGACCTTTTTTGAGTTCGAGCCGATCGAGTATCATGGAGTTCATCCACAATCGTCGCGACGCCTCCAGTGAATCAATCATCACATTACCGACGAAGAAAACCTTTTCTTTCGACACGCCTTCAGCCGTCAAATTTCGGACGCCACTCTCCTCTGTGACGAACAGCAGATCTGAGACTGCATCCGTGACCAGCCGATTGATTTCCTCCGGCATGGAGCGGTCGAAACTCCGCAATCCTGCCTCGACATGTGCGACGGGAATATGCAATTTGACTGCGGTCAGAGCGGCGGCCATGGTGGAGTTGACATCACCCACGACTACGACCATATCGGGGCGGTCGCGTTCAAGAATCGGTTCCAACCGCTTCATGACTTCCGCCGTCTGGTGTGCATGCGATCCCGATCCGACCTCCAAGCATACGTCCGGCGCGGGAATCTTCAAATCCTCGAAAAATGCGCCGGCCATTTTCACGTCGTAATGTTGTCCGGTATGCACGAGACAAGGCTGCATATCGGCATGCTTCCGCATCTCACGGATTAAAGGTGCGATCTTCATAAAGTTGGGGCGCGCACCCACTACGCTAAGAATCTTCATTGCCGCTCCAATTGCAGGTCGTTGGAAGTCTTCATGCCGCCTGTCGGAAATACTCGACCGTCTTCCGGATGCCGTCTTCCAGAACAATCTCCGGTTCCCAACTCAGCAATGCCTTGGCTCGCGAGATGTCAGGCCGCCGCACCTTCGGATCATCAGCCGGCAACGGGTGTTCCTCAATGCGACTCGGAGAATCGGTCAGCTTGATGATGAGTTCGGCAATCTGACGCACCGTCAACTCCCGTGGGTTGCCGATGTTGACCGGATCATGAATGCTGTTGAGTGTCACCTCCGCCTGTCGGGTTAGGAATTTCGCCCTATCCGTTCGTTCCGCCACTGATTTGTCAGACTTGACCATCAGCAACGCAACGATGCCCCGAACAAGATCGTCTACATAACAAAAACTTCTGGTCTGGGAGCCGTCGCCGAATACCGTCAATGGTTTTCCGCGCAACGCCTGAACGATGAAGTTCGAGACGACTCGTCCGTCATTCGGCCTCATTCTAGGTCCATAGGTATTAAAAATTCTGACGATTCTCGTATCCAACCCGTGATATCGATGATAAGCCATCGTCATGGCTTCAGCAAACCGTTTCGCTTCGTCATACACACCGCGTGGACTCATAGGATTCACATTGCCCCAGTAGGTCTCAGGCTGAGGATTTACTAGCGGATCACCGTACACCTCAGACGTGCTTGCAAGAAGGAATCGGGCGTTCTTGGCCTTGGCCAACCCTAAGGCTTTATGCGTGCCGAGCGCTCCGACTTTCAACGTGGCAATCGGCATATCAAGATAATCCTGCGGGCTCGCAGGGGAAGCGAAATGCATGACGGCATCCAATGCTCCATCGACATGCAGGTAATCGCAGACGTTATATTTTACAAAACTAAATCCAGGACGCCCCATCAAGTGTGCAATGTTTTCCGTCCGGCCGGTGATGAGATTATCGAGACTGATCACGCCATGGCCTTGGTTCATGAGCACTTCACAAATATGACTTCCAAGAAAGCCGGCTCCGCCGGTTATGAGAATGCGCATGATCAATTCCCTCCTACGATGTTAGTCGAGCTCGAACTCTTTTTTCCAATCCGTATCTCCTTCCAACGGCTTTTGATCCGCTTTATACAGGAGACAGTTTTCCAGTACCAATATGTCCATCTCTGTCCGCATAAAGCAGCGGTAGGCGTCTTCCGGCGTGCAAACGATCGGTTCGCCCCGCACATTGAATGAAGTATTGACGAGCACGGGACAACCGGTTTTGGCTTCGAACGCCTTGAGAAGTGCGTAATACCGGGGATTCGTTTCTTTATGAACCGTCTGAACTCTGGCGGAGTAATCGAGGTGAGTGACGGCCGGGATATCGGATCGTGGCACATTCAGCAGGTCGATTCCCCATAATGAGTCTTGAGCAGCACTTCTCTTGAGCCGGCGCTCCTCTTGTACCGGCGCAACCAACAACATATATGGACTGTCGGTATTCATCTGAAAGTAGTCCCCGACACGCTCTCTTAGGACCGAGGGGGCGAAGGGACGGAATGACTCGCGATATTTGATCTTCAAATTCATGACGGATTGCATGGAAGTGTTCCGGGCGTCCCCCAGTATGCTGCGTCCACCCAGCGCGCGTGGTCCAAACTCCATGCGCCCTTGCAGCCATCCCGCGACCTTTCCAGCGGCCAATTCCTCGGCGACACGATTGCATAACGTCTCATCGTCAAGCCGCGCGTAGGGAGCGTTGATGGTTTTGAGATACTTTTCAGCGTCATCGGTGGAAAAGGACGGGCCCAAGTATGAACCCTTGATGCCATCGCGACTTGCATCCACCTTCCGAGGGCGATTCTCGAATTGATGCCAAGCGGTTAGTGCCGCGCCGAGCGCTCCGCCTGCGTCCCCGGCCGCCGGTTGAATCCATATGCCTTTGTAGGGTCCTTCCCGAAGAATACGGCCGTTCCCCACGCAGTTCAGGGCGACACCACCGGCCATGCAGAGATTGTCCACACCGGTCTCGCGGTGAAGGGTCCTGGCCAGACGCAACATCACCTCTTCGGTGACCTCCTGAACAGACCGAGCCAGGTCCATCTCCCGCTGTGTCAGCTTGGACTCCGGCTTCCTCGGCGGGCCGCCGAATACCGCATCAAACTTACGGCCTGTCATGGTCAAGCCGGTACAATAGTTGAAATATTCCATATTCAACCGGAAGGTGCCGTCAGGCTTGAGGTCAAGTAAATGCTCATAAATAGCTTTCACATACTTGGGCTCGCCGTACGGAGCAAGGCCCATCACTTTGTATTCTCCGGAATTAACCTTGAAGCCCGTGTAATACGTAAATGCTGAATACAATAACCCGAGCGAGTGCGGGAAGGGAATGTCCCAAAGTGCCGTGAGCTGATGCCCGTTCCCTAACCATGCTGATGTAGTCGCCCATTCGCCCACTCCGTCCATGCAAAGAACCGCCGCTGATTCGTACGGTGAGGGGAAAAATGCCGAAGCCGCATGGGATTCATGATGTTCGGAGAACAACAACTGGGGCAATGTCTCTTTTGTGGTCCCAGGGGCGTGAAAGCCGAACTCCTTTTGGAGCAAACTCTTCAGTAACAACTTCTCCTTCAACCATATGGGCATTGCCGCTAGAAACGATTGGATCCCGTTGGGTGCAAATGCAAGATACGTCTCCAACAATCGCTCAAACTTGACCAGCGGTTTATCATAAAAGACTAGATACCGCACATCGGTGAGATTGATCTTGCCTTCTCGCAAACAATACTCGACCGCTTTATGGGGGAATCCCGGATCATGCTTTTTGCGAGTAAACCGTTCTTCTTGCGCTGCGGCGACTATTTCTCCTTCACGTACCAGGCAGGCGGCGCTGTCATGATAAAACGCAGAAACCCCCAAAATGTTCATACTCACCACCTTCTTTCCAAACCGACTGAAAGACTGCTAGCGGGCATTTGCCTTGAGCATACGGGGCGCCAACCTACCGCGCATGAGACCGCCTTACCTGTTCCCTGAACAATTCCTCATATTGGACGACAAGCTTATCATAGTCATATTGCTCTTCCACGATCATGCGTCCATGATTGCCGATTTTTTCTCTGACATCTTTGTCACGGATGAGCCTATCGATGCCAGCCGCCAGCGCCTGGCTGTCTTCCACAGGCACCAATAAGCCGTTGTAACCATCACGAATGAACTCCGGGATTCCCCCGACCGTAGTCGCCACAATGGCCTTTCCAAAGGTCATCGCCTCCAACAAGACGATGCCGAAGGGCTCCACGCGTGAGGACAATACGAAGAAGGCACAGTGCTTAAATAAGGCAGGAATAATCTCATTCTTCACATCGCCTGCGAATAGGACCACGGATTCTATGCCCAATTCGGCCGCCATGGCTTTGAGGCGGCTTTCCTCGGGCCCTTCGCCCGCGATGACGAATCGATATTGGCATTGAGCACTGGACGATCTCAGCACGTGAATTGCCCGTAGCAAGACATCCAAGCCTTTACGCGGATAAAGCTTCGCAACCGTTAAGATAAAACTACCCTCCGGAATGACCGCAATTGCCGTTGCACTTTCCGCCGCATCCCGCAATCGCTTACATTCCACTCCGTAATGAAGAAAGGAGTGATGGTGGCTTAATTTTCCTATCCTTTCATGCGCATCCCGTACCAAGCTTGCGGAATGCGCCAAAATCCAGTTCGCCCGACGGATCATTCGCCGCACGATCCATTGCGAGACGACATCGTTCATATGCAGCAGAAGGACATCACTGCCATGTAGGCCGACAACTATGGGGATTCCTGTCCACACTCGTATGAGATAGAAGTACACCATACACGTCATCGGATATTCCAAGGAGATCACTTGGATATTGTGCCTGCGAATAAAGCGGTATAACCGCCACATCGTCGGAACACAATACAAGAGAAAAGCGGCGACCGCCTTAACGGGCACCGTGGAAATCCAAGGGGAGCGGAGATTCAATTGAAGAACGCCATCCTCCGCGGCCAGAGGACAGGCTTCGATGGTCTCCGAATCTCCCGGACGCAAGACATATATACTATGCCCCCTTCCGCCCAATAGTCTCTTGATATCCTGAACATACGTGGCCACACCACCTGATTGTGGACTGAAGAACGGAGTAACAAAGAGAATATTCACGTGACCTAGCCTCCGCCATTGTCTTTAGTCCCTGAGATCTTTGATGCTCGTCTATTGATATTATTCCAATTCAAACAAGTCTTCGCCAGATCTACGTAGACTCCCAATTTGAGTGGTGATTGCCGTATCAGCGCTATAAGTCGGCGTCTCGCATTCAGGCTATCTCCTTCGATCCGATCCAGGTAAGCCAGTTCTCGTTCAGCCTCAGCAAAGCGGCCATGAATAATCGGGCTCAATTCGCGGAAATCAGCACGCCCGTGATATAGTTCGGGTAATAAACTTCCAAACATGCGGGTATGGTCCTCCAATATGCGGCGTTTACTGGACATCAGACTTCCGGCTCGCCAACGATACTTTGCCAGTGGCTCATCAATATAGCCGAACGTCCAATCCTCAATGGCCACCATAATCCAGTGCATGTAATCTTGTGTAGCGATGAGCCTCTCGTTGAACCCCCCTATCTTCTCTATGCACTTCCGTCGTTCGATCACTGTCGCTATTTGAATATGACAGCGCCGTAGAATGTCGTACTTACAGCGGTTTTTTGGGACCGGCCTGGCGGTTTCCATATTGAATCGTGCGTGAATAACCTGATCCTTCTCATCAATCACACTCACATCACTGTGCAGAAGGCCACAATCTTGGTGAGCATCAAGAAACTCGACTTGTCGAGCAAGCTTCTGAGGGCACCAGATATCATCAGCATCCAGGTACGCAATGAATTCGCCGTTTGAATCTATCAACGCCCGGTTCCGCGCCGCAGATAGACCGCGATTCTCTTGGCGTAAGTATCTGATTTTGTCTCCATAGGTCGAAGCGAGAGACGGGGTGTCATCGGTCGAACCATCGTCAACTACGAGAATCTCGTAATCCCGGTAGGATTGGCTCAATACGCTATCAATGGCACGTCCAAGATAGACCCCGCAATTATAGGTAGGGATGATAACCGATACGCGCGGCATAATCGCCCCTCTGATTCATAAGTAGGTACTGCGCTGCAACATCTTTTCTAAGTCGAACAAGCCTGTACCGGATCGAAAGTCGTCAATGTTCGATCGATGGCCTTGTTCCAAGAAAAACAGTCTTCCGCCAGCTGCATAACCCCCCTTTTTAGACCCATGACCAGAGAAGGATCATCCATCAATCGCAAAATGTTATCGGCAATAGCGTGTTCGTCCCGTGGTTCACAAAGCAGAATATTGCGGCCATGGGCAAAGACGGAATCCAAGAGGGGGCCGCGCGTCCCAATAATAGGAAGTCCATGAGCGGCGATTGATGACAACGAGCTGTTGTTTAACTGAACCCCCTGCAGAAATGGGAGAACAGCGACATCCGCAGCATGAAGATAGATAGACCCGTCTTCTTCGTCAGATTTTACGGGGCCCGTCCAAATAATGTCATCTTCCAAATTCAGTTCTTTTGCCAAATGCTGCATCCGCTCAAAATAGTCCGCGCTTCCTTCGACATCAAGCTGTATCCTGCCCCCGATAAAGAGTAGCTTAACGCCTTTTCTCACATCGCGTACCAGCCGGAAGGCACGGAGCAAGAATTCCACCCCCTTGGTCTTATAGAAATACCCAAAAAACGTGACGACGAAATCTTCTTGCCGCAAGCCCAGACGAGAACGGCCCCGCCTCCGCGCGAGTCCATCGCCGTTTTGGACTATGCGCATATTCGGAGGAGGCGGAATCATCGAAATTTTCCTATGTATAGGCGGCCATTCTGCCAGAAGGATCGTGCGATGGCGATCACACAAAGCAATCACATGGTCGCTGTCTCTCAGTAATGTCCCTGACCCGTACCCCACGTCGTTTGCCCCGGCCCATTGAATCACGCTTCGACGGAATAATCGCGCCATAACAGATGTTTTCGAAGGATCGGCTCCGACAAAGACGCTCTCATATCTTGTGACAAATGGGACATGCGGAAATAGGCGTTTGAATATCGTCGGGGCGAATGTAATCATAGGATGGCTGTTGTACATCACGCCGATATACATGAGCAGGACGGCATCAGGAGCGCAGTGACGAAAGAACGATCGCATTCGAAACATTTCAATCCACGACCATCTGCGCATAATAGGATACACATGGATTCGAGGGTTGTGACTTCTTTCACAGTTGACAGAAGTGAGAACATCCACATCTATCCCCCGATCTGCAAGGTGCTCACAGAGGTAATAGGTGTTCGTCGCCTCACCGGCCTGCATAGGCGGATACGCTGCAGAGATGATCAATGCTTTCATGTTTTTCTCAGTACGGCCTAAGGCTTTCTTCCTGGTTCACGGCCCATTAAGATCTTTAAGAGCCCCGTTCTATCCAAGCCGTATGAATTTCCTTGAAAATGGTGTCGAGGCTCTTGGTAATCGTCCAGTTGGGATAGTGAGATTTCATCTTGACCAGATTGCTAATGTAACAAATATGGTCGCCTTCCCTATTCTTATCCACGTACTCGTATAACATCGGCTTCCCGGAAATAGACTCAATGATGTCGAACGCTTCCAAAATCGAGCAACTGTTGGCCCTTCCTCCCCCTAGATTATATACCTCACCGCATCGCGGGGTTTCTATGAATTCCTCGATGAAGCGCGTCACATCATAGGAATGAATATTGTCCCGCACCTGCTTGCCCTTGTATCCATATACGTAGTACTTACGCCCATCGAGATTACACTTGATGAGATAACTTAGAAATCCATGCAACTCGACTCCTGAATGATTCGGTCCTGTCAAACAGCCGCCCCGCAGGCAACAAGTTTTCATACCGAAATACCGGCCGTACTCCTGCACCATCACATCGGCGGCCACCTTTGATGCGCCAAAGAGAGAATGTTTGGATCGGTCGATCCTCATGCTTTCACTGATTCCAGCAAAATCGAGCGGGTCGGCATAGTCCCAGCGCTTCTTCTGTTCGACCAACGCCAATTCATTCGGTGCATCGCCGTACACCTTATTGGTTGACATATGAACGAAGACCGCATCTTTCGCGTGAAGCCGCGCGGCTTCAATAAGGTTCATTGTGCCGAGCGCATTCGTGTCAAAATCGTCGAAAGGGATTTTAGCGGCCAGATCATGAGACGGCTGAGCGGCGGTATGCACGATAACCTCGGGCAGCAACTCCTTAATGAGGGCCAAAACGTTGGACCGGTCTCTAATATCCACCTCGTGATGGCGGAAATGCTTAAGCTCGGCTTGTAAGCGGCGCTGATTCCACCTGGTATCACCCGAAGGGCCAAAGAACGCCGCGCGGCCATTGTTGTCCACCCCATGAACCTGCCATCCATTCGCACTGAAATAACCGCACACTTCCGATCCGATCAGCCCGGATGAGCCGGTGACCAACATACGCCTCATAACACTTTACTCCTTCGATTAAAACCCGGAGTCGAATTCCCCGATGGATGCGTCGTCATCCCGGTCGGCGACAAATCCGTCATTAAAGCGTTCCCATTCAAGTCACAATCTGATGACTTCTCACTCGCTTTTAAAAGCATCAGGCACTCGTACGAGCCGCCTTACTCGAACATCACATGTCTCCGTTGATCAAGTTAGAAGATATGGCTCCCAAAATCCTCTGTCATATCTCGTCCAGGCATGACACCCGAACGGCAATTTCCGCTGGTTCAATTCATAACAAAGGCGGGGCGCCACTTCAAAAGCAAACCTGAGTCCCACATCGAAAGACGCGACTCTCAGCTCCGGATAATAGTGAATCGCTCGGTCAGACCAAAAGTGATCCTCATTTCTTGTTCCATCGGGTCGCAGATGCCACTGCGCCATTTCCTGTTTCACGTTATTGAACGGCAGCAGCCGCTTCGCGAATTTACGGGGCCAATTGAGCATCCGCACATATGGCGGTTTATTCGCATATAAGGCATGCCAATACTCGTTTGGTTGAACCCAATACTGCTCAGAGGAAAAGACTTTTAAGAAACTGTTGATCTTGCGCAACGACAATCCACCATTGCCTACACGAGGTGTCTTTACCCATGGACTGTCATCGCATGGAAACCATGGGGGGCCAATATAATCCAGATCTGTATTACACCAGTCCGAGAGTTGATCTGAGAATACAAGCGCGTCCAAATGATAGATCAGAATGTATTTATAATCCTCAAACGCTCGATAGAACTGCTCAGTCAACATCAATCGGGTGTACGCTTCAACGCTTCCAAAATACTTATTCTCAAATCGCTTCAATTTGCATCCGGGAAGATTGATGTCCAGTAATTCGGGCAATACCAAGTATTTGTCGTACAGAGACAAATAGTGAGACAGGTGCTTGAAAGAGATCTGCTCATCGGGAGTCAGTTCTTTCCGATTATGCATTGGAATTACGATCGCAACTGTCTTAGATTCCGACATCCTAATACAAAGCCTCTATGACCGACCTCTGCTGAACCCGCCAGCCCAATGCTGCAGAATGGCGGGCGTTACTTGACTTGTGCATTGCCGCACTTACCAGGATCATGTCTCCTGCTCGCTTAATTGTCTTCATAGCGCTCAGCGTGTCTGGTCAGGAATTTGTTGGCATCACAATTCCGAGCTTTTACAGATAATCGGTGTATATTGTCAGTACATGCCATTCGTGAGGTTCATTTCTTTGATGAGACTGTGAATCTCTTGATCAAAACTGCGCGTAATGCGTTATCTAATCCTTCCGGAGTTCCTATATCAAAATATATCCCCTTCGGAAATGTGACAGTCTGTATATCAAGCCCATGCGCGAGGGCCGCCTGCAACAGGTGACCGATCGACAACTCGTAGGACTCATCGGAGCGTGCCTGGACAATTCCCTGCGAATCAGTTTCACGCAAAATAGAGATGTCTCCCAAACGCCGATGAAGAAACTTGGTGAAGACAGCGGACCACACTGCACATACCCAGGCCCAGCGCAGATCCGTTTGAAGGGGTTTCAGATAGATGCCGACCACTTTTCCACTTGAGTCCACCTGAACCATATCCATGTGGCGCGAGTTATGAGCGGGAAATAACCCTAGAACAACATCAGCATGACTAACACGTTGCTTGTCCAGCAATCGGATGAAAACATCGTCCGGTTCAAATAGAATGTCAGGAAATCCAAATACAATCCGGGCATGGTGAACGAATGAAAAGGCTTGATCGATCGAATACGGCGGGCCATACGGCGCCCCCATCATAAGATACGCAAGCTTCATATCGACAAACGCGCCATCCCCGCAATATCCAGGAATATCCCATTTCCCCTGTCTCAGAATAATGATCCCCTTCTGAGCCCCGGCCTTCCTCATTTTCTCAAGGAGATATTGACAAACGACTTTGGGACGAATACCGTCCGCATCTTCATGATGCGCCAGACCAAGTGGAAATATTTCTTTGCTGCAAGGCAAGGGACTGATACGTGTTCCCTGCCCGGCTGCGGGAATTAACGCAATAATTTCCGGAAAATCTGCATCGCGATGCGTGTCTGATGCTCTATTAGCTGAATGGATCATGGATGGCCGCGTTTTAATCCTGACGTCTGAGCCGGTCGTACACAGAATAATGTCGACGTGGCTCGCAACCCGGTCTTCATGGTGTCCCTATATCCTGCGACATCCGGCGGTTATGCAGAGTCGAATTGTTTGCGGTGCCGCTCCAAAAGTGCAGTCAGCAATGCCCTGTAACTTTCTGCGAATCTCTCACGCGTATAGCAAGTTTGGACTTTCTCCCAAGCCTTTCTCCCGCGCCGCTTCAGTTCATCAGCCGGCATTGCCCCGACCATCCTTATCCCATCTTTTATATCCTCAATTGATGCGCTCTTCAAAAGAATCCCGAAGTCGTCCACATCTACGGAAGACTCATAGTTTACGATCGGGATGACGCCCGCGCCCATTGTCTCGAGCACACAAGCAGCGCCCGATTCTGAACAGGAGGTAAATATGTGGGCCACGGAATTGTCCAACACCCGCTTAAACTCCGGTCGCTCCTTGTCCATCCAGCCTAGCAGTTTGATGTTTGGCTGGTCATGCAATTCTTTATGGTAAAGTTTCACAAACTCCGGTTCGTCTTCGACCGGCCCGATGATCGACAGTCGATAGTCTGGCAGATCTGTAAAAGCTTCCAGAACCAGATCCAATCCTTTATGCACCATGCCTCTGCTTGCAAACCAGACAAACTGCCTGCGGCATAGATCGAAATCCTTTTCTTCCGGCCAAGGCCAGATCGAATCTACTGTGATGGGCAGACGATAGATAGGTTTCTTTGAATACTGATACGTTCGAATTGTGAACTCATTTCCACATGTCGTAATATAGTCAGCATATTCCGCCCCTAAGTTCGGCCGTTCAAATCGGTTCGGCGGGATCGTTACTCCCTTTCTTTCCTGAAGGTCCAAAATTCTATTCATCTCAGCCGCATTATGGAAAACAATATGCGCCGTGTCGCAATGAAGAATCCTGATGCATTTGGAACTTAGGTATGGATGCAATCGTTCCAAATTAAAACGGGTATCAACGACGACATCGTAATCCTTCCACGGAATAAACTGTTGGTTTTGCGTGTGAATGACATCAACATTGTAGTTAAGGTCGACGAATGTCTGTGCCATTGCAATCGTTTTCCAATATTGCTCATGGCTGGTTGGTACCGACAAGCCTCGGCTCATCATGAGCAAGCCCTGATTTGCATAACAAATCAAGGCATTACCACTGGCGGGTCCATTCGCTTTAAGCGAAATCACTCCTCCGTAAAATTGCTTCTTGGTATACGCCAGGGAGGCGATGGCCTCCCTTATGAAGAGATATATTTCAAACCTTTGCAGATAACGTTTGAGCGCGGCGATCATAGAGAAACTCTATGCCAGTCATTGGGCACAAGCTGCCATACCGGTTCCCATCCGTCCACTGGCGCAATCCATTCCGACGAGCCCAAAAGGTGTGGATCAATATGATGCATCCCACCGAGGTTCCATCCAGAGAGACCAGGCCCGAGTATCGAGCGCTTGGATAAGCGACGTTCATGATAGGTCTCAATGGATAAATCGGAAATTTCAAACGCTCTAATTCGCGTCCCATATACCGGATAACAGTCCTGCGCGAATCGAATCGGTCGCCCCTGCCACACAATCACTCGACCGGCCGGACGAGCGCGATGCGGGTCATTACGGACAACCGGTGATGCCGGATGCTCTCGCCACGGTCCATGCAGCGTCCTGGAATAATATAACCGCAAGGTGTCGTGCTCCAGTTGCGCACTCGTTTCAGAAAACATCCACCATACATCGTGATAGCGAAACGGCGAATTGTCGCTAAAACGCCCACCTGAAATTAAGACATCAGTGCAAGTCCATTCGACGGGGAATCGCCGAGATTCGTATAGTCTCACGCTTTCTGCCTGATGGCTTTCTGGGATCATATAGTACCGCCCATCCCATTCGAAGACATACGGATATGACAAGTGAAATGACTCTCTCAGCACAATTTGCTGATACTGCCACGCGAGCCCATCTCTGCTGGTGGCAAGACCGATCTCACCTTTGGCGGAATCGTAATTGTAGACCTCAAAGAACATGTACCACGTGTCATGGCGTCGAATCATGAATGGGTCAGCGACAAAAAGGGCGCGTACATCCGATACGCTCTCTCGAGTCAGCACGGGATTCAGGATGTCGCGTTTTGGATTAAGCCGGTAGGGTGACGAACCTGCGTAGATGCCGATGGACCACAGATGAGAGACCGCATCTTCCGGATCCAATAGTTTCGCAGTGACCGCCTGAGGAGCGACTCGACGAAGGATTCGCTTGAGATGCCATTTCAAGACCTGCAATGACACAATGGTTAGGGCATCTCCGAAACATGACGATTGCCGTTATACCAGTCGATGGTCTGCCTCAACCCTTTTTCAAGCGTCGTTGTGCATTCCCATCCCAGTTGTTTCAACGTATACGCGGTATCTGCCACTCGAACGGGCTCCATCGGCCTATCGGGAAATTCGCCGAATGCAGGCCGCACATGACTCCCCATCTGTTGCACCACAAGCTCTACAACTCGGCGGACCGAGCTCCTCAGTCCTGATCCTATATCAAAAGCCATTCCTTCAACGCCCGGTGCCTGGGCACAGGCAAGGAAACCTCGGACGACGTCGTCAACATACACCCAATCGGCTTCCCATCGTCCGCTCGTCAATCTCGGAACCTCTCCTTTCAGGAGGGAAAGAATAACGGATGGGATCAATTTCTGCGGGTGCTGTCCTGGCCCAAAGGTCATAAAGGGTGTCAATATAACGCTCGGAGTCCCATAAAGGGCGTGGAACATTCGTCCATACCCGCTGGCCGCCCATTTTGCAGCAGCATAGGGGGAAGTCGGCGTGGGCTCTCTCTCTTGACCCGTGGGCTCCGTCAGCGAGCCAACAAGGATGATTCGTCGGCAGCGAAATTCCGTGCCTGCGATCAGGATATTAACCGTTGTGAGAAGCAGACTTTGAAAGGTGGGTTGTATTAACTCCAAATCCGGTTTGGCTCCGACCGAGCCTGCCAAATGGTATACAACCTCAAACCGACCCTTCGAAAGAATAGTCCGAACTTCGTCTAGACACCTCAAATCAGACTTCCACCAAATCGGCCCGTCTTGCTGGCCAGGCCGATTTACACGTGAAGTCGCGTGAACCTCAGCGCCCAGGCGGCATAGATCCCTGCACAGATGGGACCCGAGAAATCCACTTCCTCCGGTAACAAGAACTTTCCTTCTCGTCCAATATTCCTGTTCAAGCATAGAGCGCGATCTCAATCTATTGTGCAGGAGTCTCACCGGACGTATGTTTATAGATCAATTCTCCCTCAGTACCTGTTCCATCATCGTAGCGAGCAATAATCTCTTCTGAAAGGTGCGCTAGATCCGTCGCACGAAGATAATCCCGCATGGTGGTGCCAGTACATTGCTCGTCTACGCGGGGTGCGCCTCGATTCGAAAGTGCGTCCTCTACATGTACGACTCTGAAATCAATACTGAACCTCGTCTTGCCTGACGTATTGGGGACGCTGGAATGCATCTGAGCACCAGAGAATAGAATGATGCCACCAGCAGGCACGATAAGCCGTAACTGCGGATCAAGCTCAAGCGCCTCCGAAGCACGTGGAAGAGGCCGTGGGTCTTCTTTAAGATACTGTGAAACATGTCCACCACGATGTTGCTGGTTCCATAGATAATAGTTATATCCATGGGACGTATTTTTCACCGGACGGTTCCAATATCCCGGGTGAAAGGCCATCGCATTGTCGGCCTGAATATCAAAAATGGGAATCCACCAATTAATCTGAAACATCGGAGCCGAATACCACGTATCTCGGTGAGGATGCCACGCATAGGCGATCCCGGTAGTCAGATAGTTATCACTGGTAGAGCTTCGCATTTTAGGGACATCAAAGTAGGTCTTCTCCAGATCACATCCCATGTCGGCAAGCAAAGATCGAAGATGCCGTTTGGATTCCGGATGATGAATGAACTCCGGTTTCAGTGTACTGAGTATTTCGGCATACTGCTCCACCGGCAGATGAAACTGAGCCGTCTCCGGATCATATGGAGAGAACGATTTTTCGATCAGTTGCCGAGCAAAGTCGACAAAGGAACGAGAACTCGACCGAGGCGAATATACAAAGATCTGTCCTTCGAAAATCCTTTGGCGTCGCACATCGTCTGTCACATCCGCATCTACATAAACAGCATTGTTCATGGCGGTCTCCTTGTCTCCTGTGACACACTGAATCTATTGTGTAAATTCAGTCAACAATCCGTGATCCGACAAAGCAGAGGCGGCCGCATGGATCGATTCAAACGGCATTTGAGCTCTGTCCGCAATATCCAGCAAAGAATGATGGCCGTCAGCCAAGTTCAGAGCCCATAAGAGAGCCATTTCCCTCGACGCACCTTCTTTTTGTCCTGCAACCGCGCGGTATAAGCCGCGTTTTCCTAACTGTGGCTCACAATAGGGATTCGTATTAATCGGCGTACGTTCATTCTCAAGCACAAAGAACGTCTTCAGGCAAATAGTCAATGTGTTCACTAAAGCATCAGCACGCACGAATTCCAAGTTATCCGCCGAAGTATGATATTCAGGGTACTCGCCATGCGGCGTCCTCATCAAGCAACCGACCGGCAAGTTGAATCCAGGAGAGCAGTATTGTCGCTCATCATATCCATATGGATAAAAATCTATAATCTTATACGTCTCCTGTAGGTGTTGAAGCACATGAACCATCGCGCGATCGATTTCAGCGTTCCCTCTCCGACTGCGCTTGTATGTAATTGGCCCGGCATCTCCCACACCGGTTAACACAAGCCCATGTCGAATATGGTCGATACGATCTCGATTGATCGCCAGCCAGGTAATCGAACCTATTGTCCCGGGCACAAACAGAAGGCGATACGAAAACTTACGGGGTATGTTCCGCAATATTTTTCCTATAAAGGCAGCCACTGATATTCCGGATAAATTGTCATTGCAAAGCGAAGGGTGACATGCGTGGACGGAAATTAAGATTTCTTCGTTTGATTGCCCAGGGAGGAAACATTCCCCATACGTCAAATGACCGGGTTCCAGGGAAGAATCAATACGAACCTCATATTCTGCATCCATGAGCAGCTTGAAATCGTCATGGCTTAAGCAAAACCCCCAATTCTCTTTATAATATGATGTCCTGTAAGGAATCCATGTCGGCCTATCCGGCAGCGTGTACAGATGCTTCTGTAAATCTTCCAAACGCATTCGGGCTGTGACCGGAACACTGTAGCTCATGACATGGAGATTATTTTTCTGAAAGTCCACGACGCGTATACCATCCAAGGTGGCGATATAAGCATCGCGGATATTCCATTCGAGCGGCACAGTCCAGTCGAACACCGGTGTGCCGGTCGCTACTTCTCGGATCTCCAGCGGCAGATGCTGTTCAATGCCCCGCAATGTCCGACGGAATCCCTCTCCGGTGATACTCCTGCAAATGGGATACAGAGCAGCAATCAGATCATACATTGCTGCGCCAACTTTCTCCGGCTCGCCGAGAGCCTGATCAATATCTGAAATGTTCATCGTCACGCGGAGGAGAAATCAGGATAAGAGAGATCTTTTGAAGAAATCGTCCGAGTATCATCCGGCCACACGATGTGGAAAGCTGGATCATTCCATCGGAACCCTCTCGCAGATTCGGGGGTGTAAAATTCTGACATGTGGTAAAACACTTCAGTATGGTCCTCCAGGGTTTGAAACCCGTGCGCGAAGCCTGTTGGAACATACAGAACCTTATGGTTATCGGCGGAAAGAAAAACGGAAATATACCGTTTGTACGTCGGCGAATCCGGGCGAAGATCGACTATCACATCGTAAATCGACCCCTTGGTGCAACGTATCACTTTCACTTCGGCATGTGGATGAGCCTGATAATGCATCCCGCGAAGGGTACCTCGTTTCTTATTGAATGAAACGTTGCATTGGACAACCGTTATGTCAAGTCGATGTTCATGAAACTCTTTTTGACACCATACCCTGGCAAAGAAGCCTCTTTCATCCTCTTGCCGCTCAGGCTGGATCACATACGAACCACGTAATTCAGTTTCCGTAAATATCACTGGATGATTTTTACCTCCGGAATGGGTACAACGAACTGCCCTCCCCATTCACGGATAAAATCCATTTGCCGGATCACTTCATCCTGAATATTCCATGGCAGTATGAGCACATAGTCAGGTTTTGTCTGTCGGATCATATCAGGAGCGAAAATAGGAATCCTTACTCCCGGCAGATATTGTCCTTGCTTATGCGGACTTCGATCAACAGTATACTCAATGAAGTCGGTCCTTATTCCACAATAATTCAGCAATGTATTTCCTTTAGCGGGAGCTCCGTAACCAACGACGACTTTGCCTTCATTCTTGGCACCCACTAGAAAAGCCAAAAGCTTCCGCTTCGTCTCGGCCGCTCGCTTCGCAAAATGGAGATAATGATTAAAGTCTTCGAACCCAGCCGCCGCCTCTCGTTCACGGAGATCTTGTAAGCGCAAACTGCTAGGTTTGGATAAGTCATCACTATGTTTGGCATAGATCCGCAATGACCCGCCGTGCGTCGCAAGCTCTTCGACATCGAATAAAGCCAGCCCGTGCTTGCCAAAGATCCGCTCTACTGCCAGAAGCGATAGATATGAGAAGTGCTCATGATAGATCGTGTCGAACTGGTTTTCTTCCATCAACCGCATCAAATGCGGAAACTCCATCGTGATGACACCGCGACTGTTCAAGGCAATCTTCAGACCGCCAACAAAATCATTGACGTTTGGGACATGAGCTAAGACGTTATTGCCGATCACTAAATCAGCCCGTTCCCCACGGGCTTTCACACCACGGGCCGTCTGTACCCCAAAAAATTTGACGAGAGTCGGAATCCCCTTGCTCTTGGCGACCTTTGCAACATTCGCCGCAGGCTCAATGCCAAGGACCGGAACTCCGCGCTTAATAAAATATTGAAGAAGATATCCGTCATTGCTTGCAACCTCAATGACACGGCTGGACTTCCCCAGTTTGAAACGCTCACAAACCACGTCGACATACTTGCTCGCATGCTGCAACCAGCTGTCGGAATACGATGAGAAATAAGCATAGTCCTCAAAAATACTCTGTGGACTCGTGAATTCCTCCAACTGGACAAGTAGACATTCCTTGCAGATATACACATGCAACGGATAGAACGGCTCCATGCAATTCAGATGATCTTTGTCAACGTAAGAATTTGCTAACGGCGACATGCCCAGGTCAATAAATGTGTTTGCCAGGAACGACCCACAGAATCGACAGCAGTGATTGGGGGTGGATGTCACATTGCCTTTTCTGCGAGCATTTGATTTAGACGATTGTTCACTTCGCTTAGCCATCCCATCCTCCAACGTTTGGACCATCTGGACCCGTCTGTCTCTTCAAAAAACAGCATTCATTTTTGGAACCCGGTCCAACAAAGGTTTTCTGTGAGATGGCCATCTTGTTTGAGTTGCTTCAACACATTGAGCCTTATGAGATTGGACTGTCGAAAATTCGCATCGCGGAAATCCATTCTTTGCAGCCCACTTTTTATATCCTCTATAGCGGTTCTCAGATCAATTTGAGGCTGGTATGCTTTCGCCATAGACTTAAATCTGGCGAAACTCACCCGATAAGAGCGTTTGTCCGGCTGAGCTTTCGTATTGACCTCAATTTGAACTCCCGGAACTACACGCGCTACAGCTTCGGCGAGATCTCTTACCTGGTAATTCCATTCATCACTTCCGACATTAACGGCAACGAAGTCTCCGCCTTCACCATTTGCCCTTTGCAGCGCCCAATCGACGGCTCTCGCCATATCAAGAATATGAATAAGAGGACGCCAGGGCGTGCCGTCACTTAGGATGCTAATGCGTCCGGCAGTCAAAGCGCTCGCAACAAAGTCATTAAGGACTAAATCCAAACGAAGGCGGTCGCTCATTCCGCACGCGGTCGCAAAGCGTAGACATGTGACTGAAAAACTCGAATCAGCGAGGGATTTCAGCTTCTGTTCGGCATCGATTTTTGACTTTGCATAGGCCGTCAGTGGATTCAGCGGAGACTCTTCGGTTTTCTCTTTCTCTTCCGCAAATCCATAAACACTGCAACTGGAGGCGAATATAAACCGCTTGACGCCGTTTTCTTTAGCATTCCCGGCAAGCGTTGTCGCAGCGTAGCAATTGACGTCTAAGGTTACCTTCTCAAAGGTAGCGCCCATAGGATCGTTTGAAATAGCAGCCAAGTACACGACAGCGTCAATGTCCTTCAGGACCGCTTGATCAATCCGGCGAACATCACCAAGATACTGAACGTCGAGCCGACATTCCGGTAGAAATTCGGAGGCAGTCAAAAATGGCGCGAAGTATCCCATGTCCAAGCCGATCAGCTTTACACTGGAATACGATTCACGAAGACGCCGCACTACAACTGGGCCGATATAGCCCATATTGCCCGTAATCAGTATTTTCATTTCATTCCTCATCGCCCACCCGACGGATGGACATGCGAAGATGATCCCAGACGAAATTCAAAAACTCTTTCATCTCACCAAATTCTCCATGGCGCCTTACCGGTAGCCCAAAGTTCTTCCAGGTAATTCTTTTCCTTTAGCGTGTCCATACAAGACCAGAATCCATAGTGGCGAAAACCCATCATTTGACCATCATACGCCAATCGTTCCACAGGTTCCCGTTCCCATACGGTATGATCGCCATCGATATACTCCAGAGCTTTTGTGCTAAGGACGAAAAACCCGCCGTTGATCCAACCTTCTCCGGTTTCAGGCTTCTCAAAGAATTCAGTAACTGCGTCACCGTCAAAACCTATCCTGCCAAATCGAGCGGGTGACCGCACAGACGTCATGGTGGCTATCTTGCCGTGCGATTTGTGAAAATCAAGAAGCTTCTTCATATCAAGGTCCGCGACACCGTCTCCGTACGTCAGCAAAAAGGTATCATCATTTCCCAACCATTTTTGAAGTCGCTTTACTCGTCCTCCTGTCTGCGTAGCAAGGCCGGTGTCCACAAGATGGATCATCCATCTTGGTTGATTGCCGTCGTGTATAGTCGTCTTTCCGGTTGAAAGATCCACAGAAAGGTCATTATTAATCGCAAAGAAATTCATAAAATACTCTTTCACCATCTCGCCCTTATACCCCAATGCGATAATGAACTCTTTGATGCCATGCGCGGCATGGATTTGCATGATATGCCACAAAATGGGCTTCCCACCGACTTCAACCATGGGCTTAGGTCGTAGAACAGTTTCTTCTGAGAGACGAGTACCTAATCCACCCGCCAAAATGATGGCTTTCATGATCCTCCCTTCTTACACTACGCCGACTGCTCTGAAATCCCTCGAACTGCGTCTCTGACAGGACCGGAACCGGACGTGATTGCACAAGGATGCTCCGACGACCCTGGTAAGCACGCCCTATGCTCTTTCATTGCCCGAATCGTGATCAGCAGTTCATAATCGCGATCATGATGATTCAGTTCGTCTCGCTGCAACTCATTCGATATGAGCCCATGAAGGCTGGCTATCGCAGCCAAGACATTGCCGTGAGTTCGGATGGTGAGCGAGTCGGGTTGGAACACTTCTTCAAATAACATGCGGGCTGATCTTGATGTAAACCTCCAATATTCACCCCAGTTGTCGTCATCATAGCGAGCAATCTGGCTGATCCCTGGAACCGCAATCAGTAAAACCCCTCCCGGCTTCAGAATTCGGTAGAGTGTGCGCAAAGCGGCTCTCACATCATAGACAAATTGCAGCGTGAACGTAAGAATGGCGCAATCAAATGTATTTGAAGGAATATGGGCTGCTGAAGTTAAGTCCGCTATGATAGTCGTCTGGTTATTTCCGGGCTTTACGTTCAGCACGTCGGATTGGGTTACTTTTGCACCACCGAAGCGTTCCGTATATCGCCGATCCCCGATTTCCAGCACCCTACCGCGTATGTCTCCTGAGTGCTGAGGAAGGAACACCTCTTCTGCATAGTAGCGGTCTATGGTTTGCCCCGCCTGCCAACCAAAATCTCTTCTAATCGGGCGAACAGTCCGAAGAGAATTATACCAGCCCCAATCAAGACCGAGCCCATGCTCTTGATGAAGCATGGTTACGCGGCATTGTTGATAAAGCTTTTCACCGGCGGCCTTTCTAAAGGCAACCTTGAACGTCCATGCTAACGCGGATACAAGAGAATCTCGCATGCCAACAAAATGGCGGCCATACATAAAAGGCGCCATGTTCAACAGGGAGTATATTCTGTGGACCACTTCAACAGTGGACGCACCGCGCCCGGCCACCGGCCTGTAAAATCTCCACGGGCGGTTTCGCCGCTTCCGCTCTCATGAACGCGGAATCCGATGACTCGCGGCACATCGCAGTGGAGGCGGAACGGATCTTCCGACATGATCCCCGCCCCAACGGTAAGTACACCCTCTGAAAGTAAATTCCCTGGAATCCAAGCCGTGCTGATATACCGACCCACCGGTCTTGGGCGTCTGTACCATTGCGGGTCCCTATCATTCGCCATAAATATCATGGCATCCTCTTCGTTATGAAAACTGAACTGGGCTACCGGGCTGTGGCCCTGCTTAATGACATCGTATTCCATTTCCACGGCAATCGGCTTTCGAATATCGAACCCTTCCGTCACAACTCCCTGATCTGTTCTGGCTCTTACGGCTCGCATGCGCACCACTTCATCACCGGGACTCTCCTCTTGGGAAGGCCACTCGCAAACGGGCTTGATGTAGCCCATATATAAGTACTCATTAACGACTTCGTAAGCCGGTCCTTCCTTCACGACCTCGCCTCGGTTTAGAAGCAAGGCCCGCTTGCAAAGCCTTGTAATGGCCGGCATGTCATGGGAAACAAGAATGACCGTGCGACCGTGCTGACCGACATCCTCCATCTTCCCCATGCATTTCTTTTGAAATCGCACATCTCCGACAGCCAATACCTCATCAACGATGAGTATGTCCGGATCCATGTGAGCCAGCACCGAAAAGCCGAGTCTGACGTACATGCCGCTAGAGTAATGCTTCACAGGAGTATCAATGAATTCAGCAACTTCCGCGAACGCGACGATTTCGTCAAATTTTCGATCGATTTCCCGACGCTTCATTCCTAGAATTGCCCCACTCATATAGATGTTATCGCGACCCGTAAGCTCAGGATGGAAACCTGTTCCAACTTCGAGTAAACCGCAAAATCGTCCATTGATTATCGCCCTACCCTTTGTCGGCTTGGTAACTCGGGACAGGATTTTGAGCAGCGTACTCTTCCCCGACCCGTTTGTCCCGATCACACCAAATACCTCGCCTTTTGGTATTTCAAAAGAGACATCCCGCAGTGCCCAGATGCTGGGACAATCCGCGCTCGGCACGGCGGATCCAACCAGACTGCCTATGGATCGAGAGAACCAACTGCCAAACCGTCTATGGGTCGACCCAAGGTGATATCTCTTAGAAAGTCCTTCAACTTTAACGGCAATATCAGTCATCAGATGATGTCCGCAAAATTGCGTTCGACTCGTTTAAAAAATACGGCGCCAGCCAGGAATAACGCACTGACGACGCAAAGGCTCATCATTACCATAAACCAATTAGGCGGCTGTTTACCCAGCAACGCCCAGCGAAATCCTTCAATAACACCGGCCATTGGATTAAGCGCATATAGCGATTGTAACCGTTCTGGAACAATCGATGAGGGATAGAGAACCGGCGAAGCAAACATCCATAGCTGAGTGAGAAGAGGGACCACGGATGCCACATCACGATATTTCACATTTATCGCTGATAGCCAAAGGCTGACGGACAGGGATGTCATTACCGCCATGGCGACAAAAAATGGCAAAGTAACGATACCCCATGTCGGCCATATCTGATACCACATCATCATTATGATCAAAATAGCGAAACCGATTGCAAAATCGACCAAGTTGATGAAGGTGGAGACCATAGGGATTATGAGTCTCGGAAAATACACTTTTTTGATTAATCCACCTTCGCTCACTACGCTCAAAGTGCTTCTTTCCAAACTCCGCGCAAACAACGTCCACGGTAATATTGCAGCATACGCAAAAATTGGATAAGGTAAGCCATCGGAAGGTATTCTGGCCCAGTAACTGAAGACAACGGTAAAGATTATTGTGGTTAGCAGAGGCTGAATAATAGCCCATCCTGCCCCTATCGCAGCCTGCGCATAACGAGTCTTCATGTCTCGCCATGCCAGGAAATAGAACAACTCCCGGGATTGCCACAACTCCCTCAACTCCTGCGAAAGTCTGGCATTAACCGGTTCAATCGTAATAGAAGGAACCGTACCTGGTTCGAAGCTCGACCTAAATTGTGAACTCATAAGGGAATAGACACAAAGAGGCGATGATGTTTGTAAGTCATGGAGCAAGCAGACACGATGAAGACCTATTTAACAGCACGAGATTCTCGATATAGAAGGGTTACCATAACGAGGCATTTTCAGGGAGACTAAACAGTATTTTGGCAAGCTACCGCCATCCAGAGGCTAGTCAAGTTCTGCAGAGGTCAACGACGTTCTATGTTCCCTGCCTAGGATGATGACAGGGTGGGTCAATAAAAAAACCGGTTCAAAACTAGAGATTCACCACGTCTTCTAAGTCCATTACTAGTTTGGCTCGAAAAGAAATAGCCCGCAACAAAAAGACGGCTCTTTGGTGAGGCGGAATGCGTTTTTCAAATACTGCTTCTATGCCGTGTAGTGGACCGCCTTGTATTCTGACCAATTGACCAGCTGTCATACGGCCGTACGCATCAGCCGATCCACCGTTCAACCTACTCTGGATTGCCCGGATGAGCTCTTCATCGACGACAGCCGGGTTTATGCCAAACGAAACAATCCCATGAACACCTCGAGCATATTTGACAATCCTGTAATCTGTTGCAACGTCAAATTTCGCAAATAAATAGCCAGGAAAGAGCGGACCGCGACTCCACAACACTCTTTGCTTGATACCTTTTGACTCCGTGATCAGCGGCAAGAATGTTGTTATACCGGCCCTGTCGATATTCGTTAAGGCAATATGCTCTTGACGGGGCTTGCATCTAACAGCATACCAATGTTTACTTTCCGCAAGCGCGTCTTGCATGGGCAAGAAATGAGACAGTGATTGTGATGCAATGTTGCCACCCGCCGTTCCGATCATTTTGTCATGCCTCATTGAGCGCTCATAGACCGGAAACATGGTTCGAACGAACGAGACATAGGCTGCTTTTCCTGTCCCATGATGCTAATAAGTTGAATCGCTTTGCATATTGGAGCAAACTCAAAATCTTTCAACAGCATATTCAATCTGGCTTCAGTCTTGTTTAAGTTAAGGTAATGGCGAATGCGCGAAAGGAGAGGACCATCCATTCTCGGCTGTTGAGGATCAAACTCCCATGGATGCAAATACATAACAAGCGGTGTGTTCGCCTTATCTAAATGGCGCAACAACCACCTCAAGAAACAATACGGGTACAACCTAAAATATCCTCCACCGGCAACTGGAACATTCAAACCAAGTAATCTCACCACTGAAGGTGGAACCTCTAATAAATTACCTGATTCCGTCTTGACTACATGGACATGCGGACTCGCGCTTGAAATGCCATATCTATCATGAAGAATCGGAAAGATGCTCGAGTCATACAGATAACCTTCCTCAGCAAGCACCGCAAGGGCCCAGGTGGTAGTCTTCGTGATCGAAAAACTTGGTGCTCGGTAGCCATATATGGGTTGCGAGACAACTTGTTCCAGAATGCACTTAGCTTTACGAACGTCATCCCTAAAAGTAGAAGGCGTTTGAGCCGTTATCAATTCATGCCCATAACCATGAGAGGCGATTTCGTGACCGGCCGAGGCGATTTGCTTGACTAAATGTGGGAAACGTTCCCCTACCCATCCCAAAACAAAAAATGTTGCCCTAACGTCGTGACGAGCGAGTATATCGAGCAGTCTTAAGGTGTTCTTTTCCACTCGACTTTCATAAATATTCCAGTGTCTTCGCCGCATTGGAGATTCAAAAGCAGACACCTGGAAATGTTCCTCGACATCGAACGAAAGACAGTGTTTCACTGAATACTTCCTAACTTTATCAATCAACGGGCGCCTTGCCCGAGCAACATGACCTTTATTGTGTTCATAATAATTCTCATATCGAGCACAAGAGACAAATTCTTTACGTAATACAAATCATACTGTAGCTTGACATGAGAATCCTCTTTCGATGCGCCATAACGAAATTTAGTCTGAGCCCATCCGGTAATACCGGGCCTTACCGTATGTCGAAGATCATAATATGGAATACTGTTCCGAAGCTCTTGCACGAAGACGGGTCTTTCAGGCCTGGGGCCCACTAGACTCATCTCCCCCTTCAAGACATTAATTAACTGAGGAACTTCATCCATCCTCCATTTTCTTAGCCATCGCCCCACTCGCGAAATACGAGGATCCTCGGTCAAAGCCCATCGTGCGCCCATCGTCTCGGCATCTTGCCGCATTGATCGGAATTTCCAGATCATGTACGGACGCCCGCGAAGTCCCACTCGCATTTGCTTGTAAAAGACAGAACCGGGAGAATCCAGCTTAATTGCAACGGCTAACAATAGGGTTAGGGGTATTAAAACCAAGAGGCCAGCTAAAGAGACAACCATATCCACCATGCGCTTAAAGACCATTGAAATCAAACGGCGGCGAAATCCAGTTGAAAAAATAAGGGCGCTGGGTTTGAGATGATCGATTGATAGGCGCCCAGACTCCTCCTCGTATAAATAGTGACCGTCCACCACATCTCTTCCCATGGCCTTCATATCCAGAAGAGTTTGAACGGGAAGGACCGTCCGTCGATCCTCTAGACATACTGCAATGGTATGGATCTGGTAGCGTTCGGCTATTTCGAATAGTTGATCATATGTCCCAATAATGCGTGGATTTATGACTCGTTCGCCTACTCGTGCCGAGTCCTTGTCAAGAAAGCCTACCACATCAGTAAAGCCGTTTCGTTTTGCTAACAGGGTTTGGCAAAGATCTCTTGCTAGCGGGCCCACTCCTAGAATTAACACTCTCCTTCTAAGCTTGGGGAAAGAGACCGAAACGGAGATTATTGGCGGTACAGATGTCGTGGCCTCTAGCTCAATTCGTTGCTCAGACTTACTTGAGCTGTTCATGATGAGCTTCTCTGTAATATTCTTGCTGCATGTAGTAGGGTGTGGTATGGGCATCAAGGCCGTTTAAAATGATCCCAATGTTGCCTGTATCGCCGATTGCCTTCAGTGCCTTTTGCACCACATCACGCCCGGTCACACTTGCCTTTATAACATAAGCCAGAACATCTGCCATACTTGCCAAGACATGCATATCGGCCAACGGTAAGACCGGTGGAGCGTCTACGATTATATACTCAAACTTCTCTCGCAATTCAGTCAGTAAATCAGCTATTTCATGCATTTTGGAAAGCGTCAGAGGGCTATCGGCGACAGAACCGGCAGAAAGAATCCACGGTCCTAAATCACCCATCCTTTGCAAACAATCTTCAACCGGCTTTATTCCACGCAAGACTTCAGCAAGGCCAGGCTGCTGCCATACACCGGCATAGATATGTTGCATCGGGCGCTTGAAATCGCAATCCAAAACAAGAGTCCGCCGATCTAAGTCCTTTGCCAATACATATCCAAGGTTTAAAGCTGTCGATGATTTTCCCTCTCCCATAACGGCGCTTGTCACGACGACGACGGTGTTCTTGCGATCGCCTCCCATTAACTCCAGACGTGTAGCGGCTACGCGATATTGCTCGGCTACAAAGGAGAGGGGCCTCCACATGGACACCAACTCCAAACCTGGAGTGACATTGGGAAGCTGACCAGATTGAGACCGCTGTTTAAAGCTCATAGGGGCGCTGCGATGGAGCGGGGCTAACTCTCTACCTGAATTGTTGTCCGAATCTGGTGACAAGAGAGCCGTTGTGCGACTTCGCTGAGCCACAGCTCTGACACTCTGCATCGTTCCCCCAAATGCTCCCTCATACAGTGGAATGGAGGCTATGACGGGTAGCCCCAATGTAACCTCTACCTCTTCAGCGGAACGGAAACCTCTTCCAAGAAGCTCTAATCCTATGGCACCGCCGAAACCCAAAGCGCAACCGAGAGCAAGCCCCCCGAGCATTATCAATGGAATATTGGGTACCTCAGGAACAATTGGCTTGTATGCCGGATCCACAATGCTAAACTTTGCGCCTTTCCTCCGCTTTTCCAAATTGCCGGCAATTCCGGCGCTTAGCTTCTTATCTAAAAGCGACTGGTAATTCTTTTGGAGATTTTCATAATCCCTTTCCAGGGTTTTCAATTTCTGTTCACGCTCCGGCGTTCTTTCAACCCGCCGCTCATATTGCACCATTTCGGCAGAAATCTGTACTTGCCTCCTTTTAATTGCGTCAAGCTGCAGAACTATTTCTTCGCGTTGCTTTAGCATTTCTGCATGGTAGGGATCGAGGGCCTTTTTCTTGGATTTCCTCCCAATGATCGGCTGATCGGAATCTTCTGCATCCGGAAGCAAATCCCTGTACTGTGCCGTAGTCATTTCCTTAAGTCTTTTCATCTCTTCTTTGATTTGGACAAGATCAGGATAGGTCTCCTTATACATAGAGGATAATTCAACCAATCGGCGTTCTAACTCCTTAATTCGTGCAAGACGTGGATCACGATTCCGCTTTGTTGAAGAACCAGGAAGGTCCCCTTCTTCCCCTGTCTCTTCGTAAGACTTGATGGCTTTATCGAGATGGTCCAAACGATTGCTCAATGTCTGAACCATCTCATTTTGAGCCTTCATGTCATCTTGCAGACGGTCCAACTTATGAAGATTCGCATCGATTTGCTGCGGCAGTTCTCCAAGATGCTGCTGCTTGTATTCTGATATGACTTTTTCCTTCACCTCTA
This sequence comes from Nitrospira sp., assembly GCA_040981125.1. GTDB lineage: Bacteria > Nitrospirota > Nitrospiria > Nitrospirales > Nitrospiraceae > DASSBQ01. The sequence goes on from JANRMQ010000001.1 coordinate 375,187, forward strand.
GTTCAGACTTAGCCCGAATGATTTCTTGCTGGAGAAACTCTTCGGCGGCTACCACTCCTTGTTCGCGCTCTCTGAGAGTTTCTTCTATGAAAAGATCCGCCATTTTTGTGGTGACATCGCGAGCAAGCGTTGCATCTTCATCGGCAAAGGAAACAACAATGAAAAGCTTGTCTTTTGTAGACTCAACCTTGATTCCTCCCCTAATCGCGCGAATTGCATTCTCAGATGAATGAGAATCGGGCCGATCCTTCTCATACCCGTAAAGAGAGAACTCTGCAGCTACCTGTCCCAATAATTTTCGCCCCATCAGAAACTGACGTACTTCCATAGCACGATCTTCAAGGTTTGGAACGTAGTTTCCACCGCTGATGGGGTCTCCTTTGACTAAGGATTCTTGGATCTTTGCACCTTCAACCCACATTTTCGTACCTGACCGAAAACGTTTCGGCATTACGATACAAATAGTCCCGGCGATACTGAGTGCAACCAGAATGGCGGAAATGACCAGCCATTTTCTGCTGACAATCGCCCTCCAATAATCTTCCGGTGCCAAGACACGGGTATTCATTTCTTTATCTCCACCCCACCGGATCCTGACTGGCTCGGACCGGGTCCAGTTGTTGAACTGCCGTAAGACGGAGTGTCCCAAAACGCACTCCCTCTGAAAAAATCTCCTCGCGGTGAATAGGCATAAGAGAGACCCAGCATCAACATGTGCTTGGACATAGTAAAATTAGAACCCGAATTGGCTGCGCTGTCCGATCCACCAGTGAAGTTCAGGTATTGGTAACTAAAGGATGCTTGAAGTGTCCTGGTGACCAGATAATTCAGCATCGCGATTGCGCTATAAGAATCGAACGTTCCAGTATTGACTGGGCTGGTAAAACTACTGTGAGCAAAGTTGAATCCGGCTAATGATGTCAATCTATCGGTGATGCCGGCAGAGGCATTGAGACCAATGATATGCGAATATATCGGTCCCGCTGAAGAAACGTAGCTGGGATATACACCAAGATTGTAGATAAGCGACACACTGTACATGCCGGGACCGGCGATGCTGCCAGGAACGGTGGAGCCGGCCAGCATAGGCAAGAAACTCCCTCCTACAACTCCCACTCCTCCGGATTGAGATACCCCTCCACTTGAAGACATTTCGCTTCCCATTGCTCTCAAAAGCGATGAAGCGGAGGCATACGTCAGTGATAGTCCTCCTGTAGGGAACATAGTTGCTGCAATCCTGCTGTTGGAGGACTGAGCACCTGCAGCGTTGAACTGAGTAGCTGGAATCGGCTCTACGAGCGTCAGTCCGCCCCGAGCAGAAGAACTGATCTCTCGGGTCCAGGTGCGGGACCAGTTCAGATTACCGGTGTGAGTTGAAAAGGTGCCGAAGTTAGCCTGCGAAAATTGACTAAACGTATACGTAAATCCAAGAGAGTCAGTCGCCGAAATGCGAGCCATTGGCCCGGCTGTGACATTATAGTTCGTTGTGTCAAAAGTGAGAGCTTGTCCCGACTCCGTTGTTGTCGTCGTAGGGGTATAGGAATTTCCAAAACTCAAGCGAGAATACATCAATGAGGTCTGGAAATCAGCAGAGGGCGAAAGAGCATAAGAATTGGTCAGGCCAATATTATAGATATAAGTTCGGACTCTCTGAGCAACTTGGCCGGAATCTAAAGGACCGGTTAAACCAACGCCGCCTACCCCACCCATCATCATGCCGCCGCCCATCATCCCTCCACCACCCATACCCATCCCTCCCATTCCTCCGAATGCCGGCGTCGATGGGCTATACATAAAGGTGCCGTAAACACGCGCCGTCCTCATTCTAGGTAGATATCGATTAGCCAATCGGGAGATATCGATACCCGCGGCGGCATTGAATCCAACGTTGTCTAGATCGGAGTTTTTTGCGAATTTTTGAATAAGCGCGCCAAGTGACAAGTTGGTACTCATGAGGGAATTTGTGTGTCCCAGATTGACTTGCGGCACTATCATCGTGATGAAATCATCTTTACTGACACCTGGAGGAAGATTGCCAGACGAGTAAAACACATTGGTGTCGTAAATCTCTCTCACAGAGATCGACGGCACGATTCGCACCTGTTGTGCATCGGCGATAAGGGCGAATCCATTCACTGAGAGCACCATGAACGCCGTTACAAAAGCATGCCAACAGGTCCTCGAAAGCCGGTCATGGCACAACAATGACATCACCAGCCTTTAGGAAGAAGTTCCCTTCCGAGTTTCTGCCTGCAATGATATCTTCGTAGGGCACAGGAATCTGAATTTGCTTAGGCTGACCTTGACCGTTCGGTACTACGCGCAAGACGTGAATCTTGTTTCGAGACGCAAATGTGGTGAACCCTCCGGCTAACGAGATGCCTTGAAGAACAGTGGCATACGATTTCAGTGGTACCTTACCCGGCTTCTGTACCTCGCCGAGAACATAAACATAATAGCTGTTCACCTCTTTTACTTGTACCGAGACCGTAGGATTTGACATGAACTCCGCTAGGCCATCTGCAATGCGCTTCGCCAGAACATTTGCCGTCATACCAGCGGCCTGGACATCCCCGACCAAAGGCATCGAAATCTTCCCATCCGGACGAACGATCACTTCGCGAGAAAGCTCTTGGTTGCGCCAAACATTGACCACAAGAATATCTTCAGGGCCGAGAAGAAACTCGTTCGGCGGAATGTAGGTTAGATTATAATCCTGTTGTTCCGTTCCGAATAAGAAACAGCCTGACAGTCCCATCATGAGGCTGAGCGTTAAACAAACACCTTTTGCGAGTTTTCCTAACCTCAGCGTTTCCAATTCCTTTACCTCATTTTCTGCTTGAGTCGCCGAGCAACAATTCTGAAGCTATCTGGATGGCAGTACAACCATGGTTTCAGAAGGCACCACAATCTGATCACCGGGCTTTAATTCAATGTTTTGATCCGATCCGTCTCGAAGGACTATATCATCGTAACTGGCTTTAATCTTTGTCAAACCCTCACCATCCCTCCCAAATCTAAAAACGACAATCTTGTTTCGCGCAGCGACTTGGGTAAACCCGTGAGCAATGGTGATGGCTTGAAGCAAAGTAGTTTTGCTCTTCAAGGGGTATTTTCCTGGAGAATTAACTTCGCCTAGAACATAAATTTGGTAGCTGTTCACTTCTCGCACAACAATCGAGACGGTCGGGTTTTCCATATAGGACTTCAACTTTAAAGAAATTTCCTCGGTTAGTTGCGCCGCAGTCTTACCAACGGCTGAAACGTCTCCGATAAGCGGCAGTGAAATTCTTCCGTCCGGCCGGACTTGGACCTGCTTTGAGAGATCGGCGTTTTTCCATACAGTTATCTCTAGTACGTCTTCTGGGCCCATAATATAATCAGGCGTCACCGTAAGAGACGATTTTTCAGCTCCATCTGTTCCGTGTCGAGATGCTGGTGGTGCAGTCGTCGTGGAGATCGTTGGTGCCGCGGCCGCAGTCATTAGAATAGACGACCCATCGGCAAAAGCAGTGCCGCAACAGAATAAAAGAATCATACTGAGCAAGCTGACTTGGTGACTCATAGCCGATCTCCTTAATACAAAAGCGAGTTTTGAGAAAGCATATTTTCCACCAGACAAGTCTTCAATTTTCATTCTGCCCTGACATTTGTTGTTGTTCTAGCGGGACGTCTAAAAAAGGAATTTCAGCCCAACGAAATAAGACTCGCTTTCTTTCGGCCGATTGAATGGAAGTCTTCTTGTCCAACGGACCTCGGCTAAAGTCGGCGTCTCGGCGAGCGCAGTAGGTGTCGGCACATACACCTTGAGGACCCTCTCTATACCTGGGCAACTATCCATAATGAGGAGCATCCCTCCAGTGCTAATATTTACAGATAGCGCCTTGCCTTGTAATGCTTGTCCAGATGTCTCCAGAATAGGAGCGGTTATCTCGTAAGAGATTGGACGCAATAATGTGACGCGTTCACTGTGTTTCTGATGATTAGGATGAATCGGCCAATCCCACCCATGTCGTGCCGTATAAATTTCATCCAAATTGGAATCTCGCATATCCTCTACCATAATGACAGGAAGTGCTCGAATTGCATTAGCAGAATGGAGTGGAGAAAGAATTGTCCTTATTCGTCCGAAGGTTGCCCTCAGGAGAGGCTCGATATTGCCTGAACAGTAACGTCACTAAACTATACAGGATTTTCACAATTCTGCGTCTCAGTATAAGTTGACTATATTTATATGACAATACTATCCACGTATGCCATTTTACTCCAGAAGGGTTATTTGACTACCTCTAAAGTGTTATGTAACATTTACTGTAGTAGGAAGCCGCCTAAACAATACCAAAGATAACTCAATTGTCTACACTAAACTGTCATCGTGGAGGTCACATGGGAGAGAAGGCAATAGACTACGCGGACCATGTAGATAATCTAGTTGACCAGCGAGGCGGTGCCGGTATAGTGGTGCTTTCGTCTTCCATGCAATTACTCCACATGAATAGACAGGCGGCGGAGTTATCGAAGCTCATAAATATGACCGACAATGGTGGAACACCGCCAAGAGCTGCACAAGGCGTTTTGCCAGCTGCGCTGACGGAACTCTGCTCTGAAATTATAAAGGCTCTTCAAGTACGCACTGAAGCCAAGGATTGGGAACAATTCGAAGTCAAACGAATTGCAGGGAATCTAAAGCAGCCAATACTTTTACGAGGATTCGGGCTACCTGATAAAGGTGGCATACAGCACGCTCGTTTAGTCGTAACCATGGAGGAGCTAGGTCGGCGACAGCATTTAAACACTGACCAAGCTAAGGAAAAGTTTCAGCTCACTAATCGCGAGCAATCTGTAGTAGAAAATCTCGCAAAGGGGTGGACCAACAAAGAGATCGCTAATGCGTTACAGATAACCGAACAAACAGTTAAAGAACACATCAAGCATATTATGCGAAAGACTAATTCAACTACACGTACCGGGGTCTTGGTCCAAGTGTTTCGATCTTAACTTTCTTTCACTTATTCCCATGTAGAGGTGGTGGCTCCGCTTGTTTGGACAGAATGGTTGTTCCGTTTTTAAGTGACGCCTCGCAGTGTTCTACCTCAACATACACTCTATTCGGTGTGCGCCCGTCAAGCGCGTCAGGGCCTGTTCGGTTATACAACGCCGCCAGCGTGCTAATCCCTGGTAGGCAGCGCTGATGGTCTCGTGAGTGTGGAGATATAGACCTTTTCGCATTTGAGGCTCTGCACAGCCGTTCCACAAAGACATTCTCGCACCAGCGCCCAGTCCTGTCCATGCTGATCTGAATGTCCTGGGCTTTCAAGAACCCGGTGAAATCCTGGCTGGTGAACTGACACCCTTGATCGGTGTTGAAGATCTCGGGCCTGCCAACGACCTCCTGAAATTCCCACCGGTGCGATCGCGTGAATTCCCCCACCCGGTTGATGAATGGTCTGGGCTTCCTCACCAAGGCCGGTATCATACCGGATGGTCGCCATGGCCGCCCAACGCGCCTCGGCCCCCCACGACGACTGGACTATCTCATCGGTGAAAAGGGGACATCTCACATCGGTGATTTGTGAACAATTTCGGCCTTGACACCCCCTGCAACTCGCGGCTCAGCACCACCATATTTCAGCCCACTTCCGCCCCTCGTTGAGCGAGCCGCTCTACCTATGGATCGACCTCAGGACAGCGGACGGCCGCACCGTGGTTGCCAACGCCCCAAGCGCCCGGCGTTTAACCGTCTTGCGATCAACGCCAAGGTCCCGCGCGATCGTTTTGATCCTTCCCTCATGGCCAGCCGGGCCGGCAACTCCTGTACCGTCTTCTCGTAGCATCAGGTCCTCGCTCCTGTGGTAGTCGAGGACCTTGCGGAATTTTCGGGCCGCTGGCATTGGTCAAGGCCGCAAACAAGAGGATAGTGCCCATGGCGGCGGTAGTTGTGAGCCTGCGCTCCACCTGACCCGGACTCATCGGCAGCAAGGGTTGCGAGCGGTCCGACGTCAGAAAAGATCGTGCCACTGATAATATTTCCCTTTGCCGATGAGGAAGTCCTACAAATAGCCGTCACCGGTTTGCTGTGAGGTCTTCGAGCACGATGGGAGCTTTTGTCTTGGCGTCCCGCTTGCGTCGCTTCATGGCTGATCCATATAGGAGGGATCAGCCAAGTGCACTGAGATCAGACGGCCTTTGACTTAGTGAGGAGCAGTATAGGGCTGGACATAAGTCGCAATGATATGGCAAGCAACTGTCTCATGCGGTCATTGCCACGCCAAGTAGCTGCCTGAATACATTTACATAGCCGGTAGCGGATCGACTCCATGAATTGTCGACTCTCATCCCTGATGTCATGATCCTGCGCCAAAGTGACTTCTTTTCGTACATCGCGGCAGCGAGCATCACAACCGGTAGGAGCGCATCAGGAGTTGATTCCGTAAACATGAAACCGGTTGCCCGGTCTTCTTTTAAATTGCGCGGAGTGCACGGAATTACTGTGTCGGCAAGGCCACCGGTTTTTCGAACAAGCGGGACGGTGCCATACCGAAGACTATACAACTGGCTTAGTCCGCACGGCTCATAGAGGGATGGCATAAGAATCATGTCTGCGCCGGCCTCTATTCGATGCGCCAATCCTTCGTCAAACGTATCGAGGAACGCTACCCGCCTGGGGTATTTCTCAGATAATGCAGTGAAGTGCTCGACATACGTAGGGTCTCCCGTTCCCAAAATAATCACTTGTATATCCATCTCCATGAGTTCCGGTCCGACTTCAAGCATCAAGGCCAAGCCCTTCTGGGATGTCAACCGTGCAATCATGCCGAGGATCATTGCATTCGATTGTTCCAGATGCAGTTCCTGCTGCAAGTGTACCTTGCACTCTTTTTTTCCTTTCAAATTTGACGCAGAGTAATGATTTTTCAAGAACGGATCGGTTTTCGGATTCCACACCTCGGTATCTATTCCATTGACGATCCCGCGAAGAACCGTTCTGCGTTCAGACAAAACACCTTCCAATCCAAATCCATATTCGCTGGTCTGAATCTCAAGACTGTACGTCGGACTGACCGTCGTCAGGAAATCCGCAAATACAATGCCTCCCTTCAACAAATTAATTGAACCGTAATATTCCAATGATGCCATTGAAAACAACGCGTCGGGTAACCCTATCTTCCAATATTCCGCCCCCGGAAAGAGCCCCTGATATCCGAGATTGTGGAGTGTTAACACGCTGCGGATATCCGTCAGCTCGGTCCGCGAAGCATATACTGTCTTTAGATAGACCGCACACAAGGCTGTCTGCCAATCGTGCAGATGCAAAATAGAAGGGCGCCATTGATCTCTGCGCGCCAGGACAAGCAACAACTCCATGGCAGCACGGGAAAAATAACTGAACCTTTCCAGGTTGTCCGGATAGTCCTTACCCTGTTCTTGATAAAGGTCCTTTCGATGAAAGAATTGATCGCATTGAATGGCTAATATTGTAAGGCTTCCTGAGTCTTGTCGATTGAATAGCCTCGGCTGTGTGACGGATTCCACCACCGTGTCAATCGGTCCCATCGGAGTAGGAACCGGAAATCGGGCAAACTCTTCTGAGACATACTCGCTCAGATCCGTAAAGGGATATCGCGGAATGATCAGATAGACTTCGTGCCCCAGCCTCGCAAACTCAAGAGACAGCGCTCCAACAACGTCCGCGAGTCCACCAGTCTTTGCAAAGGGCACGGCCTCGCTTGAGACCATCACAATTTTAAGTGGGCGGTGGTTAGGTTGCGGCATAACAATATCAACGGGAAGAACCGGGAGGCGTCTCAAGCCGCGTCTTGAACTGTTCCTCATACTTCCATCTTTTGCCGACGGCATGAACGTCCGGAGGAGACATTGCCTCACGGTACACAAGTCGGTCATCATGAAAAACCAGGTACCAGCCGCGATCGGCGTACGCCAAGAAAAGAGAATCACCCGCTTCAACACCCGTTTCCCAGCCTTTGGGGGACTCCCCGAGCGCCAGTCTGGATTGAGGAATCAAGCTCCCGTCATTCATCACAAAAAATTGACTAAACTCCTGGTGAATATAGGTGGGATTTCCCCATGTTTCGACAAAAGCTCGAGGTGTCAGACGATGAATTTGAAGGTCACCTCGTTCGATCAACTGTTTTTGCATATCCAGCGGGGGTAAAGTCGTACAAGCCGCGAATAGAAGCACGGGAGAAAACAACGGAAGAAACCGGCTCCCGCGTTGACCTATAGTGAACTTGAGCGCCGCCAACACAGCGCAGAATGTTGTGCGGCCTCTCACAAGAGCCGCCTGGATTTAGCTTCCTGCACCTTTACGGGCTGACATAGGTCGCATTGGCAAATGCGCCGAAGAAAAGCGTAGGAATAGATGCCGGTATCGTGACCATCACTCCATTTAAATTGCAAAGCGTATCGGCCGACAGCCTCCACGTCCTGCAACACAATCAGCATCGGCACATCGTCCGGCTTCAAGCGTAATTCACCGGTCCATTCGTCCGTACAGGCCGCACAGGGACAATGTTGTCGCAAGTACCGAACAGGATAAATGCTCTTATGTCCATCGGTCCATGTGACACCCAGCACACCTTTCCCCACCCATTCCATGTCAGCCGGTTCAAGCATAATGTCGCTCATTATCACTCTATCCTTATGACTCTCGCATCAGCCAAAGCCGTCTACCGACCGCAAGATCAAGATCTGACTTAAATCGTCATGAAATCAACAGACGGAAGCCGCTTTCCGGCCACGGCGGTCACATATCTTTCAATCGCTGCCTCCACTTCGGACCGCACTTGACTCCCTGCATTCAGTCTCGAAACGAGGTTGGGAGTCAAGCGGAGTGCCTGCCGCAAGAATGCGACGCTCCCTTGGGAAAGTGCCACGCACTCCACCGGGTGGTGGCTCGCGCAAACCATACAAATCAATCCACCGGCCATGGGAGAGAACTGCGAAATCATATCAGAGCGACGCCCGCATGATGCACAGTACTCAGTCTGAGGTTTGAAACCGGTCAACCCCAGCATGCGGATCTGAAATAGCAACACGGTCAGACGCGGATCCGAACCGCCGAGAAGCTGTCTCAACCCTTGTTCAAGCCCTTCGAACATACGAGCATCCGCATCGCCCTCGGCAGCGATTGCCGCGACCAAATTGACCATTCGCGCAGCGGCCGCCATTAGAGTCAAATCAGCACGAAATCCCGCGAAAGGCTCCTGCATGGCCACCTGTGAAATCCTGTACAAAGAATCTCCAGGCTTCTCAAACAGATCCAACTGACACAACACAAACGGTTCGAGCGATCCACCTAACCGGCTCTTCAACTTTCGAGCGCCACGGGCGATGGCTCTGACCTTTCCGAAGCGCCTGGTGTAACAGGTGACGATCCGGTCGCCTTCCCCCCATTTCCGGCTGTGAAGGATGATCGCTGCGGTCTTTACCAATGGCATATCAAATCCCGGCATCCAGGAACCGGCCGCGTACTTCCTTCGCGCCTGTCATGACACCGGTTCCTTATCATCGAAGATGCTCCAGAAAAACCGTCGCCAACGTCAGATAGATAGCGATGCCGGTAATATCATTGGCCGTGGTGACGAACGGGCCGGCGGCAACGGCAGGGTCCACACCTACCCGCTTCAACATAATCGGCATAATCGTCGCCATGCTGGTGGAAACAAGGAACGCGGTGATCAAGGAGATGCCGACCACCATTCCCAGGAATACTTGATGCCACAACCACCCCACGGCGGTAAGCAACAAACTGCACGCGATCCCCATCATAAAGGCGATCTTGACTTCGCGGAAAAAAATCTTCCAGACATCGGTCATCTCCACGAGGCCGGTTGCCAGCCCTCGAATGATCAAGGTGGAAGACTGTAATCCCACATTGCCTCCCATGGCTGCAATGACCGGGATGAAACTGACAATCGCCACGACTTCCTGAATCGTATATCGAAACACCCAGAGAATGACCCCCGACAGCAGGCTGCCGATAAGATTCGTGAACAACCAGGGAAGCCGGACCCGGGCCGCCGCAATACTGGACGATCTCGATACGGCCTCTTCTTCAATCGCCCCGGCCATCTTGAGCATATCTTCCGTGGCTTCTTCACGTATGACGTCGACCACATCATCGACCGTGATAATGCCGACCAGTTTCCCGTCTCTTTCGACCACAGGAATCGCAAGGAGATTGTAACTGGCGACCTGTCGAGAGACCTCTTCTTGATCCATGTCGACGGCGACGCTGATCACATCGCGCGTCATGATATTCTTCAGCGGTGTGGCGGGAGGGACCGTCAAGAGCTGGCGCAACGACAAGACTCCGACCAGCCGGTCATCCTTATCCGTCACATAAATATAGAACACCATTTCCGCGTCCGTCGCCTGTTGAAGACGGCGAATCGCCTCTTGGGCGGTAGAGTCCTCCGACATGGAAAAGAACTCGGTGGTCATGATCCCGCCGGCCGTGCCTTTCGGATACTTCAGCAGACCGGCGATCTCCGTCGAGTCCTCGGTCCGCATCAGCGACAGAATTTCTTTTGCCCGGTCGGTAGGAAGGACGCTCAAGATATAGGCGATATCGTCGGCTCCCAAGTCTTTAAGCAACCAAGCGACATCGGAGGGAAGCACATCGGACAACACCAGCAGAATGCTGTCCCCATCCAATTCGCTCAGCACCTGCCCGCGTTTGGCTTCTCCGCGGACGAGCTCAAAAATTTCCCGCTGCTCTTTGGCCGAAGACAGATGATCGATCACCGTCGCAATATCGGCCGGGTGCATGCGCGCCAGCATCTTAGCCAGATTGGTAATGGCGCCGCGCCGAAGCAAGCGCTGAATGGACACCAATCGGATGTCCGATTTCGCATGACCGCGTTCCGGCTGGTCGCGGTGCGCGTCCTTGAGAAATTCCTTCTCAGCTTGGCGCGATCGATCGCCCGTGTGCATCATAACCCCGTGCACTAATAGCCCAACTCCGACAATACCTGTTTGTCTTCCCGCCACGCCTCCCGCACTTTCACCCACATTTCAAGAAAGATCTTGACGCCGAACAGGCGTTCCATATCGCGGCGGGCGGCGATGCCGACGTTCTTCAGCCGTTCCCCCTGCTTCCCGATGACGATCGCTTTTTGCGACTCCTTCTCCACGAGTATCGCGGCGCTGATACGGGTCACTTTCTTCGTCTCCTGGAATTGTTCGATTTCTACGGCGACGGAATGCGGGATTTCCTCATAGGTCAGCTCGAGAATCTTTTCCCGGATAAGTTCGGCGGCCAGCACCCGCATCGATTGATCGGTGACCATGTCGTCGCCGTAGACGGCGGGCCCTTCGGGAAGAAGATCGACCGTCAACTCCACCAATCGCTGCACGTTGTCGCCGCGCTTGGCCGAAACCGGAACAACTTCGGTCCAAGGAAATAATCGCGCATAGTTTTCAATCAACGGCAGCAAGCGCGACTTATTGACCAAATCGACTTTGTTGATCACGAGGATGACAGGCCTCGGCTGCCGGGCGACGGCTTCCCGAACATGGCTCACCACGGCTCGATCGCCGGGCCCGGGCTGTCCGGTCGCCTCTGCCAGGACATAGAAGAGATCCGCATCATCGAACGCATCAAGCGCGGCTCGAACCATCCTGCGATTCAACAAATGCCGGGGCTCATGCAGACCGGGCGTGTCAAAGAAGACAATTTGCGCGTCACCGCTATGCGCCACTCCCAAGATCCGCGTCCGCGTGGTCTGCGGCTTATCGGATACGATGGCAATTTTTTCATCGAGCAGCCGATTCAGGAGCGTGGATTTCCCCACGTTGGATCGACCGATAATGGCGACGGTTCCGAATTTCATGAGGGTCTCAACGATGGAGCGGATCGGATTCCCGGAGAGGCGCCAACTGATACACGGTTTCCCCTCTGCGCACGTATCCCAGTCGTTCGCGCGCGAGTTCCTCGATGCGGATCGGATCGTATTGCACGCGATCGATGTCCAGACGCAATTCGCCGTTCAGCCGTTGCAGTTGTACCAGTTCCCGCTCCAGCTGCTGCGCGTGATCCCGCATGCCGAGGTACCGGGGCACCCCCATTTCACCGAAGGTCAATGACCCGGCCATCAATAACAGCGCGCCCAACCCCAGCCATTTTGCGGCTGCCAAGACTTTTCGCTGCCAGTTCAACCAATCTCGGCCACGGTTTGGCTTGACCATCTATGAGGCCTTTCAGCGGACCGCCCGCCTCCCCGGATACAGAGCCGACGCGCCCAGTTCCTCCTCAATCCGCAAGAGCTGATTGTATTTGGCCACCCGATCCGTTCGCGACAATGAGCCGGTCTTGATCAAGCCCGTATTCAAGGCGACGGCCACATCCGCAATCGTCGTGTCCTCGGTTTCCCCGGACCGGTGCGACACAATCGCGGTGTATCCCGAACGCTTCGCCAATTCAATCGCTTGCAAGGTCTCTGTCAGAGTGCCGATTTGATTGAGCTTGATCAAAATGGAATTCCCGATACCCTCTTGAATCCCTTTGGCAAAGATCTCGACATTCGTCACAAAAATATCATCGCCGACCAACTGCACCCGTTTCCCCAGCTTCTGGGTCAACACCTGCCATCCCTTCCAATCCAATTCACTCAGTCCATCCTCGATCGACAATATCGGATACCGATCGAGCCATTTTGCGTAATAACTCACCATCTCTTCCGAAGACCGGCGCGGATTCTGTTCCGCTTCCAGGACATACTGCCCCTTTTCATAGAGCTCACTTGCGGCACAATCCAGCGCCAGCGCAATATCCCGCCCCGGACGATAGCCGGCGTCCTCAATCGCCTGCATGATCAGGGCGAGCGCCTCTTCATTCGATTGCAAGTCCGGCGCAAACCCGCCTTCATCGCCGACAGCGGTGTTCAAACCTTTCTTTTTCAGCAATGACTTGAGCACATGAAACACTTCGGTGGCCATACGCAGGGCCTCGCTGAATCGAGCGGCGCCGACCGGCATGATCATGAACTCCTGCAGATCCAAACGGTTGTCGGCATGCGCCCCTCCGTTGATAATGTTCATCAACGGCACCGGCAATACCCGGGCATTGGCGCCTCCGATATATCGATATAACGGCTGCCCACTTTCAGCCGCGGCGGCTTTCGCCACCGCCAGTGACACGCCGAGGATGGCGTTGGCCCCCAGCTTGCCCTTCGTCTTCGTACCGTCCAACTCGATCATCGTACGATCGACCGCCGCCTGGTGGAAGGCTTCCACCCCAAGGAGTTTGGGCGCGATCGTTTTGGTCACATTCGAAACGGCTTTCGAGACGCCTTTGCCCATCCAGCGTTTCTTCTCGCCGTCTCTCAGCTCAATCGCTTCCTTTTCTCCCGTTGAAGCGCCGGATGGCACGGCCGCCCGTCCTTGCGCGCCGCTTTCCAGTTTAACTTCCACCTCGACGGTAGGGTTCCCCCGCGAATCCAGGATTTGCCGCGCCCGAATATCTCGAATTGCGCTCATCTTCATTTCCTCGTCGTTAGTTGAATTAAAAACCTTGAGACCAGAGGGATCGATCCAATATCCCTTAAACATAACCTTTTGCATGAGAGGGCCGACAGACTCTCCCGAGCGATCATTACCGAAAAAGCGCGCTTCCCACCGAGACTCATCCAAGAAGGAAAGCTTGAACTGATTAAGGCATCCCGATCGAACGCGATCATTTCATCAAGCCAGCCTCTTTTTGAGCAACTCATTCACCTTGCCCGGATTGGCCTTGCCGCCGGACGCTTTCATTACTTGGCCGACTAAAAATCCCAGAACCTGTTCCTTTCCGGCTTTATACTGCTCGACTTGGGTGGGATTCTTGACAAGAACGTCGTCGATGATGGCCGCGAGCGCCGCTTCATCGGATACTTGGGTCAATCCCTTGTCCCGAACGATTTCCTCCGGCGGCCTCCCGCTGCGATACATTTCCGGGAATATGTCGCGCGCCGCCTTCAGGCTAACGGCGCCGCTCTCGACAAGCTCAAGCAAAGCCACCAACCTTCGAGGCGCCACCGGAGAATGCTCAACGTCCGTCCCCGAGTTATTCAGCTCGCGCGTTAATTCGCCCATCACCCAATTGCTTACCGTCTTGGGCTGGTTGAACAGCGCCACGCATTGCTCGAAATAATCGGAGAGAGCTTTAGAGGCGGTCACGACCTGCGCATCATATTCCGGCAGCCCATATTGCGACATGAACCGCTGCTGTTTTGATCCAGCCAGCTCAGGGACGGTCCCTCGCAGCTCTTCGATCCAGTCGGGGGAGATCTCCAGCGGAAGCAAATCCGGATCGGGAAAATAGCGATAGTCGTGCGCTTCCTCCTTACTGCGCATGACCGCCGTTTCCCCGCGCTCGATGTTCCAGAGCCTGGTTTCCTGACGAACCATGCCGCCTTCGGTCAACACTTTCGTCTGTCTCTTGATCTCGTATTCGAGCGCCTCTTTGACGAACTTGAATGAATTGATGTTCTTCAATTCCACTTTCGTCCCAAGCGCCTTCTGTCCGGCCGGTCTCAGCGACAGATTCGGTTCGCACCTGAGGCTTCCCTCTTCCATGTTTCCATCGCATACGTCGAGGTAGACGAGCGTCTCGCGCAGCGTTTTCAAATAGGCCACGACCTCTTCAGGGGACTGCATATCCGGTTCGGTCACAATCTCGAGAAGCGGCGTGCCCGCACGATTCAGATCGACACGGCTTCCCCCGAGCCCGCCGTCGTGGATGTTTTTCCCGGCATCCTCTTCCAAATGCGCCCGGCGGATGCGAACGCGTTTCCTCATCGGGCCCGCCGTGATCTCGATCCATCCATGTTCGCATATAGGCGCTTCGTACTGAGAGATTTGATAGCCCTTCGGCAAATCCGGATAAAAATAATTTTTCCGGGCGAATCGGTTTCTGGTTCCGATCGTGCAATTCAAGGCGAGCCCCGTCCGTACGGCAATTTCAACGGCTTTGTGATTAATGACCGGAAGCGCGCCCGGCAGGCCTAGACAAACCGGACAGGTCTGCGAATTAGCGGGCAATCCGAAGATGGTCCCGCAGGCACAGAACATTTTCGATTGCGTGCGCAGTTGCGCATGGGCTTCTACTCCGATGACGACCTCATAGGTCATGCTCATCCCTGCTCGCTCTTCGACTGTTCCCGTTCACGACGCATGGCTTCCCGCCCGGCATCATATGCCTCACGTAGCATGGATTTCTTTGATTCGATATAGTCGCGCCCCTGCTCTACGGCCTCTTCGAAAGTCTGCCCCGCCTCCCCGACGAGATCGCGCAACGCGTCTTCGGCCCGTCGCGCGCATCCCCGCAACATCTCCCGTGATTCGTGACCCGCTCGGGGCGCAAGCAACAATGCCGCCACGGCGCCGAGCGCCGCCCCGCTCAAGAAGCCCATCAATACCGCAGCCGACGATGGCCCGCGCTCATCCCCCATTATGTCTCCCTCCTTCCTTCAGCCGTTCCTTGACCACTTCCTTCGCGGCCCGGAGCCCCGCCACCATGCTCGCCATGTTGGTCAACAAGGAGCCTCCGGAACCTCTGACAAGATTATGGACTTGCTGAACCGACTCTCCCACTTGCCCCGCCGCATGCAGGAGGACCGCCGCATGCTCGACTCCCTGTCGGGTTTGGTCCGCCAAGTCGTTCAAATTCTGACTCATTGACCGTAGCTCGCTGATCAGGGACGGCAGTTCCTGGTTCATCCGCTCCAATAACTGCTGAGATTCGGCGACCGTTCTTCGCACCTGAATGAGGAGCGGCACGAGATACCCGACGAGCACCGCAAAGGCAACCGCAACCAGAATAGCGGCAATTTCCACAACCATGACCCGCACCTCCTCCATGAACATTCGACACAACCGCGCTGTTCCCACGATCAGTCCCTTATCGGACGACCGGCCTTTTCATATGCCATGATGTGGCCTGTTCGTAGGCATACGCGGCGCGGAGAATCGTGGGCTCATCGAACGGTCGTCCGATCAACTGCATTCCGATCGGAAGCCCGCTCGATGAAACTCCGCAGGGGATCGCGATCGCCGGCAAACCAGCCAGATTCACGGAAATGGTGAAGATATCCGAGAGATACATCTGAAGTGGATCGTCGCTTTTCTCTCCAAATTTGAAGGCCGTCGTCGGAGCGACAGGCGTGACGATAAAGTCAACCTCTTCGAAGGCGGCGCTAAAGTCTTGTTTGATCAATGTCCGGACGGCTTGAGCCTTTCCGTAATACGCGTCGTAATATCCGGCGCTCAACACATAGGTTCCGAGCATGATGCGCCGCTTCACTTCGGAACCGAATCCTTCCTCCCGCGTCTTCCTGTACAGATCAAGCAGGTCTTTCGCGTCCTTGGCGCGAAGACCATATTTGACCCCGTCATACCGGGCCAAATTCGAACTGGCTTCCGCCGTCGCAATCACATAATAGGTGGCGACTGCTGCGTCCGTCTTCGGCAATTTGATTTCCTTGACTTCGGCGCCCAAATTCTTCAGTTCTTCGATCCCGGCACGGACCGCACGCTCCACATCCCCGTCCAGCCCTTCGGCGAAATATTCGAGCGGAACACCGAGCCGCAGTTTCTTGACATCCCGCTTCTTCAACACTTTCAGATAGTCCGGCACCGGCATATCGGCGGATGTCGAATCATGTGGATCATGGCCCGCAATGACGCCCAAAAGGATAGCGGCGTCCGTGACATTTTTTGTGATGGGTCCGATTTGATCCAATGAAGAGGCGAAGGCTACGAGGCCATATCGTGATACCCGCCCGTACGTCGGCTTGAGTCCGACGACTCCGCAGAAGGATGCCGGCTGCCGGATAGAGCCTCCGGTGTCGGAACCAAGGGCGGCCACGCATTCGTCCGCGGCGACGGCGGCGGCAGATCCGCCGCTGGAGCCCCCCGGCACGAACTGAAGATTCCACGGATTTCGACTGGGCCCGAATGCCGAGTTTTCCGTCGATGATCCCATGGCGAATTCATCGAGATTCGTCTTGCCGAGCAGCATATAGCCTTGCGCTCGAAGCTTTGCGATCACCGTGGCGTCATAAGGAGGAATGAAATGCTCCAACATCCGCGACCCGCATGTCGTCCGCACTCCCTGCGTGCAGATGTTGTCCTTCACGGCAAGCGGCATTCCCATCATCGGAAGCGTCTTGCGCCATCCTTTGAGTTGCCGGTCCAATGACTCGGCATGAGCGACGGCCGCATCCTTGCACCGGGTGAGATAGGCGTGCACCTTCGGCTCCACCTGATTGATCCGCAAACTATAGGCACGCGCAATGTCGACGGCGCCGATTTCCCCCGCGGTAAACTTTCGTTGCAGTTCGGCCAGGGTGAGTTTATGCAGAGCCATCAGCGCGGAGCCGTTTTATTGATGATGTGGTTGTTCGCGTCCACTTGAATGATTTTCGGCACATGCCGTTTGATTTCCTCGTCACTGTAATATTCGTAGCAGAAGATAATGATTTGGTCCCCGACGGCGCCTTTGCGGGCGGTGGGACCATTCAAGACAATGTCGCCGCTGCCGCGCTTGCCCTTCATGGCATACGTCATAAACCGCTCGCCATTATTCAGATTGGAGCAGACCACGGCTTCGTAGGGCAGAATGCCGGCGGCTTCGAGTAGTTCTTCATCGACGGTCAGACTGCCTTCATACTCCAGGCAAGCTTCAGTGACGGTCGTGCGATGGATCTTCGAGCGTAACATCTGTCGAAACATTACTTTTCCCTCATGCTTGGTTCCGTCATTCAGTTCTTTTCCCTCGCTTGCGGACAGGTATTCCGGTTATCTCACGGCTCTTGTATGATCCGGGGGACACAGAAATACCGGTCCCGCGCGTCCGGCGCGTTCGCGAGCGCCTCCTCCACGGACAGCGACGGCCGCGTCTCATCGGCGCGAGAAACGTTCGCTTCCTCCGCCACGGTCGCCGTCGCCGCGACTCCGTCCGTGTGAAATCCGTTTAGTTTCTGAACATAGCCCAACACCTGATCAAGCTGCGTTCCGAATGCTGTTTTTTCCGCGTCGGTCAATTCAAGACGCGCAAGTCCGGCGATGCGGTCGATCTCTTCCGGCGTCAGATGCATCTTTCCATGGCTCCTTCTTGCTTACTCCACGGTGACACTCTTGGCCAAGTTCCGCGGTTGATCGACATCCGCCCCCCGCAGGACGGCAATATGATAGGCCAAGAGCTGCAAAGGAATGGTAAACAGGATCGGAGACAGCAAGGGATGCACGTCGGGGACGGTGAACACGGCATCGGCGGTCTTCCCCAATTCCCGTTCTCCTTCGGCCACCAGCGCAATAACGGGCGCATGCCGGGCTTTGACTTCCATCAAATTGCTGACCGTCTTCTCATAGAGACGATCACGCGGCGCGATGACGACAACGGGCATGTCTTTATCGATTAACGCGATTGGTCCATGCTTCATTTCCCCCGCCGCATATCCTTCCGCATGGATATAGGAAATTTCTTTGAGCTTCAGGGCTCCCTCGAGCGCGACCGGATAATTGATGCCGCGCCCAAGATAGAGAAAATTTCTCTTCTTGTGGTACCGCTTCGCAATCGCGAGAATTTCCGCCTCCCGTCCCAGCACCTGCTTGACGAGCGCAGGCAACGTCACAAGACGATCCAACCACGCCTTCCCGTCCGCGGCTGAGAGCGCGCCGCGCACCCGGCCCAAATGCAGCGCAAGCAGATATAAGGCGGCCAACTGACTTGTGAAGGCTTTCGTTGACGCGACGCCGATCTCCGGGCCGCAATGCGTATACAACACCCCTTCGGATTCGCGGGCCAAGGTGCTGCCCACCACGTTGACCACCGACACCACGCGCGCGCCCTTCTCTTTCGCCTCGCGCGCCGCCGCCAGCGTGTCGGCCGTTTCACCGGACTGGGAGATCGTGATGAATAGATCGTCTTTTTCGATAAGCGGATCGCGGTATCGAAACTCAGACCCGATATCCACCTGCACCGGCGTGTGCACCATTTCCTCGAGCAGATATTTCCCGACGAGCCCTGCGTGCCAACTCGTGCCGCAGGCCACGATCCAAATCCGGCCTACGTCCGCAAATTGCTTTGGCGTGAGGCCGATATCGGGAAGGTCGGCTTCGCCGGTTTCATAGGAATAGCGTCCGCGCATCGTGTCAAGGACGGTCTGCGGCTGCTCATGAATTTCCTTCAGCATGTAATGCGGGTAGCCGCTTTTTTCGGCGGCCGCGGCATCCCAGGTGACTTTGGTCTGTTGCCGATCGACCGGCCGCCCCTCCAGGTCGGTAATCGCAACTTCCCGAGCCGTCACCACGGCTACGTCTCCTTCTTCGAGGAACGTGACATCCCGCGTATGGGCGAGCATCGCCATCACATCGGAGCCGACGAAGGAAGAGCCATCCGCCTGCCCGATCACGAGCGGACAGCCCGAACGAGCCGCGACCAGCGTGCCCGGTTCCCGGTCCGAGATCACCGTCAGCGCGTAACTTCCATGAATCTCTTTGGCCGCAGCGCGGACGGCATCCGCGAGACGCGCGCCTTTTCTCATATGCTTGTCGATGAGATGCGCCACCACCTCGGTGTCGGTTTCCGATTCGAATTTATAGCCCGCCTGTTGGAGTTGCTGCTTCAACGCTACGTAATTTTCGATAATCCCGTTGTGCACCAACACGCAGCTCTCGGAGCGATGCGGATGCGCGTTTTGCTCGGACGGCTTCCCGTGGGTCGCCCAGCGGGTATGACCGATGCCGCACGTGCCGGTGAGATTCTTTTGCGTCAGCGATTTCTGAAGGTTGATCAATTTCCCGACGCTCCGCCTGATTTCGATCCTTTGGCCCTGATGAACGGCGACACCGGCCGAATCATAGCCTCGATATTCCAGCCTCCGGAGACCATCCAGCAGAATCGGCACGGCCTCCTCATTGCCGACATACCCGACAATCCCACACATAGATCGTGTCTACCTCCGCTTCTTGCGTTGTTGGCTCGTCGCCTTCGACACCGCCCCGGTCTTTCCGCGGCCCGATTTCGGCTGCTTGATGTCCTCCTGCAGCGCACGGCGGCGCGCCGCCCAACCCGGACGATTCACTTGGGCCGAGCGGGTGATGGCCAGCGCGTCGGCAGGCACGTCTTCCGTAATCGTGGATCCGGCCGCGATGATCGCGCCGCGGCCGATCGTGACGGGCGCGATCAATTGCGTGTCGCTGCCCACAAAGACCTCGTCCCCGATCACGGTTTGATACTTGCTCCATCCGTCATAGTTACAGGTGATGGTGCCGGCGCCGACGTTGACACCTTTCCCGAGATGCGCGTCTCCCAAATAGCTCAGATGATTCGCCTTCGCGCCCTCGCCGAGCTCGGCCTTTTTCATCTCGACGAAATTGCCGACCTTCGACTTTTTCCTCAACACCACTCCCGGCCTCAAATGAGCAAAGGGACCGACGGTGGCTTCGTCCTCCACCGAGGACTTTTCGAGCACGCAATGGTCCAAGACAGTCACCCGGCTACCGATCGTACAATCTACAATCCTGACGCCGGAATGAAGCACCGTGTCCTCCCCGACCACGGTCGCTCCTTCCAATGTCACGTCCGGATATAACACCGTATCACGGCCGATCGTCACTCCTGCATCGATCCACGTCGACGCAGGATCACGCATCGTGACGCCTTCCTCCATCCATCGATCTCTGATTCGTTTCCGGACGACTCGTTCGGCCTCGGCAAGCTGAGCCCTGGTGTTGACGCCTAATCCTTCATCCACTTGAGCAAGCCGGCTGGCGGTGACGTCAAGATTTTGTTCGACCGCCATCTGGACGATATCGGTGAGATAGTACTCACCCTGGGCATTCCGGGGATCCAGCCGTTCCAGCGCAGGAAAAAGAAATCCGCCGTCCACGACATAGGTGCCCACATTAATTTCTTGAACGAGCCGTTCGTCGGAAGAGGCGTCCTTTTCCTCGACAATTCTGCCGACAATTCCGTCCGGCACGCCGCCGGAATCTCCCATGCGAACCACTCGGCCATAGCCTGTGGCATCCTCTACGACGGCCGTCAACAGCGTCACACCGGCTTTTTTCTCCTCATGCGTCCACAGCAAGCGCCTGACCGTCTCTTCGGAGAGCAACGGCGTATCACCGTTTAAGATCAAATATCGGGAGGGAGAAACCGGGATTTGCTCCGCAAAGGTGGACCGAGTCTGCAGCACGGCGTGGCCGGTGCCGAGTTGCCGCGGCTGATGAACCACATGAATGCCGGATCCGGCATCAGCCAGAACCGGCCATGTCCGTTCGAGCGCGCGTCGCACGTCGTCACTCTGATGGCCGACGACGACCGCGACTCCCCGGTCTGCCAGGCGCAACGCGAGGTCTACGACGTGGACGACCATCGGACGCCCCGCCACCGGATGCAGCACCTTGGCGAGCTTGGACTTCATCCGCTTGCCAAGCCCCGCCGCCATCACAATTACCCCGAGGCCAGGGATGCGATCAGACGTCGCTCGGTTGATCATCACAGCCGCTTCACCTTCCGACCGGCGCGTTTTGACGGTGGTCATGCGATCGGGACTCCGGCGCCTGGTTGTTTGACAGGGGCGCCAACGAGGGATGGGGCGTATAGAGTCCGCCGGACACGATCAACTTCATTGCTTCCTCGACGCTGATATTGACCGGGATGATGTCCGCCTCCGGAACCAACAGGAAATATCCCGACGTGGGATTCGGCGAGGTGGGAACATAAACGTGCACGAGTGCGCCGTTCAAATCCTGCATGTCCCCTTTGGTGACGCCCGTGACAAAGGCGAAACAATAATGCCCATTTTTGGGGAACTGGATCAACACAACCCGGCGGTAGCTCTCCCGCTCGGCAAATGAGAGAATATCCATCATGGATTTGATGGTGGAATAGATTCCCCGAACAACCGGCACTCGATTGAGGATACCCTCCCATTGCCTGACGATGTGACGACCGATGACATTGGCCGCAAAAAGCCCCGTAAAGAAAATCAGGAGAATCAGCGCGACAATGCCCAAGCCCGGCACATAGCGGCCAGGAGTGATAAAACGGGCCGCGACATCCCCCAAGATCCCGTCGAGGCTCACAAACAGCGTCTTCAGGATAAGGATCGTTCCCCAAATGGGGATGATCACGAGCAATCCCGTTAAAAAGTACCGTTTCAGCGAGGCTTGAACCATGGGGTATGCAAGACCTACCGGTGGAGGTTCATGATACAGAGAACCGTCCGATCGTCGCAAGCCTTTTCTTGCTATTTTCAATAACTTGGAATAGGATGCCGCCGAAAATTTCAATGGGCATGAAGGGTGCAAGGTTGCGTCAATCCACAGGTAGATCGAGAGGACGTTTCATCACCTTCGAGGGTGTCGAAGGCAGCGGCAAGACGAGTCAGATTTCCCGGTCGGCTGAACGGCTGAGAGATTTGGGCTGGCCCGTGATCGAGACGCGCGAACCGGGCGGCACATCGGTTGCGGAGCAAATCCGAGATGTCATGCTGAACCGGGGAAATGAGCAACTGACGCCTCTCACCGAAGCGTTCCTCGTCATGGCGGCCCGTGCTCAACATGTCGAGGAAGTCATCAGGCCCGCGCTCGCGGCCGGCGTCGTCGTCCTGTGCGACCGATTTGCCGACTCTACGCTCGCCTACCAAGGATACGGCCGAGGACTGGCTCTCCCATCGTTGCGCCGGCTCAACCGTTTGGCGACGGCGGGGCTGGAGCCCGATATGACGATTGTATTCGATGTCCCCGTCACGGTCGGCTTGCAACGCCGGCGCGCGCACCGCGAGGTCAACCGGCTGGATATGGAATCCGTCGCGTTTCACGAGCGAGTGAGAAAAGGCTTTCTTCAACTGGCTCGCGCGGAGCCTCGTCGCATGAAAGTGGTAAATTCCGGCGTGTCGCAAGCCCGGGTGTCGAATCTTGTCCTCGAGCTGATCGAACAAATTCTGCAACGCTCGACGCCCGCGCCTCGGCGGGATACCAACCGAACGCGCCGCTCACGAGTCGGATAAGCGATGCCTTTCGCAGACATCATCGGCCATGATCGGGCCAAAGCTCTCCTGCAAGCAGCGGTCGCCCGCGACCGGCTCGCGCATGCCTATCTCTTTCATGGAGCGGATCGCATCGGCAAGCGCCTGCTCGCAACGCGTCTCGCGCAGGCCTTGCTCTGCGACGGCGGCCCGGGCTCCACGGCGGTGGACGGATGCGGTGTGTGCCGCAGCTGCCGTCAGGTCGATGCGCAGACCCATCCCGACTTCACATGCATCCGACCTGATCCGGAACAAGCCAATCCGCAAATCAGGATCGAACAAATCCGTGAAATCGAGCATCAGCTCATTTATCGGCCGTTGATCGGGGATCGGAAGATCTGCATGATCGACGAAGCCGACCGCATGACGATCGGCGCCGCCAATGCCTTGCTGAAGACCCTGGAAGAACCGCCCGATCATAGTGTATTTCTCCTCATTTCAAGCCGGCCCTCGGCGCTTCCTGCAACGATCCGGTCGCGCTGCCAGGTCCTTCGCTTGACGCCGCCGGCCAGAACGCAGATTGAAGCCGCCGTCGTTCTTCGTCGCAACCTACCTCCTGCCGATGCGCGATTCCTGGCGATCCTGAGCGAAGGACAACTGGGCCGCGCGCTGGAAACCGATGTCGGAGAAGAAAAGCAGCGACACAGCGAATATGCGGCCTCCCTCACCCCGACGGCTCTCGGGTCGATCGGAACCCTGCTCACCACGGCGGAGACGCTGTCCAAAACGGATCGCGCGGGCGAGGCGCTGTTATGGCTACAGCGCTGGCTTCGAGACCATTTGATTATCGCCGTGAGCGGAACATCGGACGACATTCTCGACCAGGATCGCGAAGGCCGACCGACAGCATCAACCGCCGCGATGAATGCCGATGTGTTGATTGAACTTATTGAAGATATCGATCGACTGGATCGACAAGGCCACCGCCATCTCAATCTACAAATGGCGTTGGAAAATATCCTCCTCCGGATTCGAACCCTTTGCACGTCGTCTTCTCCGGCCGTTCCGCCGCCAACCTCGTCCCGCTCCTAGCTTTCGCCGCAATCAACCTGCTATCTTTTTGTCTTCATGAGCCTGTCCGAGACGTTCTACATCACAACCCCCATTTACTATGTCAATGACGTGCCGCATATCGGCCACGCCTACACGACGGTGGCAGCCGACGTACTCGCCCGCTATTGGCGCATAAAAGGCCGGGACGTCTTTTTTCTGACCGGTTTGGATGAACATGGTCAGAAAGTTCAGCAGGCCGCGGCAAAAGCCGGCATCGATCCCCAGGTCCACTGCGATCGTTTGGCGCCTCAGTTTGAAACGCTCTGGCGAAAACTCAATATCTCGAACAATGGCTTTATCAGGACGACAGACCGGAGCCACAAACTGGTCGTTCAACGATATCTGCAACAACTATTCGACAAGCAACTGATTTACCAGGACTCCTACACAGGATGGTATTGCACGTTCGACGAGCGGTTTTGGACCGAAAAGGATGTGGCCGACGGGCTGTGCCCGGACTGCAAACGCCCCGTTGAACGCCTGAGCGAACACAACTACTTTTTCAAGATGGGCCGATATCAGGAACGTTTGGTCCGTCATATTCTGGATCATCCGGACTTTATCCGGCCGGAGAGTCGGCGCAACGAAGTGCTGGGCTTTCTTCAGAATCAGACACTCGGCGACCTCTCGATCTCGCGGCCGAAATCACGCCTCTCGTGGGGGATTGAACTGCCCTTCGATCACGACTATGTCACCTATGTCTGGTTCGATGCGCTGGTGAATTATCTCTCAGCCTTGGAGTACCTGCGCGCGGAATCCTTGACCACCCGCTTTTGGCCGGCCAATGTGCATTTGGTGGGAAAAGACATCCTGACGACCCATGCCGTCTATTGGTCCACGATGCTGATGGCATTGAATCTGCCCTTGCCCAAAACGATCTTTGCGCACGGCTGGTGGACGGTGGACGGCGAGAAGATGTCCAAAAGCCGGGGCAACGTAGTGGATCCCCATGTCATGGTCGACACATTCGGCGCGGATGCCTTTCGTTATTTCCTGCTCCGCGAAGTGCCCTTCGGACAGGATGGGGATTTTTCAGAAAGCGCGATGACACTTCGCATCAACAGCGAATTGGCGGATGGGCTCGGTAATCTGTTGAGCCGCAGCCTCACCATGATCGAACGATTCGCAGGGGGCAAAGTTCCTTCGCACATCGATCATGCAGACGGCGAGATGGAAAAGCAGGTCATGCACTCGACGGGTGCGCTTGAAGCGGCTGTGGACGATCACTTGAAGCAGCTTCGGTTCAGCCGAGCGTTGGAATCGATCTGGAGCGTCATTCAGCTGTCCGATCAGTACATAGATAGGACGGCTCCATGGACATTGGCCAAGAAACCTGAACATCGAGAGCGGCTGGAAAACACCTTATTCCATATTGCGAGTACTCTCGGGTCGCTCATCAAGTTTGTTTATCCCTTTATGCCGAAGACTGCGGAAACCATGGCAGAGCAGCTCGGACTGGAACCGGGCTACGACGGCGACCTGTTCAGGTACAAGGATCCAGCTCTTTTGCCCGGCAGGTCTGTGAACAAATCTGCTGCGCTGTTTCCAAGAATCGACACGAAACATTCACAAGGAGCGAAGACCGTGAGCGATCCAACAACTCCGTCTCCAGAACCTACTGCGTCCGCGCCGGCCTGTGCTTCACCGCAAGCGACGGCTGCCTCTACGGCGGCCGTCGCGACTCAAACGCCGGCGCCGGCCCATCAGATCACGATCGACGATTTTATGAAGATCCAGTTGAAAACCGCCAAGGTCGTGATCGCGGAACGGGTGCCCAAGTCCGACAAGCTCATCAAGCTCATCGTGAACCTGGGCAGCGAGCAGCGCCAGATCGTGGCGGGAATCGGCAAAAAATATGAGCCCGCCGATCTTGTCGGGAAGTCCATCGTGATCGTCGCGAATTTGAAACCGGCCAAACTCATGGGCATTGAATCACAAGGGATGGTGTTGGCCGCCGGTGACAAAGACGTAAGCGGTCTCGTTACCATCCTCGAAGAAGTGGAGCCAGGCACGAAGGTGAAATGATCGCCCGCATCCTGGTCGGCCTCATGACCATCGCAACCGTGCTGATTGGGCATGCTCCCGGTTCCGCCATGGTGCCGGAAGTCGCCGAATCCGAGCATGAGCAGCGCGAACATCTGAACGAGCCCCTTCCGACTCGCATCCTCGTCCGCGTCGTGGCGCACGGCGCGATGGTGTTGGGTCGCGAAGTGGGCGGCGCTCGAGTCACGATCACCGATGTCGCCACCGGGCAAATCCTGGCATCGGGAATCCAGCAGGGAGAAATGGGCGATCAGAACCAGATCATGCGGACGCCTCATCTCATGGAGGAACCGCGCTACAGCTCCCGCCCGGCCGCCTTTTTCAGCGCGACCCTGGATCTTCTCAAACCGACATTGGTCGAGATCACAGCGGAAGGCCCATTGGCCTACCCATCGTCCGCTCAACGCGCCAGTGAAACCGTGCTCCTCATTCCCGGACACGACATGACGAACGACGGCATCGTCATCCATCTCTACGGATATTTGGTTCAGATCGAGCATCCGAAGCCCGGCGAATCGCTGGTCTCAAAGGAAGATGTCATTCTGCGCGCGTCCGTCAGAACCCTTTCGGGCTCGCTCGTACGTCCCCATGGCGATTGGGATTCCCGGAAGCTGCACATCTATGGGGAGGTCCTGATCGGAGACCGGGTGGTGGAGCGGCTGCAGATGTTCTACTCAGGCGATAAAGCCCATTTTGAGGCGCCGTTCTTTGTACCGGTTTCGCAGGATGCGCCTGACGGGATCAGTCTTCGAGTCATCGCGGCCGATTCCAATTCGGGCAATTTCGGAATGGGCGTGGCGAAATATTCCGTGCTCAGCGAACGGCTCCGATCCACGAAGCCGCGGTGAGCGGAATTCCCCGATATAACTAAACCGATTCTTTCATTATTTTCATATGATCCCAATAACGCGTTGCCCCACCGAAATGCACTCCCCATGTCGGTCAGTCACGCACCTCTGCGAGCCGCGTGGGCAATGACGTCCGTACCACCATTGGAACCCCATGCAGAATAGACCGGATAATAAGTTCAAGGAATGGTTGAGTGCCGGTTTCTTCACACTTCCGGCAAGCCTCGTCCTCCTATTCATCAGCTCAGCCTGCGCCCCACATGAAGAGCGACATCAACACCGACTCCCGAACGTCACCGAATACCTGGACCGGCTTGACCGGCCCGATCGTGACGTCGATCAAAAACCGGAGGAGGTAGTCCAGGCCCTCGGCCTCAAACCGGGCATGGCGATAGCGGATCTCGGATCGGGATCGGGATATTTCACCCGCCGCTTTATACAAGCCGTGACTCCCGGCGGAACGGTCTACGCGATCGACGTGGAGCCGAAAGCGCTGGACTATATTCGGGCTCATTTGAGCCTACCGGAGAAGACCGCATCGGCCGTCGCGTTTATTCACGCGGATGCCGACGATCCCAAATTATCCCCTGCATCGGTAGACCTCCTGTTTCTCTGCAACACCTATCACCATATCGAGAATCGCACTCGGTACTTTTCTCGGGCAGCGCACGCGATTCGAGCCGATGGGCGACTCGCCGTCATCGACTTCTATGCGGACCACCGGTCCGGCGACTTGGGGTTTCCCAAGGACCATCTCATAACCCGCGACCAAGTCATTGCTGAGCTAAACAGGGCCGGTTATCGTTTGGCCCGGGAGCATACGTTTCTCCCGCGGCAGTACTTCCTGGAGTTTGATCCCCCGCCCTCTCGCAACTGACATCCTGTGCCGAAAATTATTTCTCCGCCTTGCCCTCCCGCCAAAGGCGTGAGAAACTACTCACATATGTCCAGTCCTTCTTATGCAGAACTCCGGTCCAGGCTTCGCATTGCCCTCGCGGTCAACGCCGTCATCATTCTGGCTGAATTTGCAGGCGGCCTCTGGACCAACAGCATCGGCTTGATCGGGGACGCGGGGCACAACCTCATCGACCAGGGCTCGTTATTTCTCGCTCTCTACGCGCATATCTTGACCGCCCGACCCGCGACTGAAAGCCGCACCTTCGGCTATCACCGGGCGGGAATCGTCGCCGCGTTCTTGAACTCGTTCATCTTGCTGTTGACCGCCTTCGGACTCACCCTCGTGGCGGCACAGCGACTGATGGCGCCGGTGCCGGTGCCGGGCGGATGGGTCATGGCGATTGCGCTGGTGAGTTTCCTGGCCAACCTGTCGATTGCATTGATGCTCCAGCGCGGAGCTCAAGACGATTTGAATATTCGCAGCGCCTTTTGGCATATGTTGGCCGATGCCTGGGTTTCACTCGGCGTGGTGGTCAGCGGCGGAGCCATGATCATGACGGGCTGGTGGATTCTCGACCCTTTGGTGAGCCTGTTCGTCGTCGTGGCCATTGTCAGGGGCGCCTGGCCTCTCTTTAAAGAATCACTTGAGGTACTCCTTGAGTCCACGCCCCCGGGCATCAGCGCCTCGCACGTGGCCGCCACAATCGAATCGATGCCCGGCGTCAGGAACGTGCATGATCTGCATATCTGGGCCGTGGAACCCCGCCTGATTATGCTGACCTGTCACATTCATGTAGACGGTGACGATTCAGCCCTCACCGGCATCTTGCTTCAATCAATCCGCAGCCGCATCGCGAAGGATTTTGGAATTCATCATGCCACCATTCAAATGGAAACCGAGCGCTGCCATCCCGACGCGGTCCATTGCGATTTAAGCCGTCTGACTCAACATGCTCGTCACGCTGAAGTACTCCATCATCATTGACCCAAGATCGAGGCGGGCCGTTCTGCAAAAAACGTCGACCGTAGCCACATGATCGTCCCGACCTCTTCACTCCCCGTCCCCTTTTATATCCTGTGCGGATCTCTCGGCGCCGGCAAAACGACGCTCCTCATGCGCCTGCTGGAATTTTGGAACGGGCGGAATGAGCGTGTGGGGGTATTAATGAATGAGGCGGGAGAAATCAGCATCGACGGACCGCGCGTCGGCGTGATCGCAGAGCAAGTGTTGAATCTCGCAGGCGGCTGTGTCTGCTGCGACACCAAAGAAGATTTGTCCTGGGGCATCGCCCAACTCATTCAGGACTATCATGCCACGCTCATCGTACTCGAATGTTCCGGCATGGCGGATCCGGCCGAAGTCGTGGACGCCGTGACGGATGCCTATGTCAGACGATCGGCTGCGTTGGAACGGATCATCGCGTTGATCCAGCCGACCTCCGCCCCGGAGACCGGACTTGCCGAAGTGGCCACCCGCCATGCGATCCGGTTCGCCGATGATCTGATCCTGAACAAACGGGATCTCTACATCCCCGGACACTGGGAAAACTTCCGCGCGGAGATTTCGGCGGCTAATCCTTATGCCCGCATCTGGGAAACCACGCACGCACGCGTCGACATCGAGCGGCTCTTGACGGACCATCGCCCGTCGCCGGCGGTTGCGGCTCGGGATACCGCCGTCGTGAATCCTGGAACCGATCTCGTGCCGCCCCGAGCGCCCCACCATCCCATGGTTACGACGGTTCGTCTTCAAAAACCGTTACATCGCGGCCGGTTTGTGAATTGGGTCCGTGAGCTGCCTGAAGGTCTGGAGCGCGCGAAGGGTTACTTTCGCTTCATCGATGAGCCGGAGCTGCAAGAGTTCCAGTTTTCCGCTCCGCGCACCGGCACCATCTCTCCGGTGATGCTGTTGGACGAGCCGGAACATGCGATCGTGTTGATCGGGCGAGGCTATGATGCGGCGGCGCTTAGAAGCGCGTTGCTTGAGACGAGATGCGACGTCTAGGCCGATTCTTTTAAGGGATGCTTTGCCGCATGTAGCTTCAGCCGGCGCCGGAGCAACCAGGCCACTCCTCCACCGACCGCCCCGCCCAGCACCCATCCCCCCGCCACATCGGTCACATAATGCGCGCCGATGTACACGCGGGATATTCCGACGGCCGCCACGAGAGGCCAGCTGATCCACCCGGAGTGCGGATAAAGAACTTGAAAGAACGCCGCGGCAGCGGCCGTATTCACCGCATGATTTGACGGAAAGGAAAAGGCGCTCCCGCATCCCAGCAGTTCATACACATGCTGAAGGCGTAGGCAAGGACGCGGCCGCTGGACAAGATTCTTGACTTGCGTCCCCATCGCGTCGGTCCCGCCGATGACGGCGGCCAACAGCGCGGAGGCGATCACGCATTCACGCCAGTTTTTCCAAGCCCAATATCCTGCCAGCAGCAGACAGGGATACAGCAAATTGCCGGGCTTCGCCAACTCCACCATAACCCAATCGAGACCGGCAGACTGGCCGGCAAGGCCATTGACGGCCCGAAACAGCCTCTCATCCCAATCCATCACGACGATCATGCCTCGCAGGCCGCCATCCGGTCGTCACCCGTTCCCGAAGATACCGAAGATCGTTTCGATCAGGTGTTTTGGATGGAGGCAAAAATAGAATTGTCCGAGCCGTCACGAAATTATCGATCTTGCGTGCGGAAATGGATGCGAATGGTCAGCTCGCCGTCCACGGGCTCGTCGCCTTGCAACTGCGGATCGAAGGTCCATCTGTTCAAGGCGGCGATACCGGCCGTCGTCAATTCCCGATGTTTGGCCGGTTCCAGCACGACCACGGTGACCCGCGCATCCTTCGACACCAGCATGCGCGCCTTCATCCAATCATCCAGCGGCTTCCCATCCAGTGAGGAAGGAATCGCCGGCCAAGGGGTGGACTTCGGCACCGGTCCACGCTGTTGGTCCTTGTTTAACGGAAGCCCGTGGACATGGACTTCCGGCAATTCGATGATATCGGCATCCTGCGCGTGGTCGGTCTCGTGAGACGCGCCGTCGCCCGTCACGGCGCCGCCTGGCGCCGGCAAAAGACACAGGCAGAGAATCCAGCAGAGGGAGATCTGTTTCAGCATTGTCCGGTTGTCGAGCCGCATGATCCTCATCGTGCCGCCTCCTGTATTTATACCATTAGCCTCCGAGAAAGATCATCCGCAAGAGCCGGGGCGGGCCGTGCGCGCCTCCTCAGAAAAACCATTGCCCGCGAAAAAAGAATGATCGCGGCATACCCGCGTGAGCCACGCCCAATCCGATGCTTCCCTCGCCCTGATTGATAAAGTACTGCTGATCCAACAGATTGATGATATCGAAGCCCAACAGGAACTTTTGCCCCTCCCAGGGAAGCGGAAAGATATGCGCGATCGAGAGATTGTAAATCGTATAGGACGGGCTATGGCTCGAGTTGGTCTTGGCCTCCGCATCCGCCGCGCTGCGTAAACCGGAGCCGTACAACATTTGGCCGGTGAGCGTCGTCCGTTCCTTGATGCGATAGCTCACGACCGCCGAACTGGTGAGCGTCTGCATATGGTCGCAAAAGACGCCTCCCTTCGAATTGATGTCGGCGATCTCTTTCGCTTCCAGGAGAAAGTGACCGGACTGCAATCCATAGCCCTTGCATTGACCCCACGCAACATTGGCGCGAGCCGTGAGGTCTTCCGTCAGCCGCACCTTCAACGCGCCGTCGATACCGCGCTGCCACCCGCGCTCAAAGGCAAAATAATTCAGCAGCGGGGTCGTACCGAATTGGCCCGCATCGGAAAGAAAATTGCTCAGTTTGTACCAGCCGGTCAATTCCAACGTCGCATAGCGGTTCAAGGCGTGATAGCTGCCGATCTCAAAATAATGCGCCCGCTCCGCGCGCACGGTATTGTTGGTGGGATCCTCCGGCTGCGCCTTCGTCCCGGCCGTATTGAGCTTCGCGAAAGAGATGGCCTCGAGATTGGGCGGCGTGAACATGCGCCCGTAGAAGGCATGGAAGACGTTTGATTGATTGTATTTATAGGTCGCGCCGACGCGGGGGCTGACCTGCCCCTCGTTCCGCAGATATTGCACGGCATCACCGCGGATCCCAAGATTGAAGGTCCATTTATCGTTCGGGCTCCATTGGTCCTGAATCCAGAATTCCTGGCGATACCCGATCAACCGATTATCCGCGTTCAAGGTCAACAGATCTCCGATGGGATTGCCCGCTCCATCGTCGGCGAACGTATACAACCGCGTCTTGTTCACCGCCTGAGTTCGATCGATCTGGAACCCGGTTTTGATCAAATGTTCCTTGCTGTGGACATAGGTATAATCCAGCCTGATTCCGGTCGAATAACCGTTGCGATCCTGATCCGAGGTTGAAAACGGCTCCTCCGGATCCTGGGTGTAGGCCAGGACATTCAAAGGGTCCGTCTTGAATGTCGCCCTGGTGTGTCGAAAATAGCCGGCAAGGCTGAAAAAGTTGTTCGCGTTCACATCGTGACGCCACACCAGATGGCTGTATTGATTGTTTTCCTTTTGAAACTCGTTCACCGATTGCGAGGCGACCGGAGTGAAGCCGGGGCTGCTCGCCTGCAAGAGCGGCAGCATTTGGCCGCTGGGGTCCGGTTCAATTCCGGGTTTCGTCGGAATTTCGTATTTGGCGACCGAATTCAGGAAGAGCCACGTGAAGTTGTTCCGGTTGTCATGCTGATAATCGCCCCGGAGAAAGGTTTGGTTGCGTTCGCTCTGCCCGTGAAAGATGGAATGGCCCAAGGTCGGCGGTTCGATGCCGCGATTCGTCGTCGTGTAACTGTTCAAGGCGTAAAAGCGAAACTTGGCCCCGATGGTTCCCCCGTATTCGAATGACGGATTCACAGTCTGATTGGACCCCCCGAAGATTTGGGCGGAGCCGAATCCCGGCTTGGTTCCGCTTTTCGTCGTGATATCGAGCAGCGCCGCCGTCTTGTTTCCGTACTGGGCCTCCATTCCGCCGAGAATAATGTCCGCCCGCTCCCAGGCTCGTGGCGTGATGACATCGGAAAACGTCGTCGAAACGGTTTCCGGGATGGGAACGCCGTCGATCCGGAACTGGAGATTGGCATGGTCTTGCCGGATATGAACCTGCTTCAACGCGCCATAGACCGCGCTTGGAACAGTCAGCAGCACATCGTGCAGTTCATTGTTATTGCCGCGGGGAAGCTCCTCGATCTCTTTCCGGCTCACCGAGTAGGTTTCGCTTGATGCCTTGTACTGAATCGGCGCCAGCGGTGACACGATATCGAGCGCGATCTCCTGCGTTTGGGCCAGGGTCAACCGAATGGGCGCCGCCTGTTCCGCCCCCCTCGTGATGACGACATATTCGCTGCGGTATGTATCCAGCACGGCGTTTACGGAAACCGTGCTGTCCTGGGGAACGGTCACGCTGAACTCTCCCGCCTCATCGGTGACCGTTTGCGCTATCGTATTGCCTTCCTGATCCCGAACCTCGACGGAGGCCTGGGATACGCGCCGCAAATCCTGGTTTTGCACAAATCCCGTGAGGCGTCTTTCCCCCGGGTTCCCTCCCTGCTCTTGTGCCGTTGCATCGCCGGTGGAACCAATAATCGATACCATCAGTACACACCACGCCACAGGACATAACCCGTTACAGAGTCTCCGCATACAAGCCTCCTGGTAGTGGGGCAGTTTCCCTTTGCGTCATGCCCGCAAACGCGGGCATCCACTCGTTGATCAAGGCCAAGTAGCTGTGGAGACGGCCTTTGACTGGATTCCCGCTTCCGTGGGAGTGACATGACTTCAATGGTTCTGATGGAAAACTGGCCCACGACCACCCTCCTGAATCCGTCGGCGGCCGAGCACGCAAGTAGTCCTCCGCATACGCCGGACCGCCGCCATATGATTATCGGTGATGGATCAGGCCGCGCTCAGGGCGCGGGAGGTGCACGCGAAGCGAGAGAGTCGGAAAGCGAGGGAGAGATGAACAGAGGCTGATAATGGAACTTCGGTTCAAGGGCGTGAAAAATGGAGGAGACAGCCGGCACTTCGCCGATGAGCGAATGACCGGTGTGATACTGAACCCATTGACACAGGTCGGTATCGGAATGCTCGTGCCCGTCATGGTCCGCCGCCGCCAAGTCATGGTGAATGGCCAATGCCGTCGAAAACGGCGCCATCACGATCAACAGCAGCGAGACCGCGAGCGCGATCATCGAGCTTCTGAACCGGTCAGAAGATGCCATGGGAATCAGGCTGATCATACGGGGCCTGACTTCTAACAAAGCGTTTGCAGGAAAGCAAGCTCCGATTCTTTGCCGGTCCCATTGGACTTTCGTCGGCTGAATCCGCTATGGTGTTGGGCCTCCAATGTTCAACTCCAAGGGCATGCTATGACCAGACCGATCGATAATCAACACGTCATTGAAATCCGGCCTCTTCCTTCGCCTCGCGAGGTGAAAACCCGTCTCCCGATTACCGATGCGATCAGCGAGGTAGTATTCCAGACCAGACAAGCGATCCGCGATATCCTCCACGGCCGCGACCGCGACCGCATTATCGTCATTGTCGGGCCCTGTTCGATTCATGAGCCCGATGCCGCCTATGAGTATGCCGACCGGCTGAAGGCCGTGGCGGATGCGGTCCGTGAGAAACTCCTGATCGTGATGCGGACCTACTTCGAGAAGCCGAGGACGACGGTCGGCTGGAAGGGTCTGATCAATGACCCCCATCTGGACGGCACCTGCGATATTGCCCGTGGCGTGCAGTTGGCGCGCACCATTCTCCTCACCATCAACGGGAAAGGCATTCCCTGCGCCACCGAACTGCTTGATCCGGTGATCCCGCAATACATTGCCGACTTGTTGAGTTGGACGGCGATCGGGGCCAGAACTACGGAGAGTCAAACCCATCGAGAAATGGCCAGCGGCCTCTCCATGCCCGTCGGGTTCAAGAACGGAACGGAAGGCAGCCTCCAGGTCGCCATCAATGCCATGGTCGCCAGCCGAACGCCCCATCACTTCGTCGGGGTCAATGCCGACGGCATGACTTCGATCATCAAGACGACCGGAAATCCCGACCGACACGTCGTGCTGCGGGGCGGCGGCGGACGGACGAACTACGGTGTCGAGGATATCGCCCGAGCGGAAGCCGCGCTCGCCGGCGAAGGGCTCGCTCGCGCCGTCATGGTGGACTGTTCTCATGACAATAGCGGAAAGAATCATCAACGCCAGATTGAGGTGGCACGCGATGTCCTGAAGCAATTTCGGGAGGGACGCCGTTCCATCATGGGATTGATGCTGGAGAGCCATCTGGAAGGAGGGCGCCAGACCTGGCAGCCCAACAAGGCGCTGACCTACGGCATGTCGATCACCGATCCCTGCTTGGCATGGAACGATACCGAAACATTGCTCTACCAGGTCGCCGATTCACTGGATGCCAGACCGGTCTAGGGGCTCGATCATGCCCTCCATCGCCTGAACCCGTCATCCGAATCACCGCTTCAATTTTCGCGCGCCGAGAAGGCCCCCACGACCGACCGATGCTGTTCGATACCCACACTCACCTAGACGACACCCGGTATGACGGCGACCGCGACTTAATGATCGCTCGGGCGCACGAAGCGGGAGTGGATCGAATGGTCACGATCGGCTGTGACCTCGCGACAAGCCAAGCAGCCGTTGCGTTGGCAGGCCGATATCCATCCGTGTACGCTTCGGTCGGCGTTCATCCCCATGAGGTCAAGCAGATCGGCGATGGATGGTACGATCATCTGCGCCGTCTGGCGGAGCACGAGAAAGTTGTGGCCTACGGGGAGATCGGGCTTGATTATCACTACAACCATTCCTCTCCGGAAGACCAGCGCGTCCGATTTCGAGAACAGGTGCAACTGGCCCGTGAGCTACGACTGCCGATCATCATCCATACCCGGGAAGCGCAGCAGGATACGATCCGGATTCTTCAGGAAGAAAGGGCGTCAGATTCAGGAGGAGTATTCCATTGCTTTTCCGGAGATGCCTGGCTGGCCAAAGACGCGCTCGACTTGGGCTTCTATGTCTCGTTCTCCGGCATTCTGACGTTTCAGAACGCCGGCATGCTGAGAGACATTGCCAAAACCATTCCGGTGGACCGGCTGTTAATTGAAACCGACTGCCCCTATCTTACGCCCGTTCCCCATCGCGGAAAGCGTAACGAACCGGGTTATGTCCGGCATGTCGCGCAGACATTGGCGGACCTCTTGAACGGTATGAGCCTTGATGCAATCGCGGAGACGACGGCTGCCAACGCGCGCCGGCTGTTCAAAATCCCCTGAGTTCCCGGCGCCTCTTGCGAATCGATTTGGGAAGCTTTCGCGGGTTGCCCTTCTTGTCAGGACGTCGTGCCACCCCCGCCGTCGGTTCGGAATCGAGCTCTTTGAACTGCCGTACAGCCGGTGACGACGGCGCCTCGAATAGTTTTCTCCAAAAGTCCGCGGCCGGCATCACGATTGCCCCGGCCGCGCGAGCTGAATTCCCCACTTCGCGGTCGGATGACACCACGGCGCACTCTTTCCCGTATTCGGCCGCCAAACGGCGTATCACCTGGTCGGCCTGCTCACCGCGCCGAGAATAGATCACCTCGATGCCTCCCCGGTGTTCGTGGTATTCCACATGTCCGCCGGCACGCCAGCCGTCGAACACGACCGTGACCGCGTGGCCTTTCCGGTGGCGGTAACTGCCGAGCCGGCGAAGCAATTCTTCTCTGGCCCCCTCCGACCATGGCTCGCGATCGGTACGGCCGCGACCGCCGACCCCCAAGAGGTTATACCCGTCGATGATGAGGTGAACGGCCATATCGGATCACGCCGCGCATTGATTATTTGAACGCTTTTGTTGACAATACCATACGCATCTGAGAAAACGCTCTATTGGTGAGCCGCAAGGAGTTATTGGCTTGACCTACTACCCCCATCGTCTCTGTTTCGTCTGTTTTCTGCTCATCGGCCTTTTATCCAATCTCACCCTCGGGTCGGATTCTGCGGACGCCGATCGCCGGCCGGCGGTGTCGGCCCCCGCCGCCCCGCAAGCTCCTTCCCAATATCCGGTGATTGTGCGCAACATCAGATCATGGTCGTCTCCGGAGGAGACCAGGCTGGTGCTCGACCTCAATAGGCCCGTGACCTATGAGGTCAAAGAACCGAGCGCGGAGCGGGTCACCGTTGAATTGTCGAATGCCATTCTGGGAAAGTCTTCACGGCTCCAGGTGTCGGGAGGAACTATTCCGCGACCTTTTCTCGTGAATCAAAGTCGCCAAAAAGTCGTCACTATTGTGCTGCCAAGGCAGAAATTAAAGAATTATAAAATCTTCACCCTTTCGGATCCCGACCGCTTGGTATTGGATGTGACCCATCGGCCGCACGGAGACACGCAACCGATCGGGAATGTGACGACAACCCCGACGCCGCCGCCCGACACGGCTCCGCGTCCCGCGCCGGTGGTTCCCAATCCGACCATCAGCGATGCCGCCGTCTCGCCGACAGCCAAACGATCCGATGCCGTCAAGACCATCGTCATCGATCCAGGCCATGGCGGCAAAGACCCCGGCACAGTCGGCCGGCGCGGCACCAGCGAAAAGGACATCACCCTCAAGGTGGCCCAGCTTCTGAGAGACCGGCTCAGCAAATTGCCCAATACCCGCGTCCTCATGACCCGCGAGCGCGATACGTTCATTGAACTGGAAGATCGCGCGAAGTTCGCCAATAGCCAAGAAGCCGATCTGTTCGTGTCCATCCATGTAAACTCCCATCCCCACAAAGGCGTGCGCGGGCTTGAGATTTATCACTTTGGCGAAGCCAAGGATCAACGGGCCTTGGAGGTCGCCGCGCGCGAGAACGGCACGCCGCTGAATAGCACGGGAGTCGGGTGGGAATATCTGGTGGCGGATTTATTGACCAGCAAAAAGATAGAAAATTCCCTGGAGCTGGCCTGGACCGCCAAACAGGCGATGGTAACGGGGCTGAATGGGCGCTATAGCACTATCGATCACGGCGTCAAAACGGCGCCGTTCTACGTCTTGCGCTTCACCACTATGCCCGGCATTCTGGCGGAGATCGCCTTCATGTCGAATCCGGCTGAGGAAGAACACATGCGAACGCCCGCATTCCTTGCCCACATCGCCGACTCCATTGCCGAGGGAGTTCAGGCTTATCTTCAACCCAGCCGGCTGACCTCCAGGTGACACCGGTCCATTCTCGCGCCGATTTTCCACTCAGCCGCCGTCACCATGCCGACCTTCAAGGTCATCCTCGAATACGACGGAACTCACTACGCCGGCTGGCAACGCCAGCCTGACCGGCCGACCATTCAGGCGACCGTGGAAGACACGCTCGCCATTGTGGCGCAGGCCCGCATATCGATCGTCGGGGCCGGCCGGACAGATGCCGGCGTTCATGCGCTGGGGCAGGTCGCGAGCTTCCGCACCGAAAGCCCATTGACATCGGAAGACTGGTTCAGGGCGTTGAACGGGCTGTTGCCGAAGGACATCTGTGCCAGATCCGTCCAACGAGCGGCGGATGCATTCCACGCTCGATATTCCGCCGCCGGCAAGCTCTATGAATATCGGCTCCTCAACCGTCCGGATCGCTCGGCGTTGGACCGCCATCGCCTATGGCACCGCAGCAAGAGCTTGGATCTGCAGGCGATGCGGGAGGCGGCCGCAAGGCTCGTCGGCCTGCATGATTTTTCATCCTTCGAAGGCTCGCCCACCGAGAACACGAACCCCATGTGCCGACTCGATCGACTGACCATTTATCGCGAAGGGGATCTGATCCGCATCGAGGTCTATGCCGACCGGTTCCTGAGACAGATGGTGCGCGCCATCGTCGGGACTCTCGTGGAAGTCGGAGCAGGGAAACGATCTGCAGACAAACTCGCGGCCGTATTGGAAGCGCGAACAAGGTCCGCGGCGGGCAGGACGGCTCCTCCTCATGGACTCTATTTGGTGCGGGTGGATTATTGACTGCAAGCGGCCGAAGAGCCGTTCAGGATCGGGGACAATACCGGGAAGCAGAAGATTGCGCGCGGCTCAAACGACCGCCGAGCTCCGTTTCTGAACCGACACCTCCCTAAAACGTTCGGGAAAGCGACCGTCCAGAAAACCAAGCACATAGGTCACAATGATGATCGTAAATACCCCGACGAACCTGGCTCGGTCCTCGTCGTCAAACGCCACGAGCAGGCCTTCATCAGGGTAATCCGTCCCGAACATGGCGACCGCGACCAGAAATCCCAGCAATAAGGCGATGCTTCTCCAGGATTTCACCCGCAGTCCCTGTTCCTGGGCATAATTGAATCCGAACCGATACACGAGGTACAGAATTCCGCCGCTGAACATCCAATTTGTGCCGGTCCACAGCGCCAGGTGCCAGTCCATCGTATGACTCCTTCGTGTCACAAGTATAGCCCTCTCCCGACACCTGTCAAACCAGGCGCGGCAGCCGGCAGATGCACGGAAGCGCTTATTATCCCGTGCATTTTTGCAGCCGTCATACGGCCTGATAGCCCGTTGTCGTTTATCCGATGACAGGGTTCAGTCACTGAATCTGTCCTCGCCTTTCTGCGCGCTTCCCTGTCATTCACGCACATGCGACGAAAGCGCAACAGAATAAGATGAAGACCAGCAATCAGGAGGCGGAAGGAATGGAATCAGCAACAGGGAAGGAAAGGAGAAAGACAAAAGCTTACAAATATTGCCTCTCATCCAAGTCGGAACCGGCGCAGTCCCGGTCGCCACTCAGCAATTCAACATGAAGACCTCAACAACGAAGCAACCGCTCAGCCATGAAACTGTGACGATAACCCTAAACCGAAATTGTTGGTCCGGCGGAACCCGCGCTTCCCCGCCTCCGGAGCGGCCCTTCCGGGGCTTGCCGGGCGGAATCCTTCCGGCTTACTTCTGTTCCCGGTTTTCGACCTTTTTGCGCAGCTCGGCCAGTTCCTGCTCGAGCGCCCAGATTCGGTCGGCGACCGGGTCGGAAATGTTGGTGTGATCCATCATAACGTCGGGCACCCGTTCGCCCTGCGTCTTGATAATGCGGCCCGGCACGCCGATCACCGTAGAATTGGAGGGAACCGATTTGACGACCACGGAGTTTGCGCCGATCTTGACGTTGTTTCCAATCTTGATCCCGCCGAGGATCTTCGCGCCGGCACCGACGACGACGTGGTTTCCTAAGGTCGGATGGCGCTTTCCT
Organism: Nitrospira sp.; assembly: GCA_040981125.1. GTDB lineage: Bacteria > Nitrospirota > Nitrospiria > Nitrospirales > Nitrospiraceae > DASSBQ01. Next base: position 415,305 of record JANRMQ010000001.1, read on the forward strand.
CGTTCTTTTCCCGTCCCCCCCAACGTGACGCCCTGAAACAGGGTCACGTGATCGCCGACCTCGGCCGTCTCTCCGATAACGACGCCCATCCCATGGTCGATGAAGAAGCCGGTTCCAATTTTGGCCGACGGATGAATCTCGATACCCGTCAACCAGCGCGCCAGTTGGGAAATCGCCCGAGGAAGAAAGGGAATTCCATACCGCTTCATCCAATGGGCCATTCGATAGGCCAGAAGCGCATGGAATCCCGCATAGGTCAGCAATACTTCCAGCTTGCTTGTGGCGGCCGGATCCCGATCAAAAATTGCTTGGAGATCCTGTCGAATGATCGTGAACATGGTCACCACCAAGAGCAGCCATAGCAGGCTGATCTCTCGTCTCTGCCAAGACGGCTCTTTGGTGAGTTGTGGTGTGCTGAGCCTTTACCCGCCCCGATACCAAACCCGGCCGGCTTTCTTGACATCCGGTCGGATTATCTTACGACGATCCCGCCGCAGCAATCAAACAGACCGCCTGCGCCGCGATCGCCTCTTCCCGCCCGACGGCGTCCAGACCTTCTCCGCTTTTGACTTTCACATTCACGAGGTCCGGATCCACCCGTAAAACCGCCGCAATGCTTTTTTGCATAGCCGCCAGGTGCGGCGCGAGCCTCGGCGCTTGCGCGATGATGACCGAATCCACGTTTACGACCCGGTACCCTTTGCGGGTCAGCTTCTCCGCCACATCTTCGAGCAACTTGAGACTGGAAATGTCCTTGAATCGCTGGTCGCTGCTCGGATAATGGCGCCCCAGGTCTCCCTCACCCATCGCCCCGAGGAGTGCATCGCACACCGCATGAACAAGCGCATCGGAGTCGGAGTGGCCCAGCAGGCCTTTCGAATGAGGGATGTCGACGCCGCCGAGAATGAGGGATCGTCCCGGCACCAGCGCATGAATATCGTATCCGCACCCGATTCGCATAGTCTGACTCATTCACCGCTCCTTGCATTGGCCGCCCGCCTGTTTAAAATGGCTTCGCCGATATCGAGATCTTCCGGCCTCGTCACCTTGATATTGTCTCCGCTGCCTTCGATCACCACGACGGTCCGCCCGAGCAGTTCAACGAGGTGGGCGTCGTCCGTCGCATGAATATTGTTCACGTGGGCCTTGTGGTGAGCTTCCTCCAACCAGTCTCTTCGAAACGCTTGAGGGGTCTGGGCAAGCCATAGGGGCCGCCGATCAACGGTACGCTCGATGATTCCGTTTTGGCCGACCTGCTTGACCGTATCTCTCATGGGCAACGCGACGATCGCCGCCCCATGAACGGACGCTTCATGAATGACCCGCGCGATCATATCTTCGCTCAGAAACGGTCTCACCGCGTCATGCACCAGGACGATGTCGACCTCTGCGCCCACTTCGGCCAGCGCATGCCGCACCGAGTCTTGCCGTTGCTCCCCCCCTGAGACGATCTTTCTCACTTTTGAAATGCCGTGCGGGGTCACGATCTCATCGAGGCAGTATTGGCGTTCGCTTGTGGGAACAGCCAGAATGATTTCGTGAATAGCGTGGGACGCCTGTAATACGGACAGACTATGGAGCAGGAGAGGCCGGCCTCCCAATGCAAGGAATTGCTTGGCGACGGGTCCCCCCATCCGACGGCCGCGTCCCGCGGCCGGGACCAACGCGACAACGCGGGTCGTCTGAATCGGCATAGTGGGCGGACAAGAAGGAGTGGGCATGGCCGGGAGCGGATCAGTCGATCTCTCGCATCAATGCGGCGTAGCGGGAGCCTGACGCCAATACCGGCGAGGACCTACCCGCGCGCCACTTGGTACTCTTCTCGCTCCGCTTCCTCCTTCAATCGGGTAAAGATCATCCGCCCGGCGGTGGTTTGCAAAACACTGGTAACGATGACATCGACATTGCGGCCGATACAACGCCGGGCATTGTCGACCACGATCATCGTTCCGTCATCCAGATAAGCGACGCCCTGCCCCGCCTCCTTGCCTTCCTTCAACACGAAGACCCTGATCGTTTCACCGGGAAGGACGACCGGACGCAAGGCATTGCACAATTCATTGATATTCAAGACCCGGACACCTTGCAGTTCAGCCACCTTATTGAGGTTGAGATCGTTGGTGATGATGCGCCCACCCACCTTTTTGGCCAACACGACCAGCTTGGCATCGACCTCCTTGACCTGAGGAAAGTCTTCTTCGATGATCCGCACATCCAACTCCCCCATTTTTTGAATCTTGTTCAAGATGTCCAGACCGCGTCGTCCCCTGGCACGCTTGAGCGAATCGGAGGAATCGGCAATATGCTGCAATTCATTCAGAATAAAATGGGGAACCAAGAATGTCCCTTCCAGGAACCCGGTCTCGCATAAGTCCGCCACCCGCCCATCGATGATCACGCTCGTATCCAAGACCTTCGGGCTGACGCCGGTCCCCGTCGCAGGGGACGATCCAACTTGACCTCCGACAAGCGTGTCTTTGCCGAACTGCGCGCCCAACACAAGACCGAGGTACGGCAATCCGAGCAAAAAGACCAGCCCGCCGATATGGAACAAAAAGGTTTCTACATCGAATACCGCGCTGCCCACCCACTCGACCAAGCCGGTCAGGACCAGTCCCGCCGCCAGCCCCATGGTGCCGCCTGCAATAATACCGAATGATAATCTACGCAGTGCATACTCACCGGCGACAATAAGCGCTCCGGTGACCGCCCCAATGCCGAAGCCGGACAAGAGAAATTCCCTGCTCGGGTCCTGCGCCCGTAGAAACAGGGCCATGCCGGCTAGTGCACTGAGAAGGACGAATATGGCGCGTTGTACCATACTTCCACCTCCTCTGTATGACGTCGATGCCGCCGGGCCGGCCGGCCGCCCGGCCTCACGGCCGCAATGTGAGATAGATCGTCCGTCCTTGCCGCTTCAGCAAGAGCAACACGGACTGATCTTTTGGTAGATTGGACGCCAGCCGCTCATAGGCCTTCAACGACGTCACGGCCTTTCGATTCACTTCCAGAATAATGTCGCCCTCGCGAACTCCTACTTCGTCCGCCGGGCTCCCGGCCTTGACGCGGACGATGATGACACCTCGTTCACCGGCTTTCAAACCATACCGCCCGGCCAAATCATCGGTCAGCTCTCTGACTTCGAGATCCGAGAGGAGGCCCGTCGGGGCAACCCCTTCGCCGGACTCCTCCGATCCCGCTTGAGACAGATTTTTCGGCTGTTCGCCGATCAGGACGTCGGCGGTCCTCGTTTTCTTTTCTCGGATGAATTTGATCGGAATCTTCTTCCCGACCACGGTTTGGGCGACCGCGTTGCGCAATTGCGTCGGCGAGTCCATCGGACGACCATCAAATTCCAGGATGACATCGCCGCGTTCGAAGCCGGCTTTTTTAGCCGGACTGTCGTCCATGACGTCGCTGACCAACACCCCTTTGGTTTCTTTGGGAACCCCGAACTGCGCCGCCAATTCCGGCGTCAGTTCCTGGATGGAAACGCCGAGCCAGCCGCGCACGACTTTGCCGTGCTGAACGAGCTGATTCATGATGGAATGCGCCATGTTGCTCGGCACAGCGAAGCCGATCCCCATGTTCCCGCCGCTCTGGCTGTAAATGGCCGTGTTGATGCCGACCAGTTCTCCCCGCACGTTCACCAAGGCGCCGCCGGAATTTCCCGGGTTGATTGCCGCGTCGGTTTGAATGAAATCCTCATATTCGGCGATTCCGGCCGATCGGCCCAGGGCGCTCACAATTCCCAACGTCACTGTTTGAGTGAGACCGAACGGATTGCCCACCGCCAACACGAATTCACCGACTTCCAATTTGTCCGAATCGGCCCACGGCGCCGTGGGCAGGTCTCCTGCTCCATCGATGCGGAGAACGGCAATGTCCGTCTTGGCGTCCGTACCGATCAATTTGGCTTTGAATTCGCGCTTATCGGAAAGAAACACTTTGATCTCATCGGCCTTGCTGACCACATGGTTGTTGGTGATGATGATGCCCGTCGCATCCACGATCACTCCCGACCCAAGCCCCCGCTCCTTGCGTTCCCGCGGCGCTTCAAACCGTTTGAAGAATTCATCGCCGAAGAAGCGGCGGAAAAATGGATCATCGAACGGCGAGCCCTGGCCCGGCGCGCCTTCCGCCTTGCCGCTTCTGGTCGCAAAGATATTCACGACGGCCGGTTTGACGGCCTTGGCGATATCGACGAAGCTCTGGCCGTTGGATCCGGGTAAGGTCGGCTGAACGGCACTGGCCACCGGCCGGACCGCCGGCGCACTATCCTGTTCGGGGATCGCGCGGCTGTTGGGCAGCCAGTCGAATTCCGACGCGGCAATGAGGCCGATGACGACGCCGGCTGCAATCAACAGGAAGGGAATGATCCAGGATCGCCGGATATGACCACTCTCTCGATCAAACTGCACGTACCCTCGTTTCTCGAAAGCTGAAGCATCCAGCCGATCCCGCAGTCACACGCGTCATCCGACGCGCTGTTGCGCCGGGCCGGCATACCAAAAGGCCGCGTCCCAATACAACCGACCCATGCACCAGGCTGTTTCGCGCGCCTCTTGCACGCACAGAACTCCTTACCCCCACAAGCCGGACAGCGGTCTTAAGGAATGTCTCCCGCGAAAATTCCCATGACGGTCTGAAGAAATTTGACGGCATCCGCTTTGGGACGTTGGAAGGAATTCCGTCCGATGATGGACCCGAACCCGCCACCGTCCCTGATCGCGCGCACCTCCTCGAAAAAGGACTTTTCGTCGCTCTTGGCGCCGCCGGAAAAGATCACGATGCGCCGGCCGTCGAATGCGCTTTGCACGACATGGCGGACTCTTTCCGAGAGGGTCTTGAGCGGCACCTGCTCCGATTCATATACCTTCTTGGCCGCGGCCTGTTCCAGATGCGCAGAAGGCAATTTGATTTTAATGATGTGGGCGCCGAGTTGAGCGGCAATCTGTGCGGCATAGGCCACGACGTCCGTCGCCGTTTCGCCCTCCTTGCTCAAGCCCGCCCCTCTTGGATAGGACCAGACGACGACGGCCAAACCGGATTCCTTTGCTTCCTCGGCAATCCCGCGAAGTTGCTCGTACATGACGTGACAGTGAGCGGAGCCGGGATAGATGGTAAAGCCGACCGCGCTGCATCCGAGCCGCAACGCATCCTTTACGCTCCCCGTCACGGAGGGAAGGGGATCTTTATCGTCGTGCAACACGTCATGATTGTTCAGCTTGAGAATCAAGGGAATGCGCCCGGCAAATTGAGCGGCGCCCGCCTCGATGAATCCCAGGGGGGCGGCGTACGCATTGCATCCGGCGTCAATGGCCAATTGGAAATGGTAATGAGGATTATAGCCGGCGGGATTCGGGGCAAAACTCCGAGCCGGGCCATGTTCGAATCCTTGATCGACGGGCAGAATCACCAGCTTGCCGCTCCCACCGAGTTTCCCCCCGTTCAAAAGTCTGGCTAGATTCGTCTTGGTCCCGGCATTATCGCTTCCGTACCAGCTGAGAATCTCTTGCACGCGATCTCCCATGTCAACCTCCCACACGCCTTGCGTCAAATGGTCCTTGGTATCAGACGTGGCCTTGGATGCAGGCCTCCGCCTCCTTCACGTCTTCCGCGCTGCCGATCAAGAGTGGAGTCCGCTGATGAAGCGTGACGGGCTGCACATCAAGGATGCGGGTCGTCCCCGTCGATGCCCTGCCGCCCGCCTGCTCCACCACCATTGCCAATGGATTGGCCTCGTAGAGAAGGCGCAGCTTCCCTTCGGGCTTGTCCTTTTCTCCCGGATACAAATAGATGCCGCCGCCCAATAACATGCGATGCACATCGGCCACCAGGCAACCGGAATAGCGTCCGCTGTAGGGACGGCCGGCTGCTTTATCCATCATCTTCAGACGATCCAGATACCGTTGCGTGCCGGCCGGCCACTTCTGATAGTTGCCTTCGTTCACCGCGTACACCTGCCCCTTCGCGGGCATGCGAATCTGCTCGTGCGACAGGAGATACTCGCCGATGGAAGGCTCGAGAGTGAATCCATGAAGTCCTTGCCCTACGGTAAACACGAGCATGGTGCTCGGACCGTACAAGAGATATCCCGCCGCCACCTGCTCCGTTCCCTTGCGCAAGAGGTGCTCTTCGACCGGAGGCTTGTTTCCTTCGTGCTTCAGCACCGAAAATATGGCTCCCAACGGCATGTTTACGTCCGTATTCGATGATCCGTCGAGCGGATCGAAAAGGAGCATGTACTTGCCCTTCGGCCAATGCTGCGACAAGGGCATCGCTTTTTCCATTTCCTCGGAAGCCAACATGGAGACGAGGCCGCTGTGCTCAAATGCCCGGAGAAACGTCTCGTCGGCAATCTGGTCCAGCTTCTTGACTGTTTCCCCTTGCACATTCGTCTGACCGGTCGTACCCAAAATATTGATCAGCCCGGCCCGGCGCAAATCACGCGCGATGAGTTTACCCACTATGCCGATCTGGGTCAGCAGCACGGAAAACTCACCCGTCGCCGCCGGATGGCCGGCTTGCTGCTCGATGATGAATCGACTGAGAGTGACCGGGAACTTTCCCATATATAGCTGAGCCTTTGCGGTGTACGACCGGAATGCCGGAGCCGCTTTCCAGTTCAAACGGCCCCTCCGCGTACGCCGGCTATTCGGAGCTGATTATAACCACTTTAGAGGACCCGAGCAATCGAACGGAGCGCGAATCAGTGCATTATTTGCGCGCTCCATCTCGAACCTGCAGAGCGACGGAAACAAAGGCCTCCATGTTCTTTGATCATCGAGCTTAGGACTTTTCGCGGACGTCGAAGCCGCTCACAAGGTCGGCCACGATCGACCCAATAATGACTTTTGCCTTCATCCTCACAGGGATGCGATGGTGATCCACCGTGAACCAGATTCGAACATTGCCTTCATTAAGAAAAATGCCTTGAAAGGGCATGATTGCCAGCACACGGGCCGCTCGAACCTTGCCCCACGGCCCCTCCAGCGTTTCAACCGCCTCGACCTTCACGGTCACTTTGTAGTTCTTCTTATCGTGATGGACATTGAGCGTCAGCGACGCACCGGGCTCCATCGGCAACGATTTACGGACGAAATAGAGACAGGAGATTGCGTCCTGCGCATCCCGTGGAATCGGTAATTCATCCGACGTCCCGTCTTTGACGGCCGTGACGGCTCCTTGATGATGGTGGAAGATATACTCAAAGTCATTCTTGCGCTTGCCTTCCCTGCGGTTGAAGATCATATGCTCCGGCAGGAAGGTATCGAGATCCACGATGGATTCCACGTGATTCGATACAGGATACAACTTCGTGATGACGGGACTGGACCGCGCGGTCGTCACGAACTTCAGGGCCGGATGGCCGTTCTCGGCAGACGCCTCCTCCACCGTCATGACGGCCGTCCCGGCTTTCACATATAACCAGGAAATGTCGTAGCTGAATCGCTCACCCGGCTCGAAAGGGAGGGTGGCCTGAGGCCGGACCTCCTCGCCGGCCGAAAACGACATGGCGGAAGGAAGGATTCCCCACAAGAGAATGAACAGCAGACAGGCGGAGACGGGTTTCTGCCACACCAGGCGTTACACGGCGAGTTCGCGGCGAGCCGATTCCAGTTCGGTTTCGATCGCCGATCGGATCATGGAGAGCTGTGCCGGCGAGGCCGCTTCAAATCGCAACACCAATGCCGGCTGCGTATTCGAGGCCCGGATCAAACCCCACCCGTCATCGAACACGGCCCGCACCCCGTCTATGGTGACCAGTTGCCTGAGCTTCAAACCGGACGTCCCGATCGGCCGATCACCGTCGGCGCATTTCATGAGCTGCCTGTGCACGAGACCTACCAATTCAAACTTCAGATGATCGGCGCAATCGACTCTGATTTCCGGTGTCACCACGGTCTGTGGGAGGTCCTCCACCAACTGCGACAAGGTTTTCTTGCCGGTCGCAAGGATTTCCACAAGCCGGCATGAGGCATAAATGGCGTCGTCATACCCGAAATACCGATCGGCAAAAAACATATGGCCGGACATCTCGCCCGCCAATACCGCGGCCTCGGTCTTCATCTTGGCCTTGATGAGGGAATGACCCGTTTTCCACATAATCGACCGCCCGCCCCGCCGATCAATGTCGTCATAGAGACATTGCGACGCCTTGACCTCCGAGATAAAAGTGCTGCCCGGTCGTTTCGACAGGATGTCGCGCGCATAGACGACCATCAGTTTATCGCCCCAGAGGATATTCCCCCGTTCGTCGATGGTGCCGATCCGATCGGCATCACCGTCATAGCCGATTCCGACATCGGCTTTGTGATCATGCACGGCCCGGATAAGATCCTGGAGATTTTCTACGACCGTCGGGTCCGGATGATGATTCGGAAACGTGCCGTCCAACTCGCCGTGCAGCGCGGTCACACGACAGCCGAGCTGTTCCAACGCTTGCTTGGCTACTAATGCGGCGGCGCCGTTGCCGCAGTCAATGATCACGTGAAGGTGGTCGGCGTGAAGGGAAGCGAAGCTTTCCTTGAGATAGGCGAGATAATCCGGAATGATCGCATGTGTTGAGACGCGGCCCGATCCCGTCGAAAAGGCGCCGCTGTCCATGACGGCGCGCAACTCCTGAATCTCCTTCCCATGTATGGCTTCCTTACCGATGCAGATTTTGAAGCCGTTATATTCTGCGGCATTATGGCTCCCGGTGATCATAATGCCGCCTTCGACCGGCAGTCGAAAGAGCGAGAAGTACAGAAGCGGCGAGGCGCAGACGCCGATATCGATGACATGAAGCCCGCCCGCCAATAGGCCACGCAAGAGGCTGTCTCTGAGACCGGGGGAACTCAGACGCCCGTCCCGTCCCAACGCAATTGTCTGCATCCCTTTGGCCCGAACCAGGGTGGCATAGGCGCGGCCCAACCGTTCCGCGATCTCCATGGTCAACTCTGTTCCCACAATGCCGCGCAGATCATATTCCCGAAAGAGACCCATGCATTGCCCTCAAGTCTGAAGTTGGATTCAGTGATTTAGTGATTTCTAACTTCGCCACATCGCCAAATCATATTTTCTTTAAGTCACGCCCGTAATCATCTTGAAAGCGCACAATATCGTCTTCTCCCAAATAGGGCCCGTTCTGAACCTCAATAATATGAAGCGTAGAAGCGCCGGGATTTTCAAGTCGGTGGGGCGTCTCGACGGGAATCGCAGTGCTCTGCCCTACGGCCAGATCGAAGATTTCTTCTCCCCGCGTCACGCGGGCCGTTCCGGTGATGACGACCCAATGTTCGCTTCGCTGATGATGCATCTGGAGCGACAGCCGCCGGCCGGGATTCACCGTCACCCGTTTGACCTTGTACCCCTGCCCCTCCTCCAACACCGTGTACGATCCCCAGGGACGATGGACGGTGAGATGCTCCAAATGCTCCGGGGCCCCCTGCTTCTTGAGGATCTCGACCACTTGCTTCACGTCCTGGGATCGGTCCTTTGGGCAAATCAGCGTCGCGTCCGGCGTATCCACGACGACCATGTCCGATAACCCGATCGTGGCCACAACACGGCGATCCGCGTACAGGACGGAATTCTTGCTTCCCAGATCGATCACACGTCCGCTCATGACGTTGCCTTGTGGGTCCTGCGGCGCGACTTCCTCCAGACTGCTCCAGTTGCCGACATCAGACCAGCCGAAGCTTACCGGGATGACGGCGGCGCGGGCCGACCGCTCCATGACGCCGTTGTCGATCGAGATGGCGGGAAGTTTCCCATAGGCTTCCTCCTTTTCCCGAGTTCCCCCGGAGGTCATGATCCGGTGAATATCCGGCATGGCTTTGGCCAAAGCCGGCTGGTGCGCCTCCAATTCGCGCACGATAGTCGCGGCCTTCCAGACGAACATCCCGCTGTTCCAGAAATAATGCCCGCTTCGCACGTACTGCGCGGCCTTGGCTCGATCCGGCTTCTCGACAAAGCGAGCCACGGGATACCCGGTCAACCGTCCCTTCTTCAGCAAGCGCGTTCGCATCTTCGGTTGAATATAGCCGTACCCCGTTTCCGGCCGCGTCGGGGTGATACCGAAGGTCACGAGATAGTCTTGGGCCGCGAGGTCCGCCCCCGTGGCGACGGCGGCCTGAAATTCCCTGGTTCCTTTCACCACGTGATCGGCCGGCAGAACCAACATGATCGCCTCCGGGTCGCGCCGGAGCAGTTCCTGCGCCGCGAGCGCGATTGCGGGAGCCGTGTTGCGGCCGATCGGCTCGACCACGAAATTATCCTTCAGCGCGTCTTTCCAGTCACTGAGCTGCACGCGCATCGAATCGACCTGGCCGGGATTCGTGGAGATCAGCACGTGATCCGCCTCCGCGCAACCCAGCACGCGCTGCATGGTCTGTTGAATCAGCGTGTGGTCCCCGATAATTCGCAGCAGCTGTTTAGGATACAGATGCCGGCTCAACGGCCAAAAGCGGGTTCCGCTGCCGCCTGCCAGGATAACGGGATAGAGATGGGTATGGCGTCTCATAGAATCCTCGTGGAGCGAAGCCGGTTATGTTTCCCCTCGTAAGCCGTCTGGGCGGATAGGATCAGGTCCGCCACTTCGCGCACCGCTCCCTCTCCGCCTTTTTTTCGGCATCGATATCGGACAACCGCCAAGACCGACGGGACCGCGTCCGCGGGTGCGGCGGACAACCCTACTGTCTTGAGCGCCTCCAAATCATTGACATCATCTCCGATGTAAGCGACCTGCTGCATGGTCCATCCGTATCGGCCGGCCAGGTCACGCAGCAACGCCAGTTTATCGTAAACCCCTTGATGCACCTCCGGGATCGTTAATTTCTGCCCGCGTCTGGTAACCAGCTTGGTCGATTCTTGCGTCACAATAGCCGTCATGAGCCCCGCCTTCTGAAGCAGCTTGATCCCCATGCCGTCCCTGGTATTGAATTTTTTCCACTCGTCCCCCGATTCCGAATAATACATGCCGGCATCGGTCAGAACGCCGTCTACGTCCGTCGCGAAGAGACGGATGTCACGGAGGATGGGTCGAAGGGATCTCCCGGAAGCGCTGAGAGGCTTTCGTCGCGGCACGTGAGTGGCCATTCTGGTGCTCAAAGGGTGAGCGATGTTAGCAAGCCATCCGGTGAAACACAAGAAAACAGATCACCCGGTAGTGGCCAGTTTGCATCAGAAGCACTGAAGTCCGTCATTTGGTGAGCAACATCGAGGGGTATCGGCAATTCACTCAGTAGGCATGCCGGTGGACAAAGCCCCGCCATACCGTCAGCACCATGATCTTGATGTCGAACCAGATGGACCAATGCTCAATATAGTAGAGGTCATACTCGATTCTCTTTTCCAACGAGGTGTTTCCGCGCCACCCGTTGACCTGAGCCCATCCGGTGATGCCGGCCTTCATCTTGTGCCGGAGCATGTATTGAGGCAATGTCTCCCGAAACCGGGTGATAAACTCCGGCCGCTCCGGTCGTGGTCCGACAATGCTCATCTCGCCTTTCAGGACGTTCCAGAACTGCGGCAATTCGTCCAGACTTGTTTTTCGTAGAAACGACCCGACCGCCGTGCGCCGCTGATCGTTCGGCTGCGTCCAGACGGGGCCGGTATCACTTTCGGCATCCACGCGCATCGAGCGAAACTTGAACATTTCAAACGCCCGGCCGTCGAGCCCCATCCGGATCTGGCGAAAGAGCACCGGTCCGGGAGACGCCGTCTTGATGGCTGCGGCAATCAGCAGCAACAGCGGCGCGCAGATGACCAGCGCAGCCGCGGCGCCGAGCATATCCATCACGCGTTTGATGACGAGATTCCATCCGTGCAAAGGCGATCCCTGCAGGGTAATCACCGGCAGGCCTTCGAACATTTCGGCTTCCGCGCGCAAGGTCATGAACTCGCACACCGCCGGCAACACCTTCACTTCGACCATGGTCGTCGAGAGAGTGGAGAACACTTTTTCAGCCCATTGTTCATCTTCCGGCGGCAGGCAGACAAACACGATATCAATGCCGCCCGCGATTCGATCATTCAAATCCCGGTATGTTCCGACGACCGGAATCCCCCCGATGCGGTCGCCCACTCTCCGCTGATCGGAACTCAGATATCCCTGGATCGCGACCCCAAGTTCCGCATGCTGGGACAGCGCCTCGGCAGCCCGGCGGCCCAACCGGCTGGTTCCGATAATGAGCGAGTGGCGCTGATTGAACCCTTGGCGGCGCAGGAACCGCAGGCCTTCCCGGAACAACATGCGGGAGAATCCGAGCGAGACGAGATTCAGCAGCCAGAAGTACACCAACACCAGGCGCGAATATTCGTACTGCCTCAGGAAAAACGTGATGGCGGCCAGAATCAGCACCGACAGCGTGTTGGCCTTCGCGATATCGACAAATTCGGCCAGATGCGTGCCCATCCGCCGAGGGCGGTACAGGTTGAACGCCTGAAACGACAGGCTCCAGACGATGATGATCGGCACGAGCAGCCACAAATAGTCTTGGAGCGGCGGCACGCCCTTCGTCACCGGCTCCACCACGCCCGAAAAGCGGATCACGTAGGCGCCGATCCAGCAGAGACAAATCACGCTGAGATCGAAGAGAAAGAGAAGGCTCTTCAGAAATTGTGAATGGCGTTTGAGCATGCGGAAGTTAGCCGGCTCAGGCCCGGTCTCCGGCGCGTCTGCATGAAAGCGTCGTCATGACGTGATCGGAGATTCGCTGTTTGAAGAGCGCCCGGTCGAAACCGGCCACGTGCTGCCGGATCGCCTGGGGATCGAACGACCGGACATGTCGTTCAAAACGTTCAATCGCGTCCATCAGAGACTCGACCGAAGGCTCATCGAAAAATACGCCGGTCGGCGAAGCTTGTAGCCGCCCTTCATGGACCGGCGTCCGGACGCCGCGTCCGAACGCCGCCCCGTGCTCCAGCGGCGCCACGGTTTCCAACACGCCGCCCTTTCCCAACGCGATGATCGGTTTGCCGCAGGCCATCGCTTCGAGCGGAACGATACCAAAATCTTCTTCCCCTGGAAATAGCAGCGCCCTGCAGCGGGCATAGTGCTCCCGCACGACCTTATCCGGCTGCCAGCCGAGAAAGGTGACGGTTGGACCGGCCAACGCCCGCAATCGGGATTCATCCTGGCCTGATCCGATGATGCGTAACGGCCGTGTGAGGCGATTGCAGGCTTCGATGGCCAGATCTACCTTTTTGTATGGAGCAAACGCCGTCACCATCAGGTAGAAATCCTCCGATTCCGGCGACACGGCGAAATCGTGCCAGTCGACCGGCGGATGAACCACCGTCGCTTCTCGTCCGTAATAAGTTTGGATCTTCCCCGCGATATTGCGCGAGTTGGCGATGAACGAATGGACCATTCGGGACGATTCGATATCCCAGCGTTGCAACCGTGCTCGGCATGCCCGCATGGCGACCCTCGCCCATAGACCCGAACGGCCCGGGCCGAAATAATTGTCGAACTGGTCCCAGACGTATCGCATGGGGGCATGCAGATACGAGATATGCATCGACGGCTCGGCTACCTGGACCCCTTTGGCGACGCAATGACTGGAGCTTAACACCACATCATAGTCCCGCAGCCGAAACTGCTCAATAGCGGCCGGAAACAAGGGAAGATAATAGCGATATCGCGACGAGGCCAGCGGCAGCCGCTGCACAAAACTGGTTCGGATGCGATGCCGTTCGATTGTCGCGGAGACGGTTCCTTTCACATGGAGCAACGTGAACAGGTCGGCTGAGGGAAACAGTTCGGAAAAGACCTCCAGACAACGTTCCCCTCCCCTCATGCCCGTAAGCCAATCGTGAACGAGCGCGACTTTCAGGTGATTCATATCCATGGAACGCTCGCCTCGCTCAGATGCCGGCGCGCTGCGGCAAGGGTTCATCCACGCCGGATCGCGGCGCGAACGGGATGGACAAAAAGTGACGAATAAGAAGCCAACAAGCAATGCCCTCCAGCACGATCCAGCCGATCACCGGTCCCCGGATGCCGAACGACAGGATAAACAGGGGAATCAACATGACGCCCCCCGCCGCCGAGAGGACATTGATACGAGAAACCACCCGCTCGTGACGTAGCGCCAGAAGGCCGGTGACAAGCGGGCGCTTTAGCGAACTGAAGCTGATGGCCACAAGCGCCCATCGGAGCAGCGAGAACGCCACGGACGTTTCTTCCGACAATGCCATCACCCGCTCGATGGAAAGCGTACCGGCCCACACCGACAGCGTCGCGCCGACCATAATCAGCGCCGTCAGTTTGCTTGCCGCAAGCATCCGGCTGCGCACTCCCGCCGTCTCACCGGCGGACGCCGTTTCGGCGTATGATTTCAGCAGGAGCTTGGACAAGGAGGCCCATGCCAGTTCGACGACCGCCGTGGTTCGCTGGACCAACCCGTAGAGTCCGACGGCGGTTCCACCGAGCATGAGGCCCAAGATCACCAAAGGAGCGCGGACATCGACGACGATGGCAGTCTGATTGAGGCCCAACCATCGCGCCTCCCGCCAAGCCTCCCGATAGCCGCCCATGGACGGAGCGGCGCCGGAAGGCAGCGGGGCCGCCGTAGACCATGCATACCCGCAGAGCAGGGCGACGCTCATGATCGACGCGATTTGCAGGAGCGCAGAGAGCGTCTCATCCCCGCCTCCGGCAATGAAGAGAAATCCAATGATCAATGGAAGACCATACATCGACAAGCCTAACGAGACCCGAAACAAGGAAACCAGCTGATAACGGTGTCGCGCCAGGCACATGGACTCACAAGCTTCAGCCAATCCCTGCACCAACGCCAACAAGAGCCCGTAGGCCATGGCCGGAATGGGCCCAATGTTCCAGCTTGCCGCTCCGGCTATTCCAAGAATCAGCATCAGGCCGGAGGCTGATAAGCCGGTCTTGGCCAGAAGAACACGGGTAAAGGTTGACCGATTGAGCGCCGGATCCGAAGCCGGGAGACGGATCCAATGTTGATTGATTCCGAAATCAATGGCCACGGCCAGCAGAGCGCCTACCGACGTGCCGAAGAGAAACGCTCCAAGAAAAGGCAGCGAGTAGAAACCAAGATACAGCACAAGCCCATACCTAATTCCTTGAGCAACGGTGTCCGAGGCAATCAACAAAAGAGCGGGACGATTCAAGCCCGATAGTTTGAAGGGGATTCGTTGGGCAGGGTCCATGAAAATCTTGAGGAATGCACACAGCCGACAAGGCTTCCCCCTACCATCGCACAAGACACAGTAAAACAAAAGGGGCTCGGCGATGAAGCAATGATCGTTCGAACAGCCGACGACGTTGAACCTTGTCCGCCCTTAGGTAATTGCCTGTTCGGTCCGTGGCGATTGTGAGAGATGTGCCGAGATACTCAGCAAGCCCAGCAAGAGCCCGAACAGCATCGTCCAATGCAGCTGAAGATTGTCCGTGAACATCTCTTCGCCGATCAGGTTAATAATGATGAAGGACGGCCAGAACGACAAGAGCGTGAACCCGATACCGAGGAGCGCTTTCGACTGCATACTCCGTGCTCCGGCTGCCACGGCTTTGAGTGGAAGCATCAAGAGCCAGGTGCAACCGCCCGTTAAAATGGCAAGATTAATCACCCCACCCTTGATCAGCACATCGAGAAACAGGTTGTGAGCGGTCTGAAAATGAACGTGATCTCCTTCATAGGAGAGGCCGATCACTTCTTCCAGAAACCGCCTCCGATCATTTCCCATGCCGGTAAGCAGGGCGATCGGATGCTCGGTCAAATAACGCACGATTTTCCCCCACAGCCACACACGAGATTCGACGTTTCGCACCGAGGATGTCCGTGCTTCATTCGTACTCAAGGGCGAAAAGCTTCCCAGCGCACTCTCCCGAATCTCAAACCGACCTTTGGCTGTGTCTTGTAATCGCTGAAGGGTTGTGTAGGAAACCGGGGCATAGGCGCTGATGCCCCAGCTGCTGGCAGACACCACGAGCAGAAGAGAAATAATAAATCCTGCAATGTGCGATTCCTTTAACACACCCGCTCCACGCCAGAACAGGACGAGCATAAAGGTGAACACGACACCGGACAGGAGGATAAGCGTGCTCCGCGAGCCGGTGTACAGAATCCCGGGAATGGCCGCCGGCCAGACAACAAACACCTGCCCTCTGGTGTACCACCGGGGCAAACCTCCATCCATTCCTTTTACCAGCGCCAGGGCGATGCTGAACAAGACCACCAGCGCCAAGTACATGCCGTATGCGCCTTGACTGACCGTATCGGTCCGTAAAACTAACCCGTCATTGGACAGCACTTCCCCGAACATGCCCATGACGAAATATCTCGGCTCGGATTCGGATCGGCCGTGAGCATAGCCGACGGCCGGATCCTGTATGAGTCGGACGAAGGAATAGACCACAGTAACCAACGACACCGTCGGGATCATCGTATTCAGCAATCTCATGACACGCGGTCCATTCCTGATGACCAGCAGCGCGGTAAAAGGAAGCGGCGCCAGATACAAAAACCATTTCACCAGCAACAACCATCCGGCCGGCTGCCAGGATCCCGACCACAGACTGTTGAGGGCCAGGCTACATCCCAAGCCGAAGATGGCGAGTCCCATCAGCAGCACCGGAGGTGTCAGAATATTCCATTTGACGGACGGCCCATGCCGTTGTCGCGACGAGTCAAGCGCCGCCCAGATGGTCCAGCTCCAAGCAACGAACAGGAACGGAGTAAACGGATGCACGACGATATCCCCGGCAAGCCGCACCTTGAAGGCTAGTGGAGAGAGCAGCAGCAGTCCCAGACAACCAAGGCCTAACCGATCCATTATGGAGACATTGCTGTGATTTTGGGGGAGCATGAAATCGATGTTCCTGCAGTCGCTCCTGTACGGGACCAAATGTGGCCTGATCGGACGGTAGGGCCAAATGACTCTACAGACCGACACTTACCATGTCAACTTTCCTCGGTAGTGGCCGGTTTGCCAATCGGAAGATACTGAAGTCTGCCATCACCAAGGATCTCGCGGTAGGCGCTATCCAATTCGTTCAACATACGAGCGCAGGTAAACTGCTTCCGCCTTATGTCCTGACCCGTCCTGGACAATGAGACCCGGAGCGTATCGTCCGTCGCCAAGCGAATCTGCGCGGCCGCCGCGCCAGCGGCATCGCAAGCCGGAAACAGACAACCCCACCCCTTCAGGAGGTCCCGATTGCCCACCACATCGCTCGCCACAATCGGGACCCCTTGCTCCATGACCTCGAGCAGGACCAGCGGCATCCCCTCCCACCGTGATGTCGACACGTAGAGGTCGAACCCTCGGATCAAACTGCAGGCATCAGGACGGGCGCCGAGAAAGACGACTCTTCCGCCCTGCCCGCGATCCGCCACTCGATCCTGCCAAAGACGCACCCCCTCGTGGGCGCCGTCTCCGATGACGACCCACATGGCATTCGGCACTCGCGATGAGACCTCCGGGATAGAATCCAACAGCAGATCCAAGCCTTTGGCATAATCGAACCGCCCGATCCATCCGATCACGAATCGATCCGCCGGAATATTCCATTCATGGAGCAGGACCTCGCGCGTTGGTGCATAATCGGGCTCTTCTCCCTGACCGTTATTGATCAAACCGGATACCACGACACGGGATCGGCGCACCGGAAGATGATGCGCCTTCGCCACGTCCTGTTCACCCGGCGACACATAGAGGACCGCGTCGAAGAACAGGCGAAACAACCACTCAAAGCACCAGGAGGACACATAGCGTAATCCGCGCTTGTAGGCATAGTGAGGTCCATGCGGCGTGTAAATGACAGGAATGCGTACCAACACCTTGACCCATAGGGCGAAAAAGGCGGCTCCACGACCATGCGTATGAATGGGCGCCGGCGCGCGCAGCAGTTCCTTGAGGAGCTGCCACACCGAATTGAGGCTCGGCCGGCGCATGGGAAGGACCGAAATCTCGAACCCCATCCTCCGCCAGATCTCGACAAAGGGCCTTTCGTCGGAACAGAAAATCCGCACGTGCGTCCCGGCCTCCAGTTGATGCCGCGCGAGCGCCGTAACATAAGTCGGCCCGCCTCCGACGCCGGCCGTGGCCGTCATATGAAGGATGCGGTTCGGCAACCAGGCGGCCAGCGCGAGACCACCGAGGCCGAGCAGCAATCCGAACAGCATCGTCCAATGCAACAAAAGGTTGTCCGTCAATAATTCTTCGCCGGTGAAACTCACGATCATGAGCGCCGGCCAGAAGGCAAGGAGCGCCCAGCCGATCCCGATACGGCCGATCGCCCCGCTCTCTCGCGCAGGGATAATCACGTTCTTGAGGGCGGCCCAGAACAGCCAGAAGCAAGCGGCCAGGAGCGGAATGAGCGGAATGAGGCCGCCTTTGATCAGGATGTCGAGAAACAAATTGTGGGCGGTTTGATAATTAAAATTATATCCTTCGTAGGGCATGCCGATGACTTCTTCCACGAATCGCCGCCGGTCATACCCGATACCCAGCACCATCGTGCCCGGATGGTGCATCAGGTAACGCACGGCCTGCCCCCAGATCCACACGCGAATCTGAAGATTCTTGACGGACCGTTTCGTGCGGTCGTCCTGCTCGTAGAGCAGCGGTGAGACTTCGCCGCTCGCGGTTCGTTCGATGTCCAACCGGCTCGTCAGTGTTTCCTCGAGGCGATCGACGGTCGGCAACGCCGCTCTGAGGGGCCCATGGAGAAGCAGCACGGGCATCGGCGCCAGGAACAGCAGCATCGCGCAGACGACACGACGCTGTGTGCCGAGATAGTCGCCCATGTTCAGCATCAGCAGCGTCAGCAACATAACCAGCGACAAGACGAGCAACGCGAGACTCGAACGAGAGCCGCTCAGAAGAATTCCGCCGATGATCAACGGGCAGAGTACGAACGCCTGGACGGCGGCATACCGGCGATTCACGAGCCCGTCCCATCCTCGAAAGATCGCGAGACACATGCTGAAGACCAGGACAAAGGTCAAATACACGCCGTAGGCTGTGTGCCCCATCGTGTCCGACCTGACCGCCAACCCGTGGATCGAGAGCGCTTCGCCTAATGTACCCATGGCAAAAAAAGCCAATTTCGCGTCCACATAGGCATTGGTGTACCGGCCTTCGAGCGCCTGCCACAGTCGGAAATACGAATAAAGCAGCGTCCCGAATGCGATCAGCGGCACCAGATAGCTGACAAGTCTGACGACCTGGGCAGGCCGGCGCAATGCGAGTAACGCCGTCAGCGGAAGAGGCGCCAAATACAATATCCACTTGGCGAGCAATAACCAGCCGGTTGCCTGCAGAGAACCGAGACGAATGGAATTCACCGCCAAACTGAACGCCAGACCACCGACGGATAGTCCCAGCAACAGCACTGGGACATTCCACGCTTGCCATTCGGGGATGTACCATCCGCTTGTCGCGGACGAAAACGTGCCGCGGCTGACCCACCAAACCCAGCCCCATGCCGCGGCCAGGACAGGCACAAAAGGATGGACCACCACGCCGTCGGCAAGCCGGACTTTAAATACGAGAGGAGAGAGGAGAAGCAGCGCCAGTAATGCAAGCCCGATCATATCCGCGCGAGGCATGCCGGCCGTAGCCGGTTTGGTCCCGGCATGCGGGGCATGATCGCCGCCGGGTGGTTGTTTATTCGTCGCGGAGGACCACGTCATAGATCCGCTCCAAGTCGGCGATATGGCGTTCAAGCGACCGCGGATTTTTCCAGTAGCGGCGGTAGGCGGCTTCTCCAAGCCGCCGGACAAGATGGTCATCCTGCAACCGGTCCATCACGGATTGAAGATGGCGATCGTCGCCGCTCCGGAAATGCAGGCCGGTGTCTTCGTGGATCACCAGATCACGAGCGGCGCACGAGTCGGCCACCACGGAAGGGATTCCCAGCGCCGCCGCCTCCAAGACCACCAATCCTTCGGTCTCATACCACAGCGACGGAAATATCAAGGCCCGTGCGCCGGCTAGCTCCTTCACCACATCATCGTGAGACAACCATCCGGTCACCGTCGATCTGGGTGCCAGCCGCCGGATTTCCGGGAGACTCTCGCCCTCGCCGACAAACCGAACGGGCCATGACGTCCGGCCCGCCACTGAGGCCAGGACATGCGGCCCTTTTTCACGCGACATGCGTCCCACCATGACGTAGGCGTGGTTGCCGGCAGGATCGGCCGGAGCAGACCGCGTCACGTTGATCATGTTTTGCACGGAATGGAGACGGATGCCCGAGGGCAGAAACGGCTCCAGGATGCGGCGGCTGAAATCCGACACGACAATGACATGCTTGACGGCGCCGGGCAGTAAACCCCATCGTCGTTGAACGGTATGGCGGGCGACACGCCAGAGCTTCTGACCATAGCCTCGCCGATCACAACTTTCCAGGACGCAGGAGCGGGAGAGCGGCTGCAACCGGCAGACCTCATCTCGCGGATGATTATAGAATCCCCCGTTCGGACAGACCGACACATAATCATGGAAGGTGCAGACCATCCTCGCTTTCATTGAGAGAGAGGCGCGGACTACGCTCGAGGACAGGGCCTTGTCCCATCCGTGCACATGGACGACGGTCCGCCGCACATCCATGCGGCCGAGCAGGTCCGTCATCATGCGAGCCGCCTTGACGTTCCAAATGCCTTGGACCACGGCTCTGGTTCGTCGCCGATCATTTCCGATGGCCTGCTGATTGGTGCATACGACCGCCACCGGACTCGCCGCGATCTCCGGAGCCACCGGCCCCACTCCCGCAAAGAGCGTGACTGAATGGCCCTGCTGCGCTAAGCCGGTCGCGCTCGCCAGCGCCACGGCGGCATTACCCCCATTCACATGGGCGAAATCACTGACAATGACAATGTTCACGCCGGCCTCGTCAGGCTATCCACCGTGACCGGAATTTCGATCGTAGAGAGGGAGACATCTTGCCATCCTCAAGGCTCGCCGGTTCGCTTACGCGGCAATCACAAACATCGGCCCGCCGGGTTTCCCGGCCTGCTAGACACCGAGCGCTGAACAAATGGACTCCACGCGCCGTTCCCAATCGTGCAAGGACGCGTAGCGCCGCAGCTCCGGTTTATTCGGGCGTTCTTCGATGGCCCGCTCGACGGCCGAGACAAACTGCTCTGTCCCGCGGCAAAGCAGAGCGGGGCTGTTGAGATAGGTCAGTTCTTCCCATTCCACCGCCACAACCGGCAAACCACAGGCTAAATATTCATAGAGCTTGAGCGGATGGATACTTCGAACCAATTCCGTATGATGGGCGACATCGAACGGAATCAACCCGACATCGGCATGATGCATGTACGGCGGCAAGTCGGCGTAGGGACGGCGGCCCAGCACATAGACATTCGACCGAGGCTGTAATCGCTGCTTGGCCAATTCTTCCGGACCGATGAAGACGAACGAGACGGCCGGCATCCGGCTCGCGACTTCATTCATCAAACGATAGTCGAACCAAAAGTCCATCGCCCCCACATAGAGGGCGATCGGGCGCGGAATGTCCGCATATTCCGCCGGGATGGAGCCGGCGCCTTCGCTGAAATGCTCATAGTTCACGCCGTTCGGCAGATAGGCCATACGCCGAGGCGCAAACGCCTTCACGTACTCTTCCAGGCTCCTTGCCGCATAGATGACCAGATCAACCTGCCGGGCCAGTCTTGCTTCCAGCTTCAGCACGGCCGGCGTAGACTTCGAGAAGCCGGAAATATTGTCGGTGATCCGATAGAGGGATGTCCTGGATCCGATCGCATGCAGCCATCCCTGATGGACGACGCTGTCACAGTAGAGCAGATCGACTTGTCCAAACCCATGGCGGTGAAGGACATCGGTCAGTCGAGGCCGGCTGAAGCGCGACCACTGCGTCGCAACCCATTCACTCTTGAGGAGGGTGCGATTGTTCGGCGTCACCAGGGCGCCAGGCACATAAGTCCAGAGCCGCCCGCTGCAATCCGTTCGACCACCGGCGGCGTAGGTGTCATAACGAATACGTAAGTCTCCCCGGTGTGCACCCAATAGATGCCAGGGAGAAATCGGATCGGAGATGAACGCCACATCCCAGCCGGCTTTCGCAAAACCGCGAGCCAAGTGATGACTGCCGACTTGCAAGGGGGATTGCCAGTAGTTGGAACTGGCCATCAGCAATCGTTTTCGACTCATCCGTCGCCGCCTTCTTACTTGCGGGCCTTGATGGTAATAAACCACCCACCGGCATCGGGGAGCGCCCGGGCCAGCCAGGCGGGAATATTGTGCCGGTCATAGGACGTTAGGATCGACGCGGTGTCACAGCTCGAAAACTGCGCAAAGAGGGCCTTGATCTCGGCATGGGTGTAGGCTTTCGTGCCGGGACTTTCCATGTGCCGGGCCACGACATCGGAGAGAGTGCGCCAGGGCTTGGCCCGCAACAGGCCGAATTTCACCCAGAGCTTGAACGCCACCGCCGAATATCGTCCATACAACATGCCGAGAAACAGCCCCGATGGTTTGAGCACGCGCCGGATCTCGCGAATAATCCGATCCGGATGCGCCGAATGGTGGATGACGCCCCACGAGTACACGACGTCGAAGGTCCCATCGGCAAACGGCAGCTCTTCCGCATCGAGACGTCGCAGGACTGAATCGTGGCCGTAGAGGGCCAGATGCGCCCTGGTGGTCTCGATGGCCCTGTCGGTCAGATCGACGCCGTAACATACAGCGCCGGCCCTCGCCCATTGGAGATGATCGGTCCCCGCGCCCACCCCGACTTCCAAAATAGTCTTGCCCCGATGCCTGGTGAACTGGGCCACCGCATGAATGAAGGGTTCAATGGTGTAGCGATGATCCTCGATCCGCTGAAACCAGGCGCGGCTCAGCTCCTCCTGCTCGCCCACGATGGATTTGCCCGTGCCGCAGGCCTCGACATCCCAATATCCGCGCACCTCCTCATTCTTCATACGCTGTTCCATGGCATGACCGGAATGCAGCATGACGCCCGATTTGCCGTGCCTCCGCGGTCATTGTGACCAGGCAGCGGCGGGGTTGCGGCCGGCCGCCGCACAGAGCGTATCCCAAAAGGCCGCACGCACGGTCCTTGCGTCGTGATTGGCCTGCGCGACATGCCGTGCCCGCCGGCCAAGCTGTTCTCGAAGCGGTTCATCAGTCATGAGTTTTTTCAGAGCAGTCATGAGACCCGCTTGTCCCGGTGAAGCGACCACATAGCCCCATCCCTCACGGGCCGCATAGTCGGCCGTCGCCACCTCACCGGGAGCATACACGAGTACGGGAGTGCCTGACACCATATAGGCCGGGGCCTTGGTAGGCAGGGATAACCGGATATACCGGGCGCTGCGAGCATCGAAGTTGTAGGGCAGCACCAGCAAATCGGCGCCCGCCAACAGAGAAGCGATGGAAGCCGGATCCGGAGGCCCGTCAAGATGTAGCGCCTCGCCTGGGATCCCGCAGGCTCGCAGGTAAGCAGATTCATGCCGCGGGGCATGAATCCGCAATTGGATGGAAACTCCTGCGGCCGCCAGATCGGCGATCGCGCGCGCAATGTCCGTGAGACTGTCTCTCTGCCCGTCCGGCACGATAGAGCCCACATAGCGAACAAGAAACGGACTGCCGGCCTTCCAATCCGTTCTGGAAAAAGGCAGCCACCGCTCTATATCGAGCGCATTTTGAAAGGACAGAAACCTATGGCCGTAGCGACCTTCATACTCGCGGCACATCGGCTCACAGATTGCCAGCCTGACCGCGGCTTGATCCAGCACCTGCGTCAACGCGCGCCGCACCATCGGTCCTGCAATCGGCGCCAGCCATCCTCGCCTGTATAAGACAGCCGGCCAGTCATCCATCATGTGAATCGCCAAGGGAATCTGTAATCGTTGCGTCAGCTGCCGGGTCAAATCAATCTGTTCCAGAGAACCGAGAAAGCCGTAGAGCAAGGTCGGCCGAAAGTCCTGCACCCACGTCATGAGCCGATCGGTCAAGCGGGCATACTTCGGTACCCCCTCCCCCATTCCCTGCTTGATGACAGCGAGCCATCGTTTCGCGGGAGAGGGCTCTGGGTTTCCGGCCTGCCCACCACTCCGCCCATCCTGCTCTTTGATCCGTCCGTACCACCGCCGCGCCAACGAAAACGGCCGGCGCCATCGAATCTCTTCCTCGGTCAGACGATAGAAATTGTGACACACGCTCGCGTCTTCCGGCATGCGATCTTCATGCAGATTGGCGATCCGCTCGCTCGGCCACCCGCGAAAAAGATTGGTGAGAGTGATGCCCCCGCCGCTGACGAGATTAAAGTTGTTCGACGTGATGATGAGAATGCGGGGGAAATCACTGCTCACGCGACCTGCCCTCCTCCGCTTGAAGGAGATACATCCAATCGGCGGCCCATGCCATCGGCAGCCGCTCGGCTGCTTCGCAATTGAGACGATACAGCCGTTCCCGGAACGGCATCAGATGAAACAGATTGTCCACATAAGGTCCGCAAAGGACGGTCCTGGCTTGGCGGTCCGCGATCCGGAACCCGCCTGATGAAAACAGTGATTCCAACCGGGCCAACCCAAAAAATTGAACGTGCTTCGAATCCATGTTGAGAAAGCCGATGGCGGAGTCCCGATCAGATGAGCGGCCGCCGGATATTCGATCATCCGCGGGACGGCGGACGGCGCGGAGGACCCTTCGAAGCGCCTGATTCATTCCCATTCGATCGAAGAGGCGCTCCAGCGCCGAGAGCCATTCGAACGCCCCATACCCATTGGGCGTCGTGATGATGAGGCCTCCCTGTTTGCCGACCAGCGCCCTGATCTGCCGGAGAAATGGCAGCGGTTCATGCATGTGTTCAAGCACTTCGGAGCAAATGACGAGGTCATATGTTGCCCCTTCACGAACCAATTGGTCGATGTCCGCGACTCGGAATGCGAGATTCGGCAATTGAAAACGGTGCGTCGCTTCATCGATCGACCGAACATGGCAATCGACGCCGAGCACGTAATGGCCGAGGCGCGCCAGCGGGTAGGTCACGTGATCGCCTGTTCCGCACCCGTAATCGAGAATCGATAAGGCTTCCTTTTCGCGCCACTGACAGACGCGGCTTGCCCACCGCTCGACGGCGCGCAACCGTTTGACGATGCCGTACGGTGTTTCGCCAAAGTCCGCAACCTCGTCGATAGAACCTGAAAGGAGCTGTGCCGTCATGCCTGTTGCAATGTATCCAGCGCGTGGGACGGCCGGCACAGGTCGGCGTAAAGGGATTCAAACCGGTCCGTTTGCAGATCCATGCCATATTCCGACTCGGCGACGTGGCGGCAGATCGATTTCATGCGCGTTCGAAGGCCGTCGTCATCGAGGAGCCGACCGATGCCGTGCGCGAGGTCGTCGGGATCTTTGCAGCGGGCAAGATACCCGGTCTCCAGAGGACGCACGGCATCCGACACTCCTCCGATATCAAAGGCCACGACAGGTGTGCCGCAGGCCAGACTTTCGAGCACGCCGTTCGGTAGATTGTCGGCCAGCGCCGGATGCACGAACACATCGGCTGCCGAATACATGACGGCAAGAAGCTGATCGTCCGTAATGGTTTCGACCGCGGTCACCGGAACGGAAACCCTCGCCTCCCATTCACGCGCGCCATGGCCCACCACCAAAAGCCGGAACGGTTTCTTCGTCCGGTCTCGCAGTCGGCTCAGCGCCTCTACGAGAATTGCTCCGCCCTTGCGATAGGCATTTGTGTCGACGGAACTGAACAATACCACCGCGTCGTCCTGAGGCAAACGGAACACCTCTCGCGCGGCGGCGCGACTGATGGGACGGAAGACGTTCAAATCCACTCCGTTGGGAATGACATGGCGCGGCCAATGGCCGACCAGCGGGCTCTGCGCCGCCAAGCCGGCGATCCATCGCGACGGCACGACCAAGTGGGCATTGGCCCTCTCGTAGAGCCGCCGCTTGATCCGCCACAGCTGCGCGGTTCTGTCGGTCCGCAGCGCGGGTTCATCGGCCAGCAACGGGCAGGACCCGCAGCCTGTTTTCCACCGCTCGCAGTCGTACGCATAACAACAGTGGCCCGTGAAGGGCCACATGTCCGACAAACGCCAGACGACCGGTTTCTGCCGGCCGGCAATCCCTAACACGGAATGGCTGAAATAGCCGCCATGGGTATTGTACAGCTGGAGAATGTCCGCTTCGCGGAACCACGGATGCCGGAGAAGGTTCCATGAGGACGGCAAGAAAAGATATTGCAGGCTCATGGCCTCGGTGACCCGCTTGGCCGCCCAATCAGCGGCGCGCCAAGGCAAGCTGCGCCAGATCGGTCCCACGTCCGGCACCCCGATCACCTGCGTCCCCACCAACATGCGCGAGGTATGGCCGCGCCGCCGCAAGCCCGCGTGAATGCGATAGGCGGCGCGACCGGACCCGCCCAGATTGTATTCTGTGCTGATGTGAAGAATGTTCATCCCTGGGCCGCCACACCTTATGCGAAAGAGGTCCTCCCGTTTCCCAGCACTCCGTTCCCCCCCAAACGCACCCGCACATCGACCAATCCGGCGCGCTGAAACCATCCCGCGACCGTTTGTTCGGTTTGAGGATAGTCGTAGGCCGGCGAAAGCGCGTCACAGGTGTCCAGGATTCCCCATTCGATCCGACTTTCTTGCGGCTCATCTATCGTCGGCAGTTTCGCCGGTTTGTTCAACACAGATCCTGCCAGACAATCGCGGGCGGTTCGCTCAGACGGTACTCGACGAAGAGCTCATGCCATAACTGGAACATTAAGACGGTCCAGACCTGAGCATGATAATCAGCGTGACCGTTCAGATGAGGACGCACGAAACGGTCATGGAACTCGGGGCGTATCAGGCCCTGCCGTTTCAGCCGTTCGGGGGACAGCAACCGTTCGGCAAGAGGCCGCAACGGCCCGCGAAGCCACTGTGCCGTCGGGATGACAAAACCCCGTTTGGGAGCTTGCGCCAAATCGGACGGCAGCAGATCCCGCACCGCTTGTCGCAACAGATATTTCGGATCGTCGGGGGTCGTTCTGATCTCCGGAGGAATGCGCAGCGCGAGTTCGACAAACGTGTGATCCAGAAACGGCACTCTGGCTTCCAATGAATGGGCCATGGAAAACCGGTCCGTCATGTGCAAAAACTCATCGGGCAGTTGGGTCATCAGCGCCAGATAGCTGCACGAATCCCGGGCGTCGGCGGACTCGGCGTCCCGATAATGCCTCGCCAATAGATCGGCGGTATCGACGCCGGACGGCGCCGCGCCCGGCGACAAGACAAGATCCCGTTTCATCTCATCCGAAAAGTAATAAAAGGCATGGACGTACAGCCACCGGAACGAATCGGTCCGCACCTCCGGCCAATGCAGCCATCGCTCCTTTCGACGCAGGTCCACAAGCCCCTGCGGTAGAGAGGCCAGCCATCGGGTGATGGACGGCCATGATTCCCGCAGCCATCGTCCCGGCATGCTCCGTCCGCCGCCCACAGAAAGCGCCCGTTCCAATGCCGCGTACCGGCCGTAATCGCCGAAGAGTTCATCGCCGCCGGTCCCGGTCAAGCCGACTTTGACATCCCGTCCCATGAAGCGGAATACGTACCAAGACGGAAGACCGCCGCCGTAGGGTTCGTCAAGATGCCAAACCATCTTGACCAAATCCTGCAAAAGCTCCTCCGGACCCAAAACAAGCTCATGATGTTCCGTTCCCCATCGATCCGCGACCTGCTTCGCCAACGGCAACTCATCCAGTCCTTGCGCGGTGTCTCCCGCGAAACCGAGTGAATAGGTCTTCACGCGCCGATGCCCGCTTTCGGCCAGCAAGCCCACGATGCCGGACGAATCCAGTCCCCCGGAAAGCGAACATCCGATCGGCACATCACTGAGCGTCCATCGCTGAACGGCGGCTTTCAATTCGGCTCGGACGATCTCGCTCCACTCCGCCGCCGGTCTTCGATCATAGACGCCTACGGAAGGGCGCCAGTATCGCCGCGTCTCCATCGCGCCGGTTGTCAGGTCGTATCGGAACCAATGCCCGGGCGGCAGCCGGAAAATCCCGTTGAATATGGACTGGCGACCGGGAACAAAACGCAGGCTCAGATAGTGAAAGAGGCTCGCCACGTCCAGATTCCGATCGATCCACGGCAGCGTCAGCAGGCTCTTCAGTTCCGATGCAAAGGCGAATCGATTCGAGATACCGGCATAGTACAGAGGCTTGATCCCCAACCGATCGCGCGCCCCGAATAGAATGCTTCGGCGCGCGTCATAGACGACAAATGCAAACATCCCGTTAAGGTCGACCAGCATGTCCTCCTGCTTATCGTCATACAGATGGAGCAGGACTTCGGTATCCGAGTGGTCGGTGACAAACCGATGCTGCTTTTCGAGCCTCTGCCGCAGGTGAGGAGAATTGAAGATCTCTCCGTTATAGATGATCCACGTCGATCCGCTCTCATTGGCCATGGGTTGATGCCCATGCTCCACATCGAGAATGCTGAGGCGCCGCATTCCAAGACAGACCTGCTGCCTAGGATCATGATAGATTCCTTCATCATCCGGCCCACGATGCTCCTGTACTCGGTTCATCGTCTTGACCCATTCAAGGGCGTCCGCCCCTATGCCGCCGACGATGCCGCACATGCGTCCTTCAGTCCTCTTTTGGATGAGCCACGAAGTCCTCGCGCCCGCTTTCAATCCAGTCGGCAAATGCCCGCAAGTCCGGCGCCGCTGCAAGTTCGTCTCGTTGGTCCATGCGCAGCCTCGTGCGTAGACTTGCCTTCGCGTCACGCTGATACTCCAGCGTCACGGTCCGGAGTGCGAACGGACGGACCAGGAACAGCCCGTAGGCGAACCGCTCAGCCAGCTCGCGCTGGGCCGTTGAAAGCGGAGGAAGCTCCTGAATATGGGCCAGCCGATCCAGATACTGGGCCTTCGACTCCGAATCAATCGTGAATCCGAGTCGGTCGTAACGACCGGTTCCGGCCGTGAGGACGGGAATTCCGAACGCGGCGGCTTCAATGCCGACGGTGCCGCGAACCGTGACGCAATAATCGACGACGCTGTAGAGCGACAGGGTGCTCATCGGGCTGTCGGGCGACACAATGCGGATATGCGACGGCAATGGATCGGCGATGCCCCGCATGGCGGTCAACTCGGACGCCTCGGCTTGCACACCGTCCCTGACATTCTTGACCGTATTCGCCGGATGAACCTTGACCACCCAGTTGACCGCTTGATTGGCGCATGCGACCCTCATGGTCTCAACAAACCACTCTTCGTAGCTGCGGAACAAATCGGTGCCCCAAAAAAATGTTCCGTCCCAGAAGATATGCGGAAAAATAACCACGGTCTTTTTTGTCGGATCGAGCGCCAGATCTCGCCGCACTTCATCGGCTTCGCGCAATGCCGTGTGAAATTGCGTGCCGACCTCGCTGTACCACTCGCCGCTGCCATAGGTGTCGACCAGTTCGCGGCGAAGCGCGCTCGCCTGCATCCGGCCCCACGTAGTCCGCTGGAGATGACTCCAGGTCTCGTTCGCGAGCGAGGCGGGATGCACGTCGCGATTGGCCGGGCTGTAACGCTTCAGCATTAATTGGTTGTTCTTATGCGCGGCGTTCCAGGTGATCGTGTCGATGCCGGATGCGAGACAGATATCGAACAGCTCGCCTCTCGGGGTATAGCCCGGGTCCACCGACAAGGCAATCTGCGGAGCAAACCGGCGCACGATCTCTCCGGACGCTTCGGCATATTGGATGGCCTGGCGGAGAAACGGCAGCAATGCCGACCTGACGTGAGGCGACGACAGATCCAGGCTTCCCGTCCGCAGTTGGCGGAGCGCCGTCGATGCCGCATACTTGCCGACGCGCGCGCCCTTATAATCCAGCTTGATGAGGTGCTCGAAGGA
This sequence comes from Nitrospira sp., assembly GCA_040981125.1. Taxonomy (GTDB): domain Bacteria; phylum Nitrospirota; class Nitrospiria; order Nitrospirales; family Nitrospiraceae; genus DASSBQ01. Next base: position 445,174 of record JANRMQ010000001.1, read on the forward strand.
CTGAACCGATTCCATGAAGGGAAGCAGGATCGCGTCCATCGCCGGCCGGATAAAGTCGTCCCAGTACACGATGTCCTGAATACCTGCGACGCGATAGTATTGTTCCATCCACCGGTTGTAATCGGTCAGGACGATTGGACGATAGCCCGCAAGCTCGAACCCTTTGACCAGCGCGATCTCGGCCAACAGGCCCAAGGATCCAAGACTCACCACCAACACGCGTTTGGCGCCGGGATCTGAACTGCAGGACACGCGTCTGAACAGCGGCCCGTATCGTTCCGCGAAGGAAGTGAAATCCTCCTCCAGCAGGCGTTCGTGCCCGCGGAATGAAGAATCGGTCAGCAAGCGGAATTGGTAGCGGATCGCTCGGACGGCGGGAAGCAGGCCCATTCCCGCCACTTGCCGTTTCAGGCCGGTTTTCCAACCAGGATGGATCATCACGACCTATCCTGCCATCCGTCAAGAGCGGATGTCACGTCATCTCGTCGACAAGGTAGGGTAATTCCGTGCTCTCCCACTTCTCGAATACGCTCTGCGATTCCATAATGCGGCGGATTCCATCCTCGAGCGAAGTTCGGGGCACAAATTCCAGCAGTCGTTTGGCCTTGTCGCCGGAACAGTACCGGCGATGGATTTCCCGGTCCGCATGGCGGTCGGTGCTGGTAAAATCCTCGGCGTAGCGTATCTCTACGTTCGGATTGCCGCCGGCTGTGATCACGAGGTCCGCCAATTCCTTCAGCGAAATCGGCCGCTCGCTGCTGCCCAGATTGATGATTTCTCCGGTCGCCTCGGTCCTGAGCAACGCCTCCACGACCCCGCGTCCGGTGTCCTCGCTGTAGCAATAGGACCGGACCTGATCGCCGCTCCCATTGATCACGATCGGCTTGCCGGTCATGGCATTGTAGATGAATCGCGGCAGCACAAACTGCGCCGCCTGGTACGGCCCGTAGGCATTGAAGAACCGCAGGATCACATGCTCGAAATCCGGATAGCGTTGCGCATAGCCGATACAGAGTTCTTCGCCGGCCAGCTTGCTGACGGCGTAGACCGTCTTGCCCTGGGTGATCGTGTCTTCCGTAATCGGATTCTCCAGCGGTTCCCCGTATACTTCGGACGAAGACGCAAAGACGAAGCGCGTGATCCGATGTTGAATGGCGCAATCGAGCACCCGCTTCGTGCCGTCCACGTTGATTTCCAAGCACCGCAATCGATTCACCTCGGTTCGCCGGACGCCGAGAAGAGCGGCCAGGTGGATGACGGAGCCGCATCCGTCCATGGCTTCGCGAATGGACGACACGTCCAGGATCGATCCGTAAAATACCTTCACCCGCTTCGGGATCGCCTGTCTGACCCGGGCGATTTGCTCGCCCAAGTCCAGCACATGAACCTCGGTCCCGCGGCGATCCAATTCGCGCACGACTTGAATACCGATGCAACCGGCACCGCCGGTGACCAACACTGGAGCATGCATGAGCAAAGTCCTTCAATAGGTCATATGTTTGTTGAGCAGCCTGGACAAGTCGATCTCCTCCAGGATCCGGCAGATCCGCTCGGAACTATTGCCGTCTCCATAGGGATTGACGCAGGTCTCGAGCGCCGACCGATAGACAGGATCATGCAGCGCGCGGTCGATTTCCCGGCGGATGATCGTCCGGTCGAACTCCGGCACGGTAATCACATTACAGGCCCGCATCCTCCCCGTCTGGCGGCTTCCGATATCCAACGCCGGCAGTTTGAACGACGGGGCCTCCAGAATGCCGACGCTCGAATTGCCGATCAGAACCGATACGGCGCCGAGCAGGCTCAAAAAGACTTCCCGATCAAGATTCCGAAACGCTCGAATCGTTGCATTGTCCCGATAGTGCTCGATCACCGAAATGATTTCCCGTCCGGCCGCATCTACGTTCGGATAGATCACAAGCGCCTGATGGCCGCTCTCCCGCACGGCCGCCATGGTCTCTTCCATCTGCTTGCGGGCGAGATGCACTTCCGCCAACACGGGATGTTGAATGACGAGCAGCACCGGCTTGCTGAAATCACATGCAACCAGGCGCGCGAGCTCGCCGTGGTCGAGAGTTTTTCCGTGCACGACGTCATCGAGTTGCGGCGCGCCGACATTGAAAATTCTCCAGGGCTCTTCCCCCAACCTCCGAACCCGCTCCGCGGAATCTTCGCACGAGGGCAAATGAACGTGCGCCAGCTTCGTGATCGCATGGCGGGCGGACCCATCGATATGGCCGGACAAATCGCCCGATTGGATATGGGCGACGGGAATGTTCATGTAGGCCGCCGTGACGGTGGCGGCCAGGATCTCGGCGCGATCGCCCGCGACCAGCATGAGATCCGGCTTCAGCATGTCGAAGACCTGCGCCAAGCCCTGTATTTCCACGCCCAGCGATTTCGACCAGGCGGTCGGGCTGTCGTCGCCGACATACATATCCACCCGGGCGGCCGGCGTGAACCCATCCCGGATCATCTCATCCACCGAATGACCATACTCTTTCAAGAGGTGCATGCCGGTGACGATCAGATGCAGTTCCAACCGGTCAGACCGCTGGATCAGCTGCATCAACCGCCTGATATACCCGTAAGTCGCCCTGGCTTCGGACACCACGGCAATCTTGCGCTTCTTCATGCGTTCACGTGGTCCCATCGAATCTGGCTGTCTTTGGGGATATCCGCTTTCGCCGTTTTCCCGATGATCTTGTCCAGATCCTTCGCGGGCACGACACCCGGCCCCGGACTCGGCCGTTTGACCCACACCATCTCTTTGGTGATGACGCTGCCGCGCGGGATCGCGACCTCGGACACCACGCTTTCTCTGGCCCACGCGACGATTTCCCGCTCTTCCGGAAACACCGCTCGCTCGGCGCCCCTGGCGCGAAACACCGCATCGGCACCCTTGACCAGCTCGCCCAGTTCGTCCGGCTCGATGGAAACGGGGTGGTCGGGCCCCGGCTGCTGGCGATCCAACGTGAAGTGTTTTTCGAGGACGCAAGCCCCGAGCGCCACCGCGCCCAGCGCGGTATAAATGCCGCGTGAATGGTCCGACAATCCTACCGGGACATCGAACAATTCGCGATAGCGGGGAATCATGCCGAGATTGACCCGATCATAGGGAGTGGGATAAGCGGACACGCAATGGGTCAGCAGAAACGGCGTCTTCAAGCGACGCAGCAACGCCACGGTTTCCCCGACCTCATCGACGGTGCACATGCCGGTCGAGACGATCATCGGTCTGCCCTTCCGGCCGATATGCTCGATCAGCGGCAGATTCGTGAGTTCTCCGGATCCGGTCTTATAGGCCGGCACGCCCAGCTCTTCGAGAATGTCCGCTCCGATCCGGCTGAACGGCGTGCAGAGATAAAGGATCCCCAGCGTTTCGCACAGCCGCTTCAACTCGCGATGCTGCTCCACGGTCAAATTGGTTTTATCCAGGGTCTCGTACAAGGGCTCGGCGAAGTTGGCCGATTGCGGCGTGTCCCGCAGCATCTCGTTGTCGAGCACATGGATTTGAAACTTGATGATGTGCGCGCCCATCGCGTGCGCGATGTACACCATGCGCTTGGCGGTCTCGAACTCGCCCTGATGGTTGACCGCCGCCTCCGCGATGATGAGCGGCGGCTCGTCGGGCCCCACTCGATAGGGACCGATCGGAATCGAACTAATATCACTCATGATTGTCCCCCAGACCGCCCCGCGAGAGGGCGGCTTCGGCGAGAATGAAATCCAGCGGCTCATTGATGTCGATCGCTTCACGCGGGTCATCGACCACCACGGCATAGCGGACGACACCGAGCACCGAACGATGCCGTTCCAGCGCACCCGTTCGCGTCACATACACGGTGCTGCTTTCCTCGTACAAGGGCGTCCGATCCTGCCTGCGCCGAGGCTGGTCAGGAAACAGGTATTCGAACCGTCCCTCCAGAATGCGACCATAACACTTTCTTGTTTCGGTCACGGTCATCACGCAATCGGCCTCGATTCGGTTCATCGCCGATTCGATGCAGCGATCGATCAGCTCCGCGGTCCTCAACGGTGAAGTCGGCTCCAACGTGACGACGTAGTCCGGTCGATACCCGGCTTGCCTCAGCTCGCCGACCGCATGCAACAGCGCCAATTCGGTCGGAGCTTCGTCGGTCGCATATTCCGGCGGCCGGCGGATGACTTCGGCTCCGTGCGCCGCCGCAACCTTCGCGATCTCGTCGTGATCCGTCGAGACCACACAGCGGTCGAGATGGCGCGATCGCTTGGCGGCGTCGATCGTATAGGCCAAGAGAGGCTTGCCGGCCAACGGCTTGATGTTCTTGAACGGAATCGATCTCGATCCTCCACGGGCCGGAATCACCGCCAGCACATGTGGCACAAGGCCTCTCCTCTATATCGGTCGCCGTGTTTCGATCTCTGGATGTATCAAATCAAGTACGCCGACTTCGCGAGAATCTGCGCTCGCATCTCGCGGGCGTGCACAGACGTGGTGTCGCTTCGTCGTGACGTCGCACACCGCGCGTCCGTGCGCAAACATAAGACGACGTGTGTGTCGTCTCGCGCGCCTGCGGCATGGTATCCGCCCATATCATAATTCTTCAATCCGTTTTCGCGGAACATTGTGTGATTCCGGCATAGGGTCCTGCCTGCCCGGAACCGTCCCGGACAAAGGATCTGTCTATGAGCCGGACAGGAGCAGCGTCCGACACAGATAGAGCCGCCGTTCGATTAATGCCCTGACAAGCCGAACTCTGGACCCGGCATTCCTATACTCCCATTCATCAGGCGGCATCCAGCGAGAAAACAATCGCAGTCGATTCGGCAAGCACGCCGCCCCTTGGGCATCGAAATATCCAAGGCGGCATCCCAGTTCGTACGTCCTCAAGAGGATGAGTTCCCGCTCTCGTTCGGTCAGAATGTCGTCATAGCCATAGGCCTTCGCCATATCCGCCACGACATGCGCCGGCGTCTCGACGCCTTTCAAACTGGAATTGCTCGGCAAGCTCTTCAAATGCTTTCCGCCCAGGACGGTTTGGCACGCCGGTTCTTTCGGGGGCCCAGCGCCCAGCCAATCGCAGATGCCGGCGACGGTCTTGTCTGCGGACTCGCAGAGGTCTTCGTACCGGACGAGATGATGGCGCGCCGGGTCCTGTTGCATTCCCTCCAGGGCAAATCGCACGTGAGGGATCCACCGGGCTTCCAACTGGAGTCGGAGAATATCCCCGCCTTGATACCAGAATGGCTTTTGCTTCTGCACCATGTCGGTGCGCTTCAGCGATGTGTAATTCGAGTAGGGATGCCGGACGATGTGCACGAATTTCATGTCGGGGAACAACCGCTGATAGCGAGGTAGATCGGCGACTTCAATCGACTTGAACATGAACTGAGGCTTCGCGGGAAGCATGCGGTCGTCATAAATAGACCACGTGGCTTCCATGAACGATTCCAGATTGTCGGTCAGGGTTCCCCGCACATGGTCTTTGATGAACTGGGAAGGATTCACGTTCACCGCCGCCGGCTCCGCCAGTTTATCCAAGTAGGTCTGCTTGAGTTCCACCAACTGTTCGGAGGCCCACGCATGAAACGTCGCCAAGCGGTGTTCTTCCAGCTTCGCGCGACCGGAATCAGCCAAGCCGGCGCCTGCGGACATCCATTGTTTGAGTCTGTTTTTCATCGAACCGGACGCAAACGTGCGCAGGTAATTCAATTCGATCGGATAGATCCATAACCCTGGACTGCCGTCCAACAGCCGCATCAACAGCGTCGATCCGTTACGGCCTGCCCCGAAAATGCCGACCAGCACGATGCCTCCCACACCGGGCACGCAATTCCGCGGCCCGTCCTTCCACCGATTTCTACGAGTCTACTGAGCCGAAGGGGAACGATGCATGGCCGCCAGCCGCTCCAGCTCATCCACGATCGCTTGACCCGCCACCGACTCGGAAAAACATTTTTCGTACGTACCTCGGCCGCCGAAGGAGAGTCTTCTCAACAACGCCCTATCCCGTAAGACCCGAACGACCGCCTCGCCCAATTGGGCATCGGTGTCGGCCAACAGCGCATTCTCCTCATGGCGCATTTCCGGGATCCCCGCGGCGTTCGCGCGATGCGCAATCACGGGACATCCGAACGACCAGGCGGTGATGATGCGAACCCGGATCCCCAATGGAATATTGGTCGGGACAATGATCACATCGGCGGACAGAAATTCCGGGTCCGCCGGCACCACCCGTCCGAGCAAGCGCACATAGGGCTTCCGCAATCGTTCCGCGATATCCGAGGGCGGGACACCGCCGCCCAGAAGCCGCAGTTCAAATCCATCTTCTCCGAATTCCGAGACCAACCGTGGCAGAACCGTCTCGGCAACGGCCCGCAATCCCGACGAAGTCGAGGTCGTCCCCAAATCCCCCACCAACAACAGGCGATACGTGCCGGACCTTCGCTGTTCATACGCCATGTCCCGCAGCGCCTGCCATTGCAGGCCGGCCGCATCCGGAACCGGAGTTCTGAAATACAGCGTATCCGAACGGCCATGAACCTTCAGCCACTCCGCATAGTGACCGGCAAAGGCGCCGCACCTGTGCGCCGCCTTTAACAACGTCGTCATCGCCTGTTGCGCAACCATGGAATCGAGCCATGTCTTGAGACCACGCACCGGATATTTGTCGAGCGTGAAGGGACTCTCCCGCCACCGAAAGTATCCGGGAAGATGCCAGAGATCACCGACCGCCGCCATCAACGGCTTCAGGCCGAGAGAGGCGACCGCCGATAACGCATCAAAGTGATAACACAAAAAGACATCGCAGTTCCGCTCGGCGAAGGCTGCCCGCACTCTCTCCGAGAGCTTGACCCACGGCATCGCGTATGCCAAGCCCTGTGAACGGTCAAAGAGACGGCCGGCCCACCGGCCTATTTTGCCGGCCAAGGAGCCGCCGCCGGAACCGGCCAGTCGGTTCATCTCGTATTCGATCACCACCACCTCGGCGCCTTCCCGGCGGAGAGCCTCTTCCTGTTGACCGCGAGACGCGAGGTACGGATTTCCATCCGAGACATCGAACAAACTGACGACACGGACCTGATGGCCTGATTTCACCAGCGCTCTGACCACGCTCCAACAGGTGAGCGCTCCTCCGTGATACCCGGCCCCCGGCAGACCGTGAACGATGAATCCCGCTAACACGGCCGCTCCCCTCCGCGGCGATGGCGCCGACGTTCCAATCCCGGCCGATATCCCCGCTTACGCATGCCTGCTCCGCCTTCTCTAACGAGATCCGCCCAGAATCGGTTCAAGGCGCTCTTCAGAGTCTCGAATCCACGCCGCAATGCTCTCGATGATGCGCTCGATCGTCCAGCGCGGCTTCCATCCGGAGGCCGCCCGTACTCTGGACGAGTCGGTGATGTATATACGTACGTCACCGGGCCTGGTGGTCGGCACCGTTCCGACCGCGATCGTCTTTCCCGTCGCCTGCCGGCACAGGCTCGTCAATTCCAGCAACGAGACACTGCAATCCGTCCCCCCTCCGACATTGTAAATGAGACCGCTGTGCGCCGGCATATTGGTCAGCTGGAGCTGAAGCAGCTCAAACAAATCCTCGACGTGCAGGAGGTCGCGCACTTGTTTGCCCTGCCCGCCGAACCCGACGTAGGACAGAGCTCCGCCGAAATGATGGCGCGCAACCCACAGGACCGCCACACCTTGATCGATTTTTCCCATTTGCCACGGTCCCGTCAGCACACCGCATCGATCGACCACCGCGCGCAGGCCGTACATGGCGACATATTCGCGAATCAGCAACTCGGCGCAAAGCTTCGTCGCGCCATACAGCGTCCGGGCGCCTTCCAGCGGAAAATTTTCCGTCACTCCTTGGTCGTTGATGCCCGCAAGATGCCCGCTTCCGTCCCACTCAAACCTGGTCGGGAGTTCACGAAACGGTATTGAATTGAGCGACTCGTAGGGATACACACGGCTGGTCGAGAGGAACATCATTTCCGCATCGTGACGCCTGGCGAGTTCCAGACAATTGACCGTCCCGACCAGATTGGTATCGATCACGTACGAGGCATCGCCGTCGAATCCGGCCAGGGCGGACGGTTCTGCGGAACATTCGATGATGATATCAACCTTGCCGACGCCGTCCAAGTCCGACCGATTCCGTATGTCGCCATGGCAGAATTCGATGTGTTCCCGGGCTAAACGACGGAGATTCAGCTCCGATCCCCTTCTCCGTAGATTGTCGAAGGAGACGATTCGCCAATCCGGGTGGGACCGGCGAAAAAGCAAGGCGAGGCTTGAGCCGACAAAGCCGGCGCCGCCCGTGATCAACAGTCGTTTGCTCATGGAATCGCTCTTGTCATCCGAGTCAATGACGCCCGTCAGTTCAGCGCGGAAAGTCTACTTTGTCGGCGCCAGCGCCGTGAGCAGATCCCGAACCGAGACTCTGCGCATCAACCGGGCCGCCACCACCGCAATGACCGCCGCCCCCAGGACGACCTTCGCCGCAAGCGGCAGTTCTATCCATCGGGTCACAAGATACAGAGCCATCACGACGGCGACTCCCCAGAAGACGCCGGGCTCAATATGGTATCGACAACCAAGGCGCCGGGCCAACAAAGCGCGGGTGGCATGGAGCGCGAACACTCCGAATACCGCCGCCGCCGTCGCTCCGATGACTCCGAATTGCCGCGTCGCCGCCGCGACCAAAAACATGGAGGCCAAGCTGACCGCAATCGAAGACCGTGACATCAGAAAGGATTGACGAGCCGTCAGCAGATATTGGGTGAAGGGAATACCCATGCTATGGGCAAAAACGAGAAGAAACCATAGCGGCACGAGAGTCGCCGCCTGATCAAACTTCCCGTGCGTCAACAGATGAATCAATTCCGGCGCAAACAGGGTGATGAGAATCCCGCCGGCGGTCACACTGAAGTACCATAGGGACACGGTCTCATCAATGCGGCCGTGCGAACGCGTTGCGCCGGGGGCAAACAGCTCCAGAAACGTCGGGGTCATCGTGCGGGAATAGGCTTTCGTCACGGTAATGAACATGCCGCGGTAACTTTGTGAATGGGCGTAAATCCCCAACGCGGACAAATCAAGCCAGCGCTGGATGACGACCCGATCCACGCTGTTCGCAATCACGTCCGTGAGACTGAATGGTATCGCCGGCATCCCGCTTCTCGCGATCTCTCGAAGCCAGCGCGAGCTGGGTTGCACCGACAGTTTGGGCGCAAGGTACCATAGCCCATGAACCGTCGAGACAATGCCGCCGGCGACCGGTGAAAGAAAGACGGCCAGCACGCCGAGCTTCATGATGGATAGCCCGACCACGGTGGTGAACGCCGCGGTCAACCACTGCAATGATTCATTCATCGCATGGCTGACGGGGGCTCGTTCAATAACCATGAGCGAGCTCACTGTGGGCCATAGCGTGCCGGCCAACAATCCGAGCAGCGCGAATCCAAAATAGAACTGATATTCAGGGCGATATTCGCGGAGCAGCTCCGGCAAGACCACCGGCGCCGCCATCCAGAACACCGCGATCCACGCCAGTTTTAGAACAATGTTCGCGGCGACGAGATTGAACAATAATTCACGGCGCCCGGACAACGTGGCCTGATGCCAATGTGTCGATAAGACCCAGCCGTCCCCCACCGACGACAGCGGCATGACGGGCATCGCACAAGTGGTCAAAATCGCAACAATTCCGAGATCGGCCGGATCGAGATAGTACGTCGTGATCGGCACCATGACGCTGACGCCTAGGATGGTCTGGAGCAGCGTCGGGACAAGAAACCAGAGAAAACTCTTATCCACCCGTTCGCACTCTCTTTACCGGCCGCAGCAGCCCTTGCTCCGGCTAGCCGGTCTTATCCAGCGCTTCGAGGATCAGCCGAACCGACTGCAAAGGGGAACCGGAACCGGTTTCCACCACAAGATCGGGCTCGATAGGCTCTTCATACGGATCGGAAACTCCGGTGAATTGTTGAATTTCTCCCCGCAAGGCTCGGGCATACATGCCCTTGACATCGCGTCGGATGCATTCTTCGATAGAGCAGCGCACCCAGACCTCCAGAAATGCGCCGGCTCCCCCGATCTTCTCGATCATGGCACGAACTTGATTCCGGCTCTCGCGATATGGGGAGACGGCCGCCACAACGGTGGTGACGCCATGCTGGGCCAGTACTTGGCATACCCATCCGATCCGCAAAATATTGGTATCCCGATCCGCACGTGAAAATCCCAGTCCTTTGGACAGATGGGTGCGCACCGCATCTCCGTCCAGCACCTCCAAACGGGACAGTCCCCGTTCGCAGAGTGATTGCGCTAAGTGCGTGGCGAGAGTGGTTTTCCCGGAGCAAGGCAAGCCGGTCAACCAAATCGTTAAAGCCTTCATGTTCGAATCATCATATTCAGGTTGGTTCTATCAGGACCATCATCGTCCCTTGGTAATCGTGAATTTCGCCGCAGAAGGAAGGATGCCGCTCCACCGCCATCGCAACCACACGGCGTCGCGTACCGACCCATAGGACGGAGCGAGCAACCCCTGCAGCACGGTCGCGTCAATGCGCATGGCCGCTCCGTCCGGTTCATGGACGGGAGCCGTCATATGCACCCGCCGGCCGTTAGAAATGATCTCCCATCCGTCCGGCACCGTCTCTATCCGGCAGCCCGGCGCACAGGTCCATGTCCATTCGAAGGTATGCGGCGTCGAACGTCCGTGACGGCCTGAAAAATGATCAATGACCTGGACGGAAAAATCCGGTCGGCGCACCAGCACGTCGCGGCGATGACGGACGGGATCGGAAAGCCGTCGATATCCGTCGAATTCAGCCGACACGCGGTCGAGCGTATCTCCGTGTTCCCATTCCAGAACGAGCGGCGCCCCATCCTGATGCAGACAAAAGAACTTTCCGGGAATAAACCGGTTCTGCTCCCTTCCATCAATCTTGACCGTCGAATGATGGGCGGTAGAACGGAAGAGGTCGTACATCCGCGGATCAGCAGTATAGAGAAATGAGCCGGAATCTACAACTATATCTTCCCCGTCCAGATGCAATTCGAGAGACAGGATATCGTTATGTTTATGCGTTCCGATGCCGCTCGTTCCGACCGGGCTGCAGTTAAATAGTACATAGTCGTCCCGATCACGGATGATGTACAGCCCGCCAGAGGGAAACGCCGCGCTCGTTTTCGAGAGCGCTTCTTTCTCCGGCGCGCGTGAAAACCGGTCCCGGCCCGCCCGGCCGAACCAGAGCGCCTCGACTCTTCGCGGGCCGGCGTGCCGCCACCATTCATCATGGTCATAAAGCACCGAACCGACAGCCAAGAAATGGCGATGATCCCGCGGATCGACGGTTCCATATCCGCTCAAGATATGTAATCGGCCGTTGTCTCCGTCCCCGACTTGAGGAGCCAAACCGTTGGGCTTGGTATAGGCAGAGACAAAATCGCACATCAATCGGAGTTTGCGATGAAATGAGTCGGCCAGTCGAATCTCATGATGGCGGCAAAGTAGCGCCGAGGACAGAAACATCTCGCCAACCAGCCGGTGGTACGGAATGCTCGACTCGTAGTGCACTCCATCGGCACGGACTTGCCGCTCCATCTCCCGTTCGAGCTCCCGCACGGCGAACGTCCGCCACGCCGCGCTATCGCGGCATTCCGGAAGACAGAGGCCGAGATAGAGCAGGCCCACCACATCGGCGAGATAATGATTTGTGGTGATCCCGTCGCTGCGCCGCTCCAGATTCTCCATGAGGTGGCGCCCGTGGCTGATCAGCGAAGCCAGCACGTCGCTCAGCCACCGGTCGGTCATATCGGGTGACTCGGCGATCAGGGCAATCGCCCAGAGCCAATTCACCGCGCGGATAGCCACCTCCATCGGGCACGCCCAGTTCACTCCGCGGCCCGTCCGGTTCTGATCGATCCAGTCGGCGATTTGGCTCGTAACCTCTTGCGCGTACCTCGGCCTCCCGGTCAGCAGATAGGCCTGAGCCAAAACCGGCAAATGCTGGCAACGCGACAGTTCCCAGGGCACTTTAATGTCCACGCCGGATTCGACTCTCTGGGCGACCTCGAAATAGTGGGCGTCGGGATCCCACCGAAATCCGCTCTTGAAATCGCGATGCCAGTCGATGCGTTCACCTAAACTTATGGGACCTGATCCCAGCAGGTCGAACACATGCTCGCACAGGCGATCCGCGGATTGGACGCAGGATTCCAGTTCGTCGGGCGCCTGTTCCCGATACAGCGATCGCAGGGTCGAAGCATCTCCCGGGCCGGTCGGCAATCGGCGTCCCATGGCACGCCGCACTTCGGCTACGCAACCCGGCAGTTCTCGTTCCTGCACATGTAGAGCCCGAGCCAGATCTCGGTCCCCCATCATCACAGGCGGATGGGCGGCCCGCATACGTCGCCACCGATGGGCGAGCGGACGCATCAATTTCCCCATCCCGACCAAGGCGACCCGGCCCGGTCCCACGGTTCGCAGCCGGACTCGGATCATTTCCCAATAGGTGGCCGGTGAATCCTGCGTCATAGCTGAAAGGCTAGTGGAGGGAGGGAAACAGGGTCAAGCGGCACGGCTGCTTCAGTCTGACGTCGGAACGAAGGACTGCTGTGATCAAAAGTACGCTTTCCACCAGAGGGCCAGGTTAAACAAGTACCATCCACGCTGGTCCCGAGTCTCCACTATCCGTTTGGCCTGCTGTTTATCCAGCATATCGGTCTGGTCACAGAATTCATCCAGCGCTGAACCCATGGCCTGGCCCAGCCGGTCCGCCATCCACTCTTGAACCGGCACCCCGAATCCTTGCTTTTGCCGGTCAATCAGACTATCGGGAATTGTGCCTCGGACCGCCCGCTTCAACACGGTCTTCAGCACCCCGTGGCGAGTCTTCACTTCCTCGGGAATACTCATAGCCAGCTGAACCAACTCATGATCCAGAAAGGGCACGCGGGCTTCCAGACTCGCCCCCATGCTCATCTTGTCCACCCGCATCAATAACAGTTCCGGCAACCTGAGATTGAGGTCCAGATACGTCATCCATTGGACCGGCCGTTGATCCCAACTGTGTTGCTCGAACCGGCGCCGGTGCGGGAGCAGCGCTTCCCACGAGGAATAACCGGAGAAGCGGCTCCTGAGCCTCGCCGACAACAGCGTTCGTTTATGCGCTTCCGGGAAAGCTTCCGCGCCGCCCCAAAATACCGGTTGTCCTTCTGTGCCTCGGCGTAGCCGTTCATACCAGAAGCTTTCTCCCCGCCCGCTCGCCGCCAACAGGCCAAGCCCAAGCCGTTTGACTGCCTTGGGCACAGGCAGCCGATTCCATCGCTCCAACTTCCAGTTCGTCTTCCAACCGGGGTAGCCCCAGAACAATTCATCCGCCCCTTCGCCCACCTGGCAGACGACCACGCCATGTTCGCGAGCCAGCCGCGACACGTAATACACGGGCACGCATACGGGATCGGCGATCGGCTCATCCTGCAACCGCACCATCGACGGAACGAATTCCAGCAGATCATCCAAGGTCAACAACCGCTCATGATGGTCCGCCCCGACGGTGCGCGCCATCAACCGGGCATACTCGAGCTCGTTTTTGTAGGTTTCATAGCGCCCGGCATAGCCGATCGTGAAAGTACTCACGGGCCGGCGTTCGCCCTGAGAAAACAGCGCCGCATTCGTGCTCGAATCGATCCCGCCCGAGAGAAAGACGCCGACCGGCACGTCGCTCACTTTACGGAGACGCACGGACGTTCGAAGAAGGTCCAACACTCTAGCGGAGATCGCCTCATCGGATTCAACCTTGAGCGGGGCAGTGTGGTCCAGCACATCCCAATAGCGCCGCTCCTCCATCCGACCGTCGGCGTCCACGCGCAGCCAGGTGCCGGGCGGCAATTTCTTGATGCCCTCAAACATCGTATCGGGCGCCGGCACAGTAAGGAACGACAGGTAATGGTAGAGGGCCTCTTCCGAGAGCACACGCTTCTGGTCCGGATCCTCCAGGATCGCTTTGATTTCGGAGGCAAATACCAGCCGCCCGTTCTGGACGCTATAGTACAGCGGCTTGACGCCGATCCGATCGCGCACCAGCCATAATTCGCGCCGCTTCGCATCCCAGAGCGCAATGGCGAACATGCCGCGGAATTTGTCCAGGCAGCCGACGCCCCATTGCTCGAACGCATGAAGAATCACTTCCGTGTCGGAATGGTCGGTTTTCCAGCGGTGGACTCCGAAGCCGTCCAGCTCACGCCTGATATCCAGGTGGTTGTAGATTTCGCCGTTGAATGAGATCCAGAGGGTGTCATCTTCGTTGGACATAGGCTGGGCTGCGGCCGGCGAGAGGTCAATGATGGAAAGTCGCCGGTGGCCCAGACCGACACGGCGGTCTTTGGACAGCCACAGTCCCGCCCCGTCCGGACCGCGATGCGCCATGGTGTCCCGCATCCGCGCTAGATAGGCCTCCGTGACCCGAAAGCCGGAATGCTCAAAGACTAACGTCCCGTTGATGCCGCACACGCGGTTATCCTCATTGAATGATGGAGAGCCACGATCGCTGAAACGACTGGAAGCAAGAGAGAGTCGTGCAGAAGCAGGAGCAAGGCGGCTAGGATGTCGTGGCCCTTACGGGGCTCTGTTGCCGGTACCAGGCGTAGGTATCCGCCAGTCCTTGCGCCAATTCGATTGTAGATTTCCATCCCAGCGCCGCCAAGCGGGAACAATCCAGCAGCTTTCTCGGCGTGCCGTCCGGCTTGCCCGCATCCCAGTGAATACCCCCCTCATATCCCACCACCTGCGCCATCAATTGCGCGAGGTCGGCGATCGGAATATCGGTCCCTGTCCCGACGTTGATACTCATCTCGCCGGAATAGCGCTCCATGAGAAACAGGCAGGCTTGCGCGCAGTCATCGACATGGAGGAATTCCCGGCGCGGGCGGCCTGACCCCCACAGGATCGGCGGCTCTCCCCTGTCTTTGGCTTCATGGAACTTTCGCATCAACGCCGCCAGGACGTGAGACGTTTCCAAATCGAAATTGTCATGAGGCCCATAGAGATTCGTGGGCATCGCCGCGATGAAGTCGCACCCATATTGGCGCCGATAGGCCTGGCACATCTTGATCCCGGCAATCTTCGCAATCGCGTACCATTCATTCGTCGGCTCCAGTGGTCCGGTAAGGAGATAGTCCTCCTTGATCGGCTGCGGGCAGTCGCGCGGATAAATGCATGATGAGCCTAGAAAGAGCAATTTCTGGACGCCGGCCGCCTTCGCCTGGTGAATGACATTGGTTTGGATCGCCAGGTTGTCGTACAAGAAGTCTGCCGGATAGGAATCGTTCGCCAGGATTCCTCCGACCTTGGCCGCCGCCAGGAAGACATACTCAGGCTGCTGGTCTGCGAAGAAGTCGGCGACTTGCCTGGGGTCTCGTAAATCCAACTCGCTCTTCGGCCGCACGATGACACGTTCATACCCCTTGGCGCGCAGCGCGCGCAGGAGCGCCGCGCCGACCATGCCTCGATGACCCGCCACATAGATTCTGGAGTCCTTTTTCATCGGTTATCCTCGCAGTCCCGTTCCTTCGAGCTTCACGCGTTCCATGCTGAGATCCGCCTCGACCATCATGATCGCCAAATCCCGAAATCCGATTTTCGGCGTCCAACCCAACCGCTGTTTCGCTTTGCTCGCATCCCCGATCAGCAGATCCACCTCCGTCGGACGATAATAGCGGGGGTCGATCTTCACATGCCGGCGCCAATCCAAATCCAGACGGCCGAAGGTCACGTCGAGAAATTCCCGCACCGTATGCGTCTCGCCGGTCGCCACAACATAATCGTCGGGCTGATCCTGTTGCAACATCAGCCACATAGCTTCCACATAATCGCCGGCAAATCCCCAATCGCGCCTCGCCTCCAGGTTGCCCAGGAACAAGTCCTGCTGGAGCCCGAGCTTGATGCGGGCGGCGGCTTTCGTGATCTTTCTCGTTACGAAGGTCTCGCCGCGGCGCGGCGACTCATGATTGAACAGCAGGCCGTTGCAGGCAAAGAGATTATAGGCTTCGCGATAATTCACCGTGATCCAATAGGCATACAGTTTCGCGGCGCCGTACGGACTGCGCGGGTAGAAGGGCGTAGTCTCCCGTTGTGGAACTTCCTGCGCCTTGCCGAACATTTCGCTGGACGAGGCTTGGTAAAACTTCGGCTTCAGGCCCGACTCTCGAATGGCTTCCAGCAGTCTGACAGTTCCCAACCCGGTGATTTCCGCCGTATACTCGGGAATGTCGAAGCTGACCCGCACGTGGCTTTGGGCGCCCAGATTGTAGATTTCATCCGGCTGGATCGTCCGCAAGATCCTATTCATTGAGCTCGCATCGTTCAAATCTCCATAGACAAGACGCAAGCGGGCATCATCCATGTGCGGGTCTTGATAGATCCCGTCGATCCGGCCCGTGTTGAATGAACTGGAGCGGCGGATAATGCCGTACACGTCATATCCCTTGGCCAGAAGAAATTCCGCCAAATATGACCCATCCTGCCCCGTAATCCCGGTGATCAACGCTTTCATGAACGGGCTCGATCCTCTTTCCTCAGCGGGAACCCTGAATCAGACCCGGATGGCGCAGCGCGATGCCGGTCACCACGAGGATCCAGAACAGATGGGACAGGCTTCCCATAAACATGTAATCGAACAAATTTCGAATCCCGAATCCGATGACCGCAAGCCCGACGCTCAACCCCACGAGCGCAGCCGGCGCGCCGATGACCGCCTGGATCCGCGATAGCAGAAGGCGGCCGAGGCGAACGAAGATCCAGACCAAACAGATCATCGCCGGAATTCCGCTTCCCACCGTCACCATCAGCAACGCGCTGTGCATGGACGGCGGCACCCGATCCTGCTCTCGATATTGATCCTGCGCTTTGGGAGCATATTCGGGATGGCGTTTGATAAAGGTGTCATTCCCATACCCGATGCCCACGAGCGGATGCTCGCCGACGTCCTGAAGGCCCAGTTTCCATACGGAGAGACGCGAGAAGAGCGTCCATCGATCGACAGTGTCCTGATGAAGCCCGGCTTGCGATACCAGCACAAGACCGGCGCCGAGAGCGCCCAGGAGCGCCACCACCAGCAATGCGTGCCGGCGCCGATTGGACAAGAATCCGACCGCCAACGCTTGCGCCGCGTGCCCGAGCCATCCGGCTCTTCCGTAGGAGGCGATTTGAGCCATGGTCGAAAGCAACAGGGAGGCGCCCGTTCCGAGACGCAGGACCCATCGCTGTTCCGTCACTACCAAGCCGATCAGGACGGGGATGGAGAGAACCATGTACGTACTGAGCCAATTGTAGTCGGAGCCCGGTGCAAGCGCCCGCACATAGCGGTCGCGCCAATTTCCTCCGCGCGCAAAAAAGTCGGTGAGAGCATAGAACGACAATAGGGCGCTGCCGACGGCCACGGCACATAACACCCGGCCCGCAAGAGGCTCCCGGCCCTGCTCACGGAACACGAGAAGCCCCCAGTAGAACACCAGCACGTGAGCCGCGATCTTCCGCCATTCCGCCAGACTATAGCCGACATCGGTGGCAAAGGGGACCGTACATAAGACCCAACCAAGAAAGCAGGCCAACGGCAGATCAAGCGGCGTGCGAACCCAGGGAGACCGCCGCATGCCGAAGACGGTCGTCCCGACCGCTAAGATGAACAGCACAAAGAACCCGTATTCCTGCCAGTGATAGAAGGTCGGGAAAAAACTCAAGCCTCCCATCACGATCAAGCCAGCCCCCTGGAGCTTCCAAAACCCGTCGAACGAACGGGCCGTCACCACCGAGCCGTGACCAGCTTCGAGTTGTTGCGCCATGGAGTGGATTCCCGGAGATTTTGCCGGCAACAGAGGGCGGGGCGGCACGCGTGATTATTGTCCTGCCACGAGCGTCGAGGCCGCTGCTTGGCCGATATACCCGCTCAGCGCCTCCTTCCAGTGCGGCATGCCGATGCCATGCCGGCGCCTCTGTTCAGCGGACAGCACCGAATAGGCAGGCCTTGCGGCAAGCCGGCCGGCCTGATCCGTCGTAATGGGTTCGACCGCCGCCTGTTTGCCGGACAGCTTGACGATCTCGCACGCAAATTCATGCCAGCTGCACGCCCCTTCATTGGTGACATGCAGAATGCCTCGGAGTTCACTTTGAATCAGGACTGCCATCGCACCGGCTAAATCCTCCGCTCGCGTCGGACAACCCCGTTGATCGGCCACGACCCGAAGCACCGGCCGTTCATTCGCCAGCGCCACAATGGTCTTGACGAAATTCTTTCCTTCGCCGCCATACAGCCAGGCGGTTCGAATGATCAGCGTGTTCCTACAACCAGCCAGCACGGCTTGTTCGCCGGCCAGTTTGGATCGGCCGTACTGATTGATGGGGGACGGACTATCCGTTTCTTCATACGGACTATTCTTCCACCCGTCAAACACATAGTCCGTCGAGATGTAGAGCAGCCGGGCGCCGACTTGGTCCGCCGCCTGGGCCACCCGGACCGTGCCCTCGGCATTGATCGCCATAGCCCGAGCCGGTTCCCGTTCCGCGCCGTCCACGTCCGTGTAAGCGCCTGCATGAATGACGACATCCGGCGCCGCCTCAATGATTCGCCGGCCGCAGGAAGGCTGCGTCAGATCAAACGTGGGGAGATCCAACAGAATGAGCTCCTGAGCGGCAAGCGCTCGCCGCAACTCGTACCCCAACTGTCCGCCTGCGCCCGTTATGACGACGCGCACGCCGTGCCTTCTTGGAGACGTTTCATGTATTGCTGCCGATAATAGTCGCGAAACTCGCCGGATTTGATCTTGCGCCACCAGGGCTCATTCGCTCGATACCACTCCACCGCCCGGCGCAATCCTTCATCGAACGGAACCGCCGGCTTCCAGCCCAACGAACCGGCCCTGCTGCAATCGACGGCATACCGGCGATCATGGCCGGGCCGGTCCTGCACGAATCGAATGAGGGAGCGCGGCTTGCCGAGAAACGTGAGGATCAATTCGGCCACGGTGAGATTGTCCCGCTCATTGCCGCCTCCCAGGTTGTACACCATACCCGGCGTCCCATGAAGGAAGACATGTTCAATGCCGGCGCCATGATCCGAGACCGAGAGCCAGTCACGGCGGTTGCGGCCGTCCCCATACAACGGCAACGGTTCATCGTCGATGGCGTTCGTGATGAAGAGCGGAATAAATTTTTCGGGATATTGGTGTGATCCGTAGGTATTACTGCCTCTGGTCACCATCACCGGGAATCCAAACGTCGTCCAGTAACTCAACGCCAGGAGATCGCCCCCGGCCTTGCTGGCCGAATAGGGGCTCCTCGGCGCCAGCCGATCATCTTCCCTGCTGCTTCCCTGCTCGACGCTGCCATAGACTTCGTCCGTGCTGACTTGAAGAAACCGTTGAACGCCGGCCGACCGCGCTTCTTCAAGCAACACCCCGGTTCCGACTACATCCGTGCTCGCAAATGTGCCGGGATCGAGGATCGATCGGTCGACATGCGTCTCGGCGGCACAGTTGATGATGCCGTCAATTCGATGAGTCGCCAATACGGAGCGCACGGTCGGCGCATGGCAGATGTCGCCTTGGACGAATCGATATCGCGAGTTCTCCTGGACATCGGCCAAATTGTCGGGATTACCGGAGTAACGGAGCGCGTCCAAATTGACGACCGCATTGGCCTCATCACGGAGAAGCCGGCGGACAAGATGGGAACCGATGAAGCCCGCTCCTCCCGTCACCAGAATGCGCATTCACCACTCCATGCGGTTGGCGCCGGTCTCAGCCACCAGTCGATTGGCCTGGAACAGCGACTCGATGGTCCCCGCATCCGTCCACCAGCCGTCAAGCACGTCCCACGTCAATTCTCCGGCCTTGATGTAGGCGTTATTGACGTCGGTGATTTCCAATTCGCCGCGTCCCGATGGTTTCAAAGTCTTGATGATTTCGAAGACGTTGGCATCATAGAAATAAATACCCGTGACGGCATAGGGAGACCTGGGCACGGCCGGTTTCTCTTCGATTCCGGTCACATGGCTGCCTTGAAGAATCGGGACACCGAATCGTTGCGGATCCTTGACTTCCTTGAGCAAGATCTTGGCGCCCTTGTGCTGGACACGGAACGCCGCCGCGGCTTTCGCGATATTCCCCTGAATTAAATTATCACCGAGCACCACGCAGATCGGCTCGTCATCGGCGAAATGTTCGGCCAAACGCAGCGCATCCGCGATGCCGCCCTCGCCCTGCTGATAGGTATAGTTAAGCGATCGTAACTGAAATTCCTTCCCGTTTCCCAGCAATTTCAAGAAATCTCCGGCGCTGTTTCCGCCCGTGACCAGCATGATATCGGTGATGCCGGCGTTGACCAGGGTTTGAATGGGATAATAAATCATCGGCTTGTCATATACAGGCAGCAAATGCTTATTGGTGACCTTGGTCAGAGGCAACAGCCTGGTGCCCAATCCACCGGCAAGGACCACACCTTTCATCGCTTCCTCCTCACGGCCGCCATGCGGAGCATTCGACCGCGCGGGATCTCAAGACAGGCCGCCGGCCGGCCGGCAGCCGATATGAAACCCAACAGGACAATGACCGTGGATACCTGATCAATGAGGCTAGCCGCACGAGATGTGGCATGTTGCCGGGTGAAATGTCGGGACGCATTTCTGCAAAGCGGCGATCATGCGGTCGCCGTCGCCCTCGCTCAAAAGCGCCTCCAGTTCCTTGAAGGGGTCCTCGTCAAAGCGGGGATGCGGCGACAGGCGGTTCACCGCGCGTGTCACCTTCGGATGCGCCGTCCTTTCGACCCGTTCCGTCTCTTCGAACAATTCTTCCGAAAGTTTCTCGCCGGGCCGGAGTCCGATGAACTCGATTTTGATATCTTTATCCGGCACCAGGCCGGCAAGTTCAATCATTTGGCGGGCGAGATCGACAATGAGGATTTGTTCTCCCATATCCAGCACGAACACTTCGCCGCCCGTTCCCATCATGCTGGCTTGCACGACGAGCTGCACGGCTTGTGGAATCGTCATGAAATAGCGGCGGATATCCGGGTGCGTGACGGTGACGGGTCCGCCTTTCCGAATCTGATCCGCGAAGAGCGGGACGACACTGGCGTTGCTGCCCAGGACATTCCCGAAACGGACGGCGGAAAAGCGGGTCGGCCCAAGCCCGTTCATGCGTTGGATGATCCGCTCCGCCACTCGTTTCGTCGCGCCCATGACACTGGACGGATTGACCGCCTTGTCGGTCGAGAGCAGCACGAAGTGCGTCGCGCCGGCAATCAACGCGGCTTCGGCCACGATTCTGGTTCCCACGACGTTATTCCGCACCGCTTCACCGGGAAACTGCTCCATCAACGGCACATGTTTGTGCGCCGCTGCATGAAACACGATGTCGGGATTCGCTGTCCTGAACAAAGCCGCCACCCGTTCCACCTGGGTGATATCCCCGATGATCGGAACCAGATTGACCGACGGAAAGCAGCGCTGAAGCTCCAGATGCAGGAGATACACGCTGTTTTCGTAGCGTTCGAATAAAATCAACCGCTCGACGCCTTGAGCGGCGACTTGGCGGCAGAGTTCGGTCCCGATGGAGCCTCCGGCGCCGGTGACCAGAACGCATTTCCCTTTGAGGAAAGACGATGAAGCGGAATCTTCCTGAATCGTTTCGACGGGGGATTCGAAGGCGGAGCCGATTGGTTCGATGCCTTGAAATAGTACGTGGCCTCGAAGCATTGGTTGCAAGGATCTCATGGAAGTATTGTCCGCCGCACGGCATTCGAGCCGGCCACAGGCGCCACGGGAAGACCACCCTCCGGCCGCCATCATCCTGTAGCAGAAGGGCAAAGAAAACTCAACACCCGGTGAGCAATGACATGAGGAATGGTATATCAGGGATGGGAGCGAGAATGAGGACGGATGGCTATGGGACCTTATATGACGGACGTACGCGCGCAGTCGCTTCCGCTTCAAGCCAGGCCTGAAACATCAACACATCCCATAAATGATAGTGCCAGTTCGCCCGCCCCTCGATGTGCTCGACCAATTTGCGTCTGATGGGACCAGGATGGAAGTATCCTTCGCGGCGGAGACGGTCCTCGTTGAGCAGCGCTTCCGCCCATTCCCTCAGCGGGCCTCGAAGCCAGGCATCCAAGGGAACCCCGAAACCCATTTTGGGCCGGTCAAAGAGCGGGGCCGGCACATACCGCGTTAAAAGGCGCCGCAGGATCCATTTCCCCTCGTTCGCGCGTCGGATCTTAAGCGACATGGGAAGACTCCACGCGAATTCAACGAGACGATGATCAAGAAGCGGAATGCGGGCCTCGAGTCCGACCGCCATGCTGGCGCGATCGACCTTCACCAATAAATCATCCGGCAGGTAGGTCATCGCGTCGAGATACATCATCCGCATCGTAAAGTCATTGAGCACCGGCCACGCCGATCGATCGGTAAGGACGGTGCGGGGTTCTTTTCCATCAATGACCACGGCGTCCGGCTGCTTCCAATGGGACACAAACCCGAGGTACAGGTCATCCAGATCGCGCGCATCCAGCATGTCCGCCAGCTTGTAAAGTTTATCGACTGCTTCCTTGACCCTCTGACCGCTCAAAGCGCAAGCGCGCAAGCCACGCCGCCACATCGAGGGCGACAAGGACCGGATGAAGCGGACCATGAAGGGCCGTATCGAGTCCGGCAGCCATCCGATTCTCCGCTGAAGAGCCTTGCCCCAGAAATATCGATTATATCCCCCGAATAATTCGTCGCCTCCGTCTCCGGACAGCGCGACGGTCACATGCCGGCGGGCAAGCCGGGACAGAAGAACCGTCGGAATCTGAGATGAATCGGCGAAGGGTTCGTCGTACAACGCCGGCAGGCGCGGGATGACGGCCAATGCATCCGCCGCGGTCACATAGAGTTCCGTATGATCGGTTCCGAGGTGTCTCGCGACGGCTTGTGCGTATGCCGCCTCATCATAGTCGGCCTCGGGAAAGCCGACAGAAAATGTTCGGACCGGACACCGGCTTTGCGCTTGCATCAGCGCCACGACCGTCGAGGAATCGATGCCGCCGGATAGAAATGCGCCGAGCGGGACGTCGGCCGCCATCCTGAGACCGACGGCGTCACGGAGCAACGTATCGAGTTGTTCCACCGCCTCGGCCTCGGATGTTATGAGATCGGATTTCCTCCCCGCGCACTGTTGCTGGGACCAATAGGTGAGAGGCCGGGGAAACTGCCCGGCTGTGACATGGTCGCCTCGGATTGTGAGGTACGACGCCGGTGAGAGTTTGGCGATCTCCCGATAAATCGAATAGGGCGCCGGAATGCAGTTATGGCGCAACAGCAATGAGAGCGCGCCGCGATCGATGTCCCCATTGAACCAGGGACAGCCATAGAGGGCCTTCAACTCCGAGCCGAATATCAGCGCGCCGCCCGCCCAACCATAATACAGCGGCTTTTCGCCGAGTCGATCCCGCGCCAAGGTCAACGCGCGCTCCAGGCGATCCCAGACCGCGAAGGCAAACATACCGTTCAAGCGCGTCAGCGCCGTCTCGATGCCCCAGGATTCGATCGCCGCAAGCAGCACTTCGGTGTCGGAGTGTCCTCGAAACCCATGACCGGACCGCCCGAGATCGACGCGAAGCTCGGGACAATTATAGATTTCGCCGTTGTACGTAATGGCATACCGGCCGCTGCGAGATACCATCGGTTGATGGCCGGCCGCCGACAGATCCAGGATCGAGAGCCTCGCATGGCCCAACGCCACGCCGGCCGCTTCATCGCACCAGACGCCGCAGTCATCGGGCCCGCGATAGGCGATGCGCCGGACCATGTCGCCGGCGATGGAGCCGAGTTCACCGGCATTGGGGCTCAGAATACCCGCTATGCCGCACATAAGGCGCCGTTGTCGGGCATTGAGTTGAAGAAATCAGCTCGTTCCGTGGAGACAATTATGAGTGCGTGGAAAGCCTATGAACCAACCCTACGCTGAAATTGTTGGTCCGGCGGACCCGCGCTTCCCACTTCCGGAGCGGGCCTTCCGGGGCTTTGCCGGGGCTTGCCGGGCGGAGTTCCAGCCGCCTCGCCGACTCGGCCTTCTTCGTCGCGTCGCGCACCTCATTATTCTTCGCATCGTGCGCTCTTCCGAAATTCCTGTGCCTGTGGTCCTGGACCACAGTGCGTAGCCGGCTCCGGCCTTCCTGTCTTGCAAACCCTCGGTGGGATGCACGGCGCGACTATAGGGAGTCGCTGCGTTTGTGCATGCTTCTCTCGGCAATGGTCGCGCTTGGTCCGCCGGACCTGTCCTGATATTTTCGGGTTAGGGCTAACAAGCGGCGGCACCCGCGTCCGCGACAGCAGAGAGCCTCGGCTCATCAATATGGGCTAGTCCAGTTTCATCCCGCCGACCACATGTTCGGCAAAAGGAAGCGAGGAGGTGAACGCGGGAGACACGGCATTGAGCACGTGAGTCGAACGAGGTCCCGGTTCAATGAGGAAATCATTCAACAGATCTGCGGTGCGGGTATCGATCAATTGCGCCCTGATTCCCGGCTCTTTGCCCGGCAGTAAATCGGCTTTGGCGAAACCGACCCCGAGCGCCTCGGCCTCATGAAAGAAGCCGTTTCTGGTGGCTTTCGTCAATTCCTTCCAGGCGATCGCGCGGAAATGATCCCGATTCCGCCCAAAGAGGCGCGATAAATACAGCAGCATCGTGACGCTATCCTGGACGGTCGCGCCGGCAAGTCCCCGGTATTGTTCCCGTCCGAGCAACGGCAAAGCCGACGGTCCGATCGTCACCTCCCCATCCGGTCGCCGCGTGAAATGCACTCCCAAAAACGGATTCCGGAGATCCGGAACCGGATAGATATTCCCCCGCACCTTCAATTTCGACTCAGGGTTCAATCGATAAAAATGGCCGCGGAACGGAAGAATCCGGTAATGGGATCCGACTCCATACGCATGGGCAATGCGATCGGCAAACAAGCCGGCGCAATTCACAAAATGACCGCACTCCATCGGCCCCCGGGACGTCAGGACGGATCCGCGTTCCCCGCAGCCCTGCCAGGAACAGGAGAATTGAAAGGCCACTCCTTCCCGCTTGGCATCGGCGACCATCGCCTCCATGACCAATTGAGGGTTCACGACCGCCGTATCCTTCACATAGAGGGCCTGCTCCACCGTTTTGGCGCAAGGTTCCACATCGCGGAGCGAGGCGCCATCGATCAAACTCACGCGGACCCCATTTGCCTGCGCCCGCTGGTGCAATTCCCGCAACGGCGCCAGTTCCGCGGCAGTACGGGCGACGATCACCTTCCCATAGTCGTTGAGGGGGATGGATTTGTCTTTGCAATAGGCGCGGAGGCGGCGGTTGCCTTCGACGCACAATGTCGCTTTCAGTGTGCCGGCCTTATAATAGACTCCCGCATGAAGCACGCCGCTGTTCCGCCCGCTCGCATGCAGGCCGGCCTTCGGCTCTTTATCGATCACGAGCACCTTTGCGCCATGCCGGCGGCGCAATTCGCGCGCGATCGCGACGCCGATCACGCCGGCGCCCGCGATGAGGAAGTCGTAGGTCTCTTGCGCCATGGATGATTAATCGAGAACGGTTCTAGTCCGAGCTACAGTCAGTTGCGATCTGATCATAGGGGGTATCGGCTGTCAAGAAATCATCCATTCGGCAGTCCATCAACGCCCACCCGCTCATAGATCGCCACGGTTTCCGCCGCGGTGCGATCCCAGGAAAACGTCAAGGCCCTCGCTCTCCCCCGTTCACTCAATTCCTTCCGTAAGCCGTCGTCATCGAGCAGGCGAGCCAGCTCGACCGACCATTGTTCCACATTCCGAGGATCGACGAGCACCGCCGCGTCTCCGGCGACTTCCGGCAATGACGAACTATTCGAGCACAGCACCGGAACGCCGCAGGCCATCGCTTCCAATACCGGCAGGCCGAACCCTTCGTACAAGGACGGAAAAGCAAAGACGCAAGCTCCTTGATACCAGCCGATCAGCGCATCGTCGGACACCACCCCGACCAGCCTCGTCTCCGAGGCGATCCCGGCCTGTTCGATCGCCGCCCGCACGTCGGGTCGCTTGGACACATCCCCGATCAACACCAAGTCATGCGTCCGCCTGAGCCGCTCGGGAACGGCGGCAAACGCCTTGACAAGGGTCACGATGTTTTTCGTCGGGTCGGATCCGGCCAACGACATCACATACGGTTTTGCACGGCCGGGCTGCATCGGCCGATGAGGGTGAAATCGCGCGCTGTCAATGCCGAGCGGCACGGCGGTAACCCGATTCTCCGCCAACCCGAGGTGCCGGATCAGATCTTGCCGCGACGAGTTCGAAATCGTCACGACGTGATCAAGCTTCGTCCGGGGATCGCCGACCAAGCCGCGTTCGATCCTTGCGCTCAGATTCCGCTTCGGTCGCAGCTCCGGGAACAACAGCGGCTTGGCGTCATGAATCGTCGCCACGAACTTGCCCCGCTTCCAGGCCACGCAGGAATCATAGGGGAAATGCAGAAGGTCATACGGGCCGGCGACAAACGGCGCCACCTGTTCCCAGAACCGCCGCCTGAAGAAGGGAAAACGAATGAGCCGGTATTGAATATTTGCCCGATGCGGAAATCGATGCGCGGAGTCCGGCATCAAAATCTCGTATTGGTTCGAAGGATCGACGCGGGCGATCCCCTCCACGAGTTCCCGACAATACCGACCGAGTCCGACGGTGGGATTCCTCAGATGCCAGGCCGCAATGACGATTCTCACAACGGCGCCCCGGCGGCTGCGACGGTCTTTACCGCGCGCGCTTTTCGACGAGGGAATGGCCGAAGCGGTACCGTTCGTATCGTGCGATCCATTTGCTCCTTAAATCCGTCCAGCGGCGCTCGAACCAGTTTCCCCGTATGGTTCGGCCCCACTTCCGTTGGAAATGCGCCATATTGTGATTCCAGTATTGGTTCGTTTCGACGCGCTTGATGTGATTCTGCGTCACCATCGAAAAATGATGAATCAACACCGATCCGGTCATCGCCGCGGAAAATCCGGCCTGTTCCGCCCGCCACCGGAAGTCGGTATCTTCGCATCCTCCGTATGAAAATTCTTCGTCGAACAAGCCGATGCGATCGAATACCGCGCGATCGATGATCATGCAGGGGGCATAAAGCTCGTGGCGCACTGCCTGCGCGCAAGCCGCGGCAAATGTTTCGGCATACGCGTGCAGATCATAATCAAGCGGACCCTCGCAGGCGGAAGGACAGACGATTCCATGGCCGCCCCGTTCCATGAAGTCGAGCAGATTTTCGAGCCATCCCGGCGTCACCACGATGTCGTTGTTTAAAATACCGATCGCCTCTCCGCGGCTCGCTCGGATTCCCTGGTTCCAAGCTTTGGCGCAGCCGAGATTCGTGTCGTTTCGAATCAGCGTTGCCGGCAGGCCACGCACGTAGTCGGCCGTGTCGTCGACCGACGCGTTATCGACCAGGATCAATTCGTAGGGATGCGGCGTGCAGGCCACGATCGACTCGATACATCGGCGCGTATAATCGACCTGGTTGTAAAGAGCGATGACGAGGCTGATGGATTTCATCGACTTGTCCTTGCAACAGGATGTTCAAAAGCCCGCTGGTCCATACCCGCCCAACCCCGCGTTCGAACGCGCCTCATCCCGGTCAAGGCCGCAGCAGGCCGCGCGGCGCGTCTCGACGCACCAGAGCGGGTGAACCTGGGAAAAGCGCGTCCCGGCGCGCGCGGGCCGGGCGGGTGAAACGGGAAGGAAGGCGTTTCGGCGCCTTCGGGGCGGGCGGGTGAACCTGGATAAAGCGCGTCCCGGCGCTGCGGGGCGGGCGGGTGAAAAAGTGGTTTTTTCAGCATCCTGCTACAACATTCTCCGGCAAAGGTCCAATAGATAGGCAGCCCGCCGTTCCGACGTATGGAACTCGAGCAGGTGCCGGTACCCGGCTTCCACCATTTCCAGTCTTGCCCGATCATCGTCGCGGAGCCGCCGCACAATTGTCGGAAGATCCCTCAGATCGTGCCGGCAAAACATTGCATGGCGGCCATGCTCGAAATTATGCGGAATGACAATGTCGGGCGGCTCGGAAATCAAGAGCGTCTTCGAGGCCACGATCTCCCAATATCGAACCGTATCGAAGCCGCCGCCGCGTATCGACAAGGCCATCTTGGACCGTCGCAGGAGGGAACGGTACTGTTCAGGCTCCAATTTTCCCGCCTGGGCCGAGGCCGATGCCCGCGGATCCCCCAGCAATTTCGCAGTCGCGATGCCAAGCCAGGACGCTGCCAGCTTCGATCGACGGTCCGAGGCATCCAGATAGACGCCTCCTTCGAATCGGATTCCTGTCGTTCGGCGCAACAGATTGACCGCTCTCACCCGTTTCCGATGGGACGCCCGCCCGACGAATGAAATATCGATGTCTCTCTCCTCGGGCGCCGCGGAAGACAGGGAGGCCGCGGTCACTGAAAAGGGCAATGGATGAACCCGGCCGTCCAGACGACCATCGCCTTGGGGCAGTCTCTCGCGCAACCACTCGCCATTCGCGGATTTTGCCGTAGTTCTGTACTCGCGCTTGAAATAGAGCCCCGCTCCAACGGCATCGGCTACATCGGCACGAATCAGGCCGTCATCTTCGCCATCGAGCAATACGACCGGTGGACCATCGACCTGGCCGGCCACCGAATGATACGTCTCAAGCGCCCCCCGCCGCGGCGAAGAGAGGATCGTAAGATCGATGCGTCGCTCGCGGATCATGGACGCCGCATCGCCGGCCGTGAGGTGATGTCCGGGATTCTGCGGATAAGAGGCCGTTCGGGCATGGGGCTCGTGATAAATCTCTTTGTGGGGATAGTCGAATATATTGCTCCAACCGAATGTCGCGCACAGTCCGTCGTAGATCTGGTCGGCCAGGTAGTCGGGTCCCGGATCGGTAAGATATAAGACCTTCACGCAAGTCTTCCGTCGTTCGTATTTCGTCGCTCGTATGTCGCAAAAGTAGGAATGCTGATCCGGAGAGTCACTTTTTCACGGCCCAATGCGTCCGTCACCGCTTGTCCAGCAGCCGCAGGCAGCGCTCGAAGACCTCGTCTACCGTGATCAGTCGCATGCAGTTTTCTTCTTTGCTCCTGACGCAGACCGGATGATAACAGGCGCGGCAATCGAGGCCTTTGTAGAGAATTTCACTGGGCGCGCCACGCGGTCCCCAACGTTGCGGATAGGTCGGCCCGAACAAGGCGACCACCGGCGTCCCCACCGCGGCCGCCACATGCATAGCGCCTCCATCGTTGCCGATGAAGAGATCGCAGCGTTTCGCGAGCGCGCCGAATTCCAGCAGCGACAACCGTCCTGCTATGACCAGAGGGCCGCATTGCGTTCTGTCCCGCACCGCTTCCGCGACAACGCGCTCGTTGGCGTCCCCCCCGAGCAGGATCCTGCAGGGCAACGATCGAGATAATCGATCCGCGAGTTCGGCGAACCGCTCCGGCGGCCAGACCTTCAACGGGTACCGGGCCCCCGGCTGAATCACGATCACTTTCGACGAGCCATTGTCGCCGCCGCTCAACTCCTCCATGGCTCTCTTCGCGGCCTTGTCGTCCTCCGGAGACACATAGAGAGCGGGGTGGACTGCCGCGGGCTTCAGGCCTAACGGTCGAACGGCGGCCAAATCATAGTCGATGCGATGGGCATCCCCGGGTGACGGTTTCGCGACATGGGTGTAAAGCAGTCCCCTCCACCGATGCTCCGCATTGAATCCAATCCTCGTCCCGGCGCCGGTCGCCCAGCTCATGAAAGCGGATCGATCACCGTCCGTCAAATCGATCACGCAATCGTAGCGTTTCCGCCGAAGATCCCGGAGGAATCGCAATTGCGCCGCCACCGATCCTTTTTCCGCCGTCAGAATTTCGTAAACATCGGGATGGTGCTTCAACACCGCCTCGGTCCCTCGATTTACAAGCGCGGTGAGCCTAGCCTTTGGGAAAGCTTGCAGAAGCGTACGAAAGACCGGCGTGGCCAATAGGACATCGCCGATGTGCCGGAGCTTGATGACAAGAATGTTCGTGAAATTCATACGAACCGGAGACCGTTCCTCCGTTCACGTGTCACATTCCTCATTATTTCGTATCCATCATATCGAAATACAGCTGTTCCAATCTTTTCGTCAACGCCGACGCTTCAAACTGGGCCCGCGCTTTCTCGTAGCTTCTCCGGCCGAATCGGGCCCGCAATTCCTGATTCCGCAACAGTTCAATGACGGCGCCCGCATATTGCCATTGCCACCGGCAGACGAAGCCGGTCACATTGTGCTCTACCAGCTCCGCCTGCGCATTCGCCTTTTTCCGCTGAGGCGTACTCAGCGTCACCACCGGAATCCCGTTGGCCATGGCTTCCGCGATGACGCAGCCGAACGTCTCACCGATGCGGGATCCATGAATAAACAGGTCGAGACGCCGGTAAAAATCGCCCACGCGCAGTGACGGTTCCACCAGTTCGACCCGCCCGTTCATGCCGAGCATCGTCAATTTCTGCCGCACCCGATCAGTGGCGCCCTGGAAGAGACAACGCGCCTGGGGCACCTTACGAAAAATGCGCGGCAGGCTGTTGAGGCAGACATCATGCCACTTCTGATCGTCCGCACGGCTGCAACGGCCGATCGTCGACGTGAACAGCTTGGGTTCCGAGTCGAATTCTGAGAAATCCACCGGATTATAGAGCGCTTCGTACCGGGCGCCGCTCCTCCGGCCATAGCGCCGGAGATAGGTCGCCATCGATGCCTCCGAGACAAAACAATGGCAATCGATCCGATCCCCTTCCCGCTCGTCGAAGTCATGGAAGACATTGGTTTCCACGATCCGCGGGAAGCCGTTGTGTTTTTCTGGAAGTGCCCCCGGTTCGTATGTCCCGGCTCGATGAATATGACAAATATCGATACGGTAATCCCGGACCAATTGTGTCAGATTGTCCGGTCGAATCACGACCGGAATGCCGAGTCGCGTTAATTCATCCGCACGAACGCCCCCGCTCAAGCGGCCACAGGCAAACACCTCGAACCGTGACTTATCAAGGTATCGGCAAAAGATCTGGAGGGTCTTTTCGGTCCCGCCCAACTGAAGCTGGTTGGTGACGTGGAGGATTCGAATTTTCGCCATTGCTCATTTTACAGTGAATGACAATCAGCCTTCTGCCGATAAACGGTTATTGTTTTCGGAGTCTTTTTTCATACCAGGTTCGCTGCCATTCTCAAATCCCTTACGGGTTTCAATATACGGCTTATGCGCACAACCGGCGGTAGAGCGCATGGGTTTGAGCCGCGGCATCCCGCCAGGTAAAGGCCCGCGCCCGGGCGAGTCCCAACACCTTCATTCGTTCGCGCTTCTCTCGATCGTCCAGAACCGCCGCGATGGCGCGGCTCAATCCCTCGACGTCTTCCGGGTTCACCAGAACCGCCGCCTCACCCGCCACCTCCGGCAGGGCCGAGGTCGAGGAGGTGATGACCGGAACTCCACAGGCCATGGCTTCCAGCACCGGCATTCCGAATCCTTCGTACAACGAGGGAAAGACAAACAGATCGGCATACGAATAAAGAATGCGAAGATCCTCCCGATTCATGCGCCCCGGGCACCGAACAAGCGACTCCAGGCCGAGCCGGCCGGCGGTGTGACGATAATCACCGAACGGATGGACGGCGTCGCCCACCAGCACCACCGCCCTGCCTTCCAAAGCCGGCACACAGCGGCTGATGCTCTGCAAGAACGTCTCATGATTTTTCCGAGGATCGGCGCCGCCGACAAATAGGATGAAGCCGGCCTCGGGAATTGCCAGCAGGCGACGGAGGCGGGCCATGGCCGCCTCATCTTTGACCGGAGCGAATGTTTCCGCGACACCATTGTAGATCACCGCAATTTGCTCCGGCGGCACTTCATACAGGTTCGCGATCTCCTGAGCCGAAAACCGGGACACCGTCACGACCGTCCGGGCTCGGTGGGCGGTGGCGCGGGCACGGCGCGAGGATGCCCGTTGGCCGAAGAATTTCTTGGAATACTCCGGATGCCGTGCCAGCCAGAGATCGTGAATCGTTACAATACCTCCGTGTTTTCCGGTCGTATGCATCTTAAAATTCGTGCCGTGATAGAGGTCCAACCGGTCTTTTCTTCCCCGCCATGGCATCAACCAGCGGGTCGATTCCACCCATCGCAGTCCGGATCGGTCGGCCCATTCGTTCGGCCGTCCTTTGACCGGGGCGCCGGGCCTCACATAGCCGAGATAGGCCGTGTCATCCTCGCGGCGCAGCAAGGCGTCGAGTAAATAGTACGTATGCCACCCGACCCCGCCTCGATCGCCGATCACCGAGGACGCGTCGATTCCAATGCGCATGGTCCCTCTGCTCTCTCACACACGCCTCACGCCCGCGACACTCTACCTTTCCTGCGCAGTTTTTTCTCACCCGCCCAGCCCCGAAGGCGCCGAGACGCCTTCTTTCCCGTTTCACCCGCCCGCCCCGCGCAGTTTTTTCTCACCCGCCCAGCCCCCGGTTGCTGCGCAACCGGTCACCCGGGGCGCGCGCTTTATCCATTTCACCCGCCCGGCCCGCGCAGTTTTTTCTCACCCGCCCACCCCCCGGTTGCTGCGCAACCGGTCACCCGGGGCGCGCGCTTTTCCCGAGTTCCCGTTACACGTCGGAAGATTTCTCAGGACGGGGCTCGCACTTCGCGTTCAGCGTTTCCCAAGCCTTGGCGTACTTCACGAAGGTGTGCAATCCGGCGAACATCGCGACGATAACGCCATGCAGACCGTCCCGATACCCGCCACGGACAACCAATGTTTTCAGCACCGTCCCGATATGGTGCGTCGCGATCGCCCAGGCGCCGATGTGCGAAACGGACTTCAATTTTTCCTGCGCCCCCAGGCTGGTATACCGCATCATTTTCCTGACATGGTGACCGATGGTCGGCATGCTGTAATGATCGAGCGGTTCCTCCAAGCGGCTCGTCCTCCCTGACAGACGAAAATTTTCATGGAGTAGGACATCGTCGTACCGGCCGGCCGTCTTTTTGAACAATCGGAGTTGATAGTCCGGATACAAGCCGCCGCCTTGGATCCATTTGCCGTAGAAATAATTGCGCCGGGGAATTTCGTATCCGGCTATCGCCGGATCCGGATTCCGACGCAGGAGGGCCGTAATCTCATCCCGCAGCGATTCCGTCACGCGTTCATCCGCATCCACGATCAGAATCCATTCCGCACGCGCCTGATCAATCCCAAAATTCTTCTGCGGCCCATAGCCGGGCCAGGACCGCACGAATACGGCGGCTGAGGCTCCTTTGGCGATGTCCACCGTACGATCCATGCTCTGTGCGTCCACGACGATCCGTTCATCGGTCCAGTCCACCGACTTCAGGCAATCCGCGATGTTCCGTTCTTCATTTTTCGTGATGATGACGGCCGCAATAGACATGGAATGATCCACGGGAAGAACCAGCCGGCGTCAGACCCGGCCCGGGGCGCCGGTCGACGATTGGAGCAGCCGACCGGTCGATGACCGCAGTTCCCACAAGCGCGCATACTTGATGAAAGTGTAATAGGCATAGAGTCCCGAGAGGATCAATCCGGGAATTCCATCCAAGCATCCTTTTCGCCCGACATACATCTTGAAAAATGTGAAACAAGGATGGGTCACGAGCTGGTGCGGCGAAAATCGACGGCCCTGCTCCAACATGCGGCGCGCCATCAAATCGGAGTAGCGGTCCTGTTTCGAGAGGTAATGATCGATATCCCTGAACGGATATTGAAGCGCCGGGCTTGATAGATAATCGATGCGCCCGTTCACGTCGAAACTTTCGTGGACCAATTCCTCTCGATATCGAAAGCGGCTCCTCCGAAAGAGCTGCGGCTGGCGATAATCCGGATACCACCCGCAATGTTTGATCCATCGCCCCAGAAAATAGTTTTTGCGCGGCACAAAATAGGCATCGGCCGGCGCTGTTCCCTCAACCGTCCGCCTGATCTCGTCCCGTAATTGCGGAGTCGCCCGCTCATCCGTATCCAGACTGAACACCCATTCATGCGCCGCGTGCGCGATCGCCTCGTTGCGGAGACGGCCGAACCCGTGAAAAGCATGCTGGAACACTTTATCGGTGAATCGCCTGCCGATGGCTGCCGTCGCGTCCGTACTGAACGAATCGACCACGATAATCTCATCCGCCCACATGATGGATGCAAGGCAGGCCTCCATATTCGGCTCGTCATTGTAGGCAATGACGACTGCGGATACCGGTACCTTGCTCATGTGAATACCTCTTCCGCTCCCAATCTCGGGCTCAGTCATCCCACCACATCACATTCACATCACGTTGGCATTCCTGAAGGCCCGGCCGCGAAATATTGCTGACCGGCCATGCAGATCGACACCATGCGCCATAAGAAACAGCGCGAGGCGAATACACAGTCCTCGGCCTGCGCGTAGACTGCCGTCGAACCGTTTCATGAACGATGCGGGTTATCAGGTCGGCTTCACGATTGTCAAGGCGGCGGACCGGGCAAAGCGCTCGCACAACCGGTGTCCTGCATGAGGCTTCTCACTGTTTCCCGCGAGAAGGCAGAGAAAATTCTTTATGAAGACACGCCTCGGCCTTGAGAATGGTCCACCAGGTCCGCCGTGATACACCCCCCCGCGCCGACGCGTAGTGGGTCACAAATTCAGCCGCCTCCCTCGGTGAGAGAGTGGATAATCCCACCATGCGGCGTGCCAGCTTGACAAGATCCGCGACGGCACGATCGCGCGAGACCGAGCCCGACCGCCTGAGACCGTCCAGATCAATCAGGTACGGGCTTCCGTCGGAACCCACGAGGAGATTGGTCGGCTTGAGATCCCGATGCGTAAAGCCGTGCCCGTGTAGGTCCCCGATCAGACGCCCGAAGCGGCCGACAACCGGCAGACGATCGCCTTTCCATTGCCCGAGATCCGTCACCCCGGGAAGCCGCTCCATGATCAGACAGCTGCCGGAGCCGGCTCGCCATCCGCAGGCGGCGCCCCAAGCCACCGGTTCGGCGGTCGGTATCCCCGCCTCCATCAACTGGAGAGCACGGATCGCCGTCCTTTCGGCTCGCGTCCCGCGAAGTCGGTCTTTCAGATACCCGCCGACTCCATGAGAAATCCATCTCTTTGCGACATACCCGGCGACGCGCGCGACGGCGATGGAGTCGTTCATCTTGAGGATATCGGCTCGTGCAGCCAGTGCCCGGTCCGGGTCCTCCAAGATAGGATCGAGGCTCGGCCCGGCAGCGGAAGACCGTATGATCCAGGTCCACCGGCCATAGCGCCGGCGTATCCATTCGTCTGCCGACCACCGGTCTCTCCCCTCCGGAATCATGCCGCAAGGCTCGAGGATGGCCGCCATGAGCTGATCAAGCCGAAGAGGCAGGCGGGCACGCATTGTTTGCCGGAGCGCCTCGTCCCGGCAAAGATCGATTCTCCGCTATTTTGCGGTACAGGGCGAGAATTTCCATCGCGTGGCGTCGCATCGAGAGATACGGACGCAGCTTGACGGTCTGTTCAGCCATATGCCGGCGGGTGGACTCGTCACGCAGTTTCTCGAGCGCATTGGCCAACGCATCGACGGATTCGGGCGACTCGATCACAAAACCATGCTCACCGTCTGTCATGCATTCGGAAGACCCGTCATAGGCGGTGGTGATGCATGGAAGCCCCAGGGAAAGCGCCTCCAGAACGGTCCGCGAGCACGGATCATTATACGTGGGCAGGACACAGACGTCGGCCACCGAGTAGAGGGCCTGGGCATCGTCCCGGCTTCCTAAAAAATGCACCCGATCCTTAATCCGAACCTGCTCAGCATAGCGCTCATAATAACCGGTTGAGCCTCGTCCGACGACCAGCAAGCGCCACGCTTGCGCGGCCGGCTTCGTCAGAGATTCGATCATGCGAGCGAGGCCCTTCCGCCTGAAATTGTGGCCGACAAAAATAGCGACCAAAGAGTCATCCGGAAGGCCGAGTTCATTCCGCATCCGCCGGCGGACCTGTTCGCGTTCCCGCCGGTCCATCGACGTCACCCGGACACCATTGAATACCCGCTTAATGCATTCATCGGGCAGCCGATATCGTTCTTCCAGTTGCCGGCGCACATATGCGCTCGGCACGACAACGATCGGCGGAGACGGCCCGTTCAGCAACCGATGCTCAAGGGACACGAGCAATCGCTCCTTTGCGTCGAACAACAGGCCCACCTGCCGCATGAGCCGGGCAATACCCTTCCGTCTGGTCGCGACCGTACGTGCCTGCCCCGCTTCAACGATGCCGCCGCGCGGCTGGTACACGTCGCAGGACAAACAGGGCCGTACGGCATGCACGACATCCCAGGACCGGTCCGCAAGAAACCGCTGCGCCCGGCCGACAAATTCACGATATTGCGCTTCGTATGTCCATCCGGTCACACCGAGCCGGTGCACCTGAATACCAGGATGCTCCCATTCGCCGCTCTGCGTCACTACGTGGATCTCCGGTCCAAGCGCCGCCAGTTCGGTGAGGAAGTCCACCGCCGACCGCTCCAGACCTCCGCGATTCGGATCGAGATGTTCGACGATGAACGCAATTCTCATGGGCTTCCGACATTCCGGCGCAGGCGGCATCCGGGGTTGATCGCACTAAGCGGTCGCTTGCCTATAAACGATGCCCATACTCTCTCCAAGACCAGATACGATTTTGATCCAGCACCCTGTTGGATATTTGGAAGAGGGCCATCAGATCATGGAAGGCTCGGGCGTACGCGGGATCGGCCGGCTCCACTCCGCCGGCCCTGATCCGAAAGGACAAATCGGCGTCCGTCAGCCGTTCCGTGCGTAATGAATACAACAACAGTCCGTTCGAGGTGGCCAGCCCGACGGCGTCGTCATACATGCTGGTCAAATAGGCAAAATTATCCTGAAGACACTCGTGCGCGAAAAGGCAGGTCAGGTCTCGGCCGAGCGACGGAATCGCCCGTGGAACCGCCCCGTTGAGGCTCAAGATCGTGGGCATGAGATCCACTTGACTCGCAACGGCCGACACCGTCCGGGGTTTATACCGCGCCTCGCTCCGCAAAGACTCATCCATCCACACGAGCAGGGGGGACGCAAAATGACCGGCCTTTTTTTCAAACTCGGTGTTTCCAATGGTCTCATGCCGCCCATGATCACCAAGAATAAAGACCACGGTATTGCGCAGCAGACCGGCCTGCCGCAGTTCCGTGAACACCCGTTCGAGGTGCAGGTCGGTGTATCGCAGAGCGCCGATATATTTATCGGGAAGCTGGAGCAGCGTCCCCACGCTCGGGTGATCGGGCGGTGCGCCGAAAGGATGATGCGTCGCCAGCGTCAAGGTCGTCAGCATGAATGGTTGCGGAGAGGCTTGGAGTTTCTCCACCCGCTCCTTCAAGAGCGAAAACAGGGCCCCGTCCGACATCCCCAACCCGATCCGTTCCGCATCGGCGGGAAAATCGCTTTCCGACACCAGCCGTTGCAAACCGTTGCGGGCCATGAACGTCTGCAGCCGGTTGACATCCCGGTGCTGGCCGATGACCATTTCGGTCCGGTACCCGTGGCGCTGCAGCAGGGAGGGCAGGCACGCGTAGTCGTAGGCATAGCGCGTTTTCATGGCCGCCGCGCCGTGTCGCGGGTAATAGGAGCATAACGTGGCGAAGAGCCCTCTCGAGGTCTGCACCCCGTTCGAGAAAAAGTTCTCGAAGTAGAGGCTCTCGCTTTTCAGGCGATCCAGGAACGGCGTGCCCGGCGTGTCACCGTACGTGCGGCCGAGAAAGCGGCGATCGAGGCCTTCGATAAAGATCAGAAGGACATTGGCGGGCCGATCCAGCCGGATCACCTGCGGCGCGACCGGTTCGTGCTTGACCAAAGGAAACCGTGCGTCGGGAAATTGTGCTCCCGGTCCGATCAGCGCTTGCGCCGTCCGGAGGGCGTCATCGGGCGGAAGCACGTTCGCGCCGTTCACCTTCGTCGTTCCGTCGTGCGACACACGCGAGATTCGGAACGCTTCCGAAGCGAACAGCACCGGATTCTGCGCCAGTGTGTAGTACAGGGTGCTGTCGATGTCGGCGATGCGAATGCCGTACGGTCCTTGATGGTGGAACCCCGACGCGCCCGCCACGAGGCACAGACCGAACGTGGCGTTGGCCCGCAAGGAAGAAGTGGGCGTCCACCGCGTTAATGCCGGCGCCACACCCCTGTTGTACAGCCACCACCAGGCGCCGACCGCAAGCGTTTGCAGCAGGATGAATTGTGCGACGCGCCCACCCCATTTCCGCCAATCTCCCAGTTCAGCATCCGTCTGTTGCGCGGCCTGCCGGTTGGTTTCCTGCGTATCGGGCGCATGACTCAGGAGATCATCGATGTATTCGAGAAAGACGAAATTCAGATGCTGTTGATTGAAGC
Organism: Nitrospira sp.; assembly: GCA_040981125.1. Taxonomy (GTDB): domain Bacteria; phylum Nitrospirota; class Nitrospiria; order Nitrospirales; family Nitrospiraceae; genus DASSBQ01. Next base: position 483,628 of record JANRMQ010000001.1, read on the forward strand.
CGTAATACCCCATGTCGGTAAAGAGCAGACCGAGCAGGACGGCGGAAAGCGCCAGACCGCCGGCCCGCAGGCCGCGCCGATAAGCCGCATGAAAGGGCGCCCGCTCTCGTTGCCACGCCGCGCGCCGGTTCCACGCAAGCGAGAAGATGCCCCCCGCCAGCGCCGCCAAGGCCAACGCGATGGTGGCGACGATAAAATCGCCGCGCAATCCGACGAGCAAGGTCTGCGTCAAGAGCGCGAGGGACGGCGCTTCTTGTGACGCCGCATCTTTCAACAAAAACACCCGCTCGGCCGATTGGAAGACCACGAACAGGATCCACCAGAACAGGAGTTGCTGCCGCACCGATGAACCGGCGCCTGTCGTTCTCTCGTTCATGTGCCGGCCACCAGTTCGTAGACTCGTTCCAGTTCGTCCACCATGCGGTCGATCGAGTAGGATGCCACGACCGTCGCGCGTCCCCGCGCTCCCATACGCGCGCGAAGGGCGGGATCGCCCAAGAGCCGGCCGATGCGGGCGGCCAGCGCATCCGCATCTCGCGGGGGCACGATGAAGCCCGAATCCTCATCACGCAGGACATCCGGGATGGAGCCGGTCGTCGTGGAAACCACCGGCAGGCCCAAAGCCAGGGCTTGCATCAGAACTTGAGGAATGGTGTCTCCTTCGATCGTAGGGATCGCAAACACGTTCAACGACCGGAAGACGTTCAAGAGGTCATCGCGGAATCCGAGCAGCAGCACCTCTCGCGTTAAGCCAAGCCGCTCGATCTGCGCTCGGATCACCGGCTCTTCCGGCCCTTCGCCGACGATGAGAAACGTCACATCCTGACGCTGCTTGAGCACCTGCGCCGCCGCCTCGACAAAGTAGAAATGTCCCTTGTAATCGCGCAGATAGGAAATGAGTCCGACCAGCAGGTGGTGGCGCGGCAGACCGAGTTCACCACGAAGATCGCGATCCGGCTCGGCCGGTGAAAAATACTCGACGTCGAGGCCGATCGGGAACGCCACGACCCGGTCCGCCTCCAAGCCGTCCCGTTCAATCAGATCCCGTCTTGTCCGCTCGCCCCCGGTCACGATCACCATGTCCAGGAGCCGGCGGTACAAGAGCCGCGTGACCACGCTATTGTTCAGCGGGGCGGAGATATGCCGGGTCCGGATGACCTTGGGGCGGGGTTGAACGAGTTTCGCCGCGAGGCTGCCGATCCAACTGTCGCGGGAACTATTCACATGGAGGATGGCCGGCCGGTCTCGATCCAACAGGCGGCGGAACCGGTTGATGGCGAGCGGATACCGCCATCGCTGCATGCCCACCGGCTCGACCGGCAACGATCGCTCCACGGCCATGCGATGAATGGGACTGCCCGGCTCCAAAATCAAACGCAGGCGGTGTCCCCGCTTCAGCAGCCGCTCCGCGTGGAGAAGGACGGCAAGTTCCTGCCCGCCCACCGTCGTGCTCGATTCTGCAATGAAAATGTTCACGTGGTTGACGGAGTCAGATGTTGCTTCACGCGATCCCGAACAGCCTCGACCACCAATTCGGGAGTCACGCCGGACAGGCACGCCATGGGAACAGTATAATGGCACCGCCGCTTCAGGCAGGGCCTGCACGCAAGGTCATGGGTCAAGACCGCATGACCCGTTCCGTACGGGCCGGTTCGGACCGGGTCAGTCGGGCCGAAGAGCGCCACCACCGGCGTTCCGACCGCCGCGGCGATATGCATCGGTCCGGAATCATTGGTGACCAGCGCGACTGCCTGCCGGAGTAATGTGGGAAGCAGTCCTACCGCAGTCTGCCCGGTTAAATCAACCGCGTTTGTCTGCATCATCGACCGGACACGCGCCGAGTCCTGCCTTTCGGAGGGCCCGCCGATAAACACGACCGGTCCCAATCCTTCCCGCGTCAACAAATCGGCCGTCCGGGCAAAATGTTCAGCCGGCCACCGTTTCGTGACCCAGCGAGCTGAAACATTCATGGCCAGCCAGGGCCGATCCGGAGCGAGTCCCTCGCGCAGGAGCACCTCTCGAAGCAGCCGCGCATCCTGTTCCCGCTCCCGGAAGCGGAAATCGGGCGGAGCCGGCATTGAGGCGCCGAGCGCCTCCGCCACGAGAAGATACCGGTCCACCGCATGCATGTGGACGGTCGGCACAGGAACCCGTTCGGTATAGAACAATGGACTGCCTTCGCGGCCGGTTGCAAACCCTACACGCCTGGAACAGCCGCTCAGCCAAGCCAGGATGGCGCTGCGAAACAGCCCCTGTAGATCGATCACCAGATCAAACCGCACAGCGCGGATCGCCGGCACTTGCGCCAGCCAGCCACGGAGCCCGCCGTCGAGCGTCACGATCCGATCCACTCCCTCGGCTCGTTCGACCAATCCGGCCCACTGTCGCTTGACCGCCCAGGTGACGGAGGCCCAGGGAAACCGGTTCCGCAATGCCGCCAGAGTCGGCAGGGCATGGACGATATCTCCAAGAGAGCTGGGTTTGATCAGCAGGATTCGGCGGATGTAGGGATGGGGAGCCATCGGCTATTGGTCTCGCGGCGCCGCCTGCAATTCCGGTGAGCCCCGGCTTGCCTCAATCGCATCCTCAAGAATCCATTCCGCCGCCTCCGCCAGCGACGCAACCGTTCGACGGGGTTGGATTCCCTTTGATTCCAGTTCCAGCAACGGTTGGCGGCCGGCCGGGCCGGATGTCACGAACAGGCCGGGGATACCGGCGAGATGGGCCAGCTCGATGTCACGCGCCTGGTCACCGATCAGATAGGATCGCGACAGATCGATCCGTCGTTCGGCCACGGCTCGATCCACCATGCCGCGCTTCGGTTTCCGGCATGGACAATCTTCGCTCGGATGATGCGGGCAAAAATATATCGCGTCCAGCTTCACCTGCGTGCGAGCCAGCAGGTCCCGAAGTCGGGCATGGATCGATTCCAGGTCCCGCAAGGTGAAGAATCCTCGCCCGACTCCGGACTGATTCGTCAGCACAATGAGGGAGGCCCCGGCCTGCTGCAACCGGCCCAGCGCCTCGGGAACGCCGGGCAGCAGCTTCAATTCATCCGGCGTTTTGACGAATCCGGAGTCTTCATTCAGTGTGCCGTCCCGATCCAGAAATACGGTAAAGCCCGCAAGCGACCGACCAGGGTCGGATGTTTCGGAATCATGCGAATCCTGTATCTCTCCGACAGCGTGCACGGATTCATCCCGTCCCCACTGATCGCTTGCCGCCTGATAGACTTCTTCGACCGTTACCCCCGTCATGCATCGATGGTCGATCGGACATTCGCGCAACAAGCAGGGAGCGCAGGCGACATCCTTTCTCACGAGCCGGAACTGCCCCCCGAAGGGGGCGGTGGTCCGCCAATCCGTCGGCCCGAATACCGCCACCGTTGGCACTTCGAACGCCGCCGCAATATGCATCGGCCCCGTATCGTTCGTGAGCAAGAGCTGGCATCGTTTGGCGAGCGCCATTAATTCACGTATCGTCGTCTGTCCGGAACACACCACCGATTTCATCCGGAGGCGTTCGGCAATGGACTGTCCGAGTGACTCTTCTCCTTTCGCCCCGAGAATAGCCGCGGCGACACGGATCCGGCTGGAATCTCCATATCGTTCACTGAGCCGATTCACCACGTCGGCATACCGATCCGGAAGCCAACGTTTGGCGCCACCATAGGTTGAGCCGGGATTGATGCCGATCAACACATCGGACGGCGCGATGCCCGCATCGCCCAGGCGAGCGGCAACGGCAAGTTCCTCCTGGCGCGTCACCACGAACTTGGGCGCAGGCGGAGGACCTTCCGCCCCAAACGGCTTCATCAAGTCCCAGTAATAATGAACTTGATGGCGGGATCCTTCCCGCGTCGCAACCACCGGGTCGGTCAGCAGCAGCGTGCGACCGTCCGTCGCATACCCGTATCGGCGCGGGATGCCCGCCACCAAGGTCAGCAGAGCCGCCTCGAACGCATTCTGAAGCAGGATCGCGAGATCAAAGCGATGGCGCCGCAAAACACGAGCCAATGTCCATTTGCCCGACAGTCCGGCATGGCGCCCCCGATCATCGTACACCAAGATCCGATCAATGGCGGGGTGATGGGCAAAGAGCTCCGCGATGGCCGGTTTCACCAGCAGGGTGATCTCGGCGCCGGGAAAGAGGCGCCGCACGGCACTGATGGCCGGCTCGCTCATCACCGCATCGCCGATCCAGTTGGGTCCTCGGATCACGATCCGCCTGATTCGATCCTTATGCACAGGCCTCCGTTGCGCATCCTGCCGTGGCGGAGATCATCAATTGCTCCAAGCGTTCCCGGCCGGCCGGAATATCGGTATACAGACGCAAGGCCCAACAAGAATCTCCCGGCGTCAAAAACATCGCGATCTTTCCGGCATCCTTTTCCGTCGTGACTAAAAGATCGGCGTCCACCCGCTTCGCCCGCTCACGAATATTATTCAACATGGCGTGATCATACCGCGCATGATCGGGCAATACGACGGCATCGGCCACCGCGATGCCGAGGCCGGCGACGAGATCGTGAAAAGCGGCGGCATTCCCGATTCCACTGAACAGGACGGCGCGCTTCTCGGAGAAGCGCCCCGCGCTCCGACGCTCGCCTGTCGTGACATGAATCAGGTCGTCGGCCTTGAAGAGAACTCTGATCGGTTCGGGCAGCAGGCCGCAGGCTCGTCTGACGGTTTCCCATACCGCGCCGACCTGGGACTCCTTGTCGGCCCGCGTCAAAAGAAGAGCGGAGGCGCGGGACGCCGCGCATAAAGGCTCCCGGAGCCGGCCGACCGGCAACAGAGCCTGAATACCGGCGATATCCGTGGCATCCAGCAGAAGCAAATCAAGGTCGCGATGCAGATGCAAATGTTGAAACCCGTCGTCCAATACAAAATAATCGACGGGACCTTGTTCAAGCACCCATCGTCCGAGGCGGTATCGATCCGGACCGACCGCGACAACAGCCTGCGGGCAACGTCGCGCAATCAGATACGGTTCGTCGCCGGCTTGGTCGGCATCGGCGAGCACCCGATCCCCGTCCGATACCAACAGATGCCGCTGAGTGGAACGCCGCCGATATCCCCGGCTGAGAACGGCCACCCGTTTGCCTCTTGCCGACAGCCATTCCACCACATAGATCACGACCGGTGTTTTTCCGGTCCCCCCGACGGTCAGATTGCCGATGCTGATCACGGGCCGGGGAAGTCTGTAGGCCGGCAACCAACCCCGCCGATACAACCACGCGCGCACGCGCGCCGCCCACCCATACGGCCAGCCCAGCCATCGAAGAGATCGAACGAGCGCCGCGCGGCGGCTTCCGGCGATCATGACCCGCGGCTCGAAAGCGTGAACACGAGCCCGCCGGCCGGTGCATCGGGCGTGGAATCGGCGCCCGGTAGGAAGGCGCTGATCTGATCGAGGCTTCGCTGGAGCGCCCCTTGATTCTCTTGCACGACCTGCCGAGCCGCCCGGCCTATCCGTGCCAACCGAGCTTCGTCCTTCAGTACCGCGGTCAGTTGGCGCGCCAGATCATCACCGCTATCGACCCTCAGGCCTCCATCGGCCGCGATCAAGAGATCGGCCACTTCCGCGCAATGATCGGTATAGGGTCCGAAGAAGACCGGTTTGCCCCATACGGCGGGCTCCAGCAGATTGTGCCCGCCGACCGGCACCAGCGTTCCTCCGACGAACGCCGCCTCTGCCTCCTTGTAGAACCACGCCAGTTCGCCCCGGCTGTCCAGGATGATGACTCGCGGCCCGTTCGGCGGCACGGCGGCCTCGCGGCTTCCAATCATGCTTCGACGCAGCACCGGCAGGCCGGCCGCTCGAACCAGGGCTTCCACCTGCGCGGCGCGTTCAATATGCCGGGGAGCAAGCGCCAACACCAGCGACGGCACGTCGCGACTCACCTGCCGGTAGCAATGCAGCAGTTGCTCTTCTTCCACGGCGTGCGTGCTGCCGGCGATGAACAGCCGGTCATGCTCGGCGACCCCAAGGGAAGCTCGGGAGAGAATGGAACCCGCCGGCGGCTTGTGCGGAACCGGCTGATCAAACTTGATATTGCCCGTGCACCGGACTCTGGCCGGGTCGGCGCCGAGATCAATCACGCGCCGGGCATCACGCTCCGACTGCATCAGACAACAGGAAATAGTCCGCAGCATCAGCCGGTACAAGGGGCGCACCAGGCTCGCCCGTTGCCGTTCATACGATCGCGTCGAAAGCCGTCCGTTCACGAGGACCGTGGGAATGTGGCGACGCTCCAACAGTCGAAGCAAGTTCGGCCACAGCTCCGTTTCGACGAATAGATACAGGCGAGGCCGCCAACAGTCCACGACCCGCGCGACGACCCACGGGAAATCAAGCGGCGCATAGCGGTGTTCCGCCACGCCCGCCAGACGCTGTTCGACTGCTTCCCGGCCGGTCTCGGTGACGGTCGAGACGATGATTCGGTAGGCGGGAAAACGTTCATGCAACGCGCGCGCGAGCGGAGCCGCGGCAACCACTTCGCCCAATGACACGGCATGGATCCAAATCACCGGCTCGCCGGAGTCCTTCCCGCCGGGACGAGACAAACCTAATCCGAACCGCGCCGGCAACCCGCGCCGGCAGCGCCGCTTGGCGACTAAGATAATCAGAATGACGGGGGAGGCCAGCAAAAGCAGTGCATTATACAGGGCGTACCACATCACGTGGATGTCCGCGATACGGCATGATCCGCCTGAAGGATCATACGATTGAGGGTCTCCTCCAGTTCAACCCGCTTCTGCTCCAACTCGGATGCGGTGGCATCAGGCGGGACGAGGATGGGATTGCCCCACAAGAAGACGCCGCGCGAGAAGGGATAGGGCATGATCAATCGGTCCCAACTTGCAAAGACTTTTTTTTTGAGCAGCCGAAGGCGAGCGGGATGATCGGAAGCTGCGTGACCTTGGCCAATTGCACGACGCCCAGCTTCGCCACATGGCGAGGTCCCTTCGGTCCGTCCGGCGTAATGACGAGGTCCACCCCGGATCGGCCGAGCCGGATCAGCTCTCTGAGCGCTTCCGTCCCTCCCCTGGTACTCGATCCCCGCACGGCCCGCAGGCCGAATCGGGCGATGATGCGGTGGATGAGTTCTCCGTCGCCATGCCGGCTGATGAGGACATGGGCTTCGGAGCCCCGATAGGCGAGCGGCATCATCAGTTGCTGCGAGTGCCAGAAGGCAATGATCATCCGCTTGCCTTGGGCCAGCAACGAATCGACGATGTGCGCTCCTTCGACCTGTATTCCGATGGTGCGGGCCAGAAGGCGGATCATCCCATAGCCGACCGGCGGAACGCAGGTCAGTTTAATCTGGGAAACCAGCGGCTTCAACATGGGCAACCAAGTAAGGTAAAGTAAGACTTGGCGAAGTAGTGATCGGGTGAAGTTTTCACTTTACCAAATCACATGATCGTATTTCACGACATCGTACCTTCTGGTAGTGGGTCAGTTTCCTTTTGCGTCATGCCCGCGAAGGCGGGCATCCACTCCTTGATCAAGACCAAATGCTGTGGAGACCCACTACCTACCTTCTCATGTCGCGAGGTCTGCACTTCACCAAATCGACGGCGTTGCCTTCTGCACGGCTTCAATTAACTTCTCCGCGTCCCATTCTGCCGGCATAAGTTCTCCTCCCCGCCAAATCGAACTCGTATTTCTTAGGGCGCGTCGGTAAATTGCATGGAATAAAGCCGCTTGTAGATACCGCCGTGGCGCAACAATTCATCGTGGGAACCGATTTCCATGATACGCCCGCGGTCGAGCACCACGATGCGGTCGGCGTTTTGAATCGTCGACAGGCGGTGCGCGATGACCAGAGTCGTACGGTTCTGCATCAGATTTGCCAGCGCCATTTGGACCACACGCTCTGATTCCGTATCGAGCGCCGAGGTGGCTTCATCCAGAATGAGAATCGGCGGATCGCGAAGAATCGCCCGGGCGATGGCCAATCGCTGGCGTTCTCCACCGGACAATTTCAAGCCTCGTTCGCCGATCAATGTGTTATACCCGTCCGGAAGCCGAATGATGAATTCATGAGCATAGGCCAATGCCGCGGCCCGAGCCACATCTTCGTCCGAAGCGCCGCTTCTCCCGTAGGCGATATTATTCCGGACCGTGTCATCGAACAGCACCACTTCCTGCGAGACGATGCCGATTTGAGCGCGCAGCGATCGCAATGTGCAGTCGCGGAGGTTCACTCCGTCGATCAGAATGCCGCCCTGCGTCGGCTCATAAAATCGAGGCAGCAGACTCACGAGCGTGGTCTTCCCGCTCCCGCTGCTCCCGACAAAAGCGATGATTTCCCCCGCGCGAATGGTCAGATCCACCCCGTTGAGGGCCGACAGGGTATGGCCGTCATACCGGAACGACACATCGCGAAACTCCAGCGATGTGGCGATGGCCGGGATGTCGAGCCGGCCGTGGTTCGCTTCCTGCTCCGTCTCCATATCCAGCACTCCGAATACCCGCTCGGCCGCCGCCAACGCCTGTTGGACGGTGTTGTTCGCGCCGGACAGGCGGCGGATCGGAGAATAGGCCATGAACATCGCCGCCAGGAAGGAGAAAAACGCGCCGGGCGTCATCTCATCATGGATGACCAAATAGCCGCCGTACCATATGATCCCCGCCACGCCCAAGACGCCGATCACCTCCATGTGAGACGAACCGAGGGAGGACACTTGGATGGCTTTCATGGTCGTGTGCACGAAGGCTTTATTGCTGCTCGTGAAGCGGCGCGCTTCTTCTTCTTCCCGCCCGAAAGACTTGACCATCCGAATCCCGGCCAAGGCTTCCTGCAAGGTGGAGGCCATATCCCCCATGCGCTCTTGGCCGCGCGTCGCCAAGCCGCGCAGCTTTCGGCCCATGCGCACCATGACGGTCACGGAAATCGGCACGACGACGACGGAGACGATCGCCAATTTCCAATTTTGATAGAAAATCACTCCCATCATGGCGAGAAACGTCAGGCCCTGTTGGAACAGATCCTTGAGCACGCCCGCAACGGCATTTGCCATCAAGGAAACATCGTTGATCACGCGGGATACCAAACGGCCCGAACTATTCGTGTCGTGGTAGCGGATCGGCAGGTGCACCAGCTTTAGAAACAGCTGTTCCCTGATATCGGCGATGACCTGGTTGCCGATATAGTTCATCAGATAATTCTGGCCGTAATTGAAGACGCCCTTGAAGACGGCCACCGTCAAGATGGCGAGGGGTAGAACAACCAGGAGCCGCTCATCTTTGCTGATGAAGAGGCCGTCGAGCACCGGCCGCACCAGCCAGGCATAGGCGCCGGACAATCCGGCCACCAGGAGCGCGCAGACGAAGGCTGCCACGAGGCGCACCCGGTACGGCTTCAAATACCGAATGAGCCGGAGATATTGGTTCATCGACGACACTCCGCCGCGACCACTTCAGCGGCCCGCCGGGAGGCTCCCGCTTGACCAAGCTTTTCGCGGACCGCCAGTAAGGCCGTTCTCATCTGATCATAGGCCTCGCGATCCTGCAACAACCGTTCGGCCTCCTGATACAGCCGGTCGGCGGTCGCCTCCTGCTGGATCAGCTCGGGGATAATCTTCCGGCCCGCGACCAAGTTCACCAAGCCGATGCAGTTCACCCGGATCAAGAACTTGGCGATGCGATAGGTCAGCCACGTCGTCGCGTAGAGCAAAATCATCGGCGTGCCGACGACCGCCGCCTGCAACGTCGCGGTCCCGGATGCCACGAACAACAGATCCGAGGCGGCCATCACCTCGCTGGCCTGCCCATGGATCACTTGGACCGGTACCCGACTCTGCGCCAGACATTCTTGAAGCAGCGCGTCGGAAACCGAAGGCGCCTGGGCCAGGATGAATTGCATGGGCTTACGAGCCGACAAACGCGCCGCCGTGTCCAACATGACGGGCAACAGCGATCGGATCTCTCCTTGTCGGCTTCCGGGCAATAACCCGATCACAGGGCGGCCCTCCTCCAGACCGAAACCCTTGCGAAGCTCCGCCCGATCATACGAAGGAGCCACCTCGTCAAGCAATGGATGACCGACGAAGGTGCAGCGCACTCCGGCGCGTTGATACAGGTCCGCTTCGAAGGGAAGAATCACGACGACATGGTCCACGCGGCGTTGGATCCAGCGGATGCGGCGAGGCCGCCAGGCCCAGATCTGGGGCGCAATATAGTAGAGCACGCGCCGGCCCGCCGCTTTGGCGACGCGCGCGAAGTGAAAATTCAGGCCGGGATTATCGATCAAGACCACCAAATCCCAGGGTTCGGCGCGAATAACCCGGCGAATGCTTCTGACGCGACGGATCATCGTTTTCACGGCAGCCGGACCGATCAACCCGATGATGTCGAGTTGGGCTACGTCCGGAATCATGTCGATCCCCGCAGCCTTCATACGGGCGCCCCCGATGCCGACGACCGACAGCGACGCATCCACTTCCTTCAAGGCGCGCGCGAGATTGGCCCCGTGCAGGTCACCCGAAGCCTCCCCGGTGATGATCAGAATTCGCGCCATGCTTACAGGAAAGACACCCGATCCGGCCGGACCGGTTCAATTGGGAAGCATCGTTGAACCAATCGCATCTCTCTCGTCGCCTCCCGCCGTATGGCGTTCCAGAAAGTGCCCGATCGCGTCAAGAACCTGGTAAGCCAATTCAAGCACGGCGAGCCCTGCCTCGCCTCCCACGACCGGCTGTGATCCGGTCGCGATCGCCTGAAGGAACGATTCCACTTCCAGCTTGAGCGGCTCCTCTTCGGTCCCTCGAAAGTGCTCGACCTCGATGGTCGGCCGCTCACCCGTCTGCTGCAAGCGCCGGCTGATCATGCCCTGGCGCGTCTGGAAATCCATGGACACGTAGCGATCGCGCTGAAAGACCCGCAGGCGGCGCATCTTCGTCATGGAGACCCGGCTCGACGTGAGATTGGCCACACAGCCGCCGCCGAAGACCAGGCGTGCATTCGCGATATCGATATTCCGAGAGAGCACGGGCACACCGGCCGCCCGCACTTCTTCCAACGGCCCCGGCGCAAAAGACAAGACGAGGTCCAGGTCGTGAATCATGAGGTCCAGCACCACATCGACATCCGTTCCCCGCTCGCCGAACGAACTCAACCGGTGACACTCGATAAAGGCCGGTCGATCGATATGCTGCCGCATGAGTTGCATAATGGGATTGAACCGCTCGCTGTGCCCGACCTGCAACAGACAGCCGTGCGCCTTCGCGAGTTCGATCAGCTCCCGCGCCTCCGCGGGCGTGACGGTCACGGGCTTTTCCACCAACACATGCTTGCCCGCGAGAAGACAGCTCTTCGCCAGCGAAAAATGGGCCGACGTGGGAGCGGCGATGCTGACCGCCTCGACATCCGCCAGAAGACTGTTGATTTGCGGATAGGATCGGACAGCATGCCGATCCGCAATCAGTTTGGCGCGGCCGGGATCGCTGTCCACGACACCGATCAATTGCGAACCGGGGAGGGTGGCGTATTGACGCGCATGATGCTGCCCCAAATGGCCGACTCCGATCACCCCTGTTCGGATCCGTTTCATGCGCCGACCCGCCGGCTGCAGCAGTTCGCTCGCGCGGGCAGGAATCTCATGCCCGCGTCATTCCCACGATGGCAATTCCGGCCCGATCGGCCTTCTGGATGGTCTCTTCCCGGTCCAATAAGACGCTGCGACCGGCTTCCATGGCGAGCACGCAGGCTTTGACCGAATTCATGACCTCGATGGTCCTCGGTCCCACAGCCGGCAGATCGAACCGCAAATCCTGTTGCGGCTTGCACCGCTTGACGACGACTGCTCCCTGCTGCGCGAGCTCGCCGCCGCGCGTGATCGCGCCGTCCGTCCCTTCGGCAGCCTCGACCGCCACCACTACGGTATCCTTGACGACGACGCATTGCCCGATATCGAGTGAACCGATGTGGTGGGCTACCTCCCATCCGTACCGGATGTCGTCCCATTCCTTCTTGGTCGGTTCCCGCTTGGTCAGCGTTCCCTCCTCCACCAAGACCCCCTGCAAGCCGAACGTCGATTCCCTGATGACGATTCCTTCGCCTTCCAATTCGGCGGCGATCTCGCGCAGGATTTGATCGTCCTTGTAGCGGAGGAGGCGCGCCGCCAGCGCCAGCGCGCGAAAATCCGGCCGCACCGTCGTGAAGACGTGCGTTTTTTTGATGCCGCCCAGCATGACGGCCTCCCGCACCCCATCGCCCTTCAACGCCTTGATCAGCTTGTTGAACTGGCCGATTTTGATCCAATGAATGCGTTCCACGTGCTCGCCCAACTCTCGCTCCGTTTCCCCTTCGTGAGCCACGGCGCTGACGGAATAGCCGAGCCGCCGCGCATTGTCGGCGAAGATGATCGGAAAGCGGCCGTTTCCGGCAATGAGGCCGATCCGGGATCCGGCGGGGGGGCGCGAACCGTTATCGTCCATGCGGACCAGGCCTCCTACTCATCCTCATGTTCCTGGTCCTTTCCGACCGAGTGGCAAATGCCTCGCTTCGTCCCCTCCATAAACGCCGTCACCTGCATCACGTCCGGATTATCCTTGAATGATTCCTTGGCCAGCTTGACGGCCTCGGCCACGCGATGACCGGACCGAAAGAGCAGGTCGTACGCGTGTTTGAGCACCGTAATCCGCTCGGCCGAAAAGCCGTGGCGCCGCAGTCCGATGGAATTCAGACCGTACATGCGCGCGCGATAGCCGCCCGCCGCCCGCATGAACGGCGGCAGGTCCTGCCCAAGGGCGCAACAGCCGCCGACCATCGAATAGGGACCGATCCGGACATATTGATGAATCCCGGAGAGGCCGCCGATGATCGCATGATCGCCGATCGTGATGTGTCCCGCCAGACTGGCGGCATTCGCCAGGATCAAATGATTCCCCAGATGACAATCATGCGCCACATGGACGTAGGCCATGAGAAAGTTGTGGTCGCCGATCGTCGTCTTCCCGCCGCCCTGCATCGTGGCCCGATTGACGGTCACATATTCCCGCAGGATATTGTGGTGGCCGATGATCACCTTCGTCGGCTCTCCTTGATACTGCAAATGCTGGGGCGGCCCCCCGACCGAGACAAAGGGATGCAGCTCACAGTCGTTGCCGATTTCCGTCCATCCCTCCACACAGACATGAGACAGCAGCCTCGTGTGCTTGCCTACACGGACATGTTCGCCTATTACTGCATAGGGACCGACCTCGACGTCGTCCGCCAATTCGGCCTTGGGATGTACCACCGCTGTCGGATGAATCTTCACTCAGGACCTCCGATCATTTACCGTCCGCCGTTTTTTCTTCCGTGACCATCGCCGTCACTTCCGCTTCACAGACAAGGTCGTCGGCCACGAACGCCTGCGCTTTCATCTTCCAGAACGGCGGCCGCTTCTTGACGACATCGACCTCGAAACGCAGTTGGTTGCCCGGCACGACCGGTTTTCGAAACTTGGCCTGATCGACACCGGTGAGATAGACGACCGGACGGGCGACATGCCCGAGCGACTTGAACGCCAGGACCCCGCCCACCTGCGCCATGGCCTCGATGATCAGCACACCCGGCATGACGGGACGTCCCGGGAAATGTCCCTGAAAAAACGGCTCATTGATCGTGACATTCTTAATCCCCACGATCCGGCGATCCGGTTCCAGCTCACGGATTTGATCCACGAACAGAAACGGATACCGATGGGGCAATAAGGCCTGAATCTGCTCTACATCCATCCCCGACATCAGCCCTGCCTCCTGGTTAAACGTATGATCCGATCACTTGTTCTGCCGGTCCAATTCCTTGATGACCTTGTCCGTCAGATCGACCGACGGGTGGTGATACAGCACGATTTTCACGGTGCCTTCGCTTCCTTTGTCGATGACGGCCGTGTATCCCTCTTTTTGCGCGACGACCAGCGCCGCGTCGCGAATTTTCTTCGCGTATTCGGCGATCATGCCGCGCTGTTTGTCCTGCACCTCGCGATTGAACTCTTGGATGCGGCGCTGATAGGCATCGAGCTTCGTCCGAAATTGTTCCTGTTTGTCCTTCCGGGCCTCTTCGGACAGGCCGGCATCCTGGCTGGTTTTCTCCAATTCTTTGAGCTCCGCATCGTCGGCCTCGACGATCCGCTGCCGCGTGGTCGAATAGCTCTTCATTTCATCCAGCGCCCGCTTGCCCGCGACGCTGCGTTCGATCACCGCTTGCTGGTCGATGATCGCCACCTTGAACGCCTCGGCCGCAGCGGCCACTTGAACCAGCGCCGCGGTCATGACGGCGGCTGCTACAATAACGCGTCTCATGGGTCCTCCCTTGGGGATCATGGATAATCCTGATTGAATTCTTCGATGACCTGCGTGGACAAATCGATAGAGTCCTCGAAATAAATGGTCGGGCCGCCACGGCCGCGGTCCATGATCAGATGCAGGCCCAGCCGCTTGGCGACCTTCGAGGAGACCGCTTCGATCTTGTCCCGAAATCCGTCGAGCACGTCTTTCTGCTTGTCCTGTACCTCGCGATTCAACTCATTGACTTTCTGCTGGTACTCGGCCATGCGGCGCCGGAATTGCTCCTCCCGCTCGCGCTTCGCGGTCGGGCTCAACACACTGCCTTGCTTCACGAAATCCTCTTCCAACCGGCGCAGCTCTTTTTCCTCCAGTTCAATGAGCGCCTGGCGGTTCTTCGTAAACGACGTCAGCGTCTCACGCGCCTTTTTCCCGGCATTGGTTTCGTTGAGGATCCGCTGGGGATCCACCACCCCGACCCGGGTTACCGGCGGTCCGGCCGGATCGCCGGATTTACATCCGCCCGCTGTGACGACCAGTAGGACTATCGCGGCTCCCCACATCAGCAATGCTTTCATATCCCTCCACAAGCGGCCATGCCGGCCGCAGAGCCGCCATGGTTGATCGGTTTCCATTGAAACGCATCGGCCCTATTCGATTAGAACAATGAGCCGATCGTGAACTCGAAGACTCCTTTGCGTTCGTTCGGATTGGGATCCAGATTGATGCCATAGGCGGCACGCAGCGGCCCGAACGGAGAAATCCACCGCGCTTCAAGCCCGGCGGTCGCCCGCAGTTTGAAATCCACCGGCTCATTGTCGTCGAACCCTTTACCATAGTCGAAAAAGATCACGCCGTTCAGCTTCGCTTCCGACGAGATGGTGAAAATAAAATCATTGTTGAAGATCAACTGCTTCGCGGCGCCGAGCAGCGATCCACTGGGCGTGACCGGCCCCGCGCGGCCGAAAACAAATCCGCGCATCGTATTGATGCCGCCGACAAAAAACCGCTCGGTGAGCGGAATCGGTTTGTCGCCGATGCCTTCCGCGACCCCATAGCGCGCGTGGATGGAAAATCGAGTATCGTAAATCAGCGGCGTATACTTGATCACGTCGATATTAAATTTGTAGAAATGATTGGTGCCTCCCAGCGTCGGCGTTCCGTAGTCGAACCCGACACTCATCCGCCATCCCGTCCGCGGATCGAGATAATAATCCCGCGTGTCCCGAAACAACGATGTTCGGAACCCGGTCGAAGATTGGTGCCCTAACTGCGACAGAATAATTTCCGGGGCATCGGCCGTGGGATTTTTATACTCCAGTTGTTCCCCGAAAAGACTGACGCTGGCATTGACATATTCAGACAACCAGCGGCTCCATGCCACGCTTGCGCCGGATTTGGATTCAAAATAGGAGATGAAGTTCGTCATCGTCCGGTAAACATCCAACTGCAGGGAGTTATAGGAATCGTTGACGTACGGGTTGCGGAACGTGATCAGGCCCAGCGTACGCTGCTGGCCCAGTTGTCCCCGGACGCGTCCCAGCCAGCCGCGGCCTCCGAGATTGCCTTCGGTGATGTCGGCGATTGCGACTAATTTGTCGAGCGTGCTGAACCCGCCGCCGATGCTGAACTGCCCGGTCGGCTTTTCCTTGACCTTGACGTTCAGATCCACCTTGTCCGGCTCAACCTGCTGCGGCAAGATTTCGACCGTCTCGAAAAAGTTCAAATTGTTCAGGCGCTGGAAGCTTCGTTTCAGCGCGGTCGTATCGATCACGTCCTGCTCATCGACCCGGAGTTCCCGCCGGATGACGTTGTCGCGGGTCTTGTCGTTGCCGTTGATGTGGATCTCTCGGATCCGCATCATCTCGCCTTCCTTGACGTTGAGAATGATCGCGGCCGTCTTGCGCTCATTGTCGGAGTTGACGTTCGGCATGACGTCCGCGAACGCGTAGCCGCGCGCCCCATAGAGATCGGTGATTCTCGTGATTTCGCTTCGGATCTTCGCCCGTTGGAAGATTTCCCCGGGTCTGATGCCCAGCCCTTCCCGCAACTCGCTCTCCTCGAAGACCGTATTGCCGCGAAAGCCGACCTCGGAGACCGTGAACGGTTCGCCCTCCACCACCGAGTAGTGGACCATGAACCATTTCTTGTCCTCGCTCAGCTCGATCTCCGGCTGGCTGATCTGGACATTCATATAACCCTTGTTGAGATAGAGCTCCCGGATACGCTCGATATCATTCACCACTTCTTCGCGTTTGAGGATGCCGGCGTCCGACAGCAAGGACGGCAGCTTGAATTGAGTGATCAAGCCGTACCAGGGAATCCATTCTCGCGTCGCCGTCACTTTGAACGCTTCCTCTTTCGTGAGCGCCCGCATCCCTTCATAGGTCACCGATTTGATGCGCGCCTTCTCGCCCTCCTTGATGAAAAAGGTCAGCCGCTTGCGGTCTTCTTCGACGGTCTGAATGACGGGAATGACCTCGCAGTTGTAATAGCCGTCTTCCTGGTACGCGAGACGAATCTTATCGGCGCTTTCCTTGGCCTGCTGTTGATCCAAAAAGGACTGGCTTTTAATAGTGATCTTTTCCTTAAGTTTGTCGTCACTCAGGCTTTCATTGCCGTCAAAGACGATCTCAGTGATGAAAGGCTTTTCCCGCACCACGAACACCACCGCGACGCCGTCCGCCGTCGGCTCCGTCTCCACCTGCACATCCTCGAAGAATCCCGTGTCATATAGAACCTTAATCTGCGCCCGGAGCGCCTCCGCCGTATAGGCATCGCCGGATTTCAGCGTCACGCGGCCCTGGATCGCATCCAATTCGATATGTTTATTTCCTCGGATTTCTACGGCTTTGACGCGGGGCCCGGAAACCTGCGCAACGACGCTCAGCGGAGCCAGCGTTGCGGACACGACGGCTAGTCCAAGCGCCAGGGCCCGAACCCAGTGCCCGCCTTCCCCATCGATCACTCTAGCCCGCATTAGTCATGAATGTGTTGCTACCCTCATCGCGGACTTGAGCGGTCAACTCAGTACGAGCCCGATTACTACAGTCTCTGCTCCGGCGGGAGTCAATGGGCGCCTCCACGCGCAAGACACGGCCGCGCCGCCGGTTTGATGTCGTTCTCCAAAGTTACGACGGCATCCAGGCCGGAATTGCGGCTTGCCCATAGAAGACGCAATATCAAGCGGCACGGCTTCAGGAACGCCGGCCAGCCGATTTCCCGGAGATATTGATCCCCAAAGAGTCCGGCAAACGATCTTCACGCGCCGCCGACGTGGTTTTCAATGACCCGCTCAATCGGAACAGTGAAGAACAGCGCGTCTTCGGTCGCACGACGTGTCTGGCGGAACAGGGCAGGTCACCGAACTTTCGGGACTGAGATCACCGAAGTGCCATGTCGAACGCAACACCATCAAGAGATTTACTGACGGCCAGCAGGAATTCTGAAACTCTCGGATTATATTGAGCACATGAATCAATGTAAAGAATTTTTCAGGCGCACCGGAGTTCTCACCGGTCGCGGCGAAAGCACCGGTGAATCTTGACTTCATATATCCCATCACATAGTATCGCCGGTATGACTCGACTCGACGTGCGCAAGGCCATCATTCCGGCGGCCGGACTCGGCACTCGGTTCTTGCCCGCCACCAAAGCGTCTCCCAAGGAGATGCTGCCGCTGGTTGACAAACCGCTGATCCAATATGTGGTCGAAGAAGCGGTCGCGTCCGGCATCGAAGACATCATCGTCATCACAGGCCGCGGCAAACGGGCGATCGAGGACCATTTCGATCGTTCGCTCGAGCTCGAGGAGAATCTCAAAGGCAGCGGGAAAGCGCAGGTCCTGAATCAAATCCGGCATATTTCCAACCTCGCCAACTTCTGCTATGTGCGGCAATCGGAAGCGCTGGGGCTGGGCCATGCCGTTCTCTGCGCGCAGCATCTCATCGGCAATGAACCGTTCGCGGTCATTCTGGGCGATGAAATCATCGACGCCCCGGTGCCGGGACTTGCCCAACTCGTTCACATTTACAAGAAGCGCCGTGGCGCGGTCCTCGGCATCCAGGAAGTCCCGCATCAGGAAGTGAGCCGATACGGCATTATCTCCGGGCGGCGCATGGGGGGAGGTCTCCACCGCGTGAACGACCTTGTCGAGAAACCGGCGCCGGCCGATGCCCCATCCAACTTGGCCGTGATCGGTCGCTATGTGCTGCCGCCTGAGATTTTTCCCATTCTGCGAAAAACGCAGCCCGGCAAGAACGGTGAAATACAGTTGACCGACGCGTTGCGCCAACTGGTCAAACATGCTCCGATGTTCGCCCACGAAATTCAGGGCCAGCGACATGATGCCGGTGACAAACTGGGATTCCTCATCGCGACGGTGGAATTCGCCTTGAAGAATCCGTCCCTCGGCCCTTCGTTCGGAGATTTTCTTCAACAACGCCTGCGTCCCGGTTCGGCGTCGGCGCGGCGCAATCCGAACGGCCGCCCGTCTCCCCTTCGAGAACGTGCCGCGAGCAAAGCATGATGCGCCCGCATCCGGGCAAAAGGACCCACCGCTTTTGACCCCGGTGGGTAAGCCGCTCCACCTTCACGATCAATAGGAAGCTCATGGCAGAATCATCCGAGCAGGATTTCCAAGCCACGCAGAACATCGAACCCCCCGACCAGCTTCCCATGTTGCCGGTCCGGGACATCGTGGTCTTCCCATACATGGTCCTGCCCTTGTTCGTCGGTCGAGACATGTCGATCAAAGCGATCGAAGCGGCGTTGGCCGGCAACCGCATGATCTTCCTGGCGACGCAAAAATCGTTGGACGTGGAAAATCCCAAACCGGAAGACATTCATGCCGTCGGAACAGTAGGCATCATCATGCGGATGCTGAAATTGCCCGACGAGCGGATCAAGATCCTCGTTCAAGGGCTGACGAAAGGAAAGATCAAGGACTATATCCAAAGCGATCCCTACTATTCCGTCCGGATCGAAAAGTTGGCGGAATCGAAACCCACGGGCGCGTCCCTCGAAACGGAAGCCGTCATGCGCACGGTGAAAGAACAGATTGAGAAGATCGTGAGTCTGGGGAAAGTGCTGATCCCCGATGTCATGGTCGTCATTGAAAATCTGGAAGATCCCGGCCGCCTCGCGGACATGGTCGCGTCGAATCTGGGCCTGAAGGTCGATGTCACGCAAGCGGTGCTCGAAGTCGTCGATCCGATCCAGCGGCTGAAACATGTCAGCGAGATTCTCGCCAAGGAAATCGAAGTCCTGTCCATGCAGCAAAAAATCCAAGCCCAGGCGAAGGGCGAGATGGACAAGACGCAGCGCGAATATTTTCTCCGCGAACAATTGAAGGCGATTCAGAAGGAACTCGGCGAATTGGATGAGCGGGCGGAAGAGGTCGCGGAATTTCGCAAACGCATCAAAGATTCAAAAATGCCGGAAAAGGTGCTGAAGGAGACCGAGAAGCAGCTCAAGCGCCTTGAAAAAATGCATCCGGACACGGCCGAATCCGCGACGGTCCGCACCTATCTGGAGTGGATGGTCGAGCTGCCTTGGAGCAAAAAATCCAAGGACAATCTCGATTTGAAGGCCGCGATGAAGGTCCTGAACGAGGACCACTATGATCTGGAAAAGGTCAAGGAACGCATCATCGAATATCTCGCCGTCCGAAAATTGAAAGAGAAGATGAAGGGTCCGATCCTGTGCTTCGTCGGCCCTCCCGGCGTCGGCAAGACCTCGCTCGGCAAGTCGATCGCCCGGGCGCTCGGTCGCGAATTTGTCCGGATCAGCCTGGGCGGCGTACGGGACGAGGCCGAAATCAGGGGCCACCGGCGGACCTATGTCGGGGCGCTGCCGGGCCGCATCATCCAAGGTATGAAGCAGGCCGGGACCAATAATCCGGTCTTCATGCTGGACGAAGTGGATAAGGTCGGCATGGATTTTCGCGGGGATCCATCCGCGGCTCTTCTGGAGGTGCTTGACCCGGAACAGAACAATGCCTTCACCGATCATTACCTCGGCGTGCCCTTCGATCTCACCGAAGTGATGTTCATCACCACGGCCAACCTCATCGATCCGATTTTGCCCGCATTGCGGGATCGCATGGAGGTGATCGAGATTCCCGGGTATACCGAAGAGGAAAAGCTGGGCATTGCGCAGACCTATCTCATTCCGCGGCAGATGACCGAGCACGGCATTTCGGACAAACACGTGCGGGTCGTCGAAGGCGCCCTTCGGCAAGTGATCGCGCATTACACCAGAGAAGCAGGCGTACGGAACCTCGAGCGCGAAATCGCCAATATCATGCGGAAGGTGGCGAAAAAAGTCGCCGAGGGCAAGACTCAGTGCCACGTGATCGACACGGAAAACTTACCGAAGTATCTGGGCGTTCCCAAATTCCTCCCTGAAGCGGAGTTGGAGCATGACGAGATCGGCGTCGCCACCGGGCTCGCCTGGACGGAAACCGGCGGGGACGTATTGTACATCGAGGCCACGGCCATGAAGGGCAAAGGGCAGTTGACCCTGACGGGCCACCTGGGCGATGTCATGAAAGAATCGGCGCAGGCGGCGCTCAGCTACGTCAGATCGCGTGAAAAAACATTGGGCATCAACCCGGATATTTTCGCCAAGAACGATATCCACATTCACGTGCCGGCCGGGGCCATTCCCAAAGACGGGCCGTCCGCCGGTATTACCATGGCCACCGCGATTGCGTCGGCGCTGTCGCAGATCCCCGCGCGCCGCGATTTGGCCATGACCGGTGAAATTACCCTGCGTGGCCGCGTTCTTCCCATCGGAGGGTTGAAGGAGAAAATCCTCGCGGCCAAGCGGGCCAAATTATCCATGGTCGTGCTGCCGAAGCGGAACAAGAAAGACCTCGAAGAAATCCCCAAGCACATCTTGAAGGGAATCGAATTGGCCTTCGTGGACACGATGGACGATGTCATCCGGACCGCGCTTCGCCGCAAGTCTTCCGCTCGCGAGCGAAAGTCTCCGTCGCGACAGGTTCGGGATAAGGCGCCGCGGTCCAATAGGTCCAAGCGCGCCGCAAGTCCGCCTCGACGAGGCGCGTCCCTTCCAACGGTCTCACCTCAATTATCGCATCTATCTCACTAGCATGCCGGGAGACGGGGTGTCCCGACGGAGGCAGCGGCAGGGAGAATTTGCCCTGATCGAGTCTCTTCGGGCTCGATTCGCCTCCAAGGACGCCGGGCTGATCAGAGGTATCGGCGACGACGCGGCGATCGTCAAAACCTCGAGCCGAGACCGGCTGCTGCTGACCACCGATTTGCTTGCCGAGGGAATTCATTTCGACTTGGCGACCACCCCGCTTGAAGACGTGGGGTATCGATCGGCAATCGCCAACTTAAGTGATATCGCCTCCATGGGCGGCCGGCCGCGCTATCTGCTCGTCGCCATCGCCGTTCCTCCGCATATAACTTTTGCCGCGATCCACCGGCTCTACCGTGGTCTGATGCAAGCCTGCCGCCGCTTCAACGTGCACGTGATCGGCGGCGACACTTCGGCATCGTGTCGTGATCTCTTTATCAGTATGACTCTCACCGGCGCCGTTGAAGCAGGACATGCGCTTCAGCGGGACGGCGCGCGTCCGGGCGATTTCTTGTACGTGACCGGCACAGTGGGCGATTCCCGCGCCGGTCTGATGCTCCTGAGAGACAAGGCATCCCGCGTCAAGAAGGCCAAGCCGGCCCGGTCCGCCGGCGATCGGTTTTTGCTTCGCCGCCATCACAGGCCGTCGGCGCGCATCGACGAAGGACGATGGTTGGCGACGAAACGGCTCGCGACGGCCGCCATCGACTTATCCGACGGTCTGGCGGGAGATTTACGGCACCTGTGCGACGAAAGCCGGGTCGGAGCGGAGGTAGAGCGCGCGGCGCTGCCGATTTCCCGCCCCTGTTCGAAGTTCGCCCACGTGCGGGGATTGGACCCTGCCGATCTTGCCGTGGCCGGAGGTGAAGATTATGAATTGCTGTTTACAGTGAGTACACGGAACCGGCTGAGAGTGGAGCGGGAAGCGGCACGATTGGGATACCGCTGCACCTGCATCGGACGGATGACGCCGGCATCGTTCGGTCTCCGCATGAGAACGGCAACCGGATCGATCGAACCGCTGATCTCCTCCGGCTACGAACATTTCCGCCCCATGTCTTCAACGTCGTGAGGCCTTGTGACGTCCTTGTCCGATGTGCGGTCTCTGTTTCGCCAGATTCTGCACCTGCAGGAATCGCCGCATCGGACCGCCTTGGCCTTCGCGGTCGGCATCTTCATCGCTTTCTCCCCTGCGTATGGTCTCCACACCGTCATGGTCGCCTTCTGCACCTGGGCTTTCGGTCTGAATTTCATCGCGCTCTTTGCCGGCGCCTTCGTCAACAATCCCTGGACGCTTGTGCCTATCCTCGGCGCGACTTTCTGGACCGGCGCGCTGATCGTCGGCGACACCGACCTACCGACCTTTAACTGGGAGGATCTGAGTTTCGCCGGGATTTATCATCAGGTGATGCCGTACGCCGTGCCGTTTTTTATCGGAGGCACGGTTCTTAGTATCCTCGGCGCCCTCACCGCCTATCCGCTGGCTTATTACTTGATCATGAAATATCGACGGCCTCAGGCCTCCGACTCGACCGCCCCGTTGCCGCCCTCGGACCATGTGGGCTAAGATGCATTCTTGCTTGCTCTCACCATGAAGTCGAATTCTTCACCGGCGCCCTCACCTTACGATGGCTCGGCCTTGATCGCCGATCCGATTCACCAATATCTCTCCTTCACGGTCCCCTATACAACTTCCGACGGTATCGAGCAGACTGAAAAGGATCTCATCGATTCTCCATGGGTTCAACGCCTGCGTTACATCTATCAATTGCAAAGCGCCCGATGGGTCTATCCCTCCGCTGAACACACCAGATTCGTCCATTCGCTTGGGACCATGCACGTCGCCGGACGGTTCGCGCGCCATCTCTATCCGTTTTTGAAACAAGCCCTTCCCGAGGTGCCGTCGGCGAATTTCATCGAAGAATTTTTACGGGTGACCGCGTTGGTGCATGACATCGGTCATGGCCCGTTTTGCCATTTCTTCGACGATAACTTCCTGCACTCATTCGGCTTGACGCACGAGCGATTGGGACAAGTGATTATCCGGGATTTCTTGGGTCCCATTATGAAGAAGATCCGGCGGAGCCCTTCCGGCCCTTTCGAAAGCGGAGAAGAACTCAATCCCAATCTCATCGCGCACGTCATTCTTAAAGAGAAAAGTAAGGACAACTCGCGGGTCCCCGCCTGGGTGAATGCTCTGCAACCGGTCCTGTCGGGAAGTTATACCGCCGATAACCTGGATTATGTCCTGCGCGACTCCTATATGTGCGGCGTCGCGGTCGGTCCCGTGGATCTGACCCGGCTGATCCATTACAGCATCATTACCGAGAAGGGATTCACCATTCACAAGACCGGATTGCCGGCGCTCCAGATGTTCCTCAACACCCGGATGTATCTCTATTCGAACGTCTACTATCACCGGACGACTCGGGCCATCGATATTCACCTTCGGGATATTTTCGGTGAAACGATGAAGCTGATTTTTCCCGGTGATCCACGGAAGAAGATGGAGAATTATCTGACACTGACCGATTGGTCGTTGCTGGAGGAGGTTCGCGGTTGGAAGAAGGCCGCTCAAGCGGCCAAGCGGCGGCTCTACGGAGAGTGGACACGGATCCTCTACCGGGACGTCAAGTGGAAAATGGCCTACAGTACGGTCTTGAAGGAAAAAGGAAAAGAACGCGGCCTCGATTTTCCCAGCCACGAGCAGTTTCGGAAGCTGATTTTAAAGGAACTCCCGGCGCGCCTGCAGAAAGTCCCGTTCCGCGTCGATATGGCGCCGCTCGATCCAAGGCCAGACCCGAAGGACACGCGGGGCATTCCGCTGTATGTGTACGATCCCGGGACCAAGGCCATCTCCGCCGAGCCGCTGGAAGAGTTTCTTGATTTGCTGCCCACCCGCCTCGTCCAGTTCAGGATCTACTCGCACGATCATGAGCATGACGCCGCCTTGTCCCGCGCCGCGGCCACCGTGCTGAACAAGACGCCGTCCAGCATTGAGACGAATGTGTGAAACGCTACCATCACTGCCACGGGTTCGTCTCCTGTCCTTGAGTCCAGTGAATGAATCTTGCCCCTCAGCACCTAGGGGCAAGTCGAGCCGGACACCTCCCGCGCTTCTCCCGCTTTCTTTCCGGTACATTCTAGATAAATACCCGCAGCTCAGATACTATCACTTGAAGCCCATCGGCACTTCGTAGAAGTTTTATTAATTGTTGCTTGGTTCGTGCGAGCTGGGAGATGTGCCCAGAGAAGCCGAGATTTTCACATAGGGGTAGCCATGATGCAACATCGCATGAAACTGCGAGTGGAGCCTGTCGACTGGACGAAAGCGGAACCGGCCATTCGGACAATCCGCGAAGCAGTGTTCATCGTAGAACAGGCGGTCCCCGAAGAGTTGGAATGGGATGGACTCGATCCGGTCTGCGCACATGTGCTGGCCTGGAATGAGAATGGTGAGGCGATTGGCACGGCACGCATGCAAGCGGACGGAATAATCGGCCGAATGGCCGTGCTCAAGGAGTGGCGACTTTGCGGTGTCGGAGCCGCGCTTCTTCGGTCGTTGCTGGACCTGGCGGCGAGGCAAGGCATGTCCCGCGCGACCTTGGCAGCTCAAATTCATGCCATAGGGTTCTATGAACGAGCCGGCTTTTACGTAGCCGGCGAACCATTTATGGACGCCGGCATCCAGCATCGGATGATGGTGATAGACCTGCTCTACAGGATGTGACTTTAGAGGGGTGATGATACTGCTTTCCTGAGATCAACCAATCCGGCTTTGGGCGCTGTGTTTTCCAACAGATGCCGGTGCGCTGTCAATTGTTTGAGTGCGACGCAGGAGCACAGGCGGCCTGACAACACGCAAGGTTCGCTGAATTTGCAGATCACTGCTGAATAAGCAAATCTAGGACTTCAAAGAAGTTAGCTAGATGAAGATGGACGCGGAGATCACCGGCTGTCGTCGCCGGAGGCGGTTGGACTTGAATCTTCTTCTCTTGCAGGAATTGCTGGAGAGGCCAAGACCGGTTCGGTCATGGTGGTGATCCGTGGAAACGGCAAATCCAACAGCGCATAGGGATTCACGCGGGCACCGTTGATTTTCGCGCCCCAATGGAGATGAGGACCGGTCGCCCTGCCGGTCGCGCCGACTTTTCCAATCACCTGCCCGCTTTTCACGAGATCACCGTCCCGTACCAGCACGTCCGACAGATGGAAATACATGGAATAGAGGCCCATCCCATGGTCAAGATAGATGCCGCGTCCGGAGAAGATATGATCGACGGTCAATCGAACCACGCCGTCGTTGCTGGCGACCACGTCGGTGCCGGTGGGCGCGCCGATATCCTCGCCGCTATGGGGATTGCGGGCCTGGCCGTTCATGATGCGTACGCTGCCGAAAATCCCGGTCCGTCTGCCGCGCACCGGTTCGACAAATCCGGTCTGCCAGAGACGCATCGCCGATTCTTCGGCCAACGCTTTCCGGATCTGGTCCTGTTCCGCCTTCCATCGCGCGGCCGCCTTGTCATCCAAATCCACCTTGTCTTTCGGCAGCTTGAGATGCTCGACGGCGAACTGCTCCTTGACGACGAGCACATTGATGCTGCGCCGCCGTATGGATTCGCCCGTCTGAATGTCTACCTTAAGCTCATGAGTTCCCGGTTCGTCCTGTAGATCAATGCCGAGCAAACCGACATAGGCGGACACCCCGTTACGATCCGGATCCGGAAACATCGGGATAGAACGCCCTCGGAAATGACCGACGACTTTGGTAGCCGCAGGGATGTCCGGAAGTCGGATGACGACGACCTGTCCCTGCTTGGCGCTGTATTGCCCATCCGCGCCTTTCGGCGGCGCGATTGTGTTGGGAAAGAGTTCGACCGGGAAGACGCTGGCAAGGAGCAGAATGCCCATGACCACCACCCGGTCGAGTCGAGAGAGGCTGCCATACCGCTGTTTCAATGAGATCAGCATGATCAGCGATAGAAGCGTAACCCGGACACCTGGGAGACCAATTCTTCCACCCGCCGGTTCACGGCGCTGAATGGATCCATGCAGAGAATGGTTTCCTCCCAGTACCCGTTCAGCTTCAGATAAGTCCAATCCACCGTATACGAACGGTTCTTCGCCCGAGCGAACCGGATGAAATCTCCCCGCACCTTCGCTCGCGTCGTCTGAGGCGGCACCGACATTGCGCGCTGGACGGCATCCTCATCCACCACCCGTTCAGCCACACCGCGATTTTCCATCAGATAATACAGCCCGCGGGTGCGTTTGACATCATGAAACTGCAAATCCAACAAGAACACACGCGGATCGTCCCAGCCGCAACCCTTTCTATCCACGTACGATTGGATCAAATGTTTTTTCATGACCCAATCCACTTCACGCACGAGCCCCATCGGATCGTCTTCCAGTCGATCGAGCACATGAGCCCACTTGGTCAGCACGTCATCCAGCGCCGGATCATGGTCATGGGTGGCGAGGAAATCGCCCGCCCGATCCAGGTAGACGCGCTGCAGTTCGATGGCGGTCATTTGCCGGCCGTCGTCCAATCGAATTTTCTTATTCAGCGACGGATCTCGAGAAATTTCGCGAATCGCTTTGACGGGATCTTCCAATTCCATCCCGGTCACCGAATATCCCGCCTCCACCATGGAGAGCACGAGCGCCGCCGTCCCGACTTTGAGATAGGTGGCGTATTCCGACATATTGGAATCGCCGACGATAATATGCAGGCGCCGATACTTCTCGGCATCGGCATGAGGCTCGTCTCTCGTGTTGATGATGCTGCGCGAAGAGGTGGTGGAGGACGATGTTTTCTCATGAATATGCTGCGCCCGTTGCGAAATAAAATATTGGGGTTTCCCCGAGACTTTGAGCACTTTCCCCGCGCCGGAGTAAATCTGCCTGGTGACGAAAAAGGGAATCAGCTGTTCCGTCACCTTCCAAAAATCGACGTCCCGGCGCATGAGGTAGTTCTCGTGACAGCCGTACGTATTGCCGAGCGAATCCGTGTTGTTCTTAAAGATGTAGATTTCGCCGGACAATCCTTCTTCGCGCAACCGTTCCTCCGCAGCCGGTAAACAGGCCTCGAGCAGGCGTTCGCCGGCTTTGTCATGCACGACAAGGTCAAGGATGTTGTCGCATTCCGGAGTCGAATACTCGGGATGGCATCCGGTGTCCTGATAAAAGCGGGCCCCGTTCACCAGAAAGGCGTTGGACGGCCAGCTGTTGGGGATCAGCCCTTCGAAGATATAGCCCAACACCTTTTCCATCGGCAGATAAATCCGGCCGTTGGGGGAAAAGATCAATCCATATTCATTTTCAAGACCGAAGATTCGTTGTCGCATCGAATATCAACACCGATCCTTGATTGTCTTGCGAATACATCGCGATTATCTTCAGGATACACCTCGACCGCATCGCCTTCAACCGGATCACGGAGTCGTGAATGGGGACAACGCGCGACGGACGGCGATGACTATGGGGAGAGCAACTGGCGAGTTTCCGAGGCGGAAAGACGGCGGAATTTTCTCCCCTTGCGCGTGCGGTCCAATACCGCCGTTTCCAGGTTTTCGGAGGGAATTTTTTGATTGGCCGCTTGCTCGAGCGCGGCCTGACAGAGGGCGAGCGCGGCTTTTAAGGGCGGCGGTTCCGCGTTGATGCGGTCCTTCAAATAGGCTTGCACATTGTCCGAGCGTCCCCCGATCACGGCGAATTTTCTTTCATCGACGATGCTGCCGTCGAACGAGATGTGATAGATCTCGCTCGAATGACCGTTTTCTCCGACCTGCACCACGAGGATCTCCACTTCCAGCGGCTTTACCTCTTGTCCGAATGCGGTGCCGAGACTCTGGGAGTACGCATTCGACAGCGAACGGGCGCTGACATCTTCTCGGCTGTACATATAGCCGGTGAGATCGGCATGCCTGATGCCGGCTTTCCGCAGGTGCTCAAACTCGCTGTACTTTCCCGCGCCGGCAAACGCGATATTGTCATACACCTCGGATATTTTATGAAGGGAGGCGCTGGGATTGTCCGCAGCCAGCAGCACGCCGTCCGCATATTCCATCACGATGAGTGAGCGGCCCTTGGCGATGCCTTTCTTGGCATACTCCGCCTTGTCCTGCATCATCTGCTCGGGCGAGACGTAGTAGGGTAACGGCATGCTATTTCCTTCCCGAGCGGCCCGCCATCATGGCCTCGTACACCGCACGAATCCGTTCGTCCGTCACATCGATAATGCCGCCGGCTCCGGCCGTTTTCGCCGTGGGATAGATCCCACGGATGAGATCGGGACCGCCTGTTCCGACATCCTCATCCGCCGCGTTGTAAAGAGCCAGGAGGCTGATCTTCAACGCCTCTTCTTCGGACAACCCGGGCCGATAGTGTTCGCGGATCGTATTGCGCGCGTCCTTTCCTCCTGATCCGATCGCGTGATACTCGGATTCTTCGTACCGCCCGCCGGTGATGTCGTACTTGAAAATCCGCCCTTCCTGCCGCCGCACGTCATACCCGACATACAGCGGCATGACCACCAAGCCTTGAAAGACCATCGGCAGATTGGCCTTCACCATCTGCCCCAGTTTGTTTGCCTTTCCTTCCGCCGACAATTGGACGCCTTCCAGCTTCTCGTAATGTTCCAGCTCTGTCTGGAACAACTTCGCCATTTCAATGCAGGGCCCGGCGGCGCCGGCGATCGCCATCGCCGAATACTCATCGATCTTGAACACTTTCTCAATGCGCCGATCGGCAATCTGGAATCCCTCCGTCGCCCGTCGATCCCCGGCAATCACAACCCCCCCCTGGTACTTTACGGCCAACACGGTCGTGCCATACGGAATAGGCGCGGAGCCATGCGGCCAGGATTCTCGCGGTGAAACCGCCGGCCATGCGCCTGGATCGCGTTTGGCAAGAGGGGCGATATCGGGATGGTGCCGATTTAGAAAATCGAAGAAACTGGAGCCGTCGTGATGAGGGAAAAGAGGACCGTGTTTCATGAAGATGCAGTGCTCATGCGGAGAGCTTGGCCAGCAACGCTTCAGCCGATTCCGCGCCGGCCAATAATTCACCGGTCAGGGCTTCCGTGCCCCGCAAAGGCTCCATGAGCGGAATCTTCTTGATGGTGGTATTGCCCACATCGAACAATACCGAGGTCCAACTGGCTCCATAAATGGATTTGGCGTACTTGTTGACGCATTGACCCCGAAAATATGCGCGCGTTCCGAGCGGAGGCGAGAATTCAGCCCGTTCGACTTCACTCTCCTGGACAACGCGTTCGATCAGGTTGCCGCGTTCGAGCGTATAATACAATCCTTTGCCGGGCCGCACATCATGGTACTGGAGATCCATCAGCCTCACACGGGGGTCGTCCCACCCGCAGCCCTTTCGCTCCATGTAGGACTCCATGAGATGGCGCTTGGCGACCCAATCCAATTCACGCACGAGCAGCATCGGATCCCGCTCCAGCTTATCCAATGTCTCTTCCCATCGAACTAAAATATCCTTGGTGATTTGCGGTACATCATGACAGGCATAAAAGTCCAAGGACGCCCGTAAATATGCCCGCTGAATCGCGAGAGCGGTCGTTGGATTGCCGTCCACGAGCTTCATGGTCTCCTTGACCTGGAGATCGCGGGACACCTGTTTGATGGCCCTGACCGGATCGGCCAATTCAATATTCGGCAATCCCGCCTCGGCTTCCAAGAGGTCAAGGACAATAGCCAGCGTCCCGACCTTCAAGTACGTGGAGACTTCGGCCATGTTGGCGTCGCCCACGATGACATGAAGGCGGCGGTACTTGGCGGGATCGGCATGCGGCTCATCGCGCGTGTTGATGATCGGTCGTTTGATCATCGTATTCAAGTCGACGAGCGTCTCGAAAAAATCCGCTCGCTGGGAAAGCTGGTAATCCGCCGGACTGGTTTGATTCTCGGCCCCCACCTTGCCGGACCCTGCGAAAATCTGGCGGGTCACCAAAAAAGGCGTCAAGACTTTAATGATGCGCTCGAACGGCACGCTCCGGGAGAGGACGTAGTTCTCATGGTATCCGTAGCTGTTCCCTTTGCCGTCGGAATTGTTCTTGTACAGAACGAACTGCTCCCGCCCGCGGCTCTCGGTAATCCGGTCCAGCGCTTGCGCGATTACCCGTTCGCCGACGCGCTCGAACGCCACCAATTCGCGCGCGTTGGTGCATTCGGGCGTGGAGTATTCCGGATGGGCGCCATCCACGTACAATCGGCCTCCATTGGCCAGAACCTTATTGAGTTGGCGGTTGTAATCCGGCCCGGGTCTCTCGCGCTCTCCATCGACTTCGAATCCACGGGCATCCAGCAGCGGGTTTTCATTTTCGTAATCCCAGACGGCATGCGGAGCCGGGAGGCCGGGATACGCGCCGATCACATGAATCGAGTTGGCGACGGGATCCACGGTCGCCGCATCACGACTGGCAATACCAAATTCAGTCTCCGTGCCGAGAACACGGGGGGTAATGGGCAATTTCGTGTTATGCATGAATGAATGGCAGCCTAGAGATAGTGACCGGTGGTGACCGTTTCAATCTGGCGCGACTCCGCCGGTCCGCCGCTGATGGTCCGAATGTGGACAATCTTCTCGCCCTTCTTTCCCGCAACTTTGGCCCAGTCGTCGGGATTGGTCGTATTGGGCAGGTCTTCATGCTCCTTGAATTCCTCGCGGATGGCTCGGATCATGTCTTCTGAACGCAGCCCATGTCCCTCCTGTGCAATGGCTCGTTTCACCGCGTATTTTTTGGCCCGCGACACAATGCCTTCGATCAAGGCGCCGCTGGCAAAATCCTTGAAGTACAAGACCTCTTTTTCCCCGTTGGCATAGGTCACTTCAATGAATTTGTTCTCTTCCGACGCGGCATACATCGCTTCGACGGTTTTTTGAATCACCGCATCGACCAGGGCGCCGACCTCGCCGCCGTGCCGTTTCAAATCATCATCGGAGAAGGGCAACCCGACCGTAATGTACTTTGAAAAAATATCGCGCGCCGCGACGGCGTCGGGCCGGCCCACTTTGACCTTGACGTCCAAGCGGCCCGCGCGAAGCACGGCGGGATCGATGAGATCCTGGCGGTTGCTCGCGCCGATCACGATGACATTATTCAGACGCTCCACGCCGTCGATTTCGGAGAGAAATTGCGGCACGATCGTCGATTCGATATCCGAAGAAATACCCGTCCCCCTGGTACGAAAGAGCGCGTCCATCTCGTCAAAGAATACGATGACCGGATGACCGTCGTCGGCGCGCTCCTTCGCTTTTTTAAACACCTCGCGCACCTGACGTTCGGATTCGCCTACGTATTTGCTCAGCAGTTCGGGTCCCTTGACGTGCAGAAAATAACTCCGGACCTCTTTGCCCGTCAGGTGGCCGAGTTTTTTGGCGATGGAGTTGGCCACCGCTTTGGCGATCAACGTCTTTCCGCAGCCCGGAGGGCCGTAGAGCAGCACGCCCTTCGGGGCGCTAAGCTTGAAATCGGAGAAGATATCGGGGTACAGAAACGGCAGTTCGACCGCATCCCGAACCTGTTCCAACTCCTTCTGGAGACCGCCGATATGTTCGTAATCGACGTCCGGCACTTCTTCGAGGACCAGTTCTTCAGCCTCTGATTTAGGGAGTTTTTCGATCACGCAACCCGAGCGCGGGTCATACAAGAGGTGATCGCCCACGCTCAGCCGTTCGCTCAAGAGCGGCTGCCCCAATTCCGCCACCTTCTCCTCGTCGAAATGCAGCGTGATCAAGGCCCGATTGCCTTCCAGCACGTCCTTGAGCCGCACCACTTCGCCCTGTACATCGAACCCTCTGGCTTCAATGACATTCAGCGCTTCGTTCAGAATGACTTCCTGCCCTTTGCGCAATTCCTTGGCTTTGATCGACGGATGGAGGCTGACCTTCATCTTCCGGCCGGACATATAAACGTTGGCGGTGCCGTCTTTGTTGAGGCTGGAAAAAATCCCGTACGTAGACGGGGGCGCCGTCAGTTTTTCGACTTCGGCGCGTAAGGCTTCGATTTGCGATTTGGCTTCTTGAAGAGTCTGGACCAGCTTTTCGTTCTGCTTGGTCGCCTGATCGAGTTGATACCGCGATTGATAGAGGCGGCGGATTTCCTCCTCCATCGACTGGATTTGGACACGCAGTTTTTCGACTTCGCGGGCCTGTTCTTCGTTTTTATGTATCACGACCCCATCTCCGTCGGACAGTTTCTTGGTGATTCGTTTGACGGAATCTCGTAAAGACCGGAGTCGGCCTGGACCCTTTTTGGATTCGGCCATCGCATCGCTCGTGAATCGTTCGAAAGCCTTGCCAGTTCACGCTATCCAAGATATTCGGGATTCTATCATCCACCTATAGACCGGTCAACTGGACACGATACACATGAAGCATTCACTTTTGTCCGATGGTCGAACGAAACAACTCCGTGTCATCCATTCGGCCGATCGATGATGTTCAAGAAGTCTCGTGTTGCAGCGGCGGCATCCGGAGCCGCAAGAATCGATGAGATCACCGCGACACCAAACGCGCCGGCTTTCACCGCCGCGCGGGCGCGTGCAACCGTTATCCCCCCGATCGCAAAGACCGGAATATGTACTCGGCGGCACGCGCGTTCGAGGACTTCCAGTCCCAAGGGCGCCCCGTATTCGCGCTTGGATGGCGTCTCATAAATCGGACCAAGGACCACGAAGTCCGCGCCCTGCGCTTCAGCCTCCGCGGCGCCGTCGACGGAATGCGCCGACACGCCGATGAGCCGCTGCGCGCCCACGATTCGGCGCACGGCGGGCGCCGGCAAACTCGTCTCACGTAGATGTACGCCGTCCGCACCGTTGATCATCGCGAGATCGGCGCGGTCATTGATCAAGAGCTTTGTTCCCCTCGATCGGACTAATTCCTGAATCGATCGCGCCAACTCCAGTTGTTCACGAGTACCCATATCGCGCTCGCGCAACTGAATCGCGGGACCGCCGGAATTGATAAACTGAGCCAGAACGGAAAGAAGTGATCCCTGTGCGACCTGGCGACGGTCCGTCACCAGATACAGACGAAAATCAACGGGAGGCATCCGGAAGAAAAAATTGTGAATTCTGAATGGTGAAATTAGGAATGGAAGTTCTGAGTTTCTGAGTGAAACAGCGCGGGCTTGCGCTTCATCGTTTCGCTCCGAACTTCATACTTACCCTCCTGACATCTTCATCATTAAGCATTCAGCATTGAGAATTGCTGATTAGAGCATGCCCTCGATGGGGCTGCTGGCGGTTGCATAGAGTTTGCGCGGAATCCGGCCCGCCCTATAGGCCAATCGCCCGGCCCAGACGGCATATTTCATCGCTTCCGCCATTGCGATCGGAGACTGCGCCCCGGCGATCGCGGTGTTCATCAAAACGGCGTCCGCGCCGTATTCCATCGCCAAGGCGGCATCCGACGCGGTCCCGACGCCCGCATCGACAATCACGGGGACATTCACCGACTCCATGAGAATTTTCAGATTATACGGATTCCTGATTCCGAGGCCCGAGCCGATCGGCGCAGCGAGCGGCATGACGGCGGGACACCCGATATCCACCAACTTCTTCGCGACAATGGGATCGTCGTTCGTATAGGGCAACACGACGAACCCTTCCTTGACTAAAATTCTGGCCGCTTCCAGCAGTCCGACCGTATCCGGAAACAGGGTCTTTTCGTCCCCGAGCACTTCCAACTTGACAAGGTCGGATACGCCGGCCGCACGGGCCAACCGGGCATAGCGAACCGCGTCTTCCACGGTGTAGCAACCCGCCGTATTGGGCAGGATCGTGTATTTCTTCGGGTCGATGTAGTCCAGCAGATTCTCTTTTGAGCGGTCGGTGACATTGACGCGTCGCACGGCCACGGTCACGACATCGGCCCCCGAAGCTTCGATGGCCTTCTGCGTTTCGATGAAATCCTTGTATTTGCCGGTGCCCACCCACAGACGGGACTTGAATTCATAGCCGGCGATACGCAGTCGATCATTCACGACGGTTTCCATGTGGTGATTCCTTAGACGGAGCCTATTCCATTCCTCCGCCGATAAAGCTTAATATTTCGAGTCGATCGCCTTCGCGTAGAGACCGGCTATCGAACGCCTGTCGATCGACAATCTCAAGATTGAGCTCAACGGCGACCCGATCAGGCTTGATGTTCAGTTCGCGAAGCAATTCCGACACGGTGGTTTGCTCATGGATTCCGCGAGGTTCACCATTCAGTTGAATCGTCACCAACGCCGACCCCATAGAATTATCCTAGGGGACGCGGAAACATGTTGTCAACCGATGGGACGCTGCGACGATAGACACTCCATCGGCCCGGCGGAATCCGGGCGGTGCCGGATCTGCCGAGAGCAGGCCGTTGTGCCGCCCATACTTAACATCGCGTGAGCAGTCCCATGCCGGAACGCAATCAACAACTCTCCACTTTATTTCAATCAATGGCCAACCTCCTGGCCTCGCGCCGCGCCAACCCATATCGCGTGCGGGCCTATCGCAGAGCCGCCGAGGCCATTCTCGGTCTCGAACAGGATATCGCCGCCCTGAACGATCGAGAAGCTTTGGAGCAGATCCCCGGTATAGGACGGGATCTTGCGGAGAAAATTCTTGAATTTTTAGCAACCGGGACGATCCGGTCTTACGAGGAATTGAGGAAGCCTCTACCCGAAGACGTGTCCAACTGGACGGCTCTCCCGGGCATGTCGGAATCAATCGTCAGCTATTTGTATTTCCGATTGGGCATTCGGACCCTCGACGATTTGGATACGCTCGTCCGATCGCACCTCTTGCGCACCATGCCCGGCTTCACCGGAACCGAAGAGACGCTGCTCGAAGCGCTCGCCGGGCATCGCCGCGCGACTAATCCTACGCCGGGGCCAGAGACTTGAATATCTTCCAGCTCTTCAAGAGTTCGACGGCCTTTTGCAATTGAACATCATCTTCTAAAGAGAATTCTCCACCCGCGTCCATCGGAAGCGGCGCCGGTGGCGTGCCGTTCCGGTGTGCCGGGTCTTCGCCGGGCTTTTGGCCCGACCCCGGTTCTTTCGGAGTCGGCGGTTTGGCGGCCTTGGGATCGGCTTCCTTTTCCTTGCTTTCTTTCTCACCCGCTTTGGCGACGGTTTGGTTCTGCAGCTTCACGACGATATCGGGTGTGATACCGGTGGACTGAATGGACCGGCCCTTGGGGGTGTAATACTTGGCGGTCGTCAGGCGTAACCCCGAGCCGTCACCGAGCGGCAGGATCGTCTGGACGGAGCCCTTGCCGAAGGTCGTCGTGCCGACAATAACCGCACGGCCCCAATCCTGAAGCGCGCCCGCCACAATTTCCGACGCGCTGGCCGATCCCTCGTTGACCAGAATAATCATCGGATAGTCTTCCAACGATTCCTTGGTCTTTGAAAACCATTCATCCTTCTTCCCCTCCCGCCCCTTTGTGTAAACGATCAGTTTCCCATTCCCGACAAATTGTTCCGACACATCGACGGCCGACGTCAGCAGACCGCCCGGGTTGTTCCGCAGATCAAGCACGGTGCCTTGAACCTTTTGCTCACGAAATTGTTTGAGCGCACGGCTGAGATCGCGCCCGGTCGCTTCCTGGAATTGGGTCAGTCGGATATAGCCGATGGTGTTGTCGATGACCTTGGATTTGACGCTTTCGATCTTGATGGTGTCCCGCACCAATGAAAACACCATGGGGTCCGTCGAACCGTCCCGCTGAATCGTCAGATGGACTTTGGTCCCTTTGGGACCCCGCATCTTCTGGACGGCGTCCATGAGCGTGAGATCTTTCGTGGGTTCGTCATTCACTTTTGTGATGAAATCCCCCGCCTTGATCCCCGCCCGGTAAGCCGGGGTGCCTTCGATTGGGGCAATCACCGCCAATCGGTTCTCTTTGACGCCGATTTGGATGCCGACTCCGCCGAATTCTCCCTTGGTCTCCACCTGCATCTCTTTGTACATATCCGCCGTCATATAAGCGGAATGCGGATCAAGCGTGGACAGCATCCCCCGAATCGCGCCTTGCACCAAGTCCTTGACCTTTGTGTCATCGACATAGTGCTTCTGAACCTGGGTCAAGACCTCCGAGAAGGTCTTCAGTTCCTCATACGTTTCGGATGCGTGCCCCGTCCGTTCCCACCCTTTTTCAATCAGCACGCCGATCCCAAGCGAGAGGGTCACCATGAGGACCAGATACAACCACCGCCGACGATACTGCTGTTCCATGGCTTGCTTCCTTCCTTCGCAATCCTATCGTTTTGAGAGCCATAGGAGAGGGTCCACTGGTTCGGCCCCTTCCCGAAGCTCAAAATAGAGCGTGTTTTCTCCGGTCATTCCGGTATCACCGGTTTCGCCGATCGTCTGGCCCGCCTCTATCCGGGCGCCGACCTCCGTCAAGACCTTTGACGCGTGAGCGTAGAGCGAAAAGATTCCATTGGCATGATCCGCAATTATAACGAGTCCGTAGCCTTTCAACCAGTCCGCATAGACAACCGTGCCGGGGAGAACGGCTCGTATGATACTCCCTTCTGCCGCCCGAATCTCAATACCCTTTCGTTGAATATAGGTGTTGAAGGTCGGGTGTTTTTGCCGGCCAAAGCGGGACACTACCTGTCCATCCGTCGGCCACAAAAGGGAACCCTTCAGCGCCCGAAGTCCGCTCCCGGGTGATTTGGGCACCGCCCGCCGCCTGGCCTCCAATTCTCTGAGGAGACTGTCCACGCGAGCGGCGGACCGTTCCAGTTCTTCGACGGCGCGATCGTACGATTCCTTTTCTTGAGTGATTTTAGCGAGATAGACCCGCTTTTCCTTCTTCAAGCCCTGAATCTGTGCCAGCTTGTGCTCCGTACTCATCTTGTACGCCAGGATCCTCCGGCGGACCTCTTCCCGCTCGCGCTCCACCTCCGTCATGCGCTTGGCGTCGCTTCGGTACTTCTCCATGATGGCAAATTCACGTTGCGACATGGAAGAAAGATACTGAAATCGCCGCTGGAAATCTCCATACGAGGTTGAGGCCAGCAAGCTCTTGAGGTGCCCGAACCGACCCTCGACATACTGCACGCGAAGCCGGGCGGCGATCGCATCATGACGTTCGGTGATGCTTTTCTCGAGCGCTTCCAATTGACTGTTCATCTCCTCGATTTCGCGGTCTTTTTTCTTGAGCTTCCTCCGAATTTCCTGATGGTCCTGGCGGTGGCGCACCAATCGTTCATCCAGAGTTTGGATGCCTTGCAACACAGATTCGCGCTTTTTCTCGACTTCGCCGGCCCTTCGTTTCTTTTCCTCGATACTGCCTCGAAGTTTTTTCAGGTTGTTCCGTTCTTGCTCGATCTTGTCCCGATAGGAGTCTTTGCGTTCGGCGTAGCAGGGGACGGCGGTCCAGAGTGCCGCCCCCGCAATACAGAGTACCGCCATGCGGGACCACATTGTCACGCGCGGCCCTCGGCAAATCGCAGAAGCGACAGATAGCTGCCGGCAAATCCGAGGAACATCCCAACTCCTACCATGAGCAGACACATGGGAAGCGGGAAAAAGCCGAGCATCGAATCGACTCCCAGAAACCGGCTGGTCGAACGGATTTCATGCCGGAAGAGTTCAAAGCCCGCCTTGAGGATGGCGAGCGACAACACGCTGCCCAGAAGGCCCAGGACCGCTCCCTCCAGGACATATGGAACACGGATGAAGGTCTTTGTGGCGCCGATCATGCGAAGGATTTCTATTTCCTCGCGTCTGGCGTAGAGCGTGAGCCGAATCGTATTGGCGATGATGGTGACGGAAGCGGCAGAGAGGATGACGCCGACGATCATGGCGGCGACTTCAATGTACCGAACCATATTGCTCAAGGCGTCGATCCAGTCCTGACTATATTGAACCTGGCCGACTCCCGTAATGGTCCGCGCCCGCTCCGCCCACCGCTTGATGCCTTCCGATGTCCGAAACGACGGCGTCACGGTTACCACATATGATGCCGGCAAGGGATTCTGCCCCAGTCCTTGCAGGAGATGGGAATCCGCGGGGAACTGCTTCTGAAACTCCGCCAGGGCCTGATCTTTTGAAATATAGGCTGCAGCGGCCACAGCCGGGTCCGATTTCAGCTGGTGTTCGAGATCGGCGATCGCCTCCGGCCCGAGATCATCCTGAAGATACACGAGGACCTGTATATCATGTTCCAGGGAGGCGGCCATTGATTTCAAATTGACATAGAGCAAGAGAAACACCCCGACACAAGCGAAGGTGAACGCGGTCGTCGCCACCGCCACCATCGTCGTCGTCCGGTTTGCCAGGACGTTCGCCACGGCTTCCCGCACCAAATAGGATGCCCGCCTCATAGAATGCCTTGCGACGATTGAACGAGTTTCCCATGCGACAGGGAAATGACCCGGCGATTCACCTGTTTCATGACCTGAGGATCATGCGTCGCCACCATGACGGTGGTTCCACGCGCGTTGATGAGCTTGAACAATTCAATGATCTCGCTCGTCAAATCGGGGTCCAGATTGCCGGTCGGTTCATCCGCCAACAAAACAATCGGCCCGTTGACGATCGCCCGGGCAATACAGACTCGTTGCTGTTCTCCTGTGGAGAGAGCCGGTGGAAGTTGTTCGCGTTTGGAATCCAATCCCACCGCCTTAAGCGCTTCCATGACCTTTCGCCGGATTTCACCGTTCGACTGCCCTTGAACCAGCAACGGCAATGAGACATTGTCAAACACCGTCTTCTTCGACAACAGGCGGAAATCCTGGAATACGATGCCGACCCGCCTTCTCAATGTAGGGATCTCGGCCCGCGACAGCTTGGAAACATTGCGGCCTTGAACGAAAATCTGCCCCTCGTCTGGCTGCTCGGCGCCGATCAGCAACTTCAGCAAAGTCGATTTCCCGGCCCCGCTCGCCCCCATCAATAGAATAAACTCGCCCTTGTCGATTTCCAACGTAATATCCGAAAGAGCCAGCCGGCGATCATAGTATTTTGTGACATGGAACAACTGGATCATGAGGTCACTGTTCCGGTGATAGCCGAAAAGAACATGGAGTCTCTACGGAACCAGGTATCCGTCCGGAACTTCAAACGCATTTTGAATGAGTTCGACGGCGGAATCCGGGCCGGCGCCGGAGCGCAAGAGAACAACGTCAAAACGGCACGCTCGACCATGGATCCGGTGGCGAGCCAAGTATTGCGCCGCTTGTTTCACAATGCGTGACTGCTTCCTCGGATCCACCGCATAGGAAGTTCCTCCAAAGGCGCCGGTCCGGCGCGCCTTGACCTCGACGAAGACCAGAACCCCGCCGTCGTCCGCGATCAAATCCAATTCACCGGAAGGAGACCGGACGTTACGGGCGACAATATGATACCCACGGCTGCGCAGAAATCGCTCGGCGAGCGATTCTCCTTCTCGACCCAACTGCTGTCGAGCATCACGCATCGAGGTCCAATGGCGGTCGCCGCTTCATTCGGCGCGCAGCATGTTCGGACGATGACGATGTGGGACTGGTCAATCGAACAAGCACCGGCCAAAAAGTGCGTCGGTGGATGGAGCAAGGGCCATGCCGCGTCAGCAGTCTGAGATGCTCGGGCGTGCAGTAGCCCTTGTGGGAGAGAAAATTATATTCCGGATACGCGCGATGGTATTCGGCCATCATGCGATCCCGCGTCACCTTGGCGATAACCGACGCGGCGGCGATCGATTGGGAAAGGCAATCGCCCGTGATGATGGCTCGCTGTGGAATCGACACGAAGGGAATCGTCAGCGCGTCAAGCAAGAGAAAGTCCGGGACGAGGGACATCGCCGCGATTGCCCGTCGCATAGCCAGACGGGTGGCTTCCAGAATATTGATCTTGTCGATTTCCTGTTCGCTCGCGGAGCCGATCCCGATGATGCAGGCTTTCGTTGTGATCGACGCATACAAACGGTTGCGCTCCGCTTCGGACAGCTGCTTGGAATCGTTTAATCCGGGAAGACGGCAACAGCGGGGAAGGATCACGGCCGCCGCGACAACCGGGCCCGCAAGCGGACCTCGACCCGCCTCGTCAAGACCGGCAATGTACCGGTACCCACAACGCCGGGCCTCCACCTCGAAGATATCGGTGGGTCCCACTCTATTTGGCTCCTGATCGACGACCAACGAGTGCCCTGGTCGCGGTGTCAGTCAGATACGACGATACAGTTATGCCTTGCTTGACGCCGGCGCCGCAAGAGCAGGACTGGCTTCCTCGATGCTCGGCGCCGGCGTTTGCGAGCGCCCTTCGGCCGAAAATTCGCGGTCTTCGACCTTCGCGAACTTCCCCTTCTTGGATCGAAGGTAATACAGTTTGGCGCGGCGGACTTTCCCTTGCCGGACTACGGCAACCTTGGCGACGTTGGGTGAGTGAACCGGGAAAATCCTTTCTACGCCCACTCCGTACGACACTTTTCGGACCGTGAATGTCTCGGCATTGAGCGTCCCTTTCCTCGCGATTACGGTGCCTTCATAGACCTGGATCCGCTCTTTTTCGCCTTCCACGACCTTCACATGCACGCGAACGGTATCCCCGATCTCGAATATGGGCACCGTCTTCTTGGTCAATGACCGTTGGATCCGCTCTAACCGATTCATACTCTCACCCCTCCTCCTGCGTCCGGCGCTGATATGACCGTGATGCATTCATTGACAACTTCATTCAACAATCGCGTATCTTCCTCACTTAACGCACGATCTCGAAGGAGATCAGGGCGCTTTCGATAGGTGTTGCGCAGTGATTCCTTGCGCCGCCACAAGCGGATCGCCTCATGATTGCCGGACAGCAGCACATCCGGCACCCCCAGACCCCGCACCTCGGCCGGTCTGGTGAACTGCGGATACTCCAAAAGGAGCTCCGCAAAGGACTCCTCGGTGGCGGAGGTCGGATCGCCCAACACACCCGGAATCAGACGAGCGGCCGCGTCGATGATCACCGATGCGGCCAATTCTCCGCCGGTCAACACGTAGTCTCCCAAAGAAATTTCTTCCGGGTTTAACAGCCTTATGACCCGTTCGTCGATGCCTTCATAATGGCCGCACAGAAACACAATCGGTCGCCGCTCACGGGAGATATTCACGGCGTACTCATGCGTGAACGGACGGCCCTGCGGTGACGGCAGAATGGTCCGCAGCCCCCCACCCGTCTCACCCTGCTCCGTTTGATCCATCGCTTCGATTGCCCGCAGGATCGGTTCCGCCTTCATCACCATGCCTGCGCCGCCGCCGTACGGCACGTCGTCGGCGGTCTTATGGCGATCAGCCGCGTAGTCGCGAAGATTCTCCAGCCGAATTTCCAGCAGGCCCTTGTCCTGAGCCCGTTTCAGGATACTCTGGCCAAGCACGGCCCCGACCATTTCGGGAAACAGGGTCAGCACGATACACCGCATCACGACTACTCCGTCATGCCTTCGCCGGCCCGCACGGTCATGAGCCGCCCTGCTCGATCGACGGACGCGACGGCTCTTTTGGTCGCCGGAATGAGAACTTCCCGGCCGGCCTGCCGGACGGCGAAAATCGGGTTGCCCGGCAGTTGCCAAATTTCTTCCAATGTCCCCAAAACACGTCCCTGTTCATCTTGGACCGTCATCCCGACCAATTCGTATTCGTAATAGGAGTCGTCGTCAAGCGGAGGCGAAGCCGCCTGCGGGATCTGCAGGACCCCGCCGCGGAAGCGCGCCGCTTCCTCCGGCGTCGAAAATGCCTCGAATCGCACGATATACGACCGCCCACCCGGCCTGACTTGCATGACTTTCGTGGTCAGGACCAACCCGCTCGGGGATACCAGGGTGACCTGCTCCAACCGTTCGAATCGATCAGGCACGTCGCTCAGGGATTGGACCTTGACTTCACCTCGAACACCGAACGGCCGCTCGATCTTCCCGATCGTCACGAGATCCGGTTGCTCAGGCATCACCGGGCTCCGCCAATCCCTCTCAGGACTGCTTGGTGGCTTTTTGAGCTTTCTCGCTCTCGAACTGTTTCCAGATTCCAGACCGCTTGAGCAACGCCCGCACCGTCGTCGTCGGCTGCGCCCCGTGTCGCAACCATGTCAACACCCGCTCCTGCTTCAGTTCTGGAACCGCCGGGTTCTTGAGCGGATCAAAGATGCCCAAAATTTCGAGGAATCGTCCGTCTCGCGGCATCCGCGAATCCGCCGCCACCACTCGATACATCGGTCGCTTATGCCGTCCCGTCCGTGTCAAACGTAAATGAACTGCCACTGTGCGCCTCCCTTGATGAAGAACTGAACTGACATTCGCCGTGACAAGCCGCGAACCACATTCCCGGCCGGTGCCGCTCGTTACATTCCGCGCAACATCTGAGCCAGGTGTCGCCTGCCGCCCGCGCCGGTCATCGCCTTGGCGATTTTTCTGGCGGACAAAAACTGCTTGATGAGTCGATTGACCTCGGTCACGCTCGTCCCGCTTCCCTTCGCGATGCGTTTCTTGCGGCTGCCGTTAATAACCGTATGGTCGCGTCGCTCACGCGGCGTCATGGAATCGATCATCGCCACGACCCGTTTGATTTCCTTCTCAGGAACAGCGCCGCCGCCCGCCATATCCTTCAACCGTTGGGCGCCGGGCAGCATGTTGAGAATCTGTTCGAACGAACCCAGGCGGTTGACCTGGCCCAGCTGCTCTCGAAAATCCTCAAGACTGAACGTATTGCTCGTCAGCTTTTTCTGCGCCGCTTCGGCCTGTTCGCGACTGAACGTCTCCTGCGCCTTTTCAATGAGGGACAGGACATCGCCCATGCCGAGAATACGGGATGCCATGCGGTCCGGATGAAATAATTCGAGGGCGTCGAGCTTTTCACCCATTCCCAAAAACTTGATCGGCTTGCCTGTGACGGCACGGATAGAGAGAACCGCTCCTCCACGCGCATCGCCCTCGACTTTGGTCAGAATCACTCCGGTTAAACCGACCTGCTGATCAAATTGAGTCGCCATGTTCACGGCGTCTTGGCCGGTCATCGCATCCGCGACGAGCAACACCTCCTGCGGGTTCACCGCCGTTTTGACCGCGGTCAATTCCGCCATCAGTTCTTCATCGATGTGCAGACGGCCGCCGGTATCCAAAATGACCAGGTCGTAGCCTTGGTCTTGCCCACGTTCCGTTCCTTGGCGGCAAATCCGAACCACATCGGCTTGTGAGGCGTCCGCTTGATCCGCGCGATACACATCAACCGCGAGATCCCGACCGAGGCTGGATAATTGTTCGCCGGCCGCAGGCCTCCTCGGATCGGCCGCGACCATGAGCACGCGCTTGCCCTGCCCCTTGAACAACCGAGCCAGCTTGCCGCAGGTCGTGGTCTTTCCCGCTCCCTGCAACCCGATCATCATCACGACTGTCGGAGGCCGAGAGGCCAGGCTCAGGCCCGCCCGCTCTCCCCCCATCATGTCCCGTAGCTCGTCCCAGACGATCTTCACGACCTGGTGGCCCGGAGTCAGACTCTGGAGCACCTCCTGTCCGACAGCCTTTTCACGGACCCGGTCAAGAAAGCTCTTGACGACCTTGAAATTGACATCGGCTTCGAGGAGTGCAAGCCGCACCTCTTTTAACGCGTCCGTGATGTTCTCTTCAGAAAGAACGCCGTGACCGCGAAGCCGTTTCAGAATTCGTTCAAATTTTTCACTCAATGCATCCAGCATTGCGCCACCAAACAAAAAGGCAATCGAAGAGGTTCCTTGGACAGATCTCCGATCGCCTCGAAAAATCTGAAAAAAGAGTATCGCGCAGTGTAATTCACAGGTTAGGCGAAGTCAAGGCGAAGGGACCGCCGGAATCGATCGGCCGTTGCGACCGTCGCCACCTGCGCGTGGCATGCATTTTGTTGACATCGTAGAAGGCTTTCGATAATGTGCGTTGACTCGATATGGGGCAATTACGCAAGGACCGGCAAGAGAAATCCGGATGAGAAAAT
Organism: Nitrospira sp.; assembly: GCA_040981125.1. GTDB lineage: Bacteria > Nitrospirota > Nitrospiria > Nitrospirales > Nitrospiraceae > DASSBQ01. The sequence continues at coordinate 527,961 of JANRMQ010000001.1, forward strand.
CGGTAGGCGTTCTGCTGATATTCATCTTGATCGGGGGAATGCTCGGCGGAATTTTTGGTGAGATCCTCCATGTAATGGCCCCAAACGGCGCCATTCAAAACGTCTTTTCCAGCTACTTCGCTCCCGGCATCAACCCTCCGCTTACGATCGATCTGGTCATCATAAAACTCACGTTGGGCTTCAGCATCAAGGTCAATCTGCTGAGCATCCTCGGTATGTTTTTGGGCGCCTACCTCTACAAGCAGATGTAAGTCCGGCTACTGCTTCACTTCAAGCTCCCGCATTCGAAGCGCCCGAATGCGGTTGCGCAGATCGGCGGCCCGTTCAAATTCGAGGCTTTTCGCCGCGGCTTTCATCTCGGCCTCCAGCTGCCGAATCAATTGATCCGTGTTGTCCTCTTCCTTGTACGCCGCTCGGGGATCCGCCGCCAGTTCGAGTTGAACATAGTCCAGCTCAGCCGTGGCATACTCCAGTGCGGGAATACCTTTTTTGATCGTGGTGGGGGTAATCCCATGTTCCCGGTTATAAGATTCCTGGATCCGGCGCCGGCGGGCTGTTTCATCCATCGCGAGCCGCATGGAATTCGTCACGGCATCCCCGTACAGAATGACCCGTCCCTCCACATTCCGCGCCGCGCGCCCGGCGGTCTGAATCAACGATCGCTGTGATCGAAGATACCCTTCCTTGTCGGCATCCAAAATCGCCACCAAACTCACCTCGGGAATATCCAGTCCTTCCCGCAGGAGGTTGATGCCGACCAGCACGTCGAAGACCCCGCGCCGAAGGTCCCGGATGATTTCCGCCCGCTCCAACGTCTTGATGTCCGAATGGAGGTAGCGCACTTTGATTCCAAGATCGTGATAATACTCCGTCAAGTCTTCCGCCATGCGTTTGGTCAAGGTGGTCACCAGAACCCGGTTTCCTTTGCCGACTTCCGCGCGCACCTCGCCCAGCAGATTATCGACCTGCCCCTTGGCGGGGCGCACATCGATGACCGGATCGGTCAGCCCCGTAGGCCTGATGATTTGCTCCACGACTTCGCCGGCTGCATGGTTAAGTTCGTAGGGCCCCGGCGTCGCAGAGACATACACCACCTGATTCAACGCCCGCTCGAACTCGGCGAACTTCAACGGACGATTATCCACGGCCGACGGCAGCCGGAATCCATACTCAACCAGCGTTTTTTTCCTGGAGTAGTCACCCTCATACATGCCGCCCACCTGCGGAACGGTGGCATGGGACTCATCGACGATCAGAAGAAAATCCTTGGGGAAGTAATCCAATAATGTCGGCGGCGGCTCTCCCGGCGCGCGCCCGCTCAAATGGCGGGAATAATTCTCGATGCCGTGGCAATACCCCATGGCCCGGATCATTTCCAGGTCGAACTTCGTCCGCTGGGCGATCCGTTGCGCTTCCAGAAGCTGGCCGGCCTTCTTGAACGCGAGGACCCGCGCTTCCAATTCTTCCTCAATGCCGGTGATGGCCCGCTCGTACCGATCGGGGGCGATGAGATAGTGCGTGTTCGGGTAGACCGCGATCTTGGGCAATTTCCCCAGCGATTTTCCGGTGAGCGGATCGATCTCATGGATGGCATCGACCACATCGCCGAAGAGTTCGATGCGCACGGATTTCGCTTCCGACGAAGCGGGGAAAATCTCGATCACGTCGCCCCGGGCGCGGAACGTGCCGCGATGAAAATCCACGTCATTGCGCGCATATTGAATATCCACCAGTTTCGCCAAGATCTTCTCGCGCCGGATCTCCATGCCCTCCTCCACGTACACCAACATGTCGTGATACACCTCCGGCGACCCGAGGCCGTAGATGCAGGAAACCGACGAGACGATCAGCACGTCGTTGCGCTGCAACAATGACGTGGTCGCGGCGTGGCGCATCTGGTCGATTGCGTCGTTGATCGAGGCATCTTTCGCAATGTAGGTGTCACTCTGGGGAATATAGGCTTCCGGCTGATAGTAGTCGTAATAGCTGATGAAGTATTCGACGGCATTATGCGGAAAAAACTGCTTGAATTCATGATAGAGCTGTCCGGCCAGAGTCTTATTGTGAACCAACACCAGCGTCGGCTTCTGAACCCGCTCGATCAGGTTGGCCATCGTGAAGGTCTTGCCCGAGCCGGTCACGCCGAGGAGGACTTGATGCCGCTTGCCGGCAAGGACTCCGGCCGCCAGCTTGTCGATGGCTTGCTGTTGATCACCGCGGGGTGTAAATGGGGCGTCGAGTTTGAATGAGGGCATAGAATTAATTGAACGATCCTATCATATCAGCGTTCTCTGCCTGAAATCTCAGTGAGCGATCTGCTCCTTGACTCCAGCCGCCCCTCCATGTAACGATTCGTTACACATGCGATATCTCATTTGGGACAATCCATGCGCCCCGATGATTTGAAAAAAGCTCGCCAAGCCCTGGGGCTCACGCAGGAACAACTGGCCGAACGTCTCCGAACCACCCGCCAAACCATCGCCCGCTATGAAATCGGCACTCACCGGATGCCCTTTGCCGTCCGGTTGGCCGTCGATCATTTGACATCGGCACCCCGGATTCCGTTGAGCGGCACCGTCGCGGCCGGGGATCCTATCGAGCCCATTCCCCAAACGGAAGTCGTGGAGGTGCCGCCGGGCATGATGGGGCGGGGCGAAACCTTTGCGCTGCGGGTAAAGGGAGAATCCATGCGGGATGAAGGCATCCTGCCCGGAGATCTGGTCATCGTCCAGAAACAATCGACTGCGCGAAACGGCCAGACAGTCATCGCGCTCATCAACAACGAAGCCACGATCAAAACCTATTACTGCAAAGGCGCGACCGTAGAGTTACGGCCGGCCAATGACGCGATGAAACCCATCATTGTGAAACCGGCGGACGCCTTTCGCATCGCAGGCCTGGTCATCGGCGTAATTCGGTACTGCGCCAAATAGGAATTTATGATCCTCTCAATCACCACATCCCACAATCACAAATCGTCCGGTCATGGATCGCTACATCGTCTGCTTTGCCGTTCCATCGCTTGAAATTTCCCTCGCCCGCCTGACCGACCCGCTGCTCCGGCAGAGACCGGTCGGAATTGCATCGTTGAATCAACCGCGGGCCTTGCTTCATGAAGTCTCGCCGGAAGCTCGGAGCGAGGGCGTCCATGAGGGCATGCCGATCCGTCACGCCATGAGGCTGTGTCCCGGCCTTCACATTCTCATCTCCCATCCTTCCCGCCTCGCTCAGGCTCAGCAGGCTCTCTTCGATATCATGGAACGCTATGCCCCGGCGTGGGAACCGATGCGGGCCGGTTCCTTTTTCCTTGACCTCACCGGAACCACCCGGCTCCTTGGCCCCCCATGCGATACGGCTTCTCGTATTCAGCGGGATGTGTTCCGGCAGCATCACCTCGACGGCGTCCTGGGTATCGGCAGCAACAAGCTGATTGCACGAACGGCGGCAACGCTGGTTCAACCGGCCGAACTCTACCAAGTACGGCAGGGTTCGGAACAGGATTTTATGGCGTCGTTTTCGCTGGAGGCATTTCCGTTGCTGAAGCAACCCCGCATGGAGCCGGTGCGTGAACGGCTGAGAGATTTGAATCTGCGCACATTCGGCGACGTGGCGAATGTCCCGGCAGCCGCCCTGGAAGCGGTCTTCGGCAAGTGGACCGGGCCCTTGCTGCGGTGGGCGCAAGGCATCGATTCTTCGCCTGTGCTCCCTCCGCCCGCGCGACCGCGAGTAGAGCTTTCGCACATTTTGGAACCGAACGAGATTGACGAACAGGCGGTAAAACACATTCTGTTTACTTTACTCGAGCAACTGTGTCGGATTCTTCGGCGCCGGCAACACGCCTGTCATGAGCTGACGCTCACGCTCCGGTATAGCGATCACACCGACGTCATGCTGCAGGAACGGCTTGAACCGGGAAGCTACTGGGAACAAGACCTGGCGCCGGCGGCAGGCAAGCTGCTCAAACGCTGTTTCACACGCCGTATTCGAATCGAGATCATGATGCTCGCCGCCACCCGCTTGCTCCCGCCGGCCGAACAATGTTCGCTGTTTGAACCCGCTCTTGAATCGGCGCGACGGGCTCGGGGCCAGCGGCTATCGCTCGCGCTCGATCGTCTTAGAGAACGATACGGAAACCGTATCATCCGGTATGGACGCACTACCTGAAAACCGCGGGGTCGGCAGTACGCACCGCAGCAATGTATGCGATGGAAGATTTAGGGCTATGGTGACGTGGTGGAAGAATCGGCGGGCGGCTTCTCAACCTTGATCACCGTCACATCAAAAGTGAGATTTTTCCCGGCGAGCGGATGATTGAGATCAAGGACCGCGGTCTTTTCATTCAATTCCAGCACCTTGACCAGCCGGCCGTCCGATCCCTGTAGGACATCACCGACTCTGAGGTTCTGAGGAAGGCGGGCCAATTCGACCGTCGTACGGGCTTTCTTGTCGTAGGGGCCGTATCCTTCTGTCGCCGGCACTTCCACGTGTTTCTTCTCGCCGGCTTTCATCCCGATAAGGGATTTCTCCAGACCAGGGACGATTTCATGAGCCCCTTGCGTAAACGTGAACGGGGCCTGACCAACGTTTGAATCGACGACGCTCTGATCGGAAAGAGAGAGTGTGTATTCCAATGTCACCTTCAAGCCATCCGCAACGCTCAAATCACCGGCCCCTTGAGCCGTGGCCGCCAGCGCTTGCAGAGCGACGAGGACTGCACAGAACGCCGACGCCACTCGAACGGATCTTCCGGCGCCCCTTCCTCTCAACATGACAGACCATGCCTTGTTTGCAAGGACGCCGGTGATGCGGACATCCCCCCGGGCGGAACAGCCCTTGCCCATCCTGCGAGCGACCAGAGGCCGCCCATGGCGGCCTCTTTCAACATCGAAGGCAATCGCCGAATCAGTACCGACCACCGCCCATACCGCCACGGCCCCCGCCTCCGCTACGAGGCTCCTGCGGGCGGGCTTCATTCACCGTCAACGTACGGCCACCGAATTGGGTTCCATTCAGCGCGTTGATCGCCGTCTTCGCTTCGTCTTCCGATGCCATTTCAACGAAACCGAAGCCACGCGATTGCCCCGTGAACTTGTCCGTGATAATCCGCGCCGACGCCACCGCCCCATGCGTCGCAAACAGGTCACTGAGCTGTTGCTCCGTCGTCGAGTATGGCAAGCCCCCAACATAGATCTTCGAACCCATCGAAACTCTCCTTTGAAGAAAATGGTGTTGTCTGGGACTCGAGAACAGAGCAAGGAAGGAATGGCCCGAAGACGCGAACACAGCGGCGGCTTAGGTCTGGCTTCCGAAATTCCCGGGGAAAACCCAAAACAACATCGATTCGGGCCTTGTTATAAATAGTCTCACCGCCAGGCCCATCACGATAAAACTGCCTCACTCTACCGCAGGCCTTTTCTAAAGGCAAGGCGGAAAACACTGTCTCCAAGCCATGCCTGCAGAGCGGTCTCTTTTGACGCGGCCACCGGTCCTGCCGGCAAGCCGACCCGACCAGCCGCGGACTTCCTGACAGGATTCATGAGCTCACGTAAACCGGACCTCGGCAACGGCCGCTAACACCGCTAATAGGCGGCTGGCGGCGACAGGGGCCTGTGCGAATACAACGGAGCCGCATTAAAGGCGTCAAAATGAACGGAGACGTTCCCCCGCGCCAATAGACCGATCTGCCCGAGTCCCAACAATTTGTCCTCGACGGAGACCGTGATCTGCCCATCAAAGAAGGTTTCGATAAAGTCCTTGCTGATGATCGTATTGCGTTGCACACGCAACGTATGCCATTCGACCGGCTTGGCTTTTAACGGGGCTTCGCCCAGCAGCGATTCCGCCCCTGCAACCACACGGATGACGCGAAGAGTCTTGCCGGGCAGATCAACGAGCGCGGCATAGAAATTCATCGGGTCTTTAAGACCAAACAGAATTCCGATATGCCCTTCGCCTCCCTTCCAATGCAGGCGGACGGACAAATCCGGATATTCATACTGCAGATCCTGAGCAATCAGAAGCTGAGAACAAGCGACACAGTCGGACACGGCCGCAACGGCATTCGGAGAAGATGGAGCAGTCGGCACGGCTTCGATCGTCCACGTTCCTTTCGAACCTTCGCCGTAGATTGCAGACACAAACCCTTCCGGTAACTGCCCGGAAGCCTGACGGTCGAAATTCCAAAAATTGAAGAGGCCGCCTTTTACTTGTTTCTCCAAATTTTCCGCCTTTTCGGCCGTCGTTTCCTTTTGAACGGCCAATCCGGGCTGCGACAACAGGAGCAGGCTTGCCGCCGTCATCACCCCGTGCAGGAGCTTCGATGGCCTTCGGCGTTGCTGCCCCCCTTGACCGACGAGACGGCCGAGCCGTCCTTTTTCGATAAGATCATGTCGCCCCACGATGGCTTCTCCTGAATACATTGATTATGTGAACTGACAAAAAAGTTCCGGACATTCAAACGGTGTTCCGGACGATAAGCTGCACTCTGGGAAAGGCCTATCAAATGACGACGGACGAGTCCATGATGCGCGTCTGATTCTCCCGGCTCTTATGGACAGGAAGCCGTTCTCCGTCGGAGGGCCGTCACGGTCAAGATGGTCTCTTCTTGATATCCAGAATCTCCCGTTGAAGGCGGTCACGTTCTGCCAGCAGCGTTTTCCTGCGTTTCCATCGATCCCACGTCCACCATCGTAACTGCTCTCGGAAGGACACGCGGGGCGGCGGCTGATTCCCTACCGGAGGATGCTGGAAATCATAGCCGTCATGTCCCACCCGGTTTTCCCGGAAACGCTTGTATTGGTAATCGTACAGACCTTGTCCCTGTTCGCTCATATCCGCTATGCCGACTCTCAACGTTATGCGACCGCGTCACGCGCGCTTCGCGCGGTCGACGAATTTGGAACAGCCCACCGCCCACATCACACACCGGGCTGATACTACATGGAGCGTTCAGTGCTCTGCAACCGAGAGATCGAGCTATGGTATAGTCCGGGCATCATCTCGTCGCCACTGATTGTCCGCCTAATGAACGACGCTGAGGCAAGCCTCCATGATAGGCTCGTAACCGGGATCCGACCGCCGATGAAACAATACCGTTTCGCCGTCATCTTCTGCGCCGCCGCCCTTTTTTCGACCGTTTCCGGATGGCCGGAAGAGCCCAGGGCGGAAGAACAGGCTCTGGTCCGGGCGCTGGATCGGATCTCGGTGGAACGCATGCTGGCGGACGTGACTTTGCTCAGCAGTGACGCCTTTAACGGCCGGCAAGCCGGGACGGCCGATGATGAGCGAGCCGGAGAATATTTCTCCCGACAGATGACGCAGTTGGCCGCCAGAATTCCCATCACTCCTCAGGCCATGCCGGATTCACCGCCTATTACCGTGACGGAAATCGCGCCTGAACCGAATGTGGCCTTTCTGTTTCCGGGCCAATCCGATGATCGAGCGGTCTCCGGTATTGGGAAAGATTACCTGCCGATCCTCGACTCGCCATCGGTCCGTATCGAGGCGCCGATCGCCTTTGTGGGATACGGCATCGTCGATAACGAACGCGGTTTTGACGAGTACGCCGGAATCGATGTGAAAGATCACGTCGTGCTTTTTCTGCGCGGCAAGCCGGAAAACTATTCGGGCCAGACGTCCCACTCGGACAAGGTCCGCATGGCGCATGAAAAAGGAGCGGTCGCCTATCTCACCGCGACGGGACCGATTCTCAATGCCTACGAAGTCCGACGCGGGCTCGGCGGCAAACCCTCGGCTTACTATGGCCAGGCGACGGTTGATCTTGGCGGAGCGTGGATTACGACGGACCTGGCGGAGCGGATCGTCGCAGCAGGAGGCGAGCCGCTTTCCACCAGGCAGCAACGCTTGAATCACTTGTCGCCGCAATCGCATGTGACTTCTGTCGTGGCCCGACTTGAATGGACCAGCAAACAGTCGCCGGCCACCTTGCGTAATGTCGCATATCTGCTGACAGGATCGGATACGGAGCGGCCGGAGGACACGGTGGTTATCGGCGCTCACCGCGATCACTTCGGCCGGCAAGCCGGCATCTTGTTTGCGGGAGCCGACGATAATGCATCAGGAACCGCCGTCATTTTGGAAGTGGCTAGAGCGATAGCGGACGCCGGAATCACGCCCAAGCGGTCCATTCTCTTCGTTTCGTTCACCGGAGAAGAACAAGGGCTGATCGGGTCGACGTCATACGTCCGCCACCCCGTCCGGCGGCTCGACAAGACGAAAGCGATGATTAATGTGGATCATGCCGGAATTGGAAACGGGCGGCTGACCGTAGGAGTGACCGGATTGGATAAATCCATCGCGAGAGATGCCGGCCGGCCGGCCGGGGTGATGGATGAATTAGATCTGTTCGGCTTCTTCCCGGGCGGTGATCATGTGCCGTTCAAAGAAGCGGGCGTCCCTACCTTCACGATTGTGAGCGGCGGAACGCATCGTCATTTTCACCAACCGACGGACCGGGCCGATACAGTCAGCGCGGAGATTTTGGCCAAAGCGGCCCGCTATGCGCTGGCCCTCACGCTGCAGCTGGCCAACGCGCACTCAGATCCTTGATGGGAAGCGCCTATCAACGCGTCGCGTGAACAACTCTCTCGTGAAGGCAGGAGTTGGAAAGGAGGGTAGGAAGTGAACAGGCGGATCCGTTGAGCGAGGATAAGCCCTGATCCGCCCTGGTACATTTACCGGGAAATCGAACGGAGAAGGCCAGAGTCGGCCTACTTGACTACGACCACCCCCACGTCCCCCTGTCGATGCATGACCGTGATACCCACGTCCAATTCATGTCGCCTGACCAGCAGGTCGATCGAAGCCTTCCCCACCGTCAAATTTTTAATCTGCAGCTCATGCAGGAAAACCGGAAGGATCGGATAAGTGAACAGCACCTTCCCTTCCGGCGCGCGAATCGACATGCCCAGGCAGGCCTGAAGGCCCATGAACGCCGAGGCGGCGGCCCAGGCCTGGGGATTACACGCGACCGGATAGCGGGTCAGCCCTTGGCCCGGCCGGCGAACAAATCCGCAAAACAATTCGGGCAGCCGATGGAAGTCGACCACCAGGCTGGCATCGAACAAACCGGTCATGACCTTCTCCACCCCGGCTTTCAAGCCATACCGTGCCAGGCCGGCCGCGATGAGGGCATTATCGTGAGGCCAGACCGATCCATTGTGGTACGACATCGGATTGTACCGCCGCTCGCCATCGCCTAACGTGCGCACCCCCCACCCGCTGAATACGTCGTCATTCATCAAGGTGCCGGCCAGCCGGACGGCTCGGTCCGGACTCACGATTCCAGTGTACAAGCAATGGCCGGCATTGGAGGATTTTACCCGGCAAGGTCTCTTATGCCCGTCCAAGGCGAGGGCATAGGTCGATAATTCTTCGCACCAAAAGGCCTCTTCAAACCGTTGCTTCAGTGTCTCCGCCTGCCGGCGCAGTTCGCTCGCGCGCTCGGGATATCCCAGTACTGTCGCCAACATCGCCCCCTGCTGCTTCGCCTCATAGACATAGCCTTGCACTTCGCACAAGGCGATCGGACCTTCGGCCAATTCTCCATTCTCATGAGACACGGAGTCGTTCGAATCCTTCCAGCCCTGGTTATCCAATCCCGTCCGGGACTTTCTGATGTATTCCACAAACCCGTCGCCGTCCTGATCCCCATACTGATCGATCCAATTGAGGGCGGACTCAATATTGGGCCAGAGGGAGCGCATCAGCGCCAAATCGCCCGTCCGTTCATAATAGGCTCCCGCCAGCATGACAAAGAGCGGCGTTGAATCCACGCTTCCGTAATACAAGCCGAACGGAATTTCTCCCAGCGCCGCCATTTCTCCTTTGCGCGTCTCGTGCAGGATCTTACCCGGCTCCGCGTCCTGCGCCACCGCCAAGGTCGTTGCCTGGTTCGAGGCTAAGTACCCGAGAACCCCACGGGCAAGCTGGGGCTTGATCCATAGGGCTTCAAGCGCCGTAATAATGCCGTCCCGGCCGAACGGCGTGCTGAACCAGGGAACCCCTGCATACGGATAGGGGCCCTCCGCCGTATCGGTGATCATCATGCGCAGGTCGAGCAAGGATCGGTTCCACCATTCATTGAATTGATCGTTGGAGGTATGGATCACGCAGTCATGACTTTGTTCGCTCTTGAGTTCTATAGCGGCATCGCCCATTGCCTGGTCATATGCGAAGGAGGCGCGCCGGCGGTCGCCGATATCGCAGCAAATCGTGACCGTGACGATCGCCTCGTCCTTGGGATCCAAGGCAACATCGAAAAGCGCCTGCGTCACGCTGAGCTGCGCCGGAGGCGGAGAAAACATGATGCGAGCTTGGCGGAGCACGCCGTCAAGACCCTCATAGGGCAGCACAAGACCGTCCTTTTCAACGACCGGCTGCAACCGCTTGCCTTTATGCTCGCGTTTCCTGCCGCGGACCTCAAAGATGTCCGCAAAATCCGACTCGAATCGGAGGCCCATCTGCAGAGAGAGAGCGGCCAGGCTGAAATTGGAGAGACGGAATCGCTCATATCCCACGCCTTTCCACAGAAACCGGGAACGGAAGACATGCACGCTGCCCCGCGGAATGGCGATTCGACCTTCGGAATAAATATCGGGGTTGGTCAGATCCACGGCCAACAATGCGTTGTCCTCCTTGATGGTCGAACTGAGCAGCATCGGCCGATCATTGTTCAGAAAGAGTTCCTGGCGGCTCAGGAATCGCGTCCCTTCATGATAGAGACCGTGCGTCCCCCGTCCGACCGGCTGGATATCGCCGTAACGGTCAAAGACACCGAACGTTTCTCCGTGCTTGAGGACACGAGTCCGATTGTCCGCCATGGACGAACTGGCGAGGATATAGTACTGGTCATTGACGCTGATAATTTCTTCCACAGTAACCTCCGCCGGCGCTCACCGGACTAACCTAGAGAACAATGTCACAATGAAGAACTTGACCCGCAAGCGGTCACGCCAATGCCGCCATCGGCCTTATACTCTTCTCCCCGCTCCGGCTCAACTAAGGAATCGGTCAGTGCGTAGTCGGTTGCGTCGCGAGCGCGATCGGCTCCGGCTCTTCGGCCGCAGCCTTTCCCGTCCAGTTCGCCCTGACCCACCGGACCAAGCGCGCAGCAACCAGGGCCGTTAACAGAAATCCGATCCCGATGCCGACTACGCTCAGGCGCTCGCCGAGCTCCTGCGTCGTCCACCCGAACAACGTCATTCCTGCAATAGCCGATGTCATGGCTCCCAGGTTATAGATCGCCAGCACCCGGCCAAGCAGAGAGGCCGGCGAAATTTCCTGCAAGACTCCCCAAGCGATCGGGGTCAACGTCCCCGCCCCCATCCCGATGACCATCATCAGCAATGCGGCGACGAAGCGATTGGTCGTCCACACCATGCCGATCATGGCGCACCCGCTGACCAGACTCGAAGCCGACATGATTTGGATGCGCCGATACAGCGGGCGACCCGACAGAGAAATCAATCCCAGCGACACCAAGAGAAGCCCCACGCCGAACGCGGACCAGAGATACCCGACTTCAATGGGACCAAGGTCCAATAATTTCTGGCCGAAGACCGGAAACAGGGTGCTGAACGCGCTCGAAGCAAAGGTGTACGACGACGCGGCGCCGATCAACAATAGAATCATCCGTTGATCGAGCAGCACATAGCGGAATCCCACTTTCACATCCTGAAGGGTATCGGCGAACGAGTGGTGGGGCTCGAACATCGATTCCGTCCGGGGGAATCGAACGAACAGGAAGCATGCGGCCGACACGACATAACTCACCGCATTGACGCACAAGACTTCCTGGGAACTCATCGTCGCGATGCCGACGCCGCTCAAGGCGGGACCGATGATAATCCCGATGCTCGTCGTCGTTTGCAGCAGCGCATTGGCCGCCGTAAATTCATGCCGCGCCACCAGGCTCGGGATAGAGGCGGTCAGCGCCGGGCCGAATATCGCCGAGGCGACGGCATGGACAAAAACCAGGATATACAGCCGTTCAATACTGAAGGATTCCACCGAGATCAAACAGGGAATCACCCCCAGCACGACCGCGCGGATCAGGTCGCTGCCGATCAACAAGAGTTTTTTGGGCAGCCGATCGACGATGACCCCGATAAAAGGCCCGAACAGAATGGGCGGAAGAGTCTGGAGTAATCCGATGATCGTGGTCTTGAGCGGAGAGCCGGTGATCGCATAGACGAACCAGAGCAGGGCCAGTTTCGAAACGCCGTCGCCGACCTGCGAGACCATCTGGCCCCACCACACGAGCGTAAAGTCGCGGGTCAGAAGCTGCGGCGACCAGATGACCTTCGGGCGTGCCTTTGCTTCATTCACTCCGCAACGCTCCGCAGAGGGTTAGGGACCATGAGGAAAATTCTTATCTTGAAAGGTCATGTGGATCATTCAGTCGCCTGTGATCAACCGCACGGCGTCGGTATGGACCGCTTTCACGCCGGGAACCTGACGGGCTGCCTGGGCCGCCTCCAGAATAATGACTTGGAATCGGGTCGAACCGGTCAGCGTCACGATTCCTTCCTCTGTTTTCACCTCAAATTTCACCGATTGCAACGTTTTGCTTTTTTCAAATCGTTCTTTCACCAGGTGCGTGATGATCTTGTCGCGCTCAAGGACAAGCCCGTGAGAGGCGTCCGGTTCGACTTTCAGTCGATTTTCCACCGCATGCACCCCGTCAAGACAACGGACAATATCGGTCGCCGCCCGCTTTTCGGTATCATTGGCCACCTTGCCCAACAGGACCAGATCCTTATCCTTGGTATCGACTTCGATCTCGTACGGAAACAGGCGGGCATCGGCCATCAAGGCCAACTTGGCCGTCACCATCGGGGAGCGCATCGGCTTCTTGGTCTCAGTCTCAGCCGCCTTGGGCTTGTCTCCTGACGGACCTTCTGCGGGCGGTTGGCCGTTGGACGCCGGTTTACTGTCTGCCGGCTGCTGCGGCTGAGGACATGGTCGCTCGACAGCCTCCGCCTCCTGTACTTTGACCTCCGGTTCCTTCGGTTTGGGCTCCGGCTCTTTCGCTTTGCCGTCGGCTTCTTTGGCCTTTATCCCTTCTTTCTGTTTTGAATCGGGCTCTTTGGGCTTGCTCTCCGGTTCTTTCGGACGCGATTCAGCTTCCTTCGGTTTTGACTCCGGCTCTTTCGCCTTTTGTTCCGCTTCTTTTGTTTTGGATTCCGGTTCCTTCGGTTTAGATTCGGGTTCCTTCGGTTTGGATTCCGGCTCCTTTGGCTTCGATTCCGGCTCTTTCTGTTTCGGTTCCAGCTCCTTTACTTTCTGTTCCAGTTCCTTGAGCTTATGCTCCAGCTCTCTCGTTGTCGGTTCCGGCTCCTTCGATTTCGCCTCGGGCTCTTTCGGCTTCTGATCCGTCGATTTGGTATCCGACTCTTTCGGTTTCGATTCCGATTCCTTCTTGGCGGGTGCATCCGACTTAGACTCCGGAGGGGCATCGGCCGCACGCGCCGTCCACCCGGCTAGAGCAAGGCTGCACGCCATCGCCACCGATATGAATAGCCTTGATGCAGACAAGAAAGCGATCATGATTTCACGTCCTTCATGAGGTAACAGGCCGGCGGATCGCGCCGAAAAAGTTCGCCTGTAGCCGGCCATGGCGAAGCCATGGTACTCGATTCGCTATCGAGAAACCCAGACATAACGCGAGAAAGCGGGGGAAAGCAACCGGAGAACGGAGAGAACACCGCCCGGCAAGGCCTACGCGCTGAATAGGCGTAGGTCCGCCCGGCAACGACGTTAGGTGGTAACCGGTTTCAACAGTGAAAAATCGCGGCGACTGACATGAACCGTCACGACTGCGGTGAGTAAGAGGACCAATCCGATGCCGACCAGGCTCGCGGCCGGACCGATTTCGTCGGCGGCCCATCCAAATCCCGCCATCCCGACCATGGCGGACGCCATCCCGCCGGTGCTGAAAGTGGTGAAGACCCGCCCTAAGAGATGTTCGGGGGTCACTTCTTGGAGCATCGCCCACACGACCGGATAGTAGAGTGAGGTCGTGCCGCCGATGATGATGATCAGCAACATGGTGCTGATCAAAACCGGCGTCTGAATCAAGCCCAGACTGCAGACCGCCACCCCCCCTATGGCCAGCGACTTGGCAATGCGACCGATGCGATTGCGGAAATCGCCTTGCGGCACCCAGGCCAGCCACAGCGACGCCACCAACATGCCGATTCCCAGCGCCGACCAGATCCAGCCGAGTTCAAGAGGCCCGACCCGCAGCACCTCTTTCGCGACGACGGGCAACAAGAATACAAATGCGCTGATGGCCAGATTATAGAGGACGGCGGTAATCATGAGAGCGAATACGACGCGGTGCTGGACGAAGACGAATCGGAACCCCACGGCCAGATCCTTCATGATCGGAGTAGACAGAGCCTGAAGGGCCACCCGGTTGTCCCGCACGGAAATCGGAATGATGCAGAGCGCCGAGATAAAAAACGTTGCGGCATCGAAATACAGCACATTCTGCGCCCCAATCAAGGCGATTCCGAGGCCGCTCAGCGCAGGCCCCAGCAACACTCCAATATTGTTCGTGCTTTGAATCAAGGCGTTGGCCGAGGTGAGTTGTGATCGCTCCACAATCAACGGAACGGCCGACGAAAGGGCCGGCCCGAAAATGGTGGAAACAATGGAATTCAAAAACACGAGAACATAGAGTCGTTCGAGCGTCAGCAGATCGAATGCGTAAAAGAGGGGGATCAGCAACACGGTGAGTGTTCGCAGCAGGTCGACCACGATCATGACCATCTTTTTCGGCAGACGATCCAAATAGATGCCGATCAGCGGCCCGAACGCCAACGGTGGAATGGTCTGCAAGAGGCCGATGACCGTCATCTTGAGCGCGGACCCGGTCATCTCGTACACGAACCATAGGAGGGCCACCTTATTCAATCCGTCGCCGATCTGCGACACCGCCTGTCCCGCCCATAAGAACCCGAAATCTTTCGTCCTCAGCAATCGCCAACCGGATGGGTTGGACTCCGAAGCCGCGGCGCGCTCTTCCGTCATAGCCATTCCGTCGTCATCCCTTCTGCGATGATCTATCGCGTTCAGCTTGCCTTTTCGAAGGCGAGCCGTCGGCCTTTGTACCCTGGAAACGCGTTCGGCTCGTTCAAGATGTGGTGATACAGTTGCACATAATTCCGCACCATTTGTTCGACGGTAAACCGCTCGTCGAACACCTCCCGGCACCGCCGGCGGTCGATCGAGGGGATGTCCTGGACCTGCGCGGTCATCTCGTCAAGATTTTCGCTGATCAGGCCGGTCACACCATGTTCAATGACTTCCGGAATAGAACCCCGTCGATAGGCGAGCACGGGCGTGCCGCAGGCCATCGCCTCGATCAACACCAAGCCGAACGGCTCGGGCCAATCATACGGACAAATCAATGCGTGGGCGTTTCCGATAAAGTCATTCTTCTGCGCATCGGTCACTTCACCGACAAATTCCACGAGAGGATGATCCAAGAGCGGTTCGACCACTCGCTCGAAGTACGCGCGATCCGCCGGATCAACCTTGGCCGCGACGCGTAACGGCATGCCGACCCGTTTGGCCAGCTCAATGGCCTGATCGGGACACTTTTCCGGCGAAATGCGGCCGAGGAACGCCAAATACTGGCCCGACTCCGGATGACCGGTGTATAGCCTGCTCGGCAATCCGTGATAAACCGTGCCCAGCCAATTGCACCAGGGCAAGGGACGACGTTGTGAATCTGAAATCGAGACCAGCGGCAGGTCGGAGAAATCACGAAAGACCGGCACCAATTCCGGCAAATCCAGACGCCCGTGAAGGGTGGTGACTACCGGGGCAGGGGAGCGCCGGGAGAGCGAAAATGCCAGGAAATCGAGATGCGAGTGAATCACGTCAAACTGATCGGCCGAGCTGAAGACCTGCTCCATCATCGAAATCAGCGGGGCTTCCCGGTTAAAGATGCCGGTGTTGAGGCGGAGCGCCTGATGGCATGGAGATTCGAGCTTGGCACCGGTCACCGAATCGCCGCTGGCAAACAAGGTCACGTCATGTCCCTGGCGAACGAGTTCTTCCGTCAGATAGGAAACGATGCGTTCGGTTCCGCCGTATAACTTCGGGGGGACGCTTTCCCAGAGGGGTGACACTTGCGCGATTTTCATCGGAACAACTCCTTTTAGAAAACTTATGGTGAACTAACAGGTGAGTGTGCTGATGCAGACCGACCGGCCCAATCGTATGCTACTTCCTACCTGCTTCCGGATGTGACAGGCAATTGACATCTTTGATTGGACGCCATCCTTTTTGTCCAGAGCTGATCCCTTCCATCCTGGTCGCCACGGTTCCGTAGCAAGAGCAAGCTACGTACCGCCATTCCGGCCCCTGGAAACATTTATAGCGTCGTGAGCAGAATGCGCGATCTTCCTAGTAATTTCGATGGGTTCGATGTCACATACGAGGGAACAGGCCGGCATTCTCGAACTGTGCAAACTGTGGATAACCGCGGGATAAGTCCACCCGGCATGTGACAGCTCTGTCACGAGCTGCTAAACCGCCACACACCGATCGATTTAATCAGGGCCTGATTTGTTTAAGGAATTTCGTCTAGGATCGTGGACTGGATCGGCGGAAGCGGAGGCACATCCCTTGGGATGGGAGGCAACACAAGCGGAGTCCCAACCTGATTCGCTCCTTGAATAAGTCCAATGGAGAGCTGCGGGCCCAGAGTCATCATGGCGCCGTTCCACGCCTGACCGGTGCTCGGATTACGGAAATTGAAGGATTCGAAGTTATTCCCGAAATTGTAGACATACCCCTGCGTTCCTTGTGTATCGAGATACAAATTTCCTGGTCCCACCAAACTAAAGAGCGGGGCGACTCCGCCTCCAAACCCGCGCACGCCGGAAACCGACTGTGCCGCCGCGGTGGATGACAGAATGACAACAGCCGTGAACGCGATGGCCGGCACCAGACGAATCAACATGCTTCGCTCCATGAATTGAGTTTGGACAGCAAATTCAAATTATGGTAGTACCGACACAGATGTGAACCTATAGTAAGCGCCATTCATGCTTTGTTCAAGGAGTCTAGCATGCGCGGACAACATTGGGTAAGCGTTCTCTGTGTCTTCATCGCGATCAACATGCTGATCGCGCCGGGGCCGGTGGTCTGGGCGATCGATGCCGTCAAGTCATCCGGCGAGCGCCGCGAGGCCATTTCGCTGGCCGATGCCGTGGTGAAGGCGCTGCAGAACAATCTCGATATCAGCATCAGCCGCCAAACCAAAGACAGCCGATTGGCCGATATCGTTATCGAACAAGCCAAGTTCGATCCGACCATCAGTCTCAACACCCAATATAATCGCCAAGTCTCGCCCCTCAATCGACCGCTGCTCGGCTTCACCGGAGCGAATCTCCAGGAGATCACCAAGTTCGATCAGAACGTCTGGAGCGCCACGGCCGACATCACGAAAAATCTCTATACCGGCGCGAACGTCGATTTGAACTACAGCCCGCAACGGACTTTTGTCGGCGGCCCAAACACCTTTCTTTTTAACCCTGGGTACACCGGCGGATTGGCATTCACCGCGACGCAACCTCTCCTCAAGAACTTCGGCATCGATATCAATAAGACATTCATCTACATCGCCCAGAACAATGCGACCGTGGAACAGCACGTGTTTCTGGACCGCGTCATGACGGTCATTGCGAACGTGGAACAAACCTTTTGGGAAATGGTCTTCGCCAACGAAAATCTCAAAGTAGCGCAAGCGGCGTTGAAAGCCGCGGAAGAACTCCTGGCGACCAACCGCGCCAAAGCCAAAGCCGGCGTCATGTCCATTGTCGATGTTCTGCAAGCGGAGGCCGCCGTCGCGTCCCGCATCGAACAGATTCTCGTGGCTGAAAAAGCGATTCGCGATCAAGAGGATCTTGTTCGTCGCTTGTTGAATCCCGGTGAGGAAGACCTGCGCCAGGATTTGCGGCTGGCGCCGACCGACCCGCCGGTCACGGCGCTGGAACCACTGAGCCTGCAAGAAACCATTGATATCGCCATCGAACGGCGGCCTGAAGTCTTGCAGGCCAGCAAAAATATCGATACCAGCGAGTTAAACGTCAAATTCGCGCGGAACCAGCTCTTGCCGACCCTGTCGGTTCAAGGAACGATGGGCCTGTCGGGCCTGGGGTCCGACTACTCCGATGCTTTAAACCGCAATCTCGGCGGCGACTTTTATAATTACGGCGCGGGCGTGGTCCTCAGCTATCCGCTCGGCAATCGTTCCGCCTACAGCACGTACAACAAGCGGCAGCTCGAAGCGCGCAACGCCCAATCCACCCTGCAAAGCGTGCGGCAGCAAGTCATTGTCGGCGTGAGAGAAGCGGTGCGCCGGGTGCAAACCGATTTCAAGCGCATTGAAACGACAAAGTCCGCCCGGATCATGGCCGAGAAGCAGCTGCAAGCCGAGCAGGAGCGATTGAAGGTCGGACTGAGCACGACTCGTTTCGTCCTCGATTTCCAGCGCGATTTGGCCACCGCCCAAGGTAATGAACTGCGCGCGATCGTCGACTACAACAAATCACTGTCCAATCTGGCGCGAAATAAGGCCACCACTCTGGAACGGTACAATCTTCAGCTGCAATAGCACTCCATGACCGGGCCGGCTGGTCGGGCTTCCTCCCCGCTTCTTCCTCCGGAACGAGCAGCCGGCCTGGTTCTCCTTCCAATTCTCTCGACTCTGTTCTTCTATCTCGCTCCGCTCGCGATGCAGAACCACGTTCTTGCGCAGTTCCTGCCCCAAGTCCTCTCGTACGTGGGACTTCTTGTATGGGCAAGCCTGAACAGCCCGCTGGTTTGGCGGCTCGGACTGCAATCAGATCGATTGGCGTCCGGGCTCGTCTGGGGCGCCGCCGCCGGCGTGGTCCTCGGGGCCATCAATACCCTCGTGATCCTTACAGTGGCGCCGTGGCTTGGATACGACATCACGTTTCTCACCCAGACCCCCCACGCCCGCGTGCCCTTATGGCTGATGATTCCCTGGTTTATCTGCGTGATCGCGATCTTCGTCGAACTGAATTTTCGAGGATTTATCCTGGGTCGGTTGCTGGCGCTGTCCGTCCCTCCTCCCCTGGCGGTGCTCATCAGCGCGCTCCTCTTTTCGTTCGATCCGTTCATGGTGGCCACTTTCAAATACCTTCATTGGATCGCCGTCTGGGACGGGATTGTCTGGGGTATGATGTGGATCAGGCTTGGTAATCTCTATGCCGTGATCACGGCGCACGCGCTGGAGGTCATCATTATGTATTCTCTTGTCAGAGCGGCGCTGAGTTAGAAATTGACTTGCCATGACTCCTTCTTTTTCCTCCTATCTCGTCAATGATGTATTCGGCGACCCTGGCGTCTATGTCGAGGTGCGCTGGTCGAGACGCGCTCTCTTGTTCGATCTCGGCCATAACGAAGCCCTCGGCCCGACGAGACTGTTGCGCGCGAATGATATTTTTATCTCCCACACCCACATGGATCACTTCATCGGATTCGATGCGCTGCTGCGCGTGGCGTTGGGCCGAGGCAAGACACTGCGCCTCTATGGTCCACCGGGCTTGATCAGGAACGTTGAAGGTAAACTGTCCGGCTATACCTGGAATCTGATCGACGGCTATCCCCTCTCGATTCAGGTTCGGGAATTTCATCAGCCCGAGATTAGGACGGCAACGTTTCTTGCCACGGACGGATTTACCCAACGGATGGAACCGCCCGCTCCATCCGAAGCGAGCGATAAGTCCGGCATTTTTCGGGTGCTCGGCGACTCGATGTTCACCGTGTCCGCCGTCGCGCTCAATCATCGCATCCCGTCGTTCGCCTATGCCCTGCAGGAGCAGTTTCATATCAACGTGAATAAGCAAAAGCTACATGACGCCGGCCTGCCGGTCGGATCGTGGCTGAAGGACGTGAAACAGTATCTCTGGGAAGGCAAGCCGGACGATTTCCGCTTCACCGCAACGTTATATTTCGAGCACCGGAAACAGGAGTTGGAGTTCATCCTCGGCGAGGTGCGGGATCGGTTCCTGACAGTGACGCGCGGACAAAAACTTGCCTATGTCGTCGATGCCCGGTACGACGAAGGAAATGAAGAAAAGATTATTGCGCTCGCTCGCGGTGCGGATCTTTTCTATTGTGAGTCACCCTACCTCGACCGGGATACGGACAAGGCAGGAGAGCGCTACCATCTGACAGCGAAGCAGGCCGGATTGATGGCACGAAAAGCGGGGGCGCGCGAGTTGGTCGTGTTCCATTTTTCGCCGCGGTATACGGGACAAGGGGATGAGATTGTGCGGGAGGCAATGGAAGAATTTAGAAGGGCATGAGGTTGGCGTGGGGACTCTTTGCTCACCCACCTCTCGGAGCGGCCCTTCCGGCCTTCGCCCGACGGAAGCCTGTCGGTATTCCCGTCGCCCCATGGTCCAAGCCCCACCGTGCAGTGGTCAGTGCTTCCATCAAACGGCGGACGAGTCTCCATCGCTCCGGTCGAATCGTCGCGGAATGTTCGCCATGAAGAATCAGCGCCTACATTCGGCATAGGGAAGGAGAACGAATGAGTGAGGTTGTGAAGTATGCGATGTATTTTTTGTTGGGCGGGATGATTGTGAGTCTTTCGACGTATCTTGGATCGCAGGGGCGATCATTCTTAGCCGCCTTCGCCAGCACATTTCCGGCGATCACCGGCGCGACATTTATCTTGATCTTCCTCAATGGAGGCAGCGAGGCCATCGTTCACTACGCCCGTAATCTTCTCTGGTTCGTGCCGCCATGGCTGGTCTATGTGCTCGCCATGATCGTCGGCGTACCGCGCTGGGGGTTCTGGCCCGCGATGGCCGGTTCGCTCATTCTCTATATGGGCTGTATCGGGGTGATCAAGCTGGCGCTGCGGTGAACGAGATTCGCCTATGCCATAGGCCTTCAACGCCTGCCCGTAACCTTGACCACTTCCCGATAGATTGATACCGTGAGCCTGCCTCGAGGAAGGTTTCGGAGCTTACCCATGGCGACAAGGTATTGGGAATCTTCAGACGCTTCTTGAACCGTTGTACGAGCCATATCGAGTCCGCTTAACTCTGGTGTTCGGATCCAGCGTCACAGGGTTGCGTGGTCCGGAGAGCGATTTGGACCTGGCATTCTTGGCGGATGCTCCGCTCGATCTGGTAGGCGTCACGACGGACGTCATTCGCGTCTTGCATACGGATCGTGTCGACGTCGTGGACCTGCGGCGAGCCTCACCCCTGCTTGCGATGGAAGTAGCGCGCCATGGTCGTCTGATCTATGAGCGAGAGCCGGGCATGCATGTCGAGTTCATCTCTTTGGCCGTCCGCCGCTATATCGATACGAAAAAGCTGCGCGATGCCCAGAAAGCGGCGATCCACCGGTACTTGAATTCCAAAGGTCTCGCATGACGCCGGTTGATCAGGCCGGAATCGGCTCGTCCAGTGAGTAAACTTTATACCTTCCTGAGATCTTTGAGTAAAATGAACAGATGCAACGGATCGGTAGGAGAGGACACAAAGTCGAAGTGTAGATAGAACTGTTTGGCTTCGTTGTCCTTTGCGTGGACTACCAAGGAACGGATTCCGACAATCTCCGCGACTTGGACTGTTCTTAGCATGGCGTCTTTCAATAGGGCAGCGCCAATACCTTTTCTTTGCCATTGGCGATCTACCGCAAGCCTGGCCAACAACATGATAGGAATGGATTGTCGCCCAGCGAGTCCTTTCTTCACTCGCTCTGGCGCCTGCTCCGGCTCTACTGATCCGGTAGCGAGCGAGTAATATCCGACTACTGTGTCATCAACCAGGCCTACATAGGTCTGAGCTCCGCCACTGTACTGACTTGCCAGAGCATACTTCTGCAAGAAGATGTTTAGCCCCGGCTGTCCGCAATCGAATGCATCCAGAATGTGCGCCGGTTGAAGTTTTTCAATGCGGCGGTTCAACGCTTGGCTGTAGTAGCGGTGGCAGGAGCGCTGGCGGAGTCGGATTTTGAGCCCTCAAAGAAGCCGGGCTTGGTTAACAGCCGCTGAATTCGTGGAAGTGCCCGAGTTGGGGCGTCGAGAGCGGCCAGAAACTCATTCCATTTCGATTTACTCAGAACGAATGACCGCCGATCAGCTAATGCCTCATCGGCACGGGCCAGAGCACTTTTAAGAACAAAAGCGCTCACCGAAGAATTAACAGCAGATGCCGCAGCTTCTAGAGTCCGCTTGGCTTCATGACTCACACGAAGGTCTATTTTTTCAGTGCGGGCGATACGTTTTGACATATTCGCTACAGCTTGGTGGAGATTTCTTGATGAATTGAAGATAGCAGCAGACACCTGAATGTGTCAAGACAATGTCATGACAAGAATGTGATCTTCCAGCGTTGCGGCAATGTGACATATTTCTTAGCCTTGAATTGCCTTGTCAACCGACAGTCCACACACTTTTGTAAAAGTATGTTCTCACAAGCGACGGCGAGCATCCGGACCCTTTGGCTCGAGCGCGTCCATCGGATCCTGGTCGCTGCCGCGACGATTCGCCGCATCTGCCACCGACTCGGCTATCCGTCGCGCCGCCGCAAAGCCTCACGCCCTCCTCGGCAACTGATGCTCTTCAGTCGCGAGCGGCCTGGAGACTGTGTGCAGGTGGACACCAAAGAAGTCAAGGTGGCTGGCACCAAGTGTTTCCAATACACCGCCATCGATGACTGCACGCGCTACCGGATACTCCGCCTCTATCCCCAGAAAAATCACCAGACCAGCCACACCTTTTTCAGCACCTTCGGACTGCACTCCCGTTTCCCATCCAGAAACTGCAGGTCGACAACGGCACCGAATTCTCGCTCGCCTTTGCGCTCACAGTCCAACAGGCGGGGATGCGGCTACGCTATATCAAACCCCGGTGCCCGGAGCAGAATGGCAAAGTCGAACGCAGTCATCGCGTTGATGAGGAAGAATTCTGGAGCCGCACCACATTCGAGAGCTTCGCGCCGGCGGCCGAGGCCTTGCTCACCTGAGAACGCCGCTACAACCACGAGCGCTTCTCCATGGCGCTCAATGGCCTCACTCCGGCCGAAAAACTCGCCACGTTCACGGCCGCGTCGTCCCCGCTCCCGTCAGTCATGGTCCCACCAACTCCACGTCCCTCCCTGACCTCGACCATGGACCGACCTCCGATCGCGTGTCCTGAGCCAACTGTGCGAGCCGCTTTTTCTCACAACCACGACCTAAACCCAGGGACCACTTCTTGACAAGCCATTACAGGCCCTCGGAGAGCAGCAGAATCACCCGGGCACGGCGGGCATCCTTGGCTCGCCCCGTTCGGCTCTTGACTCGTGGTATCAAGACAGTCCGTTCCAATCTGGTCAGTATTATGGTGTGCTTCATGAACCCCAGTATGGTCTACAACTATCCGTTACAGTCAACTAGCAAGGCTCCTGGAGAATTGTGAGGCCGTCAACCAATTCTTTTGTAACCGTAACCCACAAATCTTTCCATTCCTCTTGTTCTGAGACGTCGGTGCCTAGCGAAGTTTGCACATCCCCTTCTTCGAATACGGTAAACATCGGCTTAAACATTCTGAAGGAATATCCGCCGTGTAGCCCCATCAATAGGTTTAACCGCTCATCCGTATCTAAAACTGTTTCGAAGCAATCAAAGTATTGGTCAAACAAATTTAGCCAAGGGTGATCTTTAAGCGGAGTATTCCTCTCTCGTAGAGACTTACTCACACGAGCCGCATCAACCTGAGCCCATTCGCAGAACTCCCGAGGGGTGGAGTTCACGAGGTATGTGGCTGCGCCATCTTCTGCAATTCTGTTGGTAAGGTGGGTCGCAACCCTGGTAGGTTCGTTCGTCTGAAGCGATAAAAAGCAAATGCGTGGCAATAACTGTATAGTCGACTCTTCACCTATTTTAGCGGCCACAAATTTTATGAAACGAAGGTAGCTCGGCAAGTTCTTGAACTCGGCGTATAGATGATTGGCAAGCCACAAAAGCGAGTCTGCATTGTCTGGCATCGCCCAGAGCAAGCCTTGAGCAACGGCATGGCTTTCGAGTATATCCCAGGGGCTAAACCCAGCGGCAGTAGGCTTTGATAGCTCTGAAATAATCGAATGATAATCTTCTCTTAATTTGGCCCAAGGGGCGCTCTTTCGATTCTGATCCTTGTTGTTGCGATTCGCTTCGCGGGCAAGAGCAGCAAGTATGAAGGCATGTTGACAGACGTATGGCGACGTCACGAGCTGGGCCATGTGAACGCCCTCATGCCATTCTGCATAGACGGACCAGGCGTCTTCATCTGTAACATCTGGTACTCCTTCTCGAATTCTTCTGTATCGCTCAAGGCCGATTTTCAGGAATACTCCTCCGGTAGGAAGGAAAATCGTATCACCTATTGCTGTCATTGCTTGATGCAGTGCAGAAGCGCGATGTTTTAGATCTTGCTTGTCCGACATGCTCAATGTTTCCGGGTTTGGGGTTTCTGAGGAGTGACGGCGATCGTGGTTGGTTTCCCTTGAAGCTTGGCAAGTGCATTTGTAACCGAGCTTACTAAATCTGCTGGGGGAGTTGCCTTGCAAGGCAGAAGGATTTCTACGTGTTTGGAACCATCTGTAAGTTGGAACTTGCAGGTGTCACTGCTCCCTTGGTATAGCGTTGCCAACAATGAAAGTATAGTCGCAACCTCTGCTGCCGTTGTTAAGTATGCCTTCATCGTTGGGGTCCAAAATGCCCCTAGAGTGCCCGGAGGTGGCTGAACTTTTAAGATCCGTATGGTTCGATCTGGTCTAGTGGCCAAACTCTTATTGAGTTCCTCAAACCAATTATGAGACTCCAGCCCCTCGAGCTTGAAGATTAACTCCATAACACCTCTTCTTCTGTATTGAGTCTCTTACTTCAAGGACCTTTCCCCGCCGAATATATCTACTCGCTCTAATCATAGGTGTCCAGAAACACCTGAAGTTTGTCGGATAGTCGATCGAGTTCCTTCCGTTGTTTGGAGTTCTTCGTGTAGTTGGCCTCCGCGGCCGCATAGCCCTGAATATCCTCAACCTCGTCCAATGACAGCTCCCACTGATCCCTGTGCCTTCCGCAACCGCGCACATTGCAAAGTCGGGATTGCAGAAGGTCTCATCCAGGATGAGGTCGCGTCCCGCATGGTCAGCATGATGGGCAATTTGGTTCCGTATGGAATTCGCTTCCGAATCGTGCCGAAGTCTTCCCGCTCTTGCATCTCGCTGAATGCCGCCCGCAATTGGACGGCAATACTGGGCCATCGCTTCTCGGTCGCAACGATCCCTTTGCGGATCCATTCTTCCGCTTCTTCCCACTGCTCGGCTGTCATGAGGCGGTCCACATAACGGAGGTAACTGCCTGTCGTCTCGGCTTCTTGTCGGCACAGCGGGATAATTCCTCACGCCGGCCAGCTCGTTCCAGCACCAGGATCAGCCAGTTACTCAGCCGATGGCGTCGAAAATTTCCGAGAATGCGTCCTGAGCCTTGTTCCGCCGGTCCCGTGCGAGACGCTGGGCAAGCTGCCCTGCAAGCCCGCTCCACGCTTCCACCGGATGGCTCCGGTCCCAGAGGCCTTGGCGCCGCGACAGAGTGCATCAGCTCGGCCGGCGCACGGGACGACTGAGGCAATGCCCGGAACACGATATCCAAACAGAGGGACAATTTCCTCTGCCGTCTCCCCTTCGTCGTCGCTCATCTCTACTTGGTTCGTGCCGACTTCCAGCAACTGCGCTCCCACGTCCACCCCTACATCGGCATACCCTTGTGCCAGTAGTGTTTCCAGGCGATCCCGCACCCGCGAGTAGTCTGGAATCGCCCCCTCTCCGCTCCAGTGGTACCGTCAGCCTGGTTCTGCACTGAGCTCGGCAATCTCGGCTCGCAGGGTCTTGACCACTTTCCGCACGGTTCCGCCAACAAATTATTCCAAGCCTGCACGAACTGTCGGACATCCGGATAGCGGGTAGCGGCCTTTCCGGCCCTTCGCGTTCGTTGCTCAGGAACAGGCATTAAATTTTCGTCCGACGCGCCTCCTCATCCTCCTCTCCCCTTCCATCTCATCTCCATCATGCTCGAACAATTGAAGCCGCCGGTCCTGCTCGGTCACGGTAGGAACAGTACGATTGCGCTTCACTTGCTCCAGACGTTCGAGCACCACGGCAACCGCATGTTTGCAGATGCCTCCGTAAAGACAGGTACAGGCAGCAACCAGTTCGTCCTCTTCACTCTCGATCCTGGTGGCGATCGGTTCGAACCCTCGCGACCAGGACTCAGTTTTAGGTTCGAGCTAGGCCGTGAACCTGGCGACCGTGCTGGTAGCGCCACCTCACGATACAATGACCGGGCCGCCCAGTCCTGGAGCTCATCCTACGTGAGAGCACTGAAAGGATCAGCCTATGAATGCTTACTCTTGGCCCTGTTCCGTGAGTTGTTTGTTCCCATTGCCGCCGATGGTACCCACATCGGCCTCATATTCCAAGATGGTTTTGGAGGTCCTCACGACTGATTGTCGACGGCGCACGATGGAACTCCCTGGCAATCTGACGCGGAAAAGAGCCATAGGGCGAGCCTTCATTGGTGCAACTCAGTCTCACAGAGGTGTGACATATAAGCTCAGGGTCCAATGTCGTTGAGTAACACCAAACTCTTGAGCCAACTCATTGACTGTGACATTCCGGCTCGCCAAGACCCTTATCATTCTCTCCAGCCGACCCGCCTGGTTGTAAGGTTTCGGTGGCCGGCTTCTCGGTTTTGGACTGTTCTTCACAGCGAGCGATTCTACCGTAACGGACGCCGGACACCAATCGAGGAGCGATTGAGACGATGGAGTGCTGTGGCGTGAGAACAACATGCCGAGCAGGCCGGCGGGAAAGCCGCCCCAGCACATTGCAGACCATCCCGCCCAGTTGCTACGATGGCAGGTCCTGCTGCGGCTGAGCCGCTCCATGGCAGACCCTATGTCCACTGACTCGACTTCCGGCGATCTGATTATCGAAGGCGCGCGCCAACACAATCTTAAGAATATCTCGCTCCGGATTCCGCACAATCAGGTCACCGCCGTCACCGGTGTGTCCGGCTCGGGAAAATCTTCGTTGGCGTTCGATACCCTGTTCGCGGAAGGCCAGTGGCGCTATGTCGAATCGCTTTCCACGTACGCGCGCATGTTCATCGAAAAGGTGGACCGGCCGGATGTGGATCGGCTCGTCAATATCCGGCCCGCCATTGCCATTGAGCAAAAGAATCCGGTCCGCACGGCCCGTTCCACCGTCGGAACCGCCACCGAAATATCGGATCTGCTCCGGCTGCTCTTTGCCAAAGTCGGCAAACCGGTGTGCCCGGACTGCGGCGCCGAAGCCCGCGGCTACCATCCGGCGTCGGTCGCCGATGAACTGCTCTCGAAGTTTTCCGGCGCGCGCGCCATGATTCTGTTTCCTCTCCAAGACCTCGGTCCCGGCCACGATCGAGCCCTCATCGAGTCGCTCCTCACACGCGGTTTCACCCGCGTCAAATGCGGAGAACAGCTTGTAGATCTTCATGCCGAGACCACGCTGCCCCACCACAGGGAACAGGGGTTACAAGTCGTGCTTGATCGACTGATCTTGCGTGAAGACAATCGTTCACGATTAATCGAAGCCATCGAAACGGCGTTTCAAGAAGGCCATGGCCTCTGCCATGTCGAGGTCATCGGCCGAGGTTTGCGGACGTTTGCCACCAGCTTTCGCTGCCAGCGCTGCGGGCGGACATTTGAGCCGGTGCGCCCTCTGCTGTTTTCGTTCAATCATCCGCTCGGCGCCTGTCCTGAATGCAAAGGATTCGGCAACATCCTGCGTTATGATCGAAGTCTGGTGATTCCTGATCCTACCCGGTCCCTCGCGGCCGGCGCGGTGGAACCTTGGAGCAAGCCGGGCTCCGATTGGTGGCAGCAGCAGCTCCTGGTCGCGATGAAAAAGCGCCTTGTCAGTTTGACCAGCCCCTTCAACGAGCTTCCTCCGGCGATTCAGGAAGTCATCTGGGAGGGCGACGCAACACTCGAAGGCGTCCGGCAATATTTCGAATATCTGGAAACGAAGCGCTACAAGTTGCACGTGCGCGTGCTCTTGAGTCGATATCGCAGCCCGGTCACCTGCCCTGTCTGCCACGGAAGCCGGCTCAAGCCGGACGCGCTGATGATCAAATTGTGCGGGCAGGACATTCACCAGATTTCCGAGCTGACGATCCAGGAGGCTGTCAGTTGGTACAACGAATTGACACTGAGGCATGCTGATCGGGAGATTGCCAAGGACATTCTGCGGCAGATTGAGAATAAGCTCAGCTTTTTGCTCCGCGTGGGGCTCGGCTACCTCACGCTCGGGCGCCAAACCAGAACGCTTTCCGGAGGAGAGGCTCAACGAATCGCGCTGGCCAACCAACTGGGATCCCGGCTCATCGGCGCGCTGTATGTCCTCGACGAACCGACCATCGGACTCCATGCCCGCGATACCGCCACCCTTGCCGGAATTCTGCGGGACTTGGCGGAGGCGGGAAACAGCGTCGTGGTGGTGGAACATGACCCGGCCATGATTCGGGCGGCGGATTATATTGTTGAAATGGGTCCGTGGTCGGGCGAGAAAGGCGGAGAGATCGTCTGTGCCGCGCCGCGCGAACAGTTCCTCAAGGATCCGCGTCCGCTGACGGCAAGATATCTGCGGGGAGACGAGACGATTCCGGTGCCGCAGCGGCGACGAACCGGCTCGGGCAAGGTCTTGAGCATTGCCGGCGCCGCCGAACACAATCTCAAAAACCTCTTGGTGAAAATCCCATTGCGCATGCTGGTCTGCGTCACGGGAGTGTCCGGGTCCGGCAAAAGCACGCTGATCGAGGAGACGCTCTACCGGGCGGTGGCCCGCGCATTCCGAATGACCACGCTGCCGATGGGCCGCTTCCGGGCCATCAAGGGCCTTGAACATCTGAGCGGCGTCCGCCTTATCGATCAACAACCCATCGGCCGCACGCCCCGCTCCAATCCCGTCACGTATCTGAAAGCCTTCGATGAGATCCGTCAGCTGTTCGCCTCGGAGCCGGCCGCGCTTCGCCAGGGGTTCACACCTGCGCATTTTTCCTTCAACGCCGCCGGGGGACGTTGCGAACGATGCGAAGGCAACGGGTACGAGAAGTTGGAGATGTACTTTTTCGAGGACATGTACGTCACGTGCGAAGTCTGCGGAGGCCGGCGGTTCAAGCCGCAAGTCCTGGGCATCCGGTACCGCGGCAAAAGCATCGACGAAGTCCTCGACATGACGGCGTCCGACGCACAATCATTGTTTTCCGGCTCGCCGAAAGTCACGGAGAAGTTGCGGCTGCTCACTTCCATCGGCCTGGGATATCTCCGGTTGGGACAACCGGCCAGTACGCTCTCCGGCGGCGAAGCGCAGCGTTTGAAGATCGCGGCGGAACTGAAGGATCCGTCAGCTCGGAATCTGCTCTATATCATGGACGAACCGACGACGGGGCTTCACCTCGATGACATTAAAAAACTGCTGGTGATTTTGCACAAGCTGGTGGACGCGGGAAACACCGTCGTCATCGTGGAGCACAACTTGGACGTGATCAAGACCGCCGATTGGATTATTGATCTCGGTCCGGAAGGCGGAGAGGCCGGCGGACACATCGTCGCGGAGGGACGGCCCGAACAGATCGCGCAAGCTACGGCATCCTATACCGGCAAATTTCTGGCGAAGCTTCTTAGCGAAGCGGGCGTAAAGTAACGCGTCGCTCGTGAAGCGTGTCTCATGAATCCTACGATCACGCGGGAGATCGCCGTTTTCTTAATGCGACAAGCTTGAAGCGTGACCCGCAGGATGTTCAAAAGCTTGTTCAGCAAGGCCGCAGCAACCAAGATACCGAGGCGTACCTTATTTCGTACGTCGCAGCTATTGAGCGAAGCGAGAACGCAGCTTGGTGCAAGGCGCGTCAGGGTCGGGCGGGTGAGAACAGCTGCTTCTTCAACATCCTGCTTAGTTGAAAGTGGGATCGAACGGCATGTCGGCATACTGGCGATAGTCGTCTCCCATCGCCAACAGCACATCGGCCCAGATACGGGTCGGCTCTTTTTCGAATACAATGGTCGGATCGGCCGGCACGGTGATCCATGAGCCGGTCTGCATTTCGGCTTCCAGTTGTCCGGGCCCCCAGCCGGAATAGCCGAGATAGGCGCGGAACGCATCGCGATCGTGTTTCTCGGTGAGAATGCGCTCCATTACATCAAGGTCGCCTCCCAGGCAAACGCCGTCGAACACCGGATGACTATTGTCGGGCACTTGGCTTAACCGATACAACAACATGACTTGATTCGTCTGGACCGGCCCGCCGGCGAATAAGACATGCCGCTGCCCCTCAAGAATGGGCACTTGAGGGAGTGCTTCGGAAATCGACATCGCGGTCGGCCGGTTGACAACCACACCCAACGCGCCGTCCGGGCTGTGCTCGCATAACAGTACGACGGTTTGCCTGAAATTCGGATCCCGCAGTGCCGGAGCCGCCACTAAAAATATTCCTTTCTCCAACGGTATCATCAAATCTATCCTACCGCGCCCCTGTGAAGGGCGCAAGCGACACGAGTCATCGGCAAGGCCGATTATCGCTCATAGGTCGAAGAACGGCGGTCCCGAAGGAGATCGTTGTAGGCGTTGATCTGTTTGCTGCGGGCTTGGGTCGGATCGATCTCGACGATCGTCAACTCATCTTGATCATGCGAAGCTCGATGGAGAATGTTTCCGCGTGGCGTCACGATTTCGCTCTGTCCGACAAAAGTCAGCGCCGCCTTGCCGCCACGCGCTTCCGTGCCGGTGCGGTTTGCCGTCACGCTGAAGACCCGGTTCTCCAGACAACGGGTCACCATTGCGTCCGGACAATGAGGCAGGACCAGATTGGAAGGATGGGCGATCACATCGGCGCCTCTCAACGCCAACGTGCGCGCCGCTTCGGGGTAAAACCAGTCGAAACAGACCATGACTCCAAGTTTTGCGGGGCCGATGTCCCAGACCAGAAAGCCGGTATCACCCGGCGTGAAGAATAATGTCTCTTCAAAAAACAGATGCGTCTTGCGATAGCATCCGATAAAGCCGGAGGGACCGACGACAACGGCCGAATTGAAGTACCGGCGGCCGGAGCGCTCGGGTAATCCGGCGACAATTACCATGCGCCTGGTTCGCGCGAGGTCCAGAAGTCTTTTCGTCGTCTCGCCGTCGGGAACCGGTTCGGATAGCTGTCCCACCTCCTCTTGCGACACGAATTGATAGCCGGTCGCAAAAAGTTCGGGTAGAACGATCACATCGGACTGCGCACGTTCAAGACGCGCGGCGACCTGATCCAGGTTGCGCTTGACGTCTCCGAATGCAGGAGCGAATTGTAAAAAGCCGATTCTCATCATGCTATTCCGGCCAAACAAAAACGGGCAGGGAATCCCCTGCCCGTTTCCTCGTCACACGGACGACAACGTTCACATGCCTTCGGAAAGGTGCGGAATGGCATTCTCAATGGCCTTGGTCGCCACATCGGCATGACCCGCCTTGCCATGTTCGATTCCGTCCTTCAATCCCTTGATCCCTTCACCGACATGGGGGTTCTTCGTTTCGGCCATGGCGGCCTCTGCATGTTTCAGCGCTCCCTCCGCATGTTTGACCAGCGCATCGGCATGCCCCTGCTTCCCGTGGGCCACCGCCTCTTGCGCGTGCTCCACCGCCTCGGCCTGGTGTTTATTGGCCTTGGCGAAGGCCATACCTCCCATGACGGGAGCGACAACGAACGCCAGCATGGCGCCGGCGACCACGGCTCTCCGCAACATTGTTGTATGCATGGAATCCTCCTCTGTAAGTGTGTGTGGCGCTGGTAAGACGGAAATTTAAGCGCGTATCCAGCATAAACAGGCCCCTACGTAGTGTCAAGACGGTCGCGGCGCGGCTTTCCCCGGCATCTCCTGAAGTCCCAGCACTTTTTGCAGCGAGGCTAGATCCTGTTCCACCGGGCACCCGAAATCACGACTCCATTCCCACCAGGAACCGGGATAATTTTTTACCTTCTCATATCCGGCTAGTCTTAAGATGAAATACAGCCACGACGATCGGACACCGCCGGTGCAATAGCAGACTGTTTGCTTCGCCTTATCCAACCCCTTGTGATCGAGCAATGACTGAATCTTGTCCAGATTCTTGACGGTCGCGTCGGGATTAAGAAACCCGTTCCATGCCACATGGATCGCCGTGGGAATATGGCCCGGCCGCGGGATGCCGGACACTTCCTTTCCCAAGAACTCCTCCAAGCTGCGGGCATCGACGATCACGGTGTCCGGGTG
Organism: Nitrospira sp.; assembly: GCA_040981125.1. GTDB lineage: Bacteria > Nitrospirota > Nitrospiria > Nitrospirales > Nitrospiraceae > DASSBQ01. The sequence goes on from JANRMQ010000001.1 coordinate 560,338, forward strand.
CGGCCGCCGGACCACCGCCTTTAACTCGTCCTTCGTGATCATTCTGTGCGGGTCGGCAGCAACGGTGAAGGACCCTGGGTTCGGCACGACTCGGCCGTGCTCAAACGGCCGGCGTTCCTCGATCCACTTGACCCAGCCCCCGTCGAGAATCTTCAGATTCCGATGTCCCAGGTATTCCAGCATCCAGAACATGCGGCCTTCATCGCCCCAATTGTCGAAGGGATTGGAATAAATAACGATCTCGCTGTCATTGTTGATCCCAAGCAACCGCAGCTTCTTCTCGGTCCGCGGAAAATCCGGGTCCAGCAGCCCTTTGGCCACCGCGTCAGGATCGCTGTAGTCATGCCAAGTCGTATGGACGGCTCCGGGAATATGGCCGCCGAACTCATAGGCCGCTTTGCCTCGAACATCAATAATGACGAGGCCCGGCTGCCCCAGCCGGCGCTGAAGCGTATCCGTATCGATAAGTAATGGATGTGCCATCGTAAATTTTTACCTCATGGTTCAACATGAACTGTTCCGCCATGGTCCGGTCCGACTGACGGAACTCGTCCGGTTTTAACCCGGAGCTGCGCGCGGGACACGGTCGGATTGTCGTTCGTCGCGAGACCAACCTTGTTCTTAACATGGCCCATCGAGCTTCCGTCAAGATGTGATACCGCACCATTGCTCCGACACTCAACTGCCGCCGCGGTCCGGCGGATATCAAGCGGCGACAATCAGTAATATCTGCGCGTGGCTATGCGGCTAACAGGGCCGACAAGTGGCTGTCCACAGACGCAGCCAATGCGGGAAGGTGATACCCGCCTTCCAAGCAGGATAGCACACGACCCCGGCAATGACGCACAGCGATGTCTGCGACCATGCCCGTCAATTCCGCATAGCCTTGTTCCGTTAATCCCATGCCGGCCAATGGATCATCCCGGTGGGCGTCGAATCCCGCCGAAATAATCACAAAATCCGGCTTGAAGGAGTCGGCGGCCGGTAGTAGGACCCGCCGAAAAATCTCCGCATACTCCCGGTCGCCGTCTCCCGCGGAGAGGGGCACATTGATCGTGAGCCCCTCCGCCTTCCCTGTGCCACGTTCAGCCGCTTTCCCGGTCCCGGGATAATGAGGGTATTGGTGTGTACTGAAGAACAACACCGACGGGTCGGCGTAGAACGTGTGCTGTGTCCCGTTGCCATGGTGCACGTCCCAATCGACGATGAGCACCCGCTGAAGGCCATGCCGGCGCTGCAAATACCGCGCGGCGATCGCCACATTATTAAAAAAGCAAAAACCCATGGCTCGATCATGCTCGGCATGGTGCCCGGGCGGCCGCACGGCACAGAACACATGGTCCACCCGCCCGGCCATGACGGCATCGACGCCGACCAGAGCGCCTCCCGCCGCCAAATAGGCCGCCTCCAGCGTCCCCGGCGACATGGCGGTATCGGGATCCAGGGAGACACGGCCACGGGCCGGCGCATGGGCCTTCAGTCCCTCGATATAGGAAGCAGCATGAACCTGTAGCAGCCAGTCATCCGAAGCAGGAGCCGGCTCGATTTGGATCAGGCGATCAAGCAGCCCCGTCGATTCGAGCCGGGTGAGGATTGCCTTGAGCCGTTGCGGGGACTCCGGATGCCCCGCTCCCATGTCGTGGTTCAGGTAAGAGGGATGATAAATAAAACCTGTGCGGGCCATTGTAAGATCCGTGTTCGGAAAACAAAGGCGTGAACCATTGGCGCTCTCTATTCCATGCTATGCAGCGGCGCCTCGCATCGTATCACGCGGGAAAGATCATAGACAATGAAGCGCGCGCGTGGTACCGTCGCGCTCCACTGTAAGATTGGAGAGAATCGCCATGCCGAATCCTCGCATCGAGCCGCTCAAGAAAGTCCTCGCGATCGATCCCAATGACGATGTGGCCTGGTTCGGTTTGGGCAAAGCCTACATGGAAGATCAGAATTGGCAGGAGGCGGCAACGGCTCTGGAGCGCTGTATCGCAGTGAAGCCGACCTACTCCGCCGCTTATTACGCCTTAGCCCAGTCTCTCCAGCGCCTGCATCGCATCGACGACTGTCGCCGAATCTGCGATCAAGGCATCGAAATCTCCACGAAGAACGGCGACGCCATGGTGACGAAGAATCTCGAACAATTGAAGAGCACGCTCACGGGCTGAGGAGCCGGCCTCGCTACAGCAACTGCCGCATTGCCGCCATCCCGCTCTCCTGCAACGGCTGGTCCGCCGAAGGATTCAAGACGAGCATCCTGACCCGCGGATAAGCCTGCTGATGCCTGGAACGCTCCACCACCACGACATTGCCGAGCCGTACGCCGGATTTGGACGGCACGGGTTCCACATCCCACAGGGCGAGCAGAACACCGCTCAGGTGTCGCAATGAAGGAAGCAGGATACTGAGAGCACCGGTGAACTGCTTGATATCCAGCAGCACGGACCCGCTCCCCCGGGACGCCGGACTGCTTTTCTCGACGTTCGGGACCGAAATCGCAAGCAGCACCGGATCGCAATAGTCCGACAGTTGTTTCGCTTTTTGGCGCACCCGGGCCAGGATCGCGCGGGTCAACAAATCTCCCGGCATCGACGCCTCTTCGTCATCGCTCGACAGCAGCCGCAGCCGAAGGGACAGCTCCTTCGATCGTTCAGCCGCTCCCACCATGGCCGTGATCTCCACAAAGAACCGTTCATGATTGAGATGACATTCGAGATCCGCCGAACGAGCCTGCGATTCCGGCAGGAACCGCACCGTGGCGCCGACCCGGATAAGCAATGTCGCCAATTCCAACTCAGCCAACGCGCTTTCCTGAACTCCTCGATCTCGGCCGTTGAGCCGGTGAATGAGCCGGTCGAGCCGCTGCCGACTCCCGCCATCCGCGCATTGCCGATGAAGCGTCTCCCATCGGGCCTGCGCTCCATCCGTCGCCGTTTTTGAAGTCAACAAATGCCGGATGCGACGCGGACCAACGACATCTTGGCCGAACCATGGAACAGTCTTCCGATAACGGCTGAATCGCGGCATGACTCGTCCCTCCACCGATCACGAGGCGGCTCCTGTTCCTGGATCTTCACCGCCCGGCACATTCGGTTCACCTGACTCCTGAGGTATCGCGCGCGCCATGCCATCCAGCCAGCGCCCCGCGCAATCAAGTATCTCCCGCACCAATGGCTCCGGTTGGCCGGTCTGCTTCATGGTCCATTGGCAGATATATCCGACGAGATCCTCACGGTTGAACCGGCACGTGGCGTGAAGCGCAAGCGCCGTCATTTCGGTGAAACCGGTTCGCAATATCCTGTCTACAATCTCCCGGCTATGGGAAGTGCTCGCCGTCACGTATTGAACGGCCCGGTTCAGTTCCTGATCGGTCATGGCTCATGTTCCGCCTGCAAATTGTAAAGCATACCGCTTCACGGCTGTCAACGGAGCCATGACGGCATACTCCCTGAAACCGGCGGGAAAAATTTTTCCACTCCCATAAGACTCGGATGCTATGATTCGAATTGATCGGCATCAACAAAATAGGAGCACGGTATGAAGAGAGACGGTTCTGTGCTGACCCAACCCCGACGGAGATCAAACAACGGCAGGCAGCCTGTTCCGTCGCGATGGGACCTCTCAACGATCCTCCCGGCCCCGGTTACCCACTTTGACCGTCACATCGATGAATTAAAGGATCTCGTCGCCCAACTCGAGGCGCGACGCTCCGGCCTCGTCCCCTCGATTGAGAAACAAGAGTTCCTGGAGATTCTGCGGCTCAATGAGGAAATAGCCACGCGCTCATCAATGCTGGGCGCTTACGCCTACCTGTGGTTTTCAGAGAACACGACCGATCTCAAGGCACGCTCGTTCAAGACTAAGGTCGAGGAGGCGCTCACGGCGCTTCAAAACCGGCTCTTATTCTTTGAGTTATGGTGGCAAGGGGTTGATGATTCAAACGCACTGCGGCTGATGGAGCAGGCAGCGGATTTTCGCTACCATCTCGAGACAATCCGCCGATTTAAGCCTCACACTCTGACGGAACAGGAAGAACAGGTCGTCAACATCAAAAACATCACCGGGCGCAGCGCGATCCGGACTCTTTACGATGTCGTGACGAACGGATTTACATTTTCATTGCGTGTTCAGGGCGCGAAAAAAAAGACGCTGACGCGAGAGGCGCTCATGGCCTATCTCCGCCATCCCAAGACCTCCATGCGCGAGGCGGCGTATCAGGAACTCTATCGGGTTTATTCTGCCCATCATGATCTCTTGGGCGAAGTGTATAAGACCCTCGTGAATGACTGGAAAGCTGAAAACCTTCAATTGCGGCATTTCTCATCCCCGATTGCCTCCCGAAACCTGGGCAACGATATTCCGGATCAAGCGGTCGATGCGCTCTTGTCGGTCTGTGTCAAAAACCGCGATGTCTTTCAACATTACTTCAAGCTGAAAGCCCGCCTGTGCAGGATCAAGCCGATGTCCCGGTATCATATCTATGCGCCGCACCAGGCAGAGCGCAAGAAGTACCGATACGCCGATGCGGTTCGCATGGTCCTCGAAGCCTACCGAGGATTTTCGCCGCAATTGGCCGAACTGGCGGAGCGTGTCTTCGCGGAACGGCACATCGACGCTGAACTCCGTCCCGGGAAAATGGGAGGAGCCTACTGTTACAGCATCGTACCCTCCATGACACCGTATCTGCTCCTAAATTTCACCGGTGAAGCCCGCGATATCGCGACGATGGCCCACGAACTGGGACATGCCATCCATGGGATGCTGGCCGCCGATCATTCGGTTTTCACGTTTCATTCCACCCTGCCGCTGGCTGAAACGGCTTCTGTGTTCGGCGAGCGCATTCTATCCGACGCGCTTATGAGTCAAGAATCAGACCGGCGTGTGAAGCAGGCATTGCTCCTGGCGCAACTCGACGATATCTACGCGACGGTCATGCGGCAAGCTTATTTTGTCCTGTTTGAACAACGCGCACATGAAATGATTGCGGACGGTGCGACGGTCACGGACCTGGCCCAGAGCTACCTGGTCTCGCTCCAAGAGCAATTTGGGAAAGGCATGCGCATCCCGCGCGAATTCCAGTGGGAATGGTTGACGATTCCCCACATATTCGCCAGCCCATTCTATTGCTATGCCTACAGCTTCGGGAACCTGCTGGTGCTCGCCCTATATCGCATGTATCAGGACCAGGGGGCCGATTTCGTCCCACGCTACATCAATGTATTGGCCACCGGAGGGTCCAAGCCGCCGCGGGACATTTTGCAGCAGGTAGGAGTCGATATGGCGTCCGAGGCGTTCTGGCAATCCGGATTTCAGGCGATATCCGACATGGTGGTCCAGTTGGAAAACACGCTGGACTAGCCGATTTCCGATTCCTGCTCCATATTTTCCCCCAGCCAGTTGACAGTCTCAAAGGTCCGATGTATACTTCTTCCTGATAACGGTTATCATAATCGTTCATGACGACCGCCGACTGTTCGGAGATCGTCGAACATAAGGAACCATCCAAATGTATGTTTGTCTCTGTAAAGGACTGACGGAGTCGGATGTGCGGGAGGCGGGACTTTCAGGTTGTTCGACGGCTCGTCAGATTATTGCGCAGTTCGGGTTGAAAGAAGGCGGTTGCTGCGGCCGCTGTGCCAAAAACATCTGTGAGCTGGTATCCTTGTCAAAATCTCCGCTTGATTGTCCCATGCTAAAATCAACCGCATCCAAATAACACATCGCCAGAAAAGCGATTCCCTGTCGACAATGCGCCTACCAGCGGGCCCTCATCGGTGCAGACTAATCCCGTAGTCCTGCCTTCATCGCTTTCGCTATCTCGGCCACACGGGTTCCCAATGCTCGAGCATTTGCCAGCTCCTGGTCATCAATTCCGGGACTCTCTCCTTCGGTCGTGGCCGACGCTCCGAAAGCACCGCCCCCGCTCACGACGATCATATAATTCCCAAGCATCGCCGCAAGGATCGACAACATGGTCACCTCCTTACCGCTCGACACCTGGCCTCCTGTCGCGAAGGCCGCTCCCACCTTGTTCTTCATCTTGAAGTCGGGGAAAACTCCAAATTTGAACTGCCAATTGTCAAAGAATGTTTTCACTTCTCCCGCCATATTCGACCAATAGACCGGCGATCCCACGACAATCGCATCCGAGCCGAAGAGATCGTCCGCCACGACCTGCTCCACTCGCTTGATCACTACCTGCGCCCCCGACACCGTCCGTGCGCCGGCGCCCACCGCGTCCGCCATCTTTTCCGTATTCCCGGAGGTTGAATGGTAGGCCACCAGCACCCGTACTTCCTGCAAGGGATCGCCTGCTGCGTACACCGACCCAGAGGCCGCCGTGACAACTCCCATCACTGCGATGAAGAAGCCCACCATGCGACACATAGTCACCTCACCTATTTGCTGGAAATGGCCGTTGAAGACAGCGTTGGGAGAGCGCACGAGCGGAGATGAGACAACAACCAGCGAGACGGCGGTCTAGTGGCGCACCGTCTCTTCATCTACATGTTCTTCGACCGAAACCTCGGTCAAGGTGCCCCGGTAATCGCACTTGTGACAGCGAATGCGCCACTCCTCCATCCACTTATCCTGAACATACGATTGCCGGCACTTGGGGCACACAAATACGCCCTTCTTATAGAGCACTCGCCGTTTTTCCTTCATTTGTGTCCTCCGATTTCGGAAATAGTGAATTGAGAATGGCACACGATCATTCCCGATTGCAAGGTGCGCGTATCACACGAGACTCCTCGAAACCTCGGCTGTTGTCTTGACGCGTCATCTTCCCGCGGCTAGGATACGAGCATGATGAGACTTCCGCTGGCTCTGTTGTGTTGCTCGATATTTGCGTTCGGCGGCGCGGCTGCAGCAGCAGGCGCGCCGGACCCCGATCCCGCGGGAGAAAAGGAAACGCTTATTCCCGTCAAAACTCCCAAGGGAATGTTGATCTATGCAGAGTTGGCTGACACTCCGGTGAAGCGCGGACGCGGGTTGATGTTTCGCGATCACCTGGCGGCGGACCGGGGCATGTTGTTCACGTTCGGCGACTTGCAGAGTTGGTCGTTCTGGATGAAAAACACAAAGATCCCTCTGGACATCGTCTGGATGGACGACAAGAAGAAAATCGTGCATATCGAGCGGAATGTGCCGGTTTGTACAAAAACCGACGATACTTGCCCGCAATACCGGTCGAACGACGGCGCAATGTTTGTGTTGGAAATTGCCGGAGGGCGGGCAGACGCGCTTGATCTGCAACGTGGCAAACGGTTGGACTTCAAACTACCCTAAACTGTGTCCTGTTCCCACTGACCATCCTGATCCGTTCACTAAGCGGTCGAGGGCGGTACCGTCCCGCCGCTTTCGCGGCCTCTCGATTGAGTGCTTCCTTGGCGGCCGTTGTCGAAACCTGACGTCGGGCGACGATCTCTCCAATTCAATCGCGATGACATGTCGATTTTCATTGGCAAGCTGGACCAGGTTGCTTTGCCGACCATGGTGACCCTCAATCGGGTGACTGCAACCGTCGGCGGGCTCGGATGCGACCGCCGCACCAGAAAGAAAGCGGATGAGTACGTTCGGAAGCAACTGAGCCGAAGAAATTCCACGCCATGGTGACTGTATGGACGCCGGATCATTCGAGATATCACGCAAGACAGAGGTCAGCGGTCTTGCCATGATCGCATGCGTCGAGCAGTGATCACGCCGTCAATTCGTTCCACTGCTTTCAGAACCCGGCTCAGGTGGGCGGTATCGGCGACTTCGATCACAAAATCCAACATGGCCTTGCGGTCTTCACGGGTAGTGATCTCCGCCCGGCTGATGTTGGCCTGGCACTCCGAGATTGCCGCCGAGACATTAGCCAGCACGCCCGTTTTGTCCACCGCCAGAACAGAAACCTTCACGGCATGGGTACTCGGCATGGAGGTATCCCATTCAACCTCGACCAGCCGGTTTTTGTCGTAGTCCAGGGCTTCCAGGTTGGGACAATCGACGGTATGGATGGTGAGACCGCGTCCTCTGGTGATGTAGCCGAGAATGCGATCACCGGGAACAGGGTTGCAGCAGCGTGACAATTGCATGAGCAAGTCGCGAGCGCCCTTGACCTTGACTCCCTTTTCATCCGCTTTGGAGGCCGAAGGTTTGGCAGGAGCCGGCGATTCTGTCGCGGGCGCCTGAGCGCCCGGCATGGTCGCGCCAAGCTTCCCGATAATCTGCGCCGTAGGAAGATGACCGAATCCCACCGCGGCTGCCAGTTCGTCGGTCGTCTCATAGCCGGCCTGTCGAGCGACATCGACAAGCTGGTCCGATCGAATCATTTGCGCCGGCGCCCAGCCCTGTCGCCGGAATTCGGCCTCCAGCAACCGCCGGCCGATTTCGATGCTCCGCTTGTGTTCTTCCGCCTTGATCCAATGTTTGATTTTCGTCTTGGCGCGGGAGGTCCGGACGAACTTCAGCCAGTCTTTATGCGGTGTTTGATTGGCGGAGGTAAGGATTTCGACGGTATCCCCGCTCGACACGGCATGTTTGAGCGGCACAATCTTGCCGTTTACTTTCGCGCCGACACAATGGTCGCCGATCTCGGTGTGGATAGCATAGGCAAAATCAACCGGGGTGGACCCTTTGGGCAGTTCCTTCACCATGCCTTTCGGCGTAAACACATAGACCACATCGTGGAAAAGATCGAGCTTGACCGAATCCATGAATTGGCGATTGTCCGGCAAATCCTGATGCCATTCCACGAACTGGCGTAACCAACTGAACACTTTTCCGTCTCTTTCATCAACGCGACCCTGCTCCTTGTACTTCCAATGAGCCGCGATGCCCTGCTCCGCAATCCGGTGCATTTCATCCGTTCGAATCTGAAATTCGACGTGCTCACCTTTCGGCCCCACAACGGTCGTATGGAGCGATTGGTAGAGGTTGGATTTCGGAATGGCGATGTAGTCCTTGAATCGCCCCGGAAGCGGCCGCCATAACGAATGGATGACGCCCAGCCAGGCATAGCAATTCATTTTGCTGTCCGTAATGATGCGCAGGGCGGCCAAGTCGTACACTTCCTCGAAGGTAATCGACTGCTTCTCCATTTTTTGATAGATGCCGTACAGGTGTTTGGGGCGGCCGTACACTTCGGCGGGCAACCCCGTGTCCGCCATCGATTGTTTTACGACTTCGATGACCTCCTGAATGTACTGCTGCCGATCCTCGTCCCGTTTGGCGACACGGACCCGGAGCGTCTCATACACGTCCGGCTTCAGATGCTTCAGACACAAGTCCTCAAGTTCATTTTTAATCCAGCCGATCCCGAGGCGATTGGCAAGGGGGGCATAAATCTCCAGCGTTTCCTGCGCAATCTCCACCCGCTTGCGCTCACCGAGATATTGCAGGGTGCGCATGTTATGCAGTCGGTCGGCCAATTTGATGAGGACGACGCGAATGTCGTCCGCCATCGACAACACCATTTTCCTGAAGTTCTCCGCCTGTTTTTCTTCATAATTTCTGAACGTAATCTTTCCGATCTTGGTGACCCCGCTTACGAGGTGCACCACGTCGGCGCCGAACTCCCGCTCGAGCTCATCCGAGGTCGCCAACGTGTCTTCCAACGTGTCGTGGAGCAGCCCCGCGACAATGGCCGTCACATCGGTCCTGAGGAGGGTAAGCACTCCCGCCACAGCGAGCGGATGCCGCAGATACGGTTCGCCCGAGCGGCGAACTTGGCCTTGATGGGCTTTGGCGGAGAATTCGTACGCCTTGCGCACGATCGGCAGATCGGCGTCGGCATTATAGCTCTTAATCCGATCGAGCAGCTGATCCAACTCGGTGACTGTTTCGTACACCATGATCCGTCATGCCTCCGGACTCATGCGGAGCGCGCGAATACGCAATTGAATTCTATCGTATCCGTTCCAATGATTGCGTTCCGGGCTGAAGGCCAGATCCACGGGTCGTCCGACGGTCAAACCAAGGTCGGCAAAGGACCCCATTCGGAATCCGATGCTGTCAAACGTCCACGAGTTCGGCTGGCGTACGCGCAGTTTCAGGTGTTTGTCGCCCACAACCCGGGCATCCACGACCTCCAGGCCACGGACCGCCAGGGTCGGCTCGGGATTGCCGGCTCCGAAGGGATGAAGAGATTCAAGCTCTTGAATCAATTGTAAATTCACCTGCGTCAGATGAACCTGGGCATCCACATTGAGGGTCGGCACCACACCGCTCTGCGCAGTCCACTCGGCTGCGACTTGGTTGAAGCGTTCCCGAAATTCCGGCAGCCTGGATTCCTCGATTGTGAGCCCTGCCGCGCTGGGATGGCCGCCGAACGCGACCAAGAGATCCCGGCAACGCGCGAGCGCCTGATAGAGATCGAATCCCGGCACAGTCCGAGCGGAGCCTTTTCCAACGCCCCGGTCATCCAGCGCAATCACGATCGCCGGACGATGATACCTTTCAACCAACCGGGCGGCCACGATGCCGACGACGCCCAAATGCCAGCGCCGCGAAGCGACGACTACGGCGGCCTCCTCTCCGCACGCTTCTACCGTAGACAACGCTTCCCGCGCGATAGTTTCTTCGATCTGCTGCCGGCTTCGATTGAGTGACTCCAGCCGTTCAGCCAACTGACGCGCTTCGAAATCCGATTCGGTGGTCAATAATTGAACGCCGGTAAGTGCGTGGTCCATGCGTCCCGCGGCGTTCAACCTCGGCGCCAGTCGAAAGGCAATGGTCTCGCTGTTGCACGTACGGGTGACTCCCGCCACCTGCTTCAATGCTCTGATGCCGCAACGGGCGCCGCGTGAAATTTGCGCCAGACCATCACGGACAAAGACCCGGTTTTCATCATGCAAGGGAACGATATCCGCTACGGTGGCCAAGGCGACCAGATCAAGAACGGATTCAAGAGAAAAACGGCTGCCGAACCTCACACAATAAGCTTGAACGCATTTGTACGCCAGACCGGCCGAACAGAGCCCTTTGAACGGGTAGACGGCATCGCGGCGATGCGGATTCAGCACCGCCAGGGCGTCAGGCATTCTGTCGTCCGTTTGGTGGTGATCGGTAACAATGACGTCCATTCCAAGACTGCGGGCGAGCGCAATCTCGTGATGAGATGTCGTGCCGCAGTCCGAGGTGACAATCAGCGTGACTCCCTCGCTATGGATACGCCGAATCGCCGCCTCATTGAGCCCATACCCCTCATGGAGCCGATGCGGAATATAGGCCCATCCCTGCCCGCCGACGGCCTCAAAAAAGGACAGATAGAGGCTGGTGGAGGACATCCCATCGACATCATAGTCCCCGTAGAAACAGACGCGCTCCCGGGCGATGACCGCACGATGGAGACGGTCAACGGCTTGTTCCATATCAGGGATCAAAAATGGATCATGGAATGGATCGGTAGACGAGAGCCAGCGGTGGGCCCCGGAGGCATCGGTCACACCTCGTGCTAGAAGAATTGAAGCCGTGACCGGCGAAATGGAAAGTGCGCGAGCAAGGGACATCTGCAACTCCGGATCGGTATCTCGAAATACCCAGAGCCTGTTTCGCATTCTCCCCTTACTGAAGCGAGACCGTCGTCATAACATGCTGACAATCAAGCGGATGGTATAGACTCCCCCCCGCTTTGTCAAACAGACTGTCGCAAAACGGGAAGCAGCACTAGGTTCCGCCGTACAGGAACAGAGGGTGGGACTCAAATGAAACGGTAGGGATGAGGTCGGTGGTTCAATACGGCAGCGTATCTTTGAAGTCTACTCGCCGCCTTTTTGCACATAATTCTTCACAAACTCTTCCGCATTCTTCTCAAGCACGTCATCGATTTCATCGACGAGTTTATCGATGTCTTCCTTGAGCTTTTTTCCGGTTTCGACTACTTTCGGATTTGGTTTGGTCTCTTCTTTACTATGCGTGTCCTTCCTGGACTCTTGCTTCCTCTCTTGTTTTTCCATCTGATCCCTCCAATACTTCGGGATGAGACTCAGCCGTGACTCAAAACTACCCTACGATGAACTTACTCCAGGGTGATTCACCTCGTCAAGCCGCGTACACTAGCATGCTCCATCCCTTCTCCGTCTCGGCAAGGCTTCATGCAGGCTCAACCGACGATTAAGGACACGATCAACAACGCTACAATGTTGATGACCTTGATCATGGGATTGATCGCCGGACCGGCCGTATCCTTGTAAGGATCACCGACTGTATCGCCGGTGACGGCCGCCTTATGGGTCTCCGACCCTTTCTTGCCCTGTTCTTCGATGTATTTCTTGGCGTTATCCCACGCTCCACCGCCGCTCGTCATGGAAATCGCCACGAACAAACCGGTAACGATACTGCCGACCAGCACCCCGCCGAGCGCCTGTGGGCCGAGAACCGCGCCGACCAGAATGGGGGCCGCGACAGGAATCAGTCCCGGGACCATCATCTTTTTGATCGCCGCCTGTGTCACAATATCCACGCAGGTCCCGTACTCCGGTTTCCCTGTTCCCTCCATGATACCTTTAATGGTCCGAAATTGCCGCCTGACTTCTTCCACCACCAAGCCGGCGGCTTGTCCCACCGCCTTCATGCACAGAGCGCCGAAGATAAACGGCAACATCCCGCCCAAAAACAACCCGACCAGTACAAAGGGATTCGAGAGATCAAAGGCACTTGTGACGCCTGCCGTATTTCCCTTTGCCACCTCACGGGCAAATTCGGCAAACAGCACGACCGCCGCTAATCCAGCGGAGCCGATTGCATAGCCTTTTGTCACCGCCTTGGTCGTGTTGCCGACGGCATCCAAGGGATCAGTGATGTTGCGAACCTCACTGCCCAGGTGGGCCATCTCGGCAATGCCGCCGGCATTATCGGTAATGGGGCCGAACGCATCAATCGCCACGACGATTCCGGCCATCGACAACATTGAGACCGCCGCGACCGCCACGCCGTACAAACCACCCGACGCCGCGCCGCCACAGATTAAGAAACTGCCGAGAATGGCTGCTCCGATAACGACCACCGGCCAAGCGGTAGCCTGCATGCCGACCGCGAGACCTGCGATGATATTTGTCGCATGGCCTGTTTCACTTGCCTTCGCGATGTCCTTCACCGGGGCATAGCTTTTCGAGGTGTAATAGTCGGTGATGAATACCAACGCCAGCGTGACTACCAGGCCAATGAGCGCCGCAATATAGTAACTCAATCCGCTCACTCCCCCCACATTGTCCATGATCCTGGTCGTGATCGGGAAAAAGGCCACGGCGGCCAGTCCGCCCGCCACAAAGAGTCCCTTGTAGAGAGCCGGCATAATTTCCCCGCCCGGGCTCACTTTTACGAACAGGATGCCAATAATTGTTGCAAAAATTGTTACGGCGCCCAGCGCAAGTGGGTACAAGATCGGCGCGCTTTGTCCTTTGAACAACGTAAAGGCCAGCACCATCGCCGCAACGGTCGTCACCGCATAAGTTTCAAAAAGATCCGCCGCCATCCCGGCGCAGTCGCCGACGTTGTCTCCCACATTGTCCGCGATCACCGCGGGATTGCGGGGATCATCCTCGGGGATTCCCGCCTCCACCTTCCCGACCAGATCGGCGCCGACATCCGCAGCCTTCGTGTAAATCCCACCGCCCACTCGCGCAAACACCGAGATCAGGCTGCCTCCGAATCCCAGACTCAGCAACGCATGAATCGCCTTTTCTTGACCGGCCATCGACTCGGCAAGCGAATAGAAGCCCGTGATGGCCAGCAGCCCCAGCCCAATCAAGAGCAACCCGGTTACCGCCCCCCCTCGGAAGGCCACGGTCAAGGCCGCATTCATACCCTTATGAGCAGCCTGCGCCGTCCTCACATTTGCCCGGACGGCAATGATCATGCCGACATACCCGGCCAACGCCGAGGCGGCGGCGCCGATCAGGAAACCGATCGCGGTCAGCAGGCCGAATTTATCAGAGACAGCTCCCGCTGCCCACAGCACGACAAACAGAACCGCCGCGACTATCCCAACCGTCCGGTACTGCCGGTTCATATATGCGGCGGCCCCTTCTTGAATCGCCTTGGCAATCTCTTGCATTTTTTGGTTGCCCGCATCCAATTTGAACACCCACATGGCGAGGTACAGGCCATAAGCAATACCAGAGGCTGCCGCAATCAAGGCCAACGTAATAATCGCTGAGTCACTCACAGTTCGCTCCTTCTGTTCATGAGGGGAATTGACTCCACACGTTCCCCCTCACCTCAATTTCACCGAGAGTCCATTTCTAAATTGGAAGAATCCGCAGGTTGGCACCGATCTCAATCTTGCAGGTAACTGCCCGAAAAGGTGGGTCATTTTATACAGATGACCCAAGAGTATCAAGACGAAAGAGCGCGAAACCGGATCGGCGTCCTTTCGATTATCGGGATAATCGGCGCACCAGAGCAGCGCCATGATTCAGACAAGAGACAGTGCCGAATTGGCTATACGTAGAAGTCGCCCGAAGAGGGAATGCAAGCGACAACGCATGGCATCCATTGCGGGCGAAAGCATCGGTTTGCGGACGCGGTCGGACTTTGCTATAGTGCGCCCCGGAGACTATATGGGGCTGGCACCGGAATATATCGTGATCGACGGGCAGACGCTCAACAAAACGAAGCTCTCGCTCGACAATCACGTCTATAAGAATTGCTCCATTGACGACTGCGACATCTACTACAGCGGCGGGCAGTATGAATTGATCGACACGCATGTCACCAATTCCCGCCTCATCCTCAATCATCCCGCCAAAGGCATCTACGCCGCCATTCAGATTTTCAAGATGAAATCACCCGGCTCGCGCATCATCGCCGAATAAGATCACCTGGTTGATGGGATCTTGTGGCTTTCGTCTCGCCTCGGGGCGAGACGAGGTTTGCAGGAGAGACACCCGCCCTATTTCTGGACCGGAATATTTTCGGAGAATTTGACGATTTCAATCGGCTGGAACACCGGGTCCTGCGCGCCCTTGCTTGATTCGGCCTCGATACGTTGCAGGAAGGGGGCCGGCCCCGTGACTGCGGCGTAACTCAGCGTCGCCTCCACATCGAACGTTTTGGTATCCTTCGGCGTGGGAAAGCTGAAGGTTTCAACCCGCTTCTCTTCCGGCTTCAAGACCGTATCCTCGAGCACTTTGACGGCCTCGAAATCAAAGACCGTCTTTTGTCCCTTGACGTCCGCGTAGGAACGTCCGTAGACGCGCTTGTCGCTGAATACGGTTTTGAGATTCTTGCCTTTTATTTCCAAATTCAGCACGACACTGGCCCATCCCGGATGAGTCGTGGGAAGATTATGCGGCACCAGGCTGTGGACGGTGACCGCCACGGTGGTCTTCTCTCCCTCGACTGTGGTGGCGACTTCCAGTTTTGCCGCTTCCTGCCTCAGTTTTCCAATGCGGCCGGGAAACGTATGATTGGCAACCTTCCGCTTCTTCTCTCCGTTCGCCGATTCCGCGACTTGCTCGGGCATATGGCACGTCTGGCATTCCTTGCCCGATTTCACCGCTTTACTTTGATCCCAATTGCCGAGCAGGTCGTTGCTTCGGCCGAGATTCGCGGCGGCCGGGACGGATTGATGGCAATTGAGGCATAGATCGGATTTACGAAACAGCTCCAGCTCCATCGATTGGTGCGCCAGATTCTGCGCGAAGTCCTTATAGGGACCATACATGATTTTGCTGCCGACATCATACTTCGGCTCCGGGGGGTGCTTTGTACGATCCACTTGCTTGATCAAATGGCATTGCACACATGCGACTCCGTCGAGTGATGGCTCGCCCGATTGCGCCTGGTCCACAAACAACTGGGCTTGGTCCGTAAATTCACGCACATGAGGAGCATGGCACCGAAAACACAGGGCTTTGTCTTTACCGCCGAACGCGGTCAGGTATTGATCGAGGGCGGCTCGAAACGTCGGGGTATGGATCGAACGCGACAGCGGTGACGTTTCCCATTCTTCAAAGACCCGTTCATGGCAACGTTTGCATTTGCTCGAATTGGGAAAGGCCTTTTCAATCACCGCCTGGGGCTTTGTTCCCTGTGCCAGGCCGGCCGGCTCCTGATATCCCAGAACGATTGCACCGCATAGGACCAGGCCAAGCGCGCCTGCTATGAGGAATCGTCGATCCACCTTCACCGAACTATCCTCCCTCTGCCGTTCTTACGAGATTGAAGCATCCGTGCGCCGGTCGGCTCACAGTGCCTTCACCCGGTAGGTCAATACGCGAGGCTGCACATATTCGTCGATAATCTTTTGGGCGGTCTGCCGGACCTTATCATCGGGAAGGGAAGCTAGATATTGCTCCTTCAAGCCCGCCTCCGGCTCCGGAATAAGCGCATACGTCAGAACAACCTCTACCGTGGCGGGTGAAGAGCCCGGCGGCAAAGCCTGGGAAAACGGCACACGCCGGGTATTGCCTCCCTTGATAAAAGGATCCGGAATCGGACCGCGCAGAATTTTATCGTAAGGAAGGCCGAAGTGCTTCGTCTGCTCTCCGAGGGACTTGCCCTGAGCATCCTTGACCACAATCGAAACAAAAAATTGTTTCAGCACGGGATCGCCGTCCGGAAAGCTATGCGGCAAGCTGCCGATCTTGACCAGCACCGTGCCGTCCACCGCTGAGGAAGAGGAGGACACATCAAGATCGATTCTCGGCATCCATTCGGCCTGAAGATTCCGATTCTTGAGCAACGTCCCTGGAATCACGACCCCACGGAACCAATGCCGGCCGATCGACCGCGTCATCGCCCCCCGCTTGGATGTTGAACTGCCGGTCGATGGTTCCATGTGGCAATCCTGACAAATGGTGCCCTGCAGGATCTCTCCGGGAAGCTCCGGTTGCGTCACGTCCTTTACCTTATCGAAATGGCACGACGCGCAATAATTCGCCCCGCGATACAAGCTTGACTGCGCGGCGGGATGAACCAGGTTTTCCTCCGGGTCGGCATAGGGCCCATAGAGTACTTCACCCGGTTTCAATTTATAAGTCGGCGGCGGTTGCTGCGTATTCTCCACTCCGTTGATCAAATGGCAGGACGCGCACCCGATGCCCTCAACCTGAGGCTTTCCGGATAGAACTTGTTCGGTAATCTTATCGACATACTGCGGGAAGACGGTGACCGACGGCGCATGGCAAGAGAGGCATCGTTGCTTCTCTTCGGCTGTGGGCTTGGTCTGCAGCCAAAGGCCCAAGACGGTGCGGAAGACCGGCGACTCAAACGCCGTCCCGTGGAGCAAGGCCGCATCCACCCGGCCGAACGTTTTGAGGTCAGGCGTCTGTTCCCGTATTCCCTTCCATTCTTCATAATGCCGATCATGGCACTGCTTGCAATCCTCCGAGCGAATAAAAATCTTTTCGATCTCGGCAACCCAATCGGCAGGCGCTTGACCGTCGGACTTCTGCGCGATGGCACGCTCATGAAAAAAGACATTCACGCCGATCAGCAGGCAGAGCAACGCACCGACAACCCATTTCTGCATGCCTGTCGACGCCTCTCCCATACTTCTTCCGCCCGATTAGTCTCGCTTGCAGCCGACGAAATGAAAGTTTACTCCCCATCCTACCGGATCGCCTGGATCGGCGGGTTCATACGTCCCGACCGTGAAATTGCATTCCGGCATCGCGCGCTTGAGCGCCTTGCCGAAATCCAGCATCGACCGGACTTCCTGCTTGTCGATCTCTTTGATGACCGACCGCACCTTGATACCCGCGTAGTCGGCTCGCGAATTGCCGATCACCTCGAACACCGCGACGCCTTCGGCCTTTTGCAAATTCAGTTCTTTTTGAATCTCTTCGTCCACTTCACCCACGGCAATCCCGAAGTCCTCGCCCAGACGAACCGCTTCTTCCACCGTCATTTCTCCATTCTGCTTTTCGGCATGAAGGAGGGCCGGAGACAAGCCGGAGCCGAGAACGAGGCAGGCGAATGCCCACACAAAAAAAGCCCTTCCAACCGGGAGGGCTTTTTGAGCATTCAATCGGCGCTGTATCGACACAACCTCCAAGTGCTACGCCCCATCACCGGCGCTTCATCATGTCGGTCCTTGAGACCGGCCGGCGGCTAGAGTTTGGCGACCGGGTCCAAGGTCAATTGGAACCACGGCGCAATGGCCTTTTGTCCGTTCCGCTCTTTGTTCTCCCCGTTCCAGACGGCAAATGACACCGTCTGAATCCGTCCTGGCACGAGCTTCGCTTCGTTTTCCTGTTCCTCGCTCGATAGCGGTCGACGCATGACCACATGCCAGGTTCCATCCTTCCATGTGGCCTTGCCTTGGATCCGGCCTTGCTTTTCTTTCGTCGTCAGTGTGCTGAAGCCGCCGCCGATCAAATCCTCGACCGATGACGCCCGGCGCGGGATCACCTCGAATCTACGCGGTTCCGATGAACCGCCCTTTCCCTTTTCTCCCGCTCTCGAAGCACGGCGGTCAACATCGCTCTGCCAATCGGCTTTCCAATGCCAAATATTGATGTAGTGATCCAGTTGCCCCATGCAGAAGAATGCCGGCGCATCACCGAGCGGCAGCCCTAACGCCACGCCGTCTCGAAACGTGCCGGGAGTAAGGCGATCGTTTCGCGTGTTGTCCTGCCACTCGAGCAGAAAAGCGATATCGACGCCGTTGTGAACCGCGCGAACGGTCAGGGCACGCGCGGTCGGCTCCGGCCACACGGGACGCGTAATGATCTGCCCGCTTAACGGCAATGTCATCGGTGGGATTTTCTGCCATGCAGGATCTTCCGGTGTGATAGGGACGTCGCCGCCGATCAATTGCGCCCGGATGATCATGCCTTCCGAACTTACAATCGGAATACCCAGGCCGCCAAGCACGAATGCGCCGACCACGACTATAAACAGGAATGAAACAAGCACCGGGCGGGATCGGCAAACGGCTGTCATTCGCACCATGCGGCGACCTCAACCTCGATCACGTCAAAACATGTACAGTCTGGACGCCGCCGTGCGATCATTTCAACGACGCTCATACGCCCTTCACCATAATCTTACGCGACGGATCTTATTCTCCCCTCGTTCACAGATATACAGATGTCCCTGCCGATCGAGTGTCACGCCCACCGGGGCATTGACCACCGCTTCCACCGCAGTCAACCCGTCGCCATGCTTGATTTGTCCGGTGGCGTCCTTCGCGACAAATCGCGCGGCTCCGCACCCACCCATATTCTTGTCCTCGTATCCGCTGTCTCCATTGCCGGCGACCGTAGTCATGAGGCCGGTTTGATGATCGACCTTACGCACCCGGTGATTGCCCGTATCGGAAATATAGGCATGACTCTGATGATCGAACACAACGGCCTCCGGCGCGTGGAGCATGGATTTGGCGGCCGGCTTGCCGTCGCCGTCGAATCCATAGCGACAGACTCCCGCCAGCGTTGAAATGACCCCGGTGTTCCGGTCGATCTTTCGGACTCGATTGCTTCCCTTGTCCACAAGGTATAGGTCGCCTTGTTCATCGATTCCGAGACCGACGATGTCGTACAAGCGGGCGTCCCTTGCCGAGCGGCCGTCATCCAAATACATGGATAAGTTGAGACCATCCGAACATACCGGCATAAGCCAGCCATTGTCGTCGCTGAAATCAATCCCGATGGCGTCGCCGGAGAGCACAACCAAATTTCTGGCCACTAGGGGCTGCTCCCGCGCGTCGTCTTCGCTGGTCCATACGCCGGCGATGGTCTCGACCAGTCCCGTCCGATGATCGAAGCGCCTGATGCGGTGGGATTGCGTATCGGCAATGTACAGAATATCGTCTTTGTCGAATGCGATTGCGGCCGGCCATGTCAGGTTGACTTCCAGCGCCGGCCCGTCTCCGTTAAACCCGTGCTGGCCGCTTCCGACCACCGTGGTGATGATCCCCGTCTCATGATCCACCTTGCGAATGCGATTACTCCCGGAGTCGCAAATATACAGATCATTGTTGGAGTCGAACGCGACATCCAGCGGCAGATACAGACCGGCCTCGCCGCAGGCGCCGCTGTCACCGCTGTAGCAGGTCTCGCCGATGCCGGCAAAATTGTGCACCGTGCCTTCCGCAACGTTGACTCTTCTGACCCGGTCGGACCCCGACTCCGCAAAGTACAGCCACCGCTCTTCTTTATCCAGCGCGACGTGGTGTGGAAGCGGAATACCGGCCTTGACGGCGCGCTTCCCGTCTCCCGTGCTGCGCGCCTTTCCATTGCCTGCGAACGTCTCGATATATCCTGGGGCTAGCTGCAGTTCTGTTTCCATTTATAGACCTGTCTTATTCATGGAATTGGCACGGCGCTCGGCGTTACGCATGAGAAACCGGCTGGGATGCGGCTACCTGCTGTCCCTCTGCCGGCGTAATGACGGGTTGCTGAGGCGGCAACGATTGAGGCGGCGCCGCCGCTTCATGTTGTGCCTGTGCCTGCGCCTGGGCTTCCGCTTCGATCGCATCCGCCTCATGAACGGATTTCTTGAATCCCTTGATGGCCTTGCCGAATCCCTCGCCCAACTGAGGCAGTTTCCCCGCGCCGAAAATGATCAACACAATAAACAGGATCAGGATTAATTCTGTAAAGCCTAGGCTCCCAAACATGGTGATATCTCCTTATCGGCGATTCAGGTTGTCGTTTGCTCCTTCGATTTCTTGGCAAACCGTTCCTTCAACCGATTTCGGGCCTGTTCGGCCTGTTCGAACATCTTGCACTTATCGTACACGCTGATGAGGTTATAGTAGGCAAGCGGCTCGTCGGGGTTATGATCGACGGCGCTTTCCATCACTTTGATGGCCAAGTCCGTCTTCTTATGGTTGAGGGCGATGTCCATCAGCTTGAAACTGGCTTCCAGATGTTTCGGATCAAGCTCGAGGACCCGCAAATAACATTGAATGGCCATGTCCATGGTGTTGTAATCCGACACCTGCGGATTGTCGAGTTCCACATAGACGCCGGCCAGATTATACCAAGCGATCGGATCGTCCGGGGTGATTTCCACCAGACGCTCATAATAGCTCTTGGCGTCCATGAACTGCTTGCGATCCGCCTGCACACGGCCCAGGTTGAACAGAGCCAGGACATCGTACGCATGGACGTCCAATGCATGCTTGAACTCCGCCTCCGCTTCTTCGATCATCCCTTTGGTGGCGTAAATCGTGCCCAAATTCGAATAATACATGGCCAGGGACCGATTCATTTCCGCACGGAGGCCCTCCGCCATCTCGATGGACTTTTTCACTTCGGTCAGCGCATCGTCCATGCGCCCCTTGCTGAAATACAACTCCCCAAGCCGGCAACGGGCTTGGAAATCGTCCGGCTCCGCGGCAAGGAGCTTTTCCAGCTCCATGATTTCTTCATCCGGATTCAATGGCTGATCACCGGGATCGACTGCGGCACCGACCTGTTGTTCTGATGCGGCGGATGTCTGTTGTTGTTCTTCCATCGTGCGACCTATGCGTCTGGTGAAGTTAAAGTTGTCCGCCGGCAAGAGACTCTCTCGTCCCCATCAACGGCGTATTCGTCACTGATGCCTGCTCTGTGACGCCCCCCCGCTGCCGATCCATCGTCAGCAGCATAACTCCCAATATGACCATCATCGTCAGATTGGACAGAAGGAGCGCATATCCCGCGATGAACATAAGGGCCAAGCCATAACCGGCCAGCCGCCCCATACTTATGAGCCTGATGACCGTATACGCCCAACATAGTAGACCGGCTACGTACAGAACAAACGGCAGGAAAAACGTATAGCCCATTCCCATTTGAAAGATCCATCCGATCCCTTCACTGGCTTTTCTGATGGAATGCGCCATGGGAGGGTTGTACAGCTCCAGGATATAATCGAGGAACAGCAACCCTGAAAAAATGACGCCGGTCACGGACCAGAACCAGATGGCCCGCCGGCGCTGCCGTTTATTCCTGCTGCGAAACGAGACGCCCCGCCCATACGCCCAGAACACCAAAATACTGGCCAACACCATCAGGGCTTCACCGGCTCGATTGATCTCATACACAAGCGGTGGAGCGGCAACCACCCCCAGCCAACCGAAGGTGGTTGAAAAGATCTGATAGTAGAGCCAGCCGGAGATGCCCAGAAAATACGTCGCTCCCATCGCCCGATAGATCCATTCCGGATTGGCGTGGAAATATTCGATCATCAAACAGGTAAGCGTGATAAAACTGACGACATTGTACGCGATAGACCCCAGCATGGCAGGCTGAACGATGAGGAACGCCACAGTCAGGATCAGAAGCAGTCCGACACAAGGGACCGTCATCATATTGAGTCCCGTGAGACCATACAGGCGCGCGCGCTTGAACAGCAGCATGCCGATCGCAATGAAGAGAAAAATTGCGACAACGTTCAGCAACCCGAATCCGATGGACGAGAGAAACCGAAATGCAGACCCGACCCAGGGATGCTCCGCCGCGACCTTGCTCAGATGCATGCCCAAGCGGGATACGAGCCGATAGAGGATGAGCTCAAAGAATCCCGTGAGGACAACGAGTTTGATCGTATATTCAAACAGCAGCCCCTGATCCTTCAGCCGGCCCGTAGCGCGTTCGATGGAGGAAGCTAGTGCTGCCACGTGTCACTCCAGATGCAAGGTGACATTATAGCCGTCTCCCAAAAACATATTCAACGTCGAGGGAGCCGGTACATGTCGATGGGCGGATTCGCCGATCGAGGACTAAGATCCAGTGGGCTGAGGGATCTGGGCGGCTTGAGCCTTGGACCGAGCGATATAGAGCAATCCGTCCGCCATCGAATAGTTGAAGGGCAATTCGCAAACGACCTCGCTTACCTTCTCGTAAACATGTTGGTAGAGTTGCTCGGCTTGGACCGGAGTCATGCCTTCCTGCACTTCGTAGAAAAATCCGAGACTGAGATCCTCGGCGGCCGGCCGCATGATTCGGCGGATGCCATAACTCCCCGGGTCGCTCATGATCGGTGCCTCTTTTTCGAGGTCGAATAAGCAAGGCTGACAGGAAAACCCGTAGGAATCATGGAGTTTCTTGTTCTGAACGACGAAGTTCATCGTTTCGAGAGCCTCTTCTTCCAGCTCGGTCGGGAATCCAACGATGATATAGCAGTGGACCGCAATGCCCAGATCGATGCAATCCTCGGTGATCCGACGCACAGACTCCTGCTTGATGCCCTTCTTCATGAAGTCCATCACCCGTTGATTGAACGATTCCAGCCCAAAGACAATCTTGTGGCACCCTGCGTCGCGCATCAGAGTCAGGAGCTCGCGCGAAAGATTCTTTTCAAATCGAAGCTCGCAGGTCCACTTCACGTTCAATCGGCGATCGATCATCTGTTGGCATAAGCGCTTGGTGGGTGACAGCGCAAAACATTCGTCCGTGAAAAAGAAGAACTGCGCGCCGTACCGCTGTTTCAGCCATTCAAGATCATCCACCGTCTTACCCGGATCACGCTGCCGAAAATTCTGATGGTCCAACGTCAATGCGCAGAATGCGCAATCTTTGTAATAACACCCGCGGGAAAACTGTACCGGCAGGACCGGCTCGGGTGACAGGTACAGATCCAGCGGAAATCCATCGTAATTCGGCGCCGTCAATTGGTTGATATTTTCCGAGTAAAACGGCTGGTTCACCGTGATCTTGCCATTCTGGCGATAAATTAAATTGGGAACCTTGCTGAAGTCGCGGCGGCCGCTCATCTGATTGACCAATTCCAGCAACGCGGTCTCACCTTCGAACACGACAAAGTCATCCGTCAAATCAAAGAGACTGGGACACCGACGGAGATTGTCTACCAAGCGGGTGAAAATACTGCCGCCGATCGTGAGATGCAGATGAGGAGCCGCTTCCTTGATGAGACGACACAACGTCAAACCCGGAATGATCTGCGAGGTCGCAGTGATCGAGACGCCAATTAACTCCGGTTGGTCCGAGATGATGGATGACAGAAAGAGGTCACGGAACAGCTCGATATAGGGATTCTGGTCTTCATCCCGAATAACCTTCATCAAATCCTTCGACGAATAGATCGAGTAGTTGCCGAACTGATTATCGACGACACTCATCCGTGACGGGAAATAGAGGGATGAGAGCAATTCAAGCCATTTATCGATCAAAAACAGGCTGTCCCGATAGGCTTCAATATCGTAAAACCCCTCGCCCCGCAGCGTTGCTTTCGCCGGTTCGATGCGATCGATGAGGAAAGGGAACCGATCCAGCGATTCCACGATACGGGCGAGATGCTCGGCGCTGCCGGGTCCTGTCTCAGCGGCGCTCCGCCTCTCCAGAAGACGCTGCTTCTCGATCAAACGTTGATACAGGCCCCCACCATACGATTGGGTCAGCACTTGATCGAGCAGTTCAATTCCCAAGTCGCGTTGCGACACGTTCTGGATCCCGGCCTGGCGGAGAAACCCGGTCAAGGAAGGCAAGCTCAGATAGGGCTGGGATGGATGCCACGTCGGTGGAAACAACAATGAAATCTTCATGATCCAGTACGCTAGTGGATTAAACGATCAGAAGGGAATGTCAGCGGCCATCAGCCGCCATCAAGGGTTTATACACTCCGCCCCCGCGCAAATGCAACTCGGCTCGAACAATCTTCTGTTCGCAATTCGCATGTAAACACGACGCGCCCTGCTCGCACAAAAGTGAGAAAGCCCCGGATCGCCGTCACGTACCGTGACCGGATCCGAGGCTTTCTCTCTCTACTCTCTTACTACGTATGAAGGACCCGATGAAGGGTCACTCCATCACGGAAGCTTCAGCGTAAACCAGGTGGAAAGGGCCTTCATGCCATTGCGCTCGATGTTGGAGCCGTCCCACACCGCGAACGCGATAGGTACAGACGCTCCGCCCTTGAATTGAACGTCATTGGCGTCGCTGGTCTCCAACGTCCGCTTCACGACAATCCGCCAGGTTGGACCGGTGCAGCAACCACCCTTTACGGAACCGGCAGGTTCCCACACACCGTTTCCGATCACATCCTGATGCGCTTGCGTCGTCAATGTGCTGAACCCGTTGGCGTTCAAATCCTCCACGGAACTGACGCGCAACGTTGGATCAGACATGATATTGCCGGACCAAATGCCGGGATTGAACGGGCCCAAGCTCCGACCGATACGATCCGGGTAGGTCACACCGCCGGCCGGCTCCTCAAAATAATAATCCCAGAAAATGCCGGGGTATTGATCATCCACGTCCCAGATCCCAGCGCTGTCCTTGCCCAAATCCTTTTGCCATTCGGCGTTCCAGCGCCAAATATTCACCGTCCCCCCGGACTGCCCCATACACTGAAATGGCGGAGCGCCGGAAAGGTTCACCGGAAACATGATTGCAGCTTGGTCGCGGAAGTCCTGTGGTCCGATCGCCGTATCATTCTTGGTCTGGTCGGCCCAATCAAGACGCATACCGATTTCTTTCCCATTGGTAACCGCCTTCACGAATACCGACTTCACCGAGAAATTCGGATGCATCGGCGTCGTGATCAACTGACCGCTTAGAGGAACTACAACTCCGGGCACGCCTTCCCAGATCGGATTCGCACCGTCCATTGGGATCGGCCCTTTAATTGCCTTAGCCGGAATAGTGACCGGCTGGCTGACCGCCAGTGGCACCTGCCCAATCGTCATCATGATTCCGACGACTAGGGCAGAGAGCAGAATGCCAAACACCAAGCTTTTGTTGCGTGTCTGCACCAGTCTCATACTATAGGCCCTCCTCCTCTAAAAAGATTAATAATAATGAGAACTGTGAACGTATGACTATCAAAAGAGGCCAAGCAACCGCCAGAACAGATCGAAGGATTAAGCATTGCCGACAGGTCCTTCATCCTTCTCTTCCTTGTCCTTCTTATCCATGAAGGACTGTGCGCCGACCTCATCGAGCAACATGGTGAGCTCGTTGCCCTGGTCTTGCGCGCCACACTCATAGGTCTGCCCTTCAGGGGCGCTGAATGTAGCCGGCCTGTAGTCCGCTTCGGAATACGGCTGCGGCGTCACGCCCAAAAAGGCCACCTCGAAATCCATCCAATCGGACATGGAATCGGCAATCAGTTTGAATAATCCGGAATCAGCCTTCTTGGCCAGCATCCGGCAGAACAATGGAACCCAGCGACCGATATGATTCTTGACAAATTTCTTTTGCGCCTCGACGACAATATCCGTCTTCTCAATCCCGTCATGACAACGCGAATACGATTCCTTGTACGTCAAAAAATGCATGAACTCGAATTCCACGCTCAGGTGGTCGAGGCGTTCATGAATATCTTTGGAAAGCTCGACGCCAAAGGCCTTGTAGAACCCGGCGATATCCCCCATCACATGGGATTGCGCGAAGACGTGGTCGTTTCCGAAAAGGGTTTCGTACGGAGGACAATCCAGCGTGATGACGTTGGTGAATACTCGTCGGTGCTCGGATTGCAGGTCGGTTAACTGCCAGTTCACGCACTCGGCCGACACGAGTTTTTCAATCTGATCGAACTGCTTTTGAAGTGCGGCGATTTTTTGTTTCGCACGCTCTCCGCCCAGCCCATCAAGCGCCGCCCTCATCCCTTCGAGAGCCGCCCGGCCGTCCTCGACGAACTCGCCGCATTGCAAGTAATCCAAAAACTCCTCGTCCTCAGGGTAGAGAAGGCTCCATGAGAACAAGAGATACATTTTACTGCGATTGAGCGCTCGCTCTACGGCAGGCGAATCTTTTATGGAGACTGTTTGGGGAGGAATCACTGCACTGGCGGTCTGGGAGGCACCCTGTACTGTATGTTTCGGTGTCATACGTATATTTTGCTCCTCGCTCGATGGGTTACGCCGGCGTCTTTGTCACATGCTCCTACAACCGCGCAACACACCGCACCTTCGCACAGGTTCGCGTATGATAGGTAAAGGGAAAAGTCTTGTCAAGCACGAACTCGCCCTTTCGACTCACAATGTCACAAACATAACGACCCGGACTGCAATATACTTCGATGAACTCCTTTCCAGCGGATCACTGATCGCCCAACGCTGTTCTCTCCGGCGCCAACCAGCGCATCGGAGTTACTTTGATGGCGAGCCGATCATTCACCGTCTTGCAGATTTGTTCACATATGCCACATCCGACACAACGCTCCGAGGCGACGACGAGTCGCATATCCTCGAAATTCATCGATAAGGCCTCGGTTGGACATCGCGCCACACAGGCATGGCAACCCTGTCCCGCCGTACACGACCGTTCAGAAACCAGAGCCAGGCCCATACGGACTTCGCGGCGATCCGCAACCGCCACGAGGGCATCTGTCTCACAGGCGGCAATACAAGGCAAGTCTTCACATAACTGACAAGCCACGATGTCAGGAAAAATTACCGGCGACCCGTCCCGCTTATCAAACACGATGGCCCCGTGGGGACAAGCTTTGGCACAATCACTGCATTGGGTACAGCGTTCGAGAAAAAGAGATTCCGCGACTGCCCCCGGCGGCCTGAGCCAGTCGGTCCGGACCGGCGGCGGGGCCTGCTCGCGCGGCGCGTCTTTATGCTTTACGAACTCATGGGCGGCCTTGGCCACCGAAATGACTGAATCCTTAAAGAAATCGCGCCGGCCATATGTCGAATCAGCAGCCATCGACGCTCCGCTTACATGACACCGTCGGCGCGAAGCTTATAGACTTCGACACATCGATCGCAGGCTCCGAACTCCGTATCCCACCCCGGATGATTTTCGCGGATAAAGTCCAGCACATAGGTTTCAACCTTGTTTCCTAAATCTTCCACCCAGGTATAGGTCGGAAACCGGCACAAGGGGCAGGGAAATCCCGGCATCAGCATGACCTTATTGGTTGTCTCGGGCACCTCCCCGCCTTCTACATCCACCGCCCGGTCCATCACCCGCAGGGTGTCGGTGGCCATTTCCACCAACTCCGAGTGAGTAAAGAATCCGGTCTGCCAAAGACCTTCGAAGACCGACTTCAGTTGCGGAGGCGGAATTTTTCGATACCAGGACCGGAATTCCTTAAACCGATCTTCCTTGGACAGCATGGGCTCTTTGCCGCTTCCGATGAGCCGGCTGTCCACACTGAGGTTCCACAAAATCCTATACCGATGCAGGATCAGCGTTTCTTCGCCGGGGTTCTGCCCCACCTTGGTGTCGGGATCGTACGCGAATATGGGATCGAGCATATCGTGGATATGCGACAATTCATGGCGGCAGTATCGGGTCAAGGCGGGATCGTAAAAACGCCGTGGGATGAGCTTGATCCCGACCCCCTTCAATCCCTTTTCTTCGAACTCCTTGGCCAAATCGTGTTCGACCGAACCCCATTTTCGGAGAATATCGACACCCTCCTGATCCTCTTTCAGGACCCCCTTGACCAGCACGATGCCGACCTTCTCTTTTAAAACCGGAAATTCATTAAACGCATCCCGAATGATATCGGAGAACCCCCACGTGCCGAATAAATACTGATAGAGTTTTTTAAACTCCGCTTCTCGGTCATCCAACGTGTACTTTTCGTAAATCGGGTCAGCGAGCTCATGAAATTCTTTGTAATAGGTCGGATCGCCTTCCCGCTCGGTTTTTTCGATAAATGAGTCGATGACCTCTTGAAGCAAAGCAGGTTGAAAACGGATTTCCATATCTAACCTCTGGATTGCCAATCGGGTGGGTAAGAAATTCTCGCTCCCGGTTCTTGAGAAAAGGTCGGAACAACCACTGACGAGGCGACCTTGACTTGATCGCTTTTGTTCTCTTACGATCTTTGTTGCGACTGAGGATTATACAAACCTGTAAATCTGATTTGCAAACAGACGGGAGCTTTTCCCGGTCCGTAAACAGAGAGAGGATCGACGACATGGCCGACCAAATGACGACACCGCAACCAGCCGCGATGCCAGGACTTCACGGAACGGCGCCTGCGGCACCCGGCTCAGACCAGCCGGCCGTGGATTTTCTCGAACATTGGAAATCCGGCATACGAGAGGTCACGACATTTCGCGGACACTCGCACGGCGTCTGGACCGTTGCCTACGCGCCGGACGGGCTGACCCTCGCAAGCGGCGGCGTCGATCGATATGTGCGGATGTGGGACATCGAAACCGGACGACTGCTCCGCTCTCTTCGCGGCCATACCCATGACATCAGGGCTATTGCCTTCACCCCCGACGGCCAGCATCTCGCCACCGGCAGCGAAGACCGGACGATTCGACTCTGGAATCCCAAGACGGGAGAGCCGTTGAAATTGCTCTTCACCCGCTATGATCATAACGTATGCAGCCTCTCCCTCTCCCCCGATGGTTTGATGCTGGCCAGAGGAAGTCATAACAAGGACATCAAAATCTGGGAAGTGACGACCGGAACGGAACTCATGACCCTGCTGGGCAAAGACCAATATGACCATCATTGGTCCGTCTGCGTCGCCTTTTCCCCGGACGGCATTCATTTGGCCAGCGGCAGCGATATCGGCAAAATCAAGGTCTGGGAAGTCCTTCCCAGCGGCGAAGAGAAGGTCTTGCACAACGGCCATTGGGAAGAATCCGCCGAGGATACCACGGAAACCAGAGGTTATTTCATCGAGGACGACGGCGGCTTTCAAAAGCCGATGGAATTCTGGATCGGCGCGATGACGTTTACGCCCGACGGAAAGCTGCTCATTACGGGTAGTCGTGACACGACCATCAAGTTCTTCCAGATGCCCGATGCGACGGAACTGCGCGTGCTGAAAGGCCATACGGGATGGGTCCGCGCACTGGCCGTCTCGCCCGACGGCAAAGTGCTGGTGAGCGCCGGCGACGACCATGCCGTCAGATTTTGGGAAATTGCCACCGGTCGGACGGTCCGCGTTCTCAAGGGACATGACGGACCCGTCCGGGGTTTGGCGTTTTCGCCGGATGGACGCAGGCTCGCCACCGCCTCGTGGGATCGCACCGTGAAATTGTGGGAAGGTGGAGCGGAGCCGGCGGAGTGATCTGGGGATCGTCGCCATCGATCGATTATCCGACAGACGTGACACGATAGCACCAGGTTTCCGTGCAGCGCTTCGTCGGATGGACCCAGGAATTGAGCGGCCCTGCTGGGGTTTCCCTTCTGCCTTATCGATCGCGGCCTGGATATAGGCGCTTCAAACCGATCTCGCACCTCGATTAACGACGTGACTGATCCGTTTCGGCCTGCCGCGCTGTCCCCGTCAGCCCCTCACGGCAAAATCCGCAGGTCTCCCGGATCGGCCCGCCGAGATATGGACAGCGCCGATGGCCGCATAAATCCCACGGTTCAATCGCCTCCCCGTCTTGTGCCCGTTCGACGGCCTGCGCCACCATGGTCTCTAATTCCCGCACGTTGCCGGAAAAAGAATACCGATCCAATAGCTCTTTGGCAGCCGGAGCAAAGCCGTGCAGGTGTTTCCCCAATTGGGCGCACCGGTCCTGCGATACCGCCTGCGCGATCATGATAATATCGCCCGGCCGTTCTCTCAGCGCCGGCATGATGATTTGCGCTGCCTGAAGGCGGGAAAAGAATTCCTCGTTGAAGCGGCCCGCGGATACTTCCGCTTGGAGATCCTTCCGCGTCGCACAAATCACCCGAACGTCGACTTCCACCTGATCGAGTCCGCCTACCCGTGTGAACCGGCGTGCCTGAAGAAACCCCAACAATTTGTTTTGGAGGCGGGCCGAAACCTCGGCAATCTCATCCAGAAAGACCGTGCCCTTGTTGGCCAATTCGAACCGACTACGCCGTTGCCTTATGGCGCCCGGGAAGGCGCCCTTTTCATGTCCGAACAACTCGGATTCCAACCGATCTTCCGAAAGTGCGGCGCAGCTGATTTTGATGAACGCGTGATCCTTCCTGGCGCTGTGCAAATGAATGGCATTGGCCGCCAACTCTTTGCCGGTTCCGGATTCCCCCATGATGAGGACGGTCGAATCGGCGGCCGCGATGAGCGTAATTTGGTCCAAGACCGCCCGCATCCGCTTATCACGCCCAATGATGCCGCCGAAACTGAATCCTTCTTCGAGCGCCGCGTCAAGCCGGACAGTGTCGCGGCGGAGTTCGAACATTTTTCCCACTCGTTCCACGATGAGGAGGAGTTCATCCATCTGAAACGGCTTCGTAATATAATCGAACGCGCCGAGCTTGATGGCTCCCACCGCCGTATCCACCGAGCCATGCGCGGTGATGAGGATCACTTCGGTGTTTGGATCCCGCTCCTTGCATGCTTTCAGCACCGCCAAGCCGTCCGCCCCCGGCAAGCGAAGATCGGTAATGACCATGTCAAACGCCCGCTTCTTCAGCGCATGGATCCCTTCCGTGCCGGTGGCGGCGGCCGCAACTTCACACCCGACGCCTTCCAACGCGTCCACCATGGACAGGCGCATGAGAGGCTCGTCATCGATGATAAGAACCTGCAATCCCTTCATGAGAGCTTTCCGATGGCATACCGGTCTTTGGCTATGGGCAGAGAGAGCGTAAATCTCGTCCCCCGCCCGACTTCGCTCTCGACCGAAATCTTTCCTCCATGGCGTTCGATAATCCCCAGGCTGACCGAAAGCCCCAGGCCGGTGCCTTCTCCTTCATTCTTGGTGGTAAAAAATGGGTCGAAAATGTGGGGGAGCACGGATACCGGGATGCCGCATCCGGTATCTTTAACCTCCACCAAGCAGCATCCTTCTTTGACCCATGTCCGGATCGTCAACACGCCGCCGGCCTTCATAGCCTGAACCGCATTCAAAATCAGATTCATCAGCACCTGCTCCATCATATGCCGATCGATCAACAAACCGGGAATGTCCCGACATAAGTGCGTCTCCAAGACGACGTGGGAAGGCACAAACAAATGATCCGTGAGCACCAAGACCCGCTCTATCACCTGGTTGATATCGGAAAGAGCCAATTCCGGATCATGCTGCTGAGAAAAGTCCAAGAGCTGGCGGACGATCTTTTGAACCCGGCGCAGCCCGTCCTCCATCGAGGCGGCATACTCCTCCTGCCTGGCGGCGGACAGAGTTCCTTTGCGAAGGTTATACAGACAGTTCAAGATCCCGCCGAGCGGATTATTGATCTCATGAGCGACGCCGGCCGCCAGTTTGCCGACCGACGCCAATTTCTCTGAATTTCTGATTTGCTGCTCGAGTTTTTTCGTCTCGGTCATATCGCGGGCAATCCCCAGAACCCCGAGGATTTCCCCGTCCACCCCGTGAAGCGGCGAGACGCTGACCATCACCAACCGCGGCTCTCCGCTTCGGGTCAGCACTTCGACTTCATACACTTGCTTCATCCCGATGTCCAACGTCGATTTCAAACGGCGTCCGCGATGGCGTTTCGATAACAAGGACAGATACGGACGTCCCAGCAAGGACTCCTTCTTGTATCCCCACGCTTCGATCTTGCTGTTCACGTAGGTAAAGCATTGTTCGGTATCCAACGTGTAAATCACGTCATTGGCGTTCTCCAGTAGATTCTCCAAATATTGCTTCGTCTCTTCGATCTCCCTGGTCCGCTCCCGCACTTTCACTTCCAATTCCTGCTGGTACGTCTGCATTTGCCGCTCAAGCCGCTTGCGGTCCGTGATATCACGCAGCTGTACCATAATAAGCAATTGCTCGCTGTCGCGCACAAGGATGAGATCCATCTCGACGGGCGTCTCCTTGCCGGACGCGTCCCTTACCGAGATTTCCTGCGTGGAGATTTGTCGCTGTCCTCCCGCCACCGTCTCCAGCAACGCCGTCATGTCCGCATGATGGACGGGCAGCACCACGTCCAGAATATTGCAGCCGACGACGCGTTGCTCCGTATAGCCCAGCGCCTGCTCTTCACGCTTATTGACCGCGACGACAGTCCCCTGCGCATCGATCATGAAGACGGAATCCGCCACCAAATCGAACAGCGCCTTATAGCGTTCCTGGGACGCGACAAGTTGGCGCGTCCGCTCATTGACGGCCTGTTCCAATTGCGTCGTGTACCGCTGAATCTGTTCCTCCAGCCTGCGCCGCTCGCTTACGTCCCGTACGAACGCTCTTGAGTGAATGAGTTTGCCGCCGCCGTGCTCAAACAGAGAGGTCGCATGGATTTCTACGTCGATCGTGCGGCCGTCGCGCGCAACAAATACTGTTTCCATGGTACTGCGCCCGTGAGACACCAACTGTTCAAGATAGGCCAATACCTGGCGTTCACGACCTTTGGGCACGATCTCCCACAGACGCATGGCCAGCATGTCTTCCAATCCATAGCCCAGCTTTTCCAACCCCGTCTTGTTCATATGCACGAACTGTCCCGCGTTGTTGAGGGTACAGATCATTTCCGGGGAGTTTTCAATCAAGTCGCGGTATTTTTCTTCAAGGCGCCGGACTTCATCCATGCGCTGTTCGATTTGTCCGAACGATTGCTTGAGATTCGACGCCATCTTATTGAACGCGTCGGCAAGGTGCTCGATTTCATCCCCGGTCCTGAGATTCAACTGCTGGTCCAATCGGCCGCTTCCGATCTCGCGCACGCCCTCGTGCAACAAGCCGATAGGTCGGGCGATCCGCCTGGCGACGACCAACCCCGTGATCCACAGCGCGGCCAGCACGCACAGGCCGTACAGGGTGACCCGCAGAACCAGACGGGATAAGGGTGCGAAGGACTCCTCCGGATCCTGCCGCACAAAGGTGATCCACCGCTTTCCTCCCAGGCTATCCTTCGTCAGACTGCTTCCTAATCGGACAGGCGCGTATCCCACCAGCGCATCCTTCCCTCCGTGTGAATCGTTGGCCGCAGTCACCCACCCGGCGTGGGTCGAATTAATGGCGTTCACCAATTCCGGCGTGATGCTGTGCTCTTCCGGAGCTAGAATCGGACATATGACGGGGGCCCCCTCCGAATTGAACAGCATGGCATGGCCGGTCTTTCCGACACTGACTTCCGATATGGAATGGAAGAGCGTATCCCGTCGCAACAGCACCGTGACGGCCCCGATCGTCGCATGTTGTTCATCATCCACAATGGGAGCCGAGACGTTGACCACGTGAGTGCCGAAAGACGGGTCAAAAAAGATGTCACTGACAAAAACTTTTCCTTCGCCCTTCTTAACGACCGATTGCCACCAGGTCGTTTTCCCGTGATAGTACTCGACCTGCGGAATCGAGCTGACTACCACTGCGCCGCGGTTGTCGGTGATGAAAATGCCGACGTAGTCCGCCTTCCGGATGTCATGCCAACGGATCAGGTAATTCGTCACAATCCGATTGATAAACAGAGGAAATTCACTCTTACGGTCACGCTGCCGCCACCGCTGCTGCCAATCGCGGATCATCGACTGAACCGTTCGTTCGTCTTTATCCGCATAGGATCGGTTTGACTCCGTCACTGCCGTCCGGAGGAACGGCGTCGTCGCGAGTTGCTGCGCCTCGTTCACGCCGCGCGTAACCTGCATTTCAATCCGGCGGGCAGCCTCGATCGCCACTTCTTTAAAGTTGGCGCCGATAGTCTCGCGCAATGCGCGACGCTCCTCGACGTAGGTCAAACCCAGGGAAAGCAATAAAGGAAGGAGTCCGACCATCACAATCGCCGTGATGATCTTCCGCTGGAGGCTGTGAGACCGGCTCCAGAAACTCATGGTGTGCGAGTACGCCCCACACTGTACCACGGCAAGAGGGACGGTTTCGACGCTCGCTGAGACCTCTTACGCTCGCTTCAACAGGCGGCCGGCCGTGCCCGGCAAGACCACTAACAACGGCGTTGCGACAAATACCGAGGAGTACGTCCCGATGATCACTCCCCAGAGCAACGCCAAGGAGAAATCATGCAAGACCTCACCGCCCGCCAATGCCAATGGAACAAGAACGACCACGACCGTCAAGCTCGTCACGATCGTCCGGCTCAGGACTTGATTGATGGCGGTGTTGAGGAGTGTCTCCTCTTGTTCGCGACGCCGCATGCGAAGATTTTCCCGGATACGATCGAAGACGACCACGGTATCGGTCAGCGAGTATCCCGCAAGCGTCAAGATAGCCGTCACCACCAAGAGCGTGATTTCCTTATCGAGCAGGTAGAAGGTCCCGAGCACCGCCAACACATCATGAAAGGTGGCAAGAGCGGCCGCCACGCCGAAACGAAGTTCGAACCGCACAGCGATATACGCGATGATGCCGGCGAATGAAATCAATACGGCAATAAGGGCATCTTCCTGCAGCTTCTCGCCGATAGTCGGACCGATTTCGGTGCTGGCATCGACGACGAACGAATTCCCTGAGAATTCTTTTCGGAACACCGCCATGACGCGCTCGGCGGTCTTTTCTTCGATCGAGGTCGAGGCCTTGACGCGTACCAGCAACTTGTTTTCCTGCGCAAACTCCTGCAATTCCGCATGAGCAAGCCCGTTTGATTCCAACGCCCGTCTGGCCTCATCGATGCGGATCGGCTGTTCGAATTTCAATTGGACGGCCGTGCCGCCGGCAAAATCGATGCCCATGTTGGCTGCTCCTCTGGCGATCTGTATCAAGGCAATCACCCCGAGCACGGCCATGATGCCGGAAAAAATAAACGAATACTTTCGTTTGCCCATGAAATCGATATTGGTCTTCCCTAGAATCTCAAACATGCCCACTCCCTTTCCTACGGAATGCTGAATGCCTTTGCTTCGGTCGGCCGGCGTGCTGCGGCTAAATACTCAAGTACTCCAGCTTTCGCCGCTGATTGATCACATCAAAAATTACCTTCGTGCCGACCAAGGCGGTAAAAAGATTAATCGCGATCCCCAGGCAGAGAGTCACGGCAAACCCTTTGATGGGACCGGTGCCGAACAGAAAGAGCGCGAAGCCGGTGATCAACGTCGTGACGTGCGAGTCCACTATGGTAAGAAACGCCTTGTCATATCCCGCATCGATGGCGAGACGCACCGGCTTGCCTTGCCGCAATTCTTCCCGGATGCGTTCAAAAATCAGAACGTTGGAGTCGACTCCCATTCCAATTGTCAAAATAATCCCGGCAATGCCGGGCAAGGTCAGCGTGGCGTTGAGCGCCGCGAGCGCCCCGATCAGGCACACCAGATTCAGCACCAAGGCAAAATCAGCGATCACTCCGGACAAGCGATAGTACACCGCCATGAACACCACGACCAGAATGCCGGCGACCAAGGTGGCTTTGATTCCCTTCTCGATGGAATCCCGGCCCAATGACGGCCCGACGGTCAAATCCTGGATAATTTTAAGCGGCGCGGGCAAGGCCCCGGCCCGCAGCACAATGGCCAGATTGTTGGCCTCCTCCATCGAAAAAGTCCCGGTGATTTGGGCGCGCCCGCCGGTAATGCGTTCTTGAATCACAGGGGCGGAATAGATCGTATTGTCGAGGACAATGGCCATCCGCTTCTTCACGTTTTCGCCCGTGATCCGGTCGAATTCCCGTGCCCCTTTGGCGTCGAAGGTGATCGACACATAGGGGTCATTGAATTGCCCGATCGACACTCTCGCATCACTGAGTACGTCACCGGCCAACATGACCCGTTTTTTCACCAGGTAGGGAATCAAATACTCTTGAGAGCCGTCTTTATCGGTCACCCGCTCGAACAGAATCTCATTTTCTTCCGAAATCTTACCCTCGAACTGCTTCTGCAGCGCTTCTTCGCGATCTTTGCCCTTCTGAATTCGTCCCGGCAGATCGACCTTTCGTTGGGCCTCGTCGTCCAGCATTTTGAACTCAAGCAGCGCAGTTTGCTTGATGAGGTCCTTTGCCAGCTTTGGATCTTTGATGCCGGGCAGTTGGACGACGATTTGCTTCAAGCCCTGGCGTTGAATCAACGGCTCCGCCACGCCGAATTGATCAATCCGGTTCCGGATGGTTTCCAGCGCTTGATTGATGGCGGAATCCTTGATCCGCTTGATCTCCGCCTCGCGCAACGCCCACAACACGCTGTTCGGCGTTCCCGAGGCCTCGACCTCCATATACGTGGGGAAATCGTCCAGAAGCTTTTGAACTTGCTCTTTCAGGTCCGCCTTCTGGAAGGAGATGAGAATCTGCGAAGACCCGACCCGCTTGACCGATTCAGCAGGGATCTTCTTCTCCAAAAGAAGATCCTGCGCCGACACCACCGCTCGGTCTACCGCGATTTCGACGGCGCGTTCCTCTTCGACTTCCAAGACCAAGTGGATGCCGCCCTGAAGATCCAGGCCGAGTGTGATTCCCTTGTCGGGAAGAATCGCCCGCAACCATTTTGGCATTTCCTTGTACAGCGGTTGATACGATGGAAGAAAAAACACAATAGAGCCCAGCACTACCACGGCCAACGCGAACAATCGTCCTCCGACTTTTTTCATGGATCAACAGTCCCCTATTTGTCCAAACAATCAGTCTTCCTCATCGGCGCGTATGCGCGCGATGTGTTCTCTCTGGATTTTGATTTTGGTGTTATCCGCGATCTGCAGGGTCACCGTTTCTTTTCCGAGATTCGTCACCGTCCCCCAAATACCGGACGCAGTCACGACTTTGTCGCCCTTTTTGAGCGCTTCCAGCATGAGCTTCAGCTGCTTCTGTTTTCTTTGCTGCGGCAGGATCAGGAGAAAATAGAAAATCACGAAAATCAATACAAACGGGACGAGGCTGAGTAATCCTCCCGCCGCGCCGGCTCCGCCTGACGTTCCCTCCGCCCATGCCACTGACTGCCACATCATGCTCCCCCTCTCGCATTCCTTACCGGCTCGGATGATCCTGTTTCAATGTCCTCGCTCGCGCTTGAATCGTACGGCTGATACCGATCGTGAAATCGCCGGCGAAACATTTCGAACGAACCCCGCCGGATGGACTCCCGAATCTGCCGCATGAGCTCCGCAAAAAACCAGAGATTATGAATGGTATTCAACCTCGAACCGAGCATTTCCTTTACGATGAATAAGTGATGCAGATAGGCACGGGAATACCGCACACACACCGGACAGGGGCACTCAGCGTCCACGGGTGTCTCGTCTCGTGCATACCGTGCCTGCTTGATCAAAACCCGGCCGGTGCCGGTAAAGAGCCAGCCGGTCCGGCCATGCCGGGACGGCACGACACAGTCGAACAGATCGATGCCCCGCGCCGCTCCCTCGACGAGATCTTCGGGCATGCCCACCCCCATCAGATACCGGGGCTTGGACGACGGAAGTTCCGGCTCAGTCACGTCGAGCATCCGGTACATATCGGATTTCTCTTCACCGACCGACAGTCCGCCGACCGCAAACCCGTCGAACCCCAATGAAACCAAATCGCGCGCCGCTTGCACGCGAAGCTCCGGATCCAGCCCGCCTTGCACAATGCCGAAGAGCGCTTGGCCCGGCTTCCGATGAGCGGCAAGACAACGATGGGCCCAGAGCAATGTTCGCCTGGCGGCATCCTTCACCTGATCTTTGTTTGAAGGCAAGGCGATACACTGATCGA
The DNA here is from genome assembly GCA_040981125.1 of Nitrospira sp. Classification (GTDB taxonomy): domain Bacteria; phylum Nitrospirota; class Nitrospiria; order Nitrospirales; family Nitrospiraceae; genus DASSBQ01. The sequence continues at coordinate 598,626 of JANRMQ010000001.1, forward strand.
ACGCCATGATAATATCGGCTCCCAACGCTTCCTGAATTTCGATCGCGCGTTCGGGACTGATAAAATGCGCGGACCCATCGATATGTGATTGAAACGTCGCGCCGTCGTCCGTCACCTTGCAGAATTTCGCCAAACTGAAGACTTGGAAGCCTCCGCTGTCGGTCAAAATGGCACCGGGCCATGTCGAGAACGAATGCAATCCGCCCAATTCCTCGATAACCTTGTGCCCAGGCCGCAAATACAGGTGATAGGCATTATTGAGCATGAGGCCATATCCCATCTTCTCCAAGTCGTCCGTATCCAGGCTTCGCACATTGCCCAGGGAGCCGACCGGCATGAAGGCGGGGGTCTCGATCTGCCCACGATCAGTGATCAATTTACCGAGTCGCGCGCGGGATTGGGAATCGGCTCCGAGAACTTGAAACGAGATCATGACCCGACTCTCCTACATCTGATCCGGAGCAGATACGTCCAGGATCCCTAAACCGTTCTTGATCACCTGCTGCACCGCCCACATCAATGCGAGCCTGGCCCCGGTGAGGGCTGGAGTCAGGGCTTCATGCTGGCGGCTGGAACAGGAGACCGCTTCGTCGGCTAAAGCATTCCGCGCGGCCTCCCGCAAATCATCGTCCGCCGCCGGTGGCAGGATGCGATGTTTAAAATAGAAGGGATGAAGAAGACCGGCCAATTCTTGTAGGTAATGAGCCAGCCGATGAGGGGCGGCTGTCTCGGCGGACACCTGGAGGACCCCCGGATATGCGGACAGTTTTCGAATCAGGGCCAACTCATCTGCATCCCGCAAACAATCCAGATCCGCTTCGCTTGGGCGTGGGCATTCAATACCGCGGGCGGAAGCGACCCGCCATAGACTTGCAATGCGGGCGTGCGCGTATTGCACATAGTAGACGGGATTCTCACGGGATTGCTGTGTGGCAAGTTGGAGATCGAAATCGAGGTGCGTCGAGGAATCCCGCATGAGGAAAAAGAACTTGGCGGCATCGGCGCCTACTTCGTTGATCACCTCGCGAAGCGTCACAAATTCGCCGGACCGCTTCGACATCTCTACTTTCGTTCCTCCTCGAAGCAGATGAACCATCTGCACGAGAATCACCCGTAATGTGTCCGGCGGGGACCCATACGCCTGTACGGCAGCTTGCATCCGCGGGATGTAGCCATGATGGTCCGCTCCCCACACGTCGATGAGAGTATCGTACCCGCGTTGCAGTTTGTCCCAATGATAGGCGATGTCCGACGCAAGATAAGTGTAGTCGCCTTCCTTCTTTCGCACGACACGATCTTTTTCGTCTCCAAACCGGGACGAGCGAAACCACCAGGCGCCATCTTCCTCGAATAACAAATCCTTCGACCGGAGTTCGTTCAACACCTGCTCTACGGTTCTGTCGGCAAGAAGAGATGCTTCGCTGAACCAGGACTGAAACGCCACCCCGAACGTCTCAAGGTCATGCCGGATATCCGCTAACAGCGCCTGGTAGGCAAATCTCTTGCATTCCTCTTCCGCTTCTCTTTGCGGTAATGTCAGTAGCTTCGCTCCGACCTGCTCGTTCAGACGGTCAGCGATTGTCTGAATGTACGCTCCATGATATCCGTCCTCTGGAAACGCAGCAGCCCCACCCGACAGCTCCAGATATCGGGCGTAGACCGACGCGCCGAGCAGCTTCATTTGCCGCCCGGCATCGTTGATGTAATACTCACTTGTGACGTCATAGCCCATCGCGCTCATCAACCTGGAAACGGCTTGCCCCACCGCCGCCCCTCTCCCGTGTCCGACATGCAAGGGGCCGGTGGGATTCGCGCTGACATATTCCACCAAAACGCGCTTCCCGCTGCCGATCGTGTCATGGCCATAACGGCCGCCGCATTGTTCGATGTCGAGGAGGGCCTTGCCCCATAACGTGCGATGAAGGGTCAAATTGATGAAGCCGGGCCTGGCAATCTCCACTCGCTCAAAAAGAGCTTCAGATGGAGCGATATTGTCGATAATAATGTGCGCGATATCGATTGGAGTTCGGCCTTCCTCAGAGGCCATGGACATAGCAACGGTCGTGGCGAAGTCACCCCATTCGGCTTTCTTCGGAGCATCCAGCTGCACCACCGGCTGTCCCTGCGCCTTCAACTGACCCTTGTGTCTGGCTTGTAGAATGGCCTGAACGATGGCGCCGTGCACCTGCTCTTGGATAAGACCCTGACTCACATACCCTCTAAGTCTGCGTTGAAACAGGGGAAATTAACCAGTCAATGTAACACAGCATGAAAGACCGAGACAAGAACAACATGAGGCATTCAGTTGCCCTCTAAGATCGCTTCGCACTTCTGAATCAATGATGCGGATGAAATTTTCAGACAAGATTTGTCCCGGCACTGTTGTACCGCATCCCAATCCACGCAGTGACATGCAGCGCCTCTCATAATCAACACGCGTTGCCCTCGGGGGGCCCAACGTGCTTCGTCAGTCTGGCCGAAACATGCCACGGTTGGAACGCCGAGAGCCGCGGCAAGATGCGTAATGCCGGAATCATGCCCTACATAGAGCGCGGCGCCTTTAATGATCCACGCAAGTGTTGACAGATCACAATGTTCCAGGAGATGAAATGGCTGTCGTAATACGGCTTGGACTCTATTGATCTGTCCTTCATCCGCCGGTCCATGAACAATGAGCGGAGCGAGCCGCCTCTGAATCAGCCAGCGCACGATGGACTCGCATAATGCGGGATCGCAACATTTATGAACGCTGCCGCTTCCCGGATGGATCACGGCATAGGGTCGATTGATGGACACACCCGCCTTGCTTAATGCCGCTCGCCCCACCAGCTCCATGTCCTGTGGAAAAGCTAGGGGCGCCTCTTCCTGTTCAAAGCCGGAACATTGGGCAGCCTCCAAGTATCGATCGCTTTGGTGCCGGCTGTTCGACGATAGGGTGTTCGCGGAACACACGTTACTCCGCCGCCTGCCTTGTCCCGACAATTTGGCGGCAAGATATCCGTCCCGATCAGCCATCCAACATTGCACCAAGTCGCATCCCTCCAACCAGCTGGAAAATAGAGATGCCCGAGGACTTCCGACAGATAACAGATCAGTCAACGCGCCTGATTCAAGAGAGAAGACCGTATCGACCTCATGACAGTCCCGCAACAACCGCCCGACCTGGCCGGCAGCAAGCAATCCAATCTCGTCCGCGTGGTGCCGATAGCGGAGGCTTCGGATGGCGGGCAGGGCAAGAAGAACGTCGCCAATCCCGCCCGGATGGATAATGAGTAAACGCATCCTAATGAATGGACAGGGAATGGGCAGCGTTCACGGTCTCTGCATGCAAAGGGCCTGCGCCGCCTCGAAATCAGCGGGCGTATTGATGTTTCGAAAGGAGCGGAGATCAGGATCCAGGTTGATCAATTCCGGTGCCGTGATAATCTTGACTTTCAGTAGAGGATTTTCAAAAAGCCCTTGAATCCTAAGATTGCCCGACCGTGCCATGTGCTCCAATGGTTCAGCACAGTGTTTCGAATAGACGGCGTGCATGGGCTGAAACCCATTATCCAACTTCGCCACGACGATGTCGGCCCTCCGGTCAATATGAACCAGATACCGGATGACGTCGCTGTTGAGAAAGGGCATGTCACAGGCCACTGCGAAAATCCGCGAGGCGCCTGATTCAATCAACCCCGTATATAATCCGCCCAAACTACCACAATCTTGAATCGCATCATACACCACCCGGTGCGCTACACCGTTCCATCCCTTCAACGGACTCGCCAAGACGATGATAATCTTCTCGAACAACGGTTCGAGAATTGCCAGCGTACGATCCATTAACGTAGCGCCGTCCAGGCAGAGGAGTCTTTTATCGCGTCCCATTCGGCGACTTCTGCCACCGGCGATCACGCACGCAGCCACATCCTTTTCCATATGACGTACCTAGAGCTCAAGAAACATGTGTCGCCCAAAAACAACGAGGGGGTGGGAAACTTCCCCACCCCCTCGCGCTACTGGTTCTCTCGTATCTATCTCTTCTTATGATTTACCCTTTTTCTTATTGGCGCGGCGGGTCAAAATCCAGCCTTCAAGAATGACAACGCCGAACGCGATTAACACAGGATACACATACACTTCTTGCGGAATCGGCGGCTCAAGGAAGGTGTAGTAGAAGGCCGATACCGCCATCTTACGCCCGGCATCCCCGTTATGGCCGTCCCAAGCAAAGAATACGGTGGGAATGTATCGCCCTACGTCGAATTTCGTGTATTCGTCATAATCATCTTTGCCATGGCCAAGCGGCCGCGAGATCATGACTGTCCACCGTCCGTTCTTCCACTCGGCCTTCATGAGTTTCATCCGCTCTTCGAAGTCATCTCGCTCTTCAAAATCCTGGTCCCACCCCGTTCCAAGGAAAGAGCGGAGTGACCCATCGGCTTCCCACTTCACAATGTCAGCGTTGAATTTCGCATCGCCCCAAAGATATCGCGGCTTAAACGGAGCGGGGATCTCCTGCCATTTAATCGGGAATTGCATAGCGATGGCGTCGTTATACACGGCATAGTTGTTCTGGGCTGCCGCAATGGACCCTTCCTCACCGGTCTTCGGTGCCTGTTCTTTCACACCGAAATTCTCGACATTGACCTGGGTGGGAGCCCACTTCAATTTCTCCTCCGCCACGCTCTTTGTGCGATCATCCCACTGGAGCAAATAGACGACATCCTTATCGTTGTAGAGGGATTTGACCCACACATCATCTATTCGAGTAACAAAGTTCCTCGGCTTATGAGTGATCTGTCCGCCCATGGCGACGATGCGGCGCCCCATCTTTTGCCACATCTCATGCTCAGGATCGTCCGAAATTTCACCTTCGACTAGTGCAGATGGAATCACGAAGTTGATCTTCGGCTTATCAGTCAAAGGATCAATGGGAAGGGGATTTCCTTCCCCATCGCGCTCGCACAGCGAATTGACAAAATTCGCGATGTGCCACCGCTCCTCCACCGTCGTGTTATCGGCAAAGGAAGGCATCGGCGTTCCGTTAATCCCCGTAGAGAACGTTCGAAAGATATTTTTCACATTATAAGGGTCCTGCCGGCTGCCGCGAAAGTTCCAACATTTGTGCCAGTCGGCTGGCTGGATGGAAAAACCCCAGTCATCTTTTAGGTTGAAGGCGTTGCCGTCACCCCTGCCATCTACACCGTGACACTCGATACACTTTCTCTCGACAACCAGCTCCGAGCCCTTTTTTATGCTCTCTTCGCTCGGCGGAATCGGATTGATGCTGCTGAGCTGCAACACCGTCTGAGTCTCCGATTCCTTATCCGTAAACTTTCGGTCCTTCACCAATTGAGTCGTGACAAAAGCAAGGACCTGAATACGCTGTTCCTCGGTGAGAATTCCTTCCCAGGGCGGCATAGCAGACCCCGGCAATCCATGGGTCACCGTATCGAGGAGATCATTCTTTCCGGAACCAGGATTTTTTTCATTATAGTTATACAACGGCAATTCACCGCTGGCGGTATGACGGATCTTGAAGGTCCCCTGGTTGAAATTTCGGGGTCGCGGCCATAACCGATCGGCACCCGGACCGTCCCCAGCACCATCAACACCATGGCACCAAACACACTTCGTAAAATATACCCGCTTCCCGGCCTCAACCATATCGGCCGGCGGGCTGGGCGGTAACTCCGCTTTCTTAAATCCTTCCGGAAGTGCTTCTTCCGCAAGCGCTACCTGCCCAACGCCTCCGGAGAGAAGAACCATGCCCAAGGCTGCTGCCATAACCAGCCTTGGTTTTGCTATCTCGTACGCATTGCTCATTGTTAACCTCTCGACCTGTTTGTCCAAAATAAAAGTCGATTAATCCCATGTCCGGGGATAATACCCGGTGTGCCAATATTCAAACAGAATGACCTTCCAGATTTCATCTGTGGTCAAATGCTGTTCCCAAGGCGGCATGACGGAGGCCCAAGGGAATCCTTCGTTAGGAAGCCCGATTCCGCCCTTCGCTACCCGCCAGAAAATGAAGGTCTCTTGCAGCTGAGCGATGGTGCCCGGGTCGGTAAAATTGGCTGGAATGGGGTTAAATGCAAACGCGTGAAGCCCTCTCCCGTTGAGATTGTCACCGTGACAGAAATGGCAATTCTGGAAAAAGATTTCGCCGCCTTCCCTCACATACTTCAAATAACCTTGCGCGTTCTCATCCCAGGGATTGGCATTGGGTTTCATCAGGCGCCCCATGCCCTGTTCGACGATCAGACCATTGCTATACTCCTGATCGTACTTGCCTTCGACATTGACCCGGTATGGGTTCTGAGATGTCTGCAATGTATACGTCTTTCCATGAACCTTTGTGCTCGCCGGCGGAGCAGGATGCACCGTCCGCAGCTCAATCGGTTCTTCGCTGCTCGGCTTCATGGCATTGTATGAGAACCCACCGATCAGGATCGGCAGTAGAACGAGATACAAGGTCCGAAGCGCTTTATGAAATCCGGTCTGCGCGTCAAGGACATTGATGATCGGCTGCTTGAATTTTTTCCAGTCCTCTTCATTACTGGACATCCACATGAAAACCGCGATGAGCGATACCGTGCCATACATAGCGCGGACACTGAACGGAATCGGCGGATAGATCCGGTACTTTAAATACATCAGAATGAAAACCCAAAAAAGAATGCCTTGCCAAAAGCGAGGAAAGGAGATTCCCAATGCACTCAGCATATAGCTGATGCCGGCAAAGCCCGCCACAAAAATGGCCAGCTCACTCAATAACTGCATGGGCATATAGCCCTCGACCAGGCGGACGGTAGTGGAAGGGATTATCCCGAAAATCATGCCGATCAGGATGAGCGACCCCACCACCCCAATTAACGCCCCAATGGACATAATCGCTTTCATCGTTGAACTCCTTAAGTACGCTAAGGTGAATGCCCCTAGCTACGAAATCTTTGGCGGCTCTTTGCCCGCATGAATTTGCGACAAATAATCGACAATCTTTTTCAAGGCACCCGCGCTCAGTTTCTGCCCGAACACCTTTGGCATCTGATTGTCAGGGAAGCCTTTCACTACATACTTACTCGGATCGATAATCGACTCCATAATATACTCAGAAGTCGATTTGGCGGTTCCCTTATAATCCTTGTCCTTCAGCCGCAATGGAGCGTTAGTCCCCTCGTCAAGCTTGGGCCCCACCGTGCCGACCGCGCCAGGAATGCCGGGGATCGTATGGCAAGCAACACACGTCGCCTTGGTAAAGATCTGGTCCACAGGCTCGGTACCATCGGCCATCAGCGTCGTACCACCACCAGCAGCCGGCTTGTCCTCAGACATCTTTGGCCGATCTGCCTCTGGAATAAACTTCTCGTATGACTTTACGATATCGTCGAAGCTCGGTGCCTCTCTTCCCTCCCGAACGTACAACCAGGTGTCCACAGCCGCCAGCTCCGGCAAAGACAATGAGATCGGTGGCTTATGGATCGCCGGCATCGGACTCTCTTTATCATTGGTCCCCTTCACGCCGTATCCGGACACAACAAAGCAACTCGGGCAGGCATGGGACTCAGCGATATACTCCTGTGCGTTCTCGGCCGTTCCAGATCCAGGAAACGCCTCCTTTTGGGCCGTATCTCGAGCCGCCGGGTTTCCCTTATGATATTTTGGGTCCGACAGTTGCTTCTCTGATCGTTCCGGCAAGCCGTCGAGATTAGGAGCCCGTTCACCAAGCATCCCTTTGTGAAATGCATGACAGAGCGGGCACTGACCTTTTCCAATGGCACCCTGAACCTTATTTTGCCCGACACCGCCGAATATAATCTTTTCCCCCTCGTCGGCCAGTTCGCTTTGAGGCATATTGCTGAAATCTTTTTTCTCTTCCTTGGGAGGAAATCCACCCTCGACCTGCGGCAGCCAGTTTCCATAGCCGGACAGGGCCGCGGCGATTAAAAACATAAAGCCACCAATCTTCAGAAGGGCGCTGATATTGGTGAAATACAGAGCCATCATAAACGTCAGAGACGTAATGAGGACCAATGAAACAGGCAACAATCGTGATTCACCGAAGAAATTCATCTTGTAATTGGCCACCGCCATAAACAAGAGAATCGCAGCTAAAATGCCGATAAAGGTCTTGAACACAGTGCGCTTATTGGCGACTGGATCGGGAATGGTAGCCTTGAAGTAGAAGAGCAAGCCGACCAAAATAATGAGCGCCGGCCAGCCGATAGAGAGCGACTCTTTTATCAGATCAATCACAGCTCAAACCTCCTGCAGGAGGGGAGGACCTCATCGGCCTGACCAATGAGGCTCCCCCCATGACGTTCATTTGGCTTATTCTAGGTTAATGACCAACTGCGGGCTCCGGCGCTCTTCCAGGAACCGGCGCCTTGGCCTCCACAGGAGCTTTTTTCGCACCGAGCGTGCCGAGCCAGAAGACGAACATGATGCTGATCCAGAAGAACAAGACATTGAATGAAATCATATTTGCGGCGAATCCGACGGTATGGGTATAAGCCCACGGGGAATTGTCGCGCATGATTTCATTGACGTGCCAGAAAAGACGGACCGAAGAGCGGATATACCCCATCAAGCCCATCATCCAGGTGAACGCCGTGGCCAGCATGATCAACGCATACTGAGACCGGGCTGATATCTTTCCCCATTCAATCGGTCCCATCTGCTTCGCACCCTTCATCATGACGCTATTCAGAGCGAACATGAAGAATAGACAGGACAGGGTTGTCGCGACCTGGGGAACGGATAGTCCGACGCGTACGTTGGCTGGAATGTAATAACCATAGATGGCCAACCAGATAATATTGATGTATGCAAGGGCGAAGAATACACCCATGAAGATATTTCCGAACTTCGCCCACGAAACGGTGGAAACCTTATTACCCCGCATATACCAGACGAAGCTTAAAACCGTCGTAGTAATGATGACATTGATCCCGCCATTCTTGGCCGACATCACGCCATAATTCCCGAGAACGGGATGCTGCTGCCCTCCCATTGCCTTCAGCTCGGCAGGAGTCATGACTATTGTGTGCGGCGTGATGAAAACCAAGAATCCGCACACGAGTAGGAATACGAGGTACTTAATATAACGCTGATATTTCTCAGCCCCTCTCATACGGCCCAGAGCCTGCCACAAGTAATAGTTGGTGCTAAGGAAGAGAATCCCGATCATCGTGGCCTGAATAATGAACAGCCAGGCAAGCAATCCACCCATCAAAGTGATGCCCATCTGCTGGCGATAGGCATACACCTCTCGCATCAACCAATAGCCGGCAAAAGGCAAGGGAATCAAAAACGCTACGCCGAGGGCCATGGCGATATAGCCCATCCAATCGTAGTGGGCCCGCTCTTCATCGTTCTTGGCGGATAAGAAGCGGTACGCCGCATAAGCGGCCACCACGCCGCCACCGAACGCCATGTTCCCAAGAATTCGATGGAGATTAAGCGGGTTCCACAAGGCGGTGTGCAACACGTGCCAAATGTTCCCGAGGAAGCGCCCCTGTTCATCAACCCCGGCCGGCGACATCATGAACCCGATCCACGAATTGGCCAAGAACATCAGAACCGTTCCAATGACGTTCAGAATGACCGACATGCTAAGGTGAATCCACTTCAGGAATCCCTCCTTCATCTTGTCCCAGCCGTAATAATAGATGTAGAGGGTCCCACTCTCAGCCACGAACATCAAAGCATAGATGTGCATGACCGGCCTAAAAATGCTGGACAGATATTGAAAGAAGGCCGGATACAATGTCAGGAAGGTGAAAATGAGAATACCGCCCAGGATAGCGGTAAGCGAATAGGCGGTCAGACTGATCTTGATGAAGTCATAGGCCAGCTGGTCATACTTTTTAGCCATCGCCTTGTCTTTGGCCACGACTCCCATGAATTCAATGACCATACAGAAGATCGGAACCGCAAGAACGAAACTCCCATAGTAGAGATGCTGCTGATTGGCGAACCACAAAAGAACGCGACTCTCGAAATTGTACCGAGGGTAATCTTTTTCGCTATCGGTCGTCTTTGGCGCTGGCGCACTGCTGACGATACCCTCAACCTTGTAATAGACATCTCTCGCCTTCTCCACCTTTTTTTCCGCTTCGCCTTCCTTCTTCGCAGCATCGGCCGGCGCTCCAGCAGGAGCCTCGCCGCCACCACTTGCCAATGCGGGAAGAGAGACGAAGATGGGCATAAGGAGGAGGCCAACCATCGCGCCCAGCGCCATGATTGCCAAACACTTCTTTCGGGTTATGTGACCCATGGTTACCTCCATAAATACATCGCAACAGTGACCAAACAGAGATAGAACTGAAGCCAGCCGTTATTGGCGGAACAAATACCAGTAATCCAAACCTTGCATATCCATCAGGAAGTGATCGACCGCGGTGAAGTACGCCAGGCAGATAACGAAAGAGATCAGGAAATATAAGATTGTTTGGCCCATCTCAGCCCCCTTAATTCTGAAGTTCCAAAAAAGAGTTCAGGATCAGTTATGGCAGCTCAGCAAGGACATTGAATACCTGCGAACCAGTAAAAGAACCAGATGCTCACGGCGCAGGTAATGTAAAAAATCATCTTCCCAATCTTGACTGTGATGTCGCTCTGAGCAGCTTCCATTGCAATTCCCCCAAAGGTTTTAATGACGTATTTTGAATTGACACACCATCAGCCCTGTGCTAATCAATTCGTCTCGTTTCATCATTTCAAAACGGAAAGATCGATGAATAAAAGCTCAAAAGTGTTCGACATTATAGTTTTGGCTGGAATGGTTGTCAATATCATTTTGGCTGTGTTCCTCATCCTTTACTACTTTGATTTCTTATGATTTTCTCGCTCCGCCGCCGCTCGTGACTCACCCCCAATTTTCATATCCTGAGCGCAGCGAAAACCAATAGTTTCATCCCGGAAATCAGGCACCATTTTATTCCGGCTCGTGATCCTCAAGTCGGAGCCGGAACTGGCATAGCCGGCCCCACGGATGACCCGAAACGTGCCATGATCCGGACTCCTGGGATCGGATGCCGAGGCATCTCGAAAGGCATTTTCCTGATACCAGTCCTCGACCCATTCCATGACATTGCCTGCTCCGTCCATGACTCCAAAAGGGCTGACATCACTCTTGACTGCACCCACAGGAGCCGATACCTCGTGCCCATCGTCAACACGAGCCCAATTTGCGCCATGAGGAATTTCAACGGTGCCCCAGGGCCATAGTCGGCCATCGGTCCCTCGCATCGCCTTTTCCCATTCCGCCTCGGTCGGCAATCGCTTGCCCTTCCACGCGCAATAGGCCACGGCATCATCCCATGAGACATACACAACCGGCTGATTCACGCCGCGCATACGGTCCATGTTCTTGGCATATCGCGACGGCGGACCGGATTTCCGATGTCCGGTGGCTTGGACGAACGCGGCATACTGAAAATTTGTAACTTCATATTTATCAATAAGAAAGCCGCTCAAATACAACGTTTGCTGCGGCAGTTCGTCAAATCCCCCCTTGTCGGTTCCTCGGATGAATGGCCCTGCCGGGATGGATACCATCTCCTCGCGAACAGGCTCCTCGTCAGGGACACCTTCAGTAACCGGTTGATTTGAAGCTACTAAATGCTCGGTATCCTGTTCATAGGGAGTGAACACCGTCCCTCTGAGTATGCCAATGATCGGCAGACTCGCAGCGGCGAGTACAGCCACAAGCAACGCCACTTTGAATTTAGTTTCAAGCATGACTTAAGCCGATTATTTGGCTGGGGCATCAGTCTCAATGTCTTTAGCGCAACGAAATCCGACTGTAATGTCATGCCGCCACGGCTTCGCTTGAAAACGTTTTGAGGGGCGCACATTCTTCTTCGTTTCGCGCCAAGACCCCCCGCGAATCACCTTCTGCTCACCCTGTTCCGGTCCTTTGGGATCCCGATAAGGAGATTTCTGGTAAAAAGTTTCCTCGTAAGAGTCGGCCACCCATTCACCCACATTGCCGGCCATATCGTACAAACCATACGGGCTGCGTCCCGATTCAAAGGAACCGGGGGGCGCCAAATATCGGAATCCATCTTCGTGGCCATCGATGTTGGCATAACCGGGTAAGAATTCACCCCCCCATGGGTATCTTCGCTTGCCCTCGCCTCGCGCCGCCTTTTCCCACTCCGCCTCGGACGGCAACCGCTTGCCGGCCCATTTACAGTAAGCTTCGGCATCACTCCAAGTCACAGCGATGGCCGGCAACTCCGGTTTGAGCAGTTTGGCAGGATCGTCCTCAAACACCTCGATCCGCGCTTTGGCGCGACGGGTCATCTTCGCAAATCGTTCATACTCGGCCTGCGTCACCTCCTTGAGATCAATGAAGTAGGGTTTGAGATACACCTGATGCTCGGGCTTTTCGTCCGGGTCGCTGTCATCATCACGACTGCCCATCACAAAGGGCCCTTCGGGGATCTGCACCATTTCTCGCCCATCATCTCCCACCAATGTCTTATACATGGAGAAATCCTGCGTGGCAGCCGCCGTCTGCACGGTCGTTTCAGTTTTGATGGACAGGGCAAGTTCACGCATTTGCTTGGCTTTGTACGACTCATAGACCAATCCGGCTATCATCAGGATGAATGATGCGAAAACAAACACGATGGACCCGATCAAGACCGCACGATTCTCCATGATCTGGCAACCTCACCCTTACGTCAGACGTTGTTGTTCGGGATGCGGGCCGGACGAATTCGCCTCGGCCTTGCGTGCAGCACGCATATCGAGCAGCATGGAAATTTGCACGCCAAGGAATCCCCCCATTGCAGCCCCGGCCCCTGCGCCGACGGAAATTTTCTCGAAACCGGCGACGAACCATGCCAGCAAACCTCCCGACGCGGCTCCGATTAATATGCTGATCAAGAACCGCCGGCCGCCCAGAAATCCGACGACCGCCCCCAATAAGCCCCCGAGACCACCGGTCAGTGGGGTTGAAGCCTCGCCCATGATCATGCCGATCAGAGTACCGACGGTACCCATCACCACCACGCCAAATACGATATCTGCGATCCTGCTGAGAGGGAGTGATGCCATAACTAAATGGGATTCAGTTAACGAGGCCGGCGCCCAGGGTCAATGAGCGGAGACAGCCGTAATCGGACCGATATCGATCTCAACGCCGGGGCCGGCAAAAATGGAAATACCCCACGCCTTGGCGGCCGGCTCATGCTGGTGGATGCGCTTGAAATCCTCGTACACGTTGACCCGTTCTTCAACCCATTCGTTCAGCGGCGTCAAGCCACCCTGCACGACAAGTTCCGACCCGCTGAACATCCCGCCCTCTGTCAGCGTGCCTTCGGCTTTTGTCGCGCTCCAGACGTACTTCGTAAACACCGGAATGAACAGCAGATCCGTATCCAGCGAAGCATAGATCACAGCAACAGGCTCTGAATCGGCGGGCGCCTTGTGGAGCCTCCATTTCCATGTCAAGACCGGGTACGCCTTTGGGTCCCAATCGATTTTCCGGTTCTTGATGCGCTGCCCCGCATCCTTGGCGGCCAAAAAATTGCTCCCGTTCTCCGATTGAATCCTGTACGCCTCACGACCCTTCGCATGACTGCGCTGGCTCTCGTGCTGCCAATCCACTGGAAATCCTTCGTGATCCTTGGACTGAAAATTTTCCAACACCAATTTCGCCGGCTCAGCTGCGCCGGCCCATCCCGGAAACAAGTTCTGCGCAACCAAAGACAAAGGCGTCAAAATCATCACAAGACCGACTGCCATGTACGATCTCATCATTATCCTTTCATCCAAATCAAGCCTCTTGCGAAGGAGTGGGCAAGAATGCCCCTTCCTTCCCGTCATGGATCTCTTCCCGTTCCTCCCGCATAACCGGCTGCCGTCCTCGCTGGCACACCCAAAAAAGAACAAAGACAGCCGCCCAGAATACCACCATGTTCACCGTCACCATTTTGGCTGCAAAGCCCAATGAGGGCGTAAAGGACCACGGCGATACGTCAGCCATAACTTCGTTGACATGCCAGGCTAGACGACCGGATGACCGGATATAGCCCATCAGTCCCATTACCCAAGTGAAGGCCCCGGCCAAGCCGAACAGCACGATCATACCCCTGATCGGCATCTTGCCCCAGTGTATGGGCCCATGCCAGACGGCGCCCCGCAGCATCGCACGGTTGAGAGCGATGCCAAGAATCACGACGCCCAAGGTGGTCGCGGCTTGAGGGGTTGACAATCCGACCCGCACGCTTGCCGGAAGATAAAACCCATACACCGACAGCCAAATAATGTAGGCCACACCGAGTCCAAAAATAACTCCGAGCAGCAGGTTGCCGGTTTTGACCCAGGGGATGATCATCGTTCGGTTGGCGCGCCGGTAAAGGATATAGCTCATCGCTGTAATGCAGATCATGACGTTGACCGCGCCGTTCTTCGACGACATGACGCCGTAGTTTCCAACCACGGGATGCTGCGCTCCCCCCATCGCCTTCACTTCGCTGCCCGTCATAATGACGGTGTGCGGAGTGAGCCAGATGAAGAGACACCCCATGAGGGCGAAGACGAGATATTGGAAATAAACCTGGTAGCGTTCTCCGCCATTGATGCGTCCCATGCTTTGCCAGAGATAGTAATTCACGCCGAGAAACAGCGCACCGATCAATAACGCCTGGACGACGAACAACCAGGTCAGCAACCCTCCCATCATCGTCACACCCATGCTTTGCCGATAGGCATATACCGACCGCATCAACCAATAGCCGGCAAACGGCATCGGCAACAGAGCGCACACGGTCACAAACAGGAAAAGATAGCCGACCCAGTCGTAATAGGCTTTCTCTTCATGGTTCTTCGCGGTAAAAAAGCGATAGCAGGCATACGCGAGCACTACGGCGCCGCCCGACATGATGTCCGCGAGAAATCGATGAACATTGAGAGGATTCCAGAGCGCCGAATGGAGGAGATGCCAGGCGTTGCCCAAATAGCGGCCTTGAGCGTCCACGCCGGCCGGCGCCATCATAAACGCAGCCCAAGAATTGGCCAGCAAGAGCAATACCGTCCCGAAGACGTTGCACACGATTCCGATCGTGGCATGACCCCATTTGAGCGCCGGTGTCGCCATACGATCCCAACTGTAGTAGTACAGGATCATGAGGAGCGTTTCGCCGAGGAAGACGCAGGCGTAGAGCGGCATCATCACCTTGAATGTTGACCCCATGTAGCTCATGAAGCTCGGATACAAAGCGATGAAGAGGCCCAGCATGAGGCTTCCGACAACGGCGGTCACGGAAAGCGCCAGCAACGCGACCCGGATCAGATCCCGCGCCAATCCGTCATACCGTGCCGCGAGCGCCGGATTCCTCGTGATGAGACCCATGAATTCCAACAACACGCAGAAGATCGGGAGAGCCAGCACGAAACCGGCGAAATACGTATGCTGCTGCGTCACAAACCAAATGAGAAGGCGGTTGTCCAAAGAGCCGTAGCGAGGGTAATGAATCTCGGCAGGACTCGGAGCGGCCGGACCGGCGATCAGCCCCGGCGTCGAGAAATAGACATCGTTCGGCTGGTCTGCATGAGCCGGGCTCCCGGCCGGGCCGGATAGGAAGAGGACGGTCGCGACCATCATCACGGCGGCCCAGACATGAATAATGCGCATAAAATCAGCCGTTCTGTTCACAGCATCACACCTCTTGCCCGGAATTTTTCAAAGTTGCCTCAGCCGGTGACCGACGGGCCGGTGCCGCTTCAACGCCGGACCGGCCAAGAATCCCCATGACAAAAGGGCATCGCAGCAGAGATACCGGAACTTCCTGCCTGACTCGATCCTCTACGTCGCGGCGATACCCGAGGTAATATCCGTACAAGGCCATCAACGCTCCTACGCCGGCCGCAGATAGGAGCAGGGCGCTGCCCGACGGCTCGGCCTGCCGGAAGGGGAAGAGGAGCGCCCCGACCAGCACGAGATAGTACGTAGCGGCAAACGCAAATCCCGGCCACCACAAGAATTTCAGCAGCTCTCCCCAACCGACGGCCATCACGGCGGGGATCCATCCGCCGTTCCTCTGCCGCCCGTCAAAGTAGGCGAACAGGGTCACTGCGCCGGCTGCCAAGGTCACCACGAGTAGTTGAGCGATTACCTGAAGTTGCGAAGGAGCTACGTAAACCATGGTCGCGGCGAGAGCGCCACAAATGCCGAGCCCCGCCAATGTCCACCTGATCGGTACGGATCCGGATTCCCGAATAAACGCCCGGAGCGCGGCGCCGTCTGGAAACGTCGTGAACGGCCTGCCGGCGGCCTGCAAAAACCGCACATAGCCGATCTCAAAAGCATCCCTCGCCACGGCGGTGCATGAAATGATGATGGCCATCATGGCCGGCCCATCCGGATGTTCGCTGTAGTCGTAGCCCACAAGCCATAATAGGGCCAGCACGAGAAGCGAAAGCTGGACGCCATATGCGCCACCGACCCATCCCACTACCCACAGGACGCGCGGCAATCCGTCCGCCCCGACAAGATGCCCGAATGGAAGCCGGCGTCCGATTCGATAGGCGACAACCGCCGTCACGGCTGCAATCAATGCGCTGAGGAGCAGCAGGTTTGTCGGTTCGGACAGCGGCACGACGTATTTCGCCGCGCGATACAGGACGAACGCCACAAGCCCGGGCACGAACATGACGATTCGCTTCTGTTTCCGAACCGCGTCCTCCGTTACGGCCAGCGTGAGGCTGGGCAATACGCGAAGACATAAGCGATGTAACATACGACCCCAACTTTGACTTTTAAATGAAGACTGGTGAACTGAGGATCGTCAGCGTCGACCGATCGGCGAGCGAACCTTTTCGGTCCAATTCAACATCGCGAATTCAGCATTCAAAATTCCGCCTTCTGTCCCATTCCGAAATAGCGCGCCTTGACTTCTTCCATGAGCGCCACGGTCACGCGCTGGCCGCCGCGCTCGGCGGCGGTCCGCTCAAGTTCCACGCGGGCCATCGCGCGCACCGGCGCCGGCACGTTGGCCAATCGGCGCTCCGCTTCGGCATCCCACACGACAACTTCTCCCGTCCCGGCCTGCATGAAGCGGTCATATGTGACCGTCCGCCAGGCATTTCGGCGCGCATACGATTCGACCTGGTCGCGAACCAGCGGAACGGCATACGGCGGAATGCGCTCGAGTCGATGCCGGGCTTCATCCGTCCACATCATGCGATCCACCAGTGATTCGACCTGAACAGCGGAGCCTTCCGCCCCGACATGAAACCCGCACGCCCGACATTCTGAGCGAACAAGCCATACGGCGTCGCCTTGATCGTACGACCGCTCCTCCACGCCCTCCGTATGCATCCATCGACCACACCCGCAAACCAGCATGCTGCAACCAATCAATAAATTCCGAGTTTTTAGTCCAAGCTGGCCGGACGAACCCAGTTGATACGCTCTCCGGATCGGAGCCCGGCCCTATCCGATTTTCCCCGGATACAAAATGTACAGCATGGCATAGGTCGTCGTGCCGGTAATGAAAAGGATGCAGTAGACGACCATGGTAAATCGCCCGAGCGCCCGATGGCGGTCCGCCCCGTTGGGCCAGATACGCTGGATAGCCATTTCAACGGCGAACACGATCGCCGCGATCACCAGGAGGCCGACATACACCTCCATCTTTCGCAGGGAAAAACCGGCCGACATGACGCGGGAAAGAAACAACGCCGCAACCACAGCGGTAAGGGCACCGAATATAACCCCCACCTTCCGCCATGTCGTCTGGAGCGCCGAATCGCGAAGGACGCGCGCCCCTTGAATGACGGCCTGCGAACGAAAGCCCAGCACGATCATATAGACCGCCATGACCAAACCGATAATCACCAGGATGATATGAACGGTCAGGATCGGAATGAAGACATAGTCATAGAGGGCTTGCGACCCACCGAATCCTTCCTTGCCCTCGAAAGCCAGCACGCCAAGCTGGCGAAACAAGTAATAACTGGTGAAGAATCCCACCATCGCCACCATGCCCCCGAGCATCAACCAATGATGCGCATGGCCTTGATGGCGCCTGCCCTGCACCCAACCGATGATGAAGAGGCCGGTGAACAATGTCGCCATGACCTGACTGAGATCGGCTCCCAGAGTCGCATGGGTCCCAAAGAAACCGGGATCGCGTAACCAGTCCATCGTTACATCCTTTGTCGCTTACCGCTGGTGCCTTAGTCCGTCGATTCATCGGACTCGCGTCAGGCCTTGAAAGGCTTGATCCCCTCCACGACGGCAGTCCGTTCCAATTCGGCGATTCGCTCAAATCCGGCCGCCTGCATCCATTCCATAGCTTCAGCAACCCGATAACAAGCGCCCTGCTCCGTATTGACAAAAATATGAACCGCAAACGCCGTGGTCCAAGCCGGACTCGTGCCCGGCGCATCAAGATATCGATCCTTAATCACGAGGCGTCCGCCCGGAGCAAGATGGGCGAACGTTTTCCGGACCAAGCGGGCATTCGCTTCGTAATTCTGGTAGTGCAGCACGTCGGACATGAGGATGATGTCATAGGATCCGCCTAAATCGTCCAGGTTGAAATTACCTGGGACCAGGCTGACTCGATCCTCCATCCCGGCCTCCTTCACGGTGCGCTCGGTCAATGCCAGCGTGGCGGGCAGGTCAAAAACGGTCGCTTTCAACGCCGGATACACTTGGCAGAAGGCGATCGCATTGGTGCCGGCGCCGCCGCCCAAATCCAACATTGTCCGGGCCTCATTGAGCGCCAAGCGCTTGGCCAATTCCGGCCCGCTCTGCCGGCCGATTCGATGCAATACCGCCAGCACATTGGCGCCCAGGCTGGGATCCGTTTCAAAGACATGCTGCTTCACCGGCGACTGCCCGGTCCTGACGGCCTCCTCCAGACGGCCCCAGTTGCTCCATTCGGCATCGTGCAACAGCAATAAATGCCCGATGTACTGGGATGACTGCTTCACCAAATGTTCGCGGGCCGCAGTGGAATTGACATACCCACCCTCTTCGGATCGAAGCAGCCCGAGCGCCACCAGAGCGTTCAACAGGAGAGCCAACGCCCTCGCGTCGGCGCCGATCTTTTCCGCAACTTCTTCAGCCGTCTTCGGCCGATGGTCCAACGCGGAGAAGACATCCAACTTCACCGCGGTCAGCAGGATTTTGGTTTCCCAGTAATAGCCCAGCTGGAAAATTTCAGCGAGCGACATCTCTCGTGGCACACGCTCTCCCTCGATCAAGCCTGCGGAATTGTGGGCATCTTACTCAGTTCAGAAAGAGAAACGCAAGAAGCGGCCGCCGCACCGCACAATGCCGAGTTCGAACGCTCTGCGATGATCCGATATGCATCACGATGGGGCAAGACGGGGCGGTTCGGCTCGGCTCCGCTCAAAAATAAAGAGGGCAGCGGCGTCACACCGCTGCCCTCCTCAAACCAGTCGACTTGAAAGAAACGCTACTTCTTCACTTCTGCTTTCACTTCGGCCTTTCCACCCTCCGGAACATCCACTTCCATCTCAATCTTGCCGGCGAACGGATGCCATGCGATGATCTGGTGCTTCCCGGCCGGGACATCCTTGATCTCGAACGTTCCGTCATCCTTCACCACGGCATGATGAGCATTCCAGACAGGGAGGAAGAAAGACTGCATGAATTCATGCTGGTCGCACTGCAGTCTGTAGGTCGTCCCCTTCTTTTCCGATCCGCCCTTGAACTTCACCGGCTTATCGAGCTTGTCGCCCTTCTTCGCCAATCCGATGTTGAAATCGGTCGAAGATGTCGAGCCCTTGACGAAAAAGCTATGCGGGTTGTGCAGCACACCGACGGTCGACTTGGGATCATCCGGATCGGCGTCATGATTTTCGACCTTGAAACTCTTCTGAGCAACGACCACACCGCTGTACGGTAAGAATTGACAGAACTCGGCGGTGACCTCCGTGCCCTTGTAGCCATCAACAAACGCCTTATCTTCGATATCCAGAACGGCCACGACGGCATTCTTGAGCCCGCCGTCCTTGCCGACTTCGATCGTCTTCAGGAAGCGCTTATCCCCGTCCATCAACTCCTTGTTCGGAATCTTCGGGCAGAATTTCGGATTGGGGAACTTGGAAAACATGAACTCTTTCTGTTCCGATTTCCCGGCGTACGTCACCTTTCCGGCGATCGTCCCGCCTGCAAACGAGGTGAGAGGCGCAGCGAGCAACGCCGCGGCTGCTACACCGAATAGGACTGTCGTGGCACCCTTCTTCATGTCACTGCCTCCTTGTGATAAACATTAACGAACATTGCTGCATGTCACCAACCGGATTCGGGCGAAGAGGACCGGTGACCTGCCCCCTCATGAAATCAAAGTTTGGTGTGGTGGTATCCGTACCCGAGCTTCAGGTAAGCGAAGCTAAATGTATCTGCATCATGTAGTGAGAGTCAACAGCAAATCCACGCCAAAATCCCTCATATTTTTGGCACCTTCGTTGATTTCACCGCGCTGTTCAACACTCGTCCCAATGCCCCGCCGGCAGCCGCGCGCACGGCATCGTCCTCATCGTGAAGCGCACGCTTCAAGATGGGAATGACCTTGTCACCCCCTATCTGTCCCAACGATCTGGCGGCTGCAATGCGCGGCCGGGGAATCGGGTCGGTCAGTAAGTCGCTTAACAGACCGATTACCATCTCGCCGCCTTTTCCATGAGCGCGGCCCAACGCTTTCGCAGCAGCGGACCTAGTCCCCGGTTCGGATTGCCGAAGAAGAATATCCACCGCAGAGAGGACTTCTTCCACCGGCTCGCCGATTCGAAGTAATGCCGAGACCACCGCCGCCCGCACGACCGGATTCGGATCGGATAGGGCCTGCTTCAGCACTGAGGCTGAGCTCTTCACGCCCAACTCCCCAAGGCTGATCGCAGCCGATGTCCGTACAGCGGGAATCTTATCTTTCAATGCCTGCTCCACGGCCACAACTCCTTCGACCTTGCCGAGGTCTCCGAGAGCCGAGGCCGCCGCGCCGCGGACGGAGGGCTGAGGATCAGTGATGGCCTCCAATAACACCGCGAGACTGCGGTCATCTTTGAGATTTCCCAGCAAGCGCAACGCCGCGGCGCGTTCTTCCGGATTGGCCGCGGAGGTCGCTGTTCGCACCTGATCCCACATGGTCTTTCGTCCCATATGATAGAGTGCGCCGGCGGCGGCCAGCCGGACGACCGATTGATCGTCCTTCAAGGCTTGCTCGAGCAATGGAACCACGGTTCGATCTTGGCTCTGGCCCAATACCTTGAGGACGGCGGCTTTTACCAGTCCGGCCTGATCGTCCAGAGCTTTTCGCAATTTGGCCGATCGGCGTCCCTGGCCGGTTTTTCCTAAGCCTTCGACCGCCAGCGCCCGTACCAACGCCGATCCGTCGCTCAACCCATCCTCCAGATACGGCACCATGTCAGCCGATTCGAAATCCTTGAGAGCGGTGTATGCCGCCCCTCTCATCTGTTCGCGCATATCCTTGGTCAGCACGACAACGAAACCCAGCGCCACTTCCTTGAGGAGATCGGCGTCGTCGCGAGCCAGCACCCGCTCCAATTGCTCGTAGTCCAGAAGCGCTTCTTTCGGTTTGCCCACATAGAGCTGAGCCCGCACCTTCATCCGAAGGGCATCAGCCGGCAAGGGCCCCTCTTTGCCCGCCCGATCCAACAGATCAACCGCTTCTTGGTATGCTCGTTTCTTAAAGGCCCCTTGGGCCTCTTTCAACAGGGAGGCGCCGGTGTCGGCAACAGGAAAGGGAACGGCATTGACGGCCGCAAATCCGATATCGGGACACCGCATGCTTAAAACGAGCAGTGCCCCGGTGACCATGGCCAATAGGACCCGCTGTGGAGAGGAATGCCGTTTCATCTCTTATCAGCCTCGACCACCTTTGGATGACGGGGCCGGTTGGCGGATATAGCCGGCCGGCTCTTCAAAATATTCATCAGGCTGCGGAGAAAAGTGAATCCGTTGATATTCAATGGACCAATCGCGATCCTGGCTGACAAGCTTTAACACGATCTCTGTCGATCGATCCACCCATTCATAGTACCGCTCGCTGCGCCCGTTGTAGTCCGTCCACACCTCATAGAGCGAGGCCGGCCTTCCTGCCACGATTGCATCACCCAGCAATTGTCGCTCCAATTCACCAGGAAGAGCGGCCTTGAGGGGCAAACTGTCCTGAGACCGAAGAGCGACGGGCAAGATCTGCTTTAGGCGGGCGAGCAAAAACCAAGATTCGTGTTTGTCGTGACGGATGATTTCGATGCTGGACAGACCCAATTCCGTCCGGACCGCGTACTTGTATTCGATTCTAATACGATCCGGCTTAGCATAGACATAGGCTTCCGAGCGACGTCCATCGACACGCTTGACCAGCAGCCCGGAAAACTCCGGCGGCTCTCCCGCAGCCGGCGAAAGCGGCGGTTCCATTCCACCGGCGGCAATTGCCACTGCGGCTATCACCAGCACGCTGAGTCGCGACAGACCAACCGCCCGCCCGCACATCCGCCAAGACTTAGTGCTGATGCTCCACCAGCGGCTGAATATCAAGCGGATAGCCGAGAGACTCAATCCCGAAACGCGGATTGTCTATCACCCTATAAGCGCTCCGTTTTCCTTTGGGCGCGGAAATCGCGAAATCTTCGACTAAGGCCCCGTTCCGAGTAACCGTCACCATCCTCGTCTCCCCCGGACCGGATTGAGGATGCCACACCACCATTTCATACGTACCCGGTGGAATATTCTCGATGCGGAATGAACCGGATGAGTCGGTCACGGCATAGTAGGGATTGTTGACCGTCATGGCCCAGCTTTCCATATACGCGTGGAACCCGCACTGCATATAGAAGGTCCGCCGTCCTTTGTTGAGATAAATCGGACCGACCAAAGAGTTTCCCGGCGCATGATTGTGCGTCGCCATAATGTCGCCACGGCGATGTTGATGATTCATGACCAAGGGAGTATTGAAGAGAACCCGGGCGCCCGCCGCAATCGACGTTTCATAACCTTGGATGTCATGCATGACCGGGTCCATATTGACGACTTCTACCGCATGCCCGTTTCTTACAACGGTAACGAAGGGAGTGAAGATGCAATCTCGCGCTTCAATCAGAGGTACGGACATCTCAAACGGCTTTCCGGCCTGTACCCCCTCCAACAACACGATTGTATCTTTCAATCCATGATCCTGGCCCACTACGAAATCGCGCAACAATCTCCAACCCTTCCCGTTGGAAATCCGGCCGCAATAGGTCGGGTCCGGAAAGGTCACGAGATTAAACCCTTTCGGTTCCGGAAGCGGGCCGTTCAACGTCACCCGACCCTCGATCGTCCCACCCTGCTCCACCTCGATGACTTCATAGGCCATAGCCGGCGCGACAATTGAAAAAAACCACATTGCCAGGGCCGCGCTAAGCAATACCGGGTAGTATGCCCACCGTGATGAGTGCGAAGCATGCCGGTTCGTCATTGAAGCTCCTCTGTTCCCTGATTAGGGTTGCTGTACTTCGAGCGTAGGCCGGATGTCCACGGCCTTGCCGAGCGCCTCCATTCCGTAATGCGGATTCTCCTGGATTTCATGCACGCTCCGTCGACCGACCGGAGCGATGAAGGCGAAATCTTTCTGAACCGATTGCCCGGCCGAGACCGTCACTTTGGCTTCCATCGTGGTGCCGACACTGGGGTGCCATGCCATCAGGGTGTACTCGCCCGGCGGCACGTCGGGCAGCGTGAAGCTTCCGTCCGCAGCGGTCAGCGCATAATAGGGATTATCGACCGCCATTCCCCAGCTCTCCATGTACGCGTGAAATCCGCACTGCATGACAAAGAAACGCCTGCCCTTGGTCATACGAATCTGTTCGGTCATCGGCTGGCCGGCGAGATGTTCATGCGAGTCGGCGTCGACGTTTCGCTGATGATGCGGGTTCATCGGAAGCGGCGTGTTGAACAAGACGCGCGGCCCCAGGTGCGATGTCTCATAGGCCTGGATATCATGCATCACCGGATCCATGTTGATCACCGTCACTTCGGCTTGATCTTTCACCACCGTGATGAAAGGCAGAAACCGGCAGTCCCTCGCCTCGATCGTCGGCGGTTGAAATTTGAACGGCTTCCCTTTCTTGGCGTCCGTCAACAATACGACCACGTCCTTGAGGCTCTTGTCGCCGGCGACGGTAAATTCGTCCAGAATCCGCCATCCCGTCCCCGTAGAAATGCGCCCGCAATACACCGGGTCCGGAAATGTAATGAGATTGAATCCCTTCGGTGTGGGCTTCCCGCCGGTCATTGTCACCTTGCCGGTGATGGTCCCTCCGTCCGTCACGGGCACTTCTTCGTACGCCCATCCGGACCCGGCATACAGAAAAGCGGCCGTGATCGCTATCGCAATGAGTTTCATCTTCATGAGCATTGACTCCTCCGGAAAGTTCGAGCAGCAGTCCGCGTAACTGTGGACATCTTACACAAGATTCCGTTGAAAGCAAAAGGGGGAGCCTCAAGAGGCTCCCCCTTCCGTCCAAGGCGCGTCGGTCCGGACTGTGACCGAGAAACTACTTCACTGCAACAGGAACGGCCTGAACATCCTGCCGCTCCCGTTCCGCGCTCTTCATACCGGCCGTTGTGCCTGTCAGCGGAAGAAGCCGCTGATCTCCGGCAGGCAGCACGCGCACATAGCCCCACTGGCCGGACTGGGAGTACGGCAACCGTTGGTTGCTGTAGACATAATCGCCGGCCAGGCGGTAGAGGCCGCCCGCGGACGGAATAAACGCATCCAGCACTTCAGAACCGGAATACTCCACGACGCTGATGTTGTCCGCGCCGCGCATGAAAGGCTCGATCGGCCATTCATGTTGCTCGACGCTGAACATGCCGTTCTGCTCGCTGCTGGCCCCGATCACATGGATTCTCACCGGATCGCCGGCATGGGCCTCAATGATCGGTGTTGCCGGATCTTCAGGCTTGTCGGCCACGCAAGGCTGGAACACCTTGCCCAGCGAGCACCCCAATTCTTCACGATACTTGTACGGCTCCGACCGGTAATTCACACCGGTCAGTCCCGCCACGTTTTGCACGTAGGGCATGAAGCTGGTCCCGATGATGTTGTCTTCGTCCTGGAAGAACAACGCCACGTCACGATAGTTCGGACGCGATTCGTTTCCAGGAATGGAGCGGTCGATGATCACATCGGCTGCCCACGCGTTCTTATTCGTCAGATCCGCGCCGGTCTTGGGATCGCGATACTTCGCGCCTTTGGGTCCGACGACCACCGCGCCGAATAAGCCGTTCCGAGGATTCATCATCACATTCCCCCAGTCCCACACCAACGAAGTGGTTTCGCCGAGGAATGGATCGGCATAGTAGGTATAGGTGCGCTCGCCGCCCGGAGCGATGGTCTGATCTCCGGGATTGTTCCCGACATTCGCGCCGAGAGAATCCTTCGGATCAAAGGCCAAGCCGATGGCAGAGAACGACGCCTTGCCTTCCTTCATCTTGTTCTTCAAATGAATTTTCGCGCAATCTCCTGTGTTGATGCGAAGCGTGAGCGGCATGGGTTGGGCGCCGCCCGCGACCTTCGATACTTCCTCTTCCAGAGCGTAAATCTTCGCCTCTGAATTGGTCATGAGGATCTTGCGCTCGAAGTCGACTTCGATGGCCTCAGGCGCCTTCGAATTAAACTTCATGCCGGGATAATCCATGGCGACCACGTTGAAGCTCTTCACAGGGGCATCCGCCGGGCAGACCGGTCGCGGAGCAGGAAGCTCGTTGCGCCCGGAGAAGCCGACGGGAAGGCGCTGAAGATCGGCTTGCGGCTTATCATAGACCCGGATGATCCCCCATCCCCCTTCCGAAAACTTGGAAGATCGGCCATTGAAGTGGATATAGTCTCCCGCCTGCAAGCGCGGACCACCCGCTTGCGGAACGACGAGATCATACCGCTCGGCGATTCCGATATGGATGGAGTTCTTCCGGTTGGCGTCCCCGGCATAGCGTTCACTGAGGAATGTATGGCCCGACAGCGTCCATACCATCGATTCATTCATCAAGGTATGCAAGAGCCGGAAGACCATGGTATCGCCGGCATACGCCCGGAGTAGCGGCGTATAGGGTTCACCATGGATCTGGCTGTTAAAGATTTGCGAGGCATCAGGATTGGTCGCCAGTCGTTGCGCGACGGGAGCCGCCCTGAAGTTCAGCCCGCTGCCGGTCGTATGCGTACCGCCGTTCAGGAACGGCATCGGCGTCATATAGATCTTTTCCGGCATCATAAAAGACACGGTTTTGCCCGCTTCGAGAGCCACTTCGATCGGTTGTCCCGGCGGATTGCCGGCCGTGATGATATTGACCGTGTGCGGCACCGTGTCATGCACCTGCACCATCAATTCGCGGAAGCTGCCGTTCACGCCATGTCCGACCGGCTCGATCGTACGAATGTCCGCGACCGGACCGCTCCGGACCTGCTTCCCCGTTTTCGGGTCATGATAGGTTGATCCAACCGGTTCGGCAATAAACGTTCCGAACCCGCCGTGCGGCCACGTGGTCGCACCGAACGCATGATCGTGCCAAAACACGGTTCCCACGTCCGCATCGACCCAAAACCGCTGGCGAACAAATTCCACGGTCACGATGTCATTGGCCGGATGGTCGTTCTTCAATCCCTTGGCCAGCGTAATCGTGCCGCCCTTGATCTCCTTGATTCGAGCGATCTCATTCCCTTTCACATTGTCCGCGCCCACGAGAATGAGCGTGCCGACATGATACTGTTTTGCATTCTTCACAGTGATGGTTTTGGCCCCCTTCTTGGCGGCCGCGGTCAACACCGTGTTCATGGGAACCGGCAACCCCTTCTTGTTCTTCTTTTCCAGCATCGTGAACGGACGGACGGACTGCTCGTAGGAGAAGCCGGTGATCACGCCGTCGGATGCCTGGTTGTCAAATTGCAGGAAATGCCAGTGCGTGTTGATCTTCGACGACTGAAAATTCGTATAGTCGTCGTCATCCCACTCGCTGGTCAGGGTCCAATCGACACAGTCATAGATATTGCCACGCACGACCAGCGGATACTTCAAGTCATCGTTGGCGCGAATAGCCGCCTCTTCCTCATGCAAGACGTAAATCAAGCCCGTCGGATCGACGACCGCCGGCTCCTTGCCCTGAGCCTTGGCAATCTTGATCGGAAGCTTGATGAAGTGGACGTTGTAGTGTTTCCGTCCGGCGTTCTCCGGACATAAGCTCCAGACACCGTTCTCGCCTGGGATCGCCTGGTCTTCGCTCTCCTCGCCGTTCGCGTCCCGGCGGATCATTTCCAACCACGGCGCGCCCACATGGTTCGGTGAGAACATGACGCGCTTCCCGAAATGAGGTGTCAGGTGCGGCCACGCCACCTTGCCGGTGAGCGGTTCAAAGGTGATCGGATGGCGCTTTCCCGGATGCGTGGATTTATACTTCGGATTGTCAATCGTGCTTTCATTTTCGCTCATCGCACGATTGCCTTCCCAAATCCAGTCCATCACAGTCGCGTCATAGGAGACGATTTGACCCTTTTCATCGTCTTTATGACCGGGCTTGCCGGGAGTCGGCAACTGCATCGCCACCCAATCCTTGATATTGATCACCGCCGGGTTACCCTTCCAGTTGCTCTTCCCCTTTTCGGTAATCTGGAAAGTCTTGCCGAACCAATCGACTGTCTTTCCGACCAGCTTGTCGGAAGACACAGGAGCATTGATCCGGCCCTTACGATCCGGGAGCTCCCGAAGGTCCGGCATCACATCGTTCCGCATATCGCCCTGCTGAAGAGTATTGTACACGCGCCAATACCCCCACATCCCCGCCACATAATGGTGCGCCACGTGGCAATGGAACAAAAAGTCACCGGCCAACTGCTGGCAGAGTCCGGACCCGCACTCCGTTTCGAGGTCGAGGGCTTCCGACGGCCCGATCACCTCGACGTCCACCCGGTCTGTCTTGTGACGAATGACGGGATATTTCACAGGCCCGTTGACCGCCGTGGCCCAGAGATTCATGTCATCGATGGCGCGTGGGCTCCGCGGCCAGCGAATCGTGCCGCCGTGCGGATGGTGAGAATGGAACACTTCCGATCCGCCGTGAACCAACCGGAATTTCGCCGGATCGCCAAGATAGGAACGGGGAATCGTCGGAGACGGATCGCCGAAGGTGTAGGAACTGTACCCCATCGACTCATCCTCGAACCCGAAATACTCATGCTGCACGTGCATGTTGTTGATGCCGAAGGGCTCGCTGCGGTAGTTGATCGCCCGAGCACCAGGCCTGTAGACATCGGTCAACGGATCGCGTTGCGGCAGGAAGTCGCCCTTCTTATTGACCGGACGAAACGCTTCGTCGCCCACTTCATGATACATGAGCACATATTCGCGGAAGTCCGGGCCAGTCCCGTTCTTGATGATAACCTGCCAGCCGCTGTTGGCCGGAGTCGGGTCACCGGTGCCGAGAGGCTCCAGATACTCGGACCCGCGGGGCTCGACCACGAAGGTGCCGAACAACCCCATCACCGTCAATTCGCGGTCGTTGCTGAAGGTATGGAACTGACGCGCGCCCTCTTGGGTGCTGGGATGGATGTACCATTCGAAATCCTGGGTTTTGCCTTCAGCCACGATCGAATCCGGATTGGTCGTGGTGGCGGCCGCTCCGCTCGCGCTGACGATCATGCTGGAGCCGTGGATGTGCAAGCTGACTTCTTCTCCGCCCTCGAGCTTGTTGCTGAGCTTCAGCTTCATGCAGTCGCCTTGGTTTGCCCGAATAGCAAGTGGTTGAATCCACTGCGCCTGCACGCCGGGAATCACCGCGCCCGGGTCATATCCTTCCTTATCCCTGGCAGCCTTGTTCGTCTCTTCTTCGGCGCGCACCTTCTCAAGGTTTTCATCCAGGACGTACATATAGCCCGGATAGAAGTCGAGCCATTGATTCAACGTGATCTCCACGTTGATGGCCGAGACGTTGTACTGTTTCACCGGAGCGGAGGCGGGACAGCGGCCGCCGTTGGTGGCGGCAACCGGCTCTAGGCGAGGATCGGACATGAGCAGCATGTCCTGACCACCTGCGCCATACTGGTGCAACATAGAGGCGGTATTGAACATCCCGGTGTTGACCTGCTGCACTTGCGGATCACGGTTCAACTGATCCATGACGCGCTGGTGGTGCTGGTCAACCTTGGCCGCGCGGTCTCCGCGGCCCTCCATCGTGTCCTCGATGATCGTTTGCCCCTTCAATTGCTCGGCCCATGCCGGCAATTGATGAGACATAGCGGTATGCTGAGGTTGATGCTCAGCGTGGGAAGAGGTCTCAGCCGATGCCGCAAGCGGAATGCACAAGAGCGCTCCACCGGCAATCACGCTGAGACTGCGTGATGTGAGATGAGTTACCCAACTATTCATGGATCGGCCTCCTTGAATGATTTAGGGAACAAATCGACGGATTTTAAACCGCCAGAGAATCACCTGGCGGATACTGGTTCGTGTGTTTATTTATCCTTTATATGCACTCCTCTATATGCACTCCTCTTTATATGCACTTGATCGACCGGGCGAGCCCCACGACATTGAAGAAAGTCCTAAAGTCCTAAAGAGAACGGCACAATACTCAACTTGATTTTCCATGTCAACCCCTTCCGCGGCGCGGATGAGACATCCGGATCATATTGTTGCGGCTGCGAGCCGACACGTGCAGTTGAGACCAAAATACCAGCATTACGACGCGGCGGCCTTCGGTGCGTGATCCCTCGTTCAACACAGACCGCGCCGCTTTCGTTTCCTGCAGAAGGGCTTCCTGATCCCGGGTGCGTTTGTGCGATAATGGCTCGGTATGTATCTCAAACGCTGGCTCGTCGGCTTGCCGCTTAAAACAGCACAGGCCGGCGAGGAACGTCTTTCCAAAACGGTTGCCCTCGCGGTCTTTTCCTCCAATGCCATTTCATCCGTGGCCTATGCCACGGAAGAAATCCTCCTTGTCCTGATTCTGGCCGGGACCGCCGCCATGGCTTGGTCCATCCCGGTGAGCTTAGCGATTCTGTTCCTGGTCGCCGTGCTGACTGTCTCCTATCGCCAGATTATCTATGAATACCCGGAAGGGGGCGGCGCCTACACCGTCGCCCGGTCGAATCTGGGGGTTATTCCGGCCCTGACCGCAGCCGCGGCCTTGATGATCGACTATGTCCTGACCGTCGCGGTGAGCGTGGCAGCCGGCGTCGCCGCCCTGACGTCCGCCGTACCCGATTTATTCTCTCATCGGGAGACCATCGGGCTCGTGGCGGTCGTATTTATTGTCGTGATGAACCTGCGAGGCGTGCGCGAGTCAGGCCGCTTCTTCGCCGTCCCAACCTACCTCGCGATAGGGGCATTGAGCCTCGCCGTCCTCATCGGCGGCCTACAGATCATGATCGGCCATGACGTTCCTTCTGTTTCGCCTTCGGCGGGAGGGGTGGCCATCGAGAGCCTGACCATCTTCCTGATCCTGCGTTCATTCGCCGCCGGCTGTACCGCCGTGACCGGAATGGAAGTCATTTCAAACGCCGTCAAGTCATTCCGCCGGCCGGAATCCAAGAATGCCGCCGCGACGATGCTGATCATGTCTCTTATCCTGGCTTCTCTCTTTAGCGGAATCACAGCGTTAGCCTATTACTACGGCATTGTCCCCAGAGCGGATGAGACGGTCGTGTCCCAACTGGCCCGGATCATTTTTGGGACCGGTCCAATTTACTATGCAGTCCAAGGCGGAACGATGCTTCTGTTGATCCTCGCCGCAAACAGCGCCTTCAACGGTTTTCCGCTTCTGGCCTCGATTCTCGCCCGGGACGGCTATATGCCGCACCAAATGGCGAGCTTCGGCGACCGGCTGGTCTTTTCAAACGGCGTCGTCATCCTGGGGGTGCTCGCCGGTCTGCTCATTATATTGTTTCGCGGCGACACCCATGCGTTGATTCCGCTTTACGCCGTGGGCGTGTTCGTTTCCTTCACACTCTCGCAGGCCGGTATGGTCCGTCGCTGGCTGACCAAGAAGGGGCCGCACTGGCGCAAAAAATTGATCGTCAACGGCATGGGCGCGCTCACAACCGGGATCGCGACCGTCATCATCGCCAGCACCAAATTCCTTCAAGGCGCCTGGATCGTGTTCCTCCTCATCGCGTTGTTCATCATTCTCTTTCTCTCCATTTATTCCCACTACAAGGCCGTCGCCGAACAGGTCTCACTGTCCCGCGATCATCGACCTCCTCTCCCCAGGCGCAATATTGTCGTGATTCCGATCGGAGGCGTAAATCGGGCGGTCGTGCGGGCTGTCGATTATGCGCGCAGCCGCGCCGGTGAAGTTCGAGCGGTGCTCGTCGACGTCGACAAAGAAGAAACGGCCAAAGTTGAGATTCAATGGGCCCAGTGGGGGTGCGGCGTCCCGCTGATCGTACTGCCGTCTCCCTACCGGTCGATCCTCGGCTCATTGCTCGATTACATTGAGGAGCTGCTGGAGAAGAACCCGGACGGATGGGTCACCGTGGTCATTCCTGAGATCCTGCCGGCTCGCTGGTGGCAAAACATCCTTCATAATCAACGGGCTCTCATGCTGAAAGCCGCGCTGCTTTTTCGCGAGCGGGTCATTCTGACGGATGTGCCCTTCCATCTCAGCCGATAATATGGAGGATATGGCGCTATGACGTATTCCCGGACACAGGCCGCAACCCAAACTTGGGCGCTTGTCTTGATTCTCTGCGGCGCCATGCCGAGCTATGCCTTCAAAATCGTGGAGCCTGCCGAGGGCAGCACCGTGGAATCCGGCGGAACCGTGACCGCCCGGGTCGAATTGGGATCCGATACCGGCATCGTCAAGGTGCGCTATTATTGGTATCCCGAGGCCGCCGATACGCTCGTCGAACAGGATGAAGAACGGAGCGGCAAGTCATCCCAAGACAGACTGGCGGACGAAAAATACTGGCAACGGGACAGCGTCACCGACGCGCCGGTCGTCGCTCTTCCATCGCTCGTGTCTACTTCGGACGGACATCCGCCGTTCGGCGGAGCGCTCAAGGTGCCGGACGGCGCCATCGGAAGCGCCAGGCTGCTTGCGGTCGCGGAGATCTCTCAAGGCCGGCTCGGTACTCGATCGGTTTTCGATGAAATCCTGCTGAACGTCCAACCGAAAGCGGACCTTCTCTCGATCGAATTTGAAACGGACAAGCCCCTCCGACTTGGTCGAGCCGGCCAATCTTCAGCCTTTGGTCACGTCGATTCCATGGGCAAGGTCTTTGAACTTCCCGTCGTCGGGGAATTCGCAGACGGCGTCGCCCGTTCATTGATTTCTCCCAGCGCCGGCACAACGTACCGTTCCTCGAACGAACAGGTCATCAAGGTGCTGCAGAACGGCCTGCTCCAGATAGCCGGAAACGGCGCCACCGTGCTGGAAGTGGAGAATCGAGGCCAGCGGGCATCCCTCGACGTGACGGTAGAGGTGAATGAGGAACCGAATCGTCCCCCGATCGCGGATGCCGGCCCGGCTCGGACCGCGAAGGCCGGCTCCAAGGTCCGGCTCAGCGGCTTGAACAGCACCGACCCGGAGGGGGAAGCCCTCTATTACAGTTGGAGTCAGGTCCGTGGCAACAAAGTCGCGCTGCTTGACGTGAACATGCCCGAGCCTTCCTTTACCGCACCCCACGTCTCGGAGACCCGCCTATTTCGGTTCAAATTGCGGGTCACGGACAAGAAGGGAGCGGACAGTCTTCCCTCGTTCGTGGACGTGACCGTTGAGCCGTGAGCGTGAAATCGGGACCTCGTAATTTTTTCCACGCCGTTTAGTACATCCACGAGTTCCATTTTCCTACCCGATCGTGCAGCTTCGCGCATGGTCGGATCGATTCCGAGGTCCCTCGGTGGTCGATGACGGGGGAACTCCACGCGACCGATTCGAAACCGGCGGTACCAGCGCACCACTTACGATGAAGGAGAGAGTCTGATGCACCACCTTGTTCGATCAATGATCACGGTCCTGTTTTTTATCAGCCCGATCATTGTCGCCGGCTGCGCCACGCAGAAAGAACGAGCCGATTCCCACGTGCATTACGTCCAGATCAGGGACACCGTCACGCCCATGGACCTGTATGTGTCGGTCGGAGACCAAGTGCGGTGGCAAAATTTACGCGGCGAACCGGTCAAAATCGGGCTGCTTCCGGGCGTCGATCTTGAAAAGACCAGCTGCGAAAAAGGATTCAAGAATTTCGGCATCATGGAAGACTTCGTGACGATTAAGCCTCGTGACTATGTGAGCCTCTGCTTCGTCCGGCCGGGCCTGGTTCGATACAACGTCTGGATGGATCCGAATGACACGAAGGGAAGCATTACCAGGACGGCCGTTATTCACATCGAGCGCTCCTAGCCCGGAGAGCCCCCGTTCCAAACCGCTTGCGGGCGACCTGTAGCTCGCGCCGATGGTCCATCAGTTCCGCCCCGTACGGGGATCGCAACACAGCGGCCATGTTGGGCTCTATGCGCCGCTTCACTCCCGTCAACGCACCGGCAAGCAGTCGGGTCAACGCAGCCCCGGTTTTGGTGATCCATCCGAAGCGCCGTTCGGCTTGACGCAGGTCCCGCAATGAATAACGGACCGACTCCATTTCCTCCGCACAACGAAATCGCGCTCGCTTCAAATCATCCATGGACAATCCCGAGCGCCGCCATCGGCGGGATCCTGCTGCTCCGCCCCCCCAGGTCGAGAGCCGTTCGAATAAGAGAGCGCCCATGGTAAATGTGAACGTTGCGTGCAAAATGCCGCGAATCGGCCGCAACGTCCGGCGCCACGGCGAATAAAACATCTCGCGATTGCGATCATTCCGGTACAAGACATGCTTGCGCAGCAGGAGGTTCAAATGATGATGACTGTTTTCATGGATCAGATCGTCGATCAGATCGAGGCGGCCGCGATCAACGCAATTGAGAAACGACAACCCGGGCTGGTGTCGATAGCTGAAGCTGACCACGCCCTTGGCCTTCAGCGGAATGATCCGCGACGTCAGTATCGACAAGCACTCGTTTCCGGCAGGCCATGCCTGTTCGAGCACGGATAACGCGCGGCGCATGCGGGCAGCCACCTGTGGCGGCGTGTTACAAACCCGCGCCGGGACACGGGTTCGGCCGTACACCAACGTGGGCCCCAAGGTCAGAGTCCCATGGCCGCTCCTCCGCAAGACGAGAGGATCCTGTCGCCTCCAATGCCAACGCGCGTCTGCGCCGGCGGTATAGAAAGGAAATCGGCGATCACCGTCTATGACTTCCATTTCCCTGCCGGTCACGACGAGACGGCATCTCGGCGCAGTCCCTCGAAGAGCCTCGTGCAGAGAGCGCGGCGCATGGTACACAGGACCGTCGGCCCCGATCGTGAGCGTATAGGGAAGGTCCGCCCGGTCGAAGTCGGCGGCAAGATCACAGCCCGCTCCCCAACTTCGTCGCTTCGTCGTCCGAACCCATTCGCACGTCAATGCCGGATCCCATAACAACGCCTGTTTGGTCACCTCATCCGCCAGACGCCGGCAGAGACGCCCGATTCGTTGCGCCAGCCGACCATCATCGACAGCCCCACCGGGAAACAGCTCTTCGGCATAACCATGTTCATACCAACTCTGCCGGCACTCGGCGTACAATTGTTCGAGAAAATCGATGTCTTGCCTATGCCGTTTTGCTTGCTCATGCAGATCAATGACATACACGAGGTCATTCAATGTTTCGATCCATCCGACGATCCGCCAATGAGAATAGCGGTCGTGGCTTATGGCATCGCCCGCCAGCCGGATCAATTGGACGGGCAACCGTAATCGCGCGGCAGCTTCCGGATACTGTTGTTCCAGGTCATCGCAGAGGTCCGAAAGCAGTCCCTTCATCGAGAAGCGGAATTCTTTCATGAGTGCCAGCAGATACGACGCATCAACAAGTTTCAAGCAGGTCATAGACGCGAAGTACCCTTAAGCCATGGCGCGGTCAGGAACGGCCCGGTTATATGTAGCCGCGCGCTCTACGGAAAGCCCACTCGATGACGGTCCGACTATAGAAATCACTGTGGTCTCGCTTCCGAGCGAGCAGCTATCCCCGGTAGAATCTGCTGCATGGTCGGCTGCGAGCATTCGTCGTAGGTGCACCTGGACGTCCGGAGCAATGTCGCCTCAACTGTGCACAGAATGGGAAACGATGAAACGTACCATAGCCGGTCAAAGCCGGTCGACCACGGATTGGATTGGGTAGGGGGCCAGTTTCCTCTTGCGTCATGCCGGCGAAGGTGGGCATCCACTCCTTGATGAAGTCCAAAGTGCTGTAAGGAAGACACCTTTGACTGGATTCCCGCTTCCGCGGGAATGATAGACTTCAGTGCTTCTGATGACAACTGACCCACTATCTTGAATTGACGGGAATACGGGATATGGCGATAACGACGCATGAAGTTGCCGGAGTCCTTCGTGAACTGGCGCCCGCCATAACGGGTGGACGGATCCAAAAGATCGGGGAACCAAAACCCGACACCATTCTACTTGACGTCAGAGTTCCCGGCGCGACAATGCGGCTGCTGATTTCGATCGATCCGGACCAGACCGGCCTTCACCTTGTCACGAGGACGCACCCCAACCCCGCCGTTCCTCCGGCCTTCTGTCGATTCCTCCGGGCGCGTTTGGCGGGCGCCCGCATTGACCGTATCCGGCAGATCAATGAGGACCGCATCGTCCGCTTGGATCTCACGGCTTCCACCGGAATGTGGGGTCTCGTTGCTGAACTGCTCGGGAGGCAGGCTGATCTCCTTGTGATTGACGGGGACGATCGAGTCCTTACTACCTATAGACGCGCTGAACACCGGTTGGGACGGCCCTATGCGCCGCCTCAACCGCCCCCCGCATCGCGAGCCTCTCCGCAATCCCTTCCCATAGAAGGAGTCCCCGGCGCGTCCTTCCCGATCTCCGCCAAGCTGGAGGAGCGTTACGACCAGCGTGAACAGGAATTGGCGACCCACCATCTCATCGCCGCGCGCGAGATATTCCTGCGTAAGACGATCAAGAAACAGCGTCGGCTCGTCACCGCGCTCGGCGGGGACCTGTCCAAAGCGGCTCAATACGAACGGTATGCCCGCTATGGCGAACTGTTGAAAAGCATGCTCGGCCGTCTTCATAAAGGCCAAACGGATACCACAGTCGTGGATTATTTCGACGAAACTCTGCCGGAACTCACCATTCCGCTTGATCCGGCCAAAACCCCGCAGACAAACATGGACGACTACTTCGCCAAGCATCGCAAATTTCTCACGGCTCGGAAAGAGATCGTCCCGCGAATCGAGTCGATTCAACATGCCATCCGCGAGGCGGAGAGTGAACTTGAGCAAATCAAGCAAGGAAGCTGGGCACTCTACTGGTCGCCCCAATCTAAAACACCCGGCTCACCCGCCCGCTCGCAGAAGCGCGAGAGCCGCCCGGAACGGCGGGGTCCCTTTCGACGGTTCACTTCCGCCGACGGCGCGCCGATCTATGTCGGTCGGAACGCGCGGGAAAATGATGAATTGACCTTCGCTATCGCTAAAAGCGACGATCTCTGGCTTCATGCCCAGGGGGCGCCGGGATCGCACGTGATCGTCCGCCTGGAGAAAGGGCAGGACCCGCCGATCGAGACGCTTCGGGATGCGGCGACACTCGCGCTGTTATACAGCGACCTCAAAAAGGCGGGACAGGGAGAAGTGATTTACACCAGACGCAAATGGGTAAGAAAAGCCAAGGGCGCGGGCCCTGGAAGCGTGACCGTCACGCAGGAAAAATCAGTCTTCATTCGACTGGACCAAGGCCGCTTGGATGCGCTGAAACAGCGATCCGCGCTCCAGGGCTAAGGCCTCGGCGCAACCAGCCGCAGCAACGTACATTCGATGTCGCTCGGCAGCGCCGTCCACTCCAACCCGAACGAACCCACGTCAATCCACCGGACATAAGCCGGCGTGATATCCAATGGAGCCGGCCTTCGTGCGACACGCAACGATAGGGATAGCCGGTCCCCGACCCGGACTTGGGCGCGGCTGAGGACCTTACACCCCTTGGCGGACAGGTTCACCACCGTGCCCTCTCCTTGGTGGTCCCCGGCGAAAGAGACGGACAACTCGTTCCGTGCAAATGAAAGGACCACGGGTGGCGACATCCGAAAGCGTGGATGCCGCCGCAATTCGATCACGTTATTCTTGAGCGGCTTGGATTCCTCCATAGGGCTCGCGCCTCGCAGAGCTGGTCATAGCTGGATCCGGTGCCGGTGATCCGCCAACGCCCAGCTAGCAAGGTACTCCAGACCAGTGATATTGTCTATGGTTGGTCACGTAACCACATGAATACGTAATCACAGTCAGGGCGCGATGTCGTTCACACCCGATTTGCCATATCGATCGGAAGATTTTCGCTTGAATTTCTCTTCCGTTAGCGATAAGTGACTCCCTTCGCATCGTCCATCGCCTGTATGTGGCTCCTCTAAACGATAATATGAGCTTTCGTATCGGATTGCTGGTCATTGCCGTCCTCATGATCTTGGTGCGGCCCGTCTGCTCTATTGCGGAACCGGCTCGATCGCCCGGCGCGTCGGGCGGAGACGGTGAATCGATGACGCCGCCAGCCGAGGACACGGAGATCATTGCGCCGTTCGACAAGACGCAGCCCATCCGCGACAGCGCCGCGGAAGCGATGCAACATAACGATCTCGGTGTCGCCTTCGTCTTCAAAGGTGACCGAAAAGAGGCTATCGATGAGTTCAAACACGCCCTGAGGCTCGAACCGAATTATTTTGCCGCCCGTCTGAATCTTGCCAATACGTTGCTCGACCAAGGCCAGCACGATGAAGCCATCGCCCAGTTTCGTGAAGCGTTGCGTCTCAAGCCGGCCGATGCCAAGGCGCACAACGATCTCGGTGTGGCGTTGAAATCCATCGGAGACCTCTCGGGCGCCGTCGCGGAATTCCGGACGGTGCTCGACTTGCGCCCCGGCGACGTGCACGCGCACAACAATCTGGGGGCGACCTTGAAGGCCATGGGAGACGTCAACGGAGCAATCGCAGAATATAGAACAGCCATCGAACTTCAAGCCAGCGACGTGAATGCGCATTTCAATCTCGGCCTGGCGATGATGGAGACCGATAAGATCGAATCCGCCGTGGCGGAGTTTCGCACCGCCCTACACTTACGCCCCAACGACGGCGGGATCCGCTTCAATCTCGGGATGGCGTTGGCCAAAATCGGCAAGCGTGTGGAGGCGGCCCAGGAACTCCAGCAGTATTTGCGGCTAGAACGTGATACACCGGCAACTCGGCAATGGATCGAGCAAGCGGAAGCCAAATTGGCCGAATTAGAGAGTCAGTAATTGTTTCGGAACCGGATTCCCGCCTAGCCCATATTATTCATGACGGTTCGTGACGAAACCGCCAACGCCAGACGAGAGGGGCGCGCGGAGCCGCAGCGGCATATCGGCGGTTGCAGTCGAAGCGTCCATGAATAATGTGGGCTCAGCCGAATCGGCCGTAAATACAATAGTTTCATCACGCCGTAGTTCTCGCTATACTCTACATCACGGAACGAAGGGACCCCAGGCGGGTCCCTAAGGTCGGAATGCAGGCCATGCGCGACGAATCCATCCGCCCGTCCCCGGAGAGAATGACACGACTCCGCGTCCTTCGCCTGATCGCTTCGACGTGTGTCGCCCTTCTCCTGCTTTCTCTGTTGGACGGTGAAACAGGCCGGCCCGCTGCCGAGGGCTTCTCTCAAGATAAAGTATGGACCTTCGATGAGTCGCCGCCCGGCGCCTTGCCCGAATCACTGAAGGTCGGCACCTTGTTCGACGGGCGTCCGGCCGGGGACTGGAAGATTCTGATTACAGGCCGAGCCAAGAGCGCCTCCCAAGTGCTGGCCCAAATCGGCTCAAAAGGTTCCGATCAAGCCTATAAGCTCGTATTGTTCGAGGACACGACCAGTTCGAATGTGGACCTGGAGGTATCGTTCCTGGCCGTCTCGGGCAAGGCTGATCTCGGCGGTGGTTTGATTTGGAGAGCACGGGACGATCGTAACTACTATTTATTGCGGGCCAGCGCCGTCGAGCAGAATATTCGACTCTATCGAGTGGTAAAAGGAATCCGCCACTTGGTCAAGAATCACAACCGTGCGATCGGACCGGCTGCTTGGCACCGCCTCAGAGTCATTCAACACGGCTGCGAAATGCAGATTCGATACGACGACGAACCGATCTTCCAGCTGTGTGAGCAGACATTCGATCAAGGGCGCATCGGGCTCTGGACCAAGTCGGATGCCGTGACGTACTTTGATGATGTACGGCTCCGCCTTCTGGATGGCTCATGATCGCCTCGTCCGTTCCATCATTCATTGCATGAGCGCGCCTTCCGATGAATTGCGGCTTCCACACCGCATCCCCTCAGCGGAATGGTCCGGCCGGCGAGAAGTCGCGTCCTACCAGATTCAGGCTCTCCTCGTTACCTGGCTCGTCTGGGTCCTGGGCGCCATGAATGTCATGCTCTACTCCTTGGTTCTGACTCCTGCGCTGCAAGAATTGCTCGATACCCAGACACTCGGCATATCGGTGACGACATCCCTCGTCGGATGGTACGGTGGAATCATCTTTTCCATCTTCCTGATCGGCTGGGCTCTCGGTGGGATCGCGCTCGGAGCTCTGGCCGATACGATCAGCCGGACGAGAATCCTCATGATTGCGGCCACGCTCATAGCCTTTTCTACCGGCGTGGCGGCCTTTTCTCAGCAATGGTGGCATCTTGCATGCCTCCGGCTCCTCACCGGAATCGGGATCGGAGGTCTTTGGGCGTCGGGGGCCGCGTTAGTAGCCGAAATCTGGGCGAATCGTGACCGTGCCCGGGCGGCGGGATTCCTTCAATCGGCATGGGGTTTCGGATTCTTTCTTGCCGCTGCGGTGACCTGGGTCCTCAAAGACTTCGGATGGCGCGCCTCATTCGCGATCGGCCTGCTTACCGTCGGATCGGTGTGGCTCATTTCCCGGTACCTACGTGACTCCGCACAGTGGCGTCAGGTCCAAGTACAAGCGCAGCCCGACACTGCCCAGGCCGCTTCAAACATCGCCCTGTTGTTCCAAGGGAGCCTCCGGCGATCGACATGGAGCGGCACAGGACTGGCGTTTGTGGCGGTTTTCGGGCTATGGGGCGCCACAAATTGGACCCCGAGTCTGGTCCAGTCGTTGCCGGAGTTGGGAGCCTTCGATCCGCCGGCAATAGCCGCACGCGTCAGCCTTGCGGTGATGCTGCTCAATGTCGGCGCATTGCTCGGATATTTCAGTTTTGGGATTCTAGCCGAGCGGTTCGGCCCAAAACCTGTCTTTGCCTTCATGAACGCTGGAAGCCTCGCCATGATGCCGCTGACGTTTTACTTTCCACATAGCTACCTCACGGTGCTGGGATTGCTTCCGATATTGGGATTTTTTACCAAAGGCGTGTTCGGGGGATTCCCGCTGTACCTACCGGAGCTGTTTCCAACCAGGCTGCGATCAACCGGAGCGGGATTTTGTTATAACGCGGGCCGCATTGTTGCGTCGGTAAGCCCGTTCATCACCGGGACACTGGTCGCGACATTAGGCAGCTTCGGACGCGCCGCTTCAGCTGTCGCGGTCGTTTATGTCGTCGGCCTTTTTATCATCCCGCTGGCGCCGGAAACGAAGAATCGCCCGCTTCAAGAGTGATTTTTGAACCCCTAGGGCCTAGGGTTTTGCCTAGCCTACGAAAATTACAGTTGCCTGATATTGCTAATCTAGGCTGGTTGTGGCTTT
This sequence comes from Nitrospira sp., assembly GCA_040981125.1. Classification (GTDB taxonomy): domain Bacteria; phylum Nitrospirota; class Nitrospiria; order Nitrospirales; family Nitrospiraceae; genus DASSBQ01. Next base: position 639,419 of record JANRMQ010000001.1, read on the forward strand.
GTATTGTCTGCTGGATTGGAAATAGTCGAAGGATTACAATACAAAAGAAAAATAGAGGCCTGCGGATGATGCCATGATGAATCGGATCCGGTCATTCATCGAAAGAATGGGCGAAGCATGGAAAGAGGGCGGCCTGAGAGGAGCCCTCGCGCTGGTCCGATCCCGATACATCACCCGCTTGTGCGAGATATGGGCCCGCTGGTGGATGCGGCGCGCCGGCCTGACGAGGTTCGGCCGGCTGGCCACGCGGTTGGCTGTCGCCGTTCCACTTCCCTACCAAGAATACTATGAGAAGCAAGGCCTCGCGTCTTTTTCAGACTTTGGTTATGTCGATCCAACCGTCACGATTCATCACGATGATGTGAAGTTGGGGCCCAACATCTTTATCGACCGTCGGGTCGAGTTCCAGCAGGATACCGGCGGCGGCCGCATCAAGCTCGGGAATCGCGCATGGATCGGCTCTGAAACCTTAATCCGGACCGGGCAGGGCGGCGCCATCACCATCGGCTCTTTGACGTCGGTCGGAATCCGTTGTGAGCTGACGTCTTATGTGGCCGATATTCAAATCGGCTCGCAGGTCATGATCGCATCCAATTGCCGTTTTTTCTCCTATGATCATGGAATGAATCCGGATGTCATCATGCAGGAACAGCAGCTCAAGACGAAGGGTCCCATCATCATCGAGGATGACGTCTGGTTAGGCACCGGCACCATCATTTTGAGCGGTGTGCGGATCGGGAAAGGCGCGGTCATCGGCGCGGGATCGGTCGTGACGAAGCCGGTGCCGCCCGGCACAATAGCAGCCGGCAATCCGGCGCGCATCCTCAAGCGGCGGGGCGTGCATGAGCGGGATGTCCTTGTGGATATCGAACACGACGCATTGCTCGTCCGCGGCCTGGACGGCACCATTCGCTTCTGGAACAAGGGCGCCGAGCATCTTTATGGATGGCAGTCACAGGATACCTTGGGGAAACGCTCGCACAACTTATTCCAAACGATCTTTCCCCAGCCGTTGGAAAGTATTGAGGAGCAATTGGTCCACGAGGGCTACTGGGAGGGCGAACTCTTGCACATCCGCCGCGACGGCTCCCGCCTGGCCGTAAAGAGCCGATGGGAGATGCAGTACGACAGCCATGACGATTCCTGCACCGTCATTGAAATCAACAGCGTGTACACGTAGTTTATCCTCCCGCATTAGTGATCTCCCAAATGAAAGGGTCAGCCCTTGCAATTCTATGTATTGCTCTGTCTTTGCACGGGCTCTTGAACTGGCTACTGACGGTCGTATAGTGGCCCGTTAGATGCTCCAGGCGGATCGTCTTGGTCCGTCAATGCGGAACCCTCGAATCCGGCGATCCGGCTGATGCCGCGCTGTAAATGCCTCGGAGTACTAGGATGAGAATGCCCCATGTGCAGGGGAACACTCATTTTAGTGCGCACGACTTCTTTCCGCCAAACGAGAACCACCGCATAGATCTCGATGAATCCGGTAATTTATACTGCTTCAAGCTCGTACATCTACGCGTGTCGAAAGTCGACGCCTGCCGTAATGGGTTACGACACACGAGTGAGTGTGTGCTCTCATCGGACGACGACTTTGGGGAATAACATTTCCCCATCTCCATAGTTTGTATTCGGCGGGCGCTATCTTAAACCTGGAGGGCGAGGGATGAAGCCACATTTAACTGTCATTTTTATCGGCATGTTGTTGTCGTCAACATTTGCATTTGGAGAAGATCCTTATCACTATCTCTACATAGAGGGAGAAAATATTCACCCTGACTATATATTTCCTGGTGTCAATTTTGCCGCAGGCCTGGGGAACGACTCTTATAGATCTAAAGAACACGAACCAGGAGGACATGGTAGTAGCCGAACCGAGGTAGGCATGCAACACTATAAGGATTGGCTCAAATCGCTGGGCGCGAATAAAAGCCGAACATTCTCCGTCATGCTTTTCTGTAGAGAGCTATCTAAGGAGGAAACATACCAAATTCCCCGGCTTTACTCCGCGTTTCAGAGTTTCTCTCACTACATCGGCGAGACGAACACAGCTGTCTGGATTGGGCGAGAGCGTCCACCAAGCTTTGACCTCAATATAGGAAAAGATTTGTGCGATCGCTACAATCTTGACTACAACGGAGGGCCGTACATTGTGTACTACAGAATAAAAAGTGCGAGCCTAAGCTCATCTTCAATACCAAGTTGGCAGTTCCCTGGAATGAATGTAGAGACTGAATCCGTGACCATCAACTTGCACAGGATAGCGACTGAACGAATACCAAACGTGCTAAACCTATTGGAAATGTATATTCGAAAGGGGCTGGAAACAAATGATATACGGGGGCCCCTTGCATTTGCTTTGGCTACTCAGTGGCTTTTTAGCTTTGGAGAAAAATATTTAGATGCCACCAAGATTCCTGAAACTCTCTTCAAGGGCAGTGCTCATTTTTCTCTAAAATGGGGTACCAAGTCGTGAAATTCTCGACTGTTGTAGAGGCGAGGCCTTCTCGCGCTGGATTAGAATCGCGGGGTAACGACACTAGATGTGAGGACTTCTGCCCTTCTTCGACACAAGTCCTGTTCCCCTTCCACGCTATGGGAAAAGAATAGTCACGGACCGGCAAAAGTCAGGAGAGTGATGATGGAGCTCAGCCCGCGAATGCGGGAGTTCAGGAGAGTGTTAATGCTGCTACTTCACTCTCCAAGGAGAGAGAAAACGATGAGGATGGCCTCTGAGGGTTTTGTCCCTCATTCTCTATTATGCTTTTCCTGCCAAACCTTGGCCGTCGTAGCAGTGAGAGGAGCGGCATTGTGGGCGAGCCTAGCTGGTGTGCGAGCGGAGAACGAGCGAGGCCCGACTGCGCTTGCTTGCAAAGACAAGCAAGCGCAGATCGGAATCCCCCACATTCTGATGCGGGGGTTGGGGGGAGCCGGAGCCGTTCTTCCGATAGCTACAGCAACTCGGCGAGCACACAGCTGAGCGAACTCACTGCTGCGACGGTCTCCTATTCCCCCACCCGCACCAGCGATCCCCGATCCTTGCACACATTGTACGTGTAGTGGAACCAGCCGACGACCGCGGCAAGATAGAGCAGATTCAGGCCGGATGCCATGGCCAGGTTGGTCGCGGGGACCGCGTGAGTCGTCAGCACCGTCCGCATCCCTTCGAAGATATGCGCCGCCGGATTGATCCAGGCGATCGCTTTCAGCCAGGCCGGCAGGACATCCATCGGATAGAACACGCAGGAAATCGGTTGGAACAGAAAGACCATGCTCCAGGCCAACACTTCCGCTTCCTGCCCGAACCGCATAATGAGCGAGGTCGTCAGCACCCCGATGATCCAGCCGGTCAGGACCAAGTTGATGACGAACGGCACCAGCCACATGCCGATCGTGAAAACATTATAGGAATAGAACACCAGGGCACAGACCGACATGACGATGGAGACCGCCGCAACCTTGAAGAGGCTCATCGCCATGGTGGCCGCCAAGAACTCGCTCGGTTTCAGCGGGCTTGCGAAGAGATTCATCAGATTACGGGCCCAGATTTCCTCCAGAAATGAAATCGTGATCCCTTGCTGGGAACGAAAGAGCACGTCCCAGAGGATCAAGGCTCCCAGGAAGAAGGTGACCGCGCCGGGGATCGAATCTTGGAATTTCATTAAATACATGGTGATGAAACCCCAGATCACCAGGTCAAGGAACGGCCAGTAGAAAATCTCCATCATGCGGGGCAGGCTCCGCCGGTACAGATAGAGATGCCGCGTCACGAGCGCGTTGATCCGATGCAGCTTCATTCTTTTCGCTTTACCCTTCACTCAGCCAAGAAGGCATGGGAACTGACGCCCACTTCACATTCATTGTTCCCTGGCCAGCTTCAAAAACACTTCCTCCAAATCAGCCTGTCCGAACCTCGTAACGATCTCCTTCGCCGTGCCCTCGGCTACGATCCGCCCCTTCTGCAAAAAAATGATGCGATCCGACATCTCTTCCATTTCGCGCATATTGTGCGACGTGTAGAGCATCGCGACGCCGCTTGCGCGCCGCTCTTCTTTAAGGAGTGCCCTGATTTTATAGGCAATGTCCGGGTCCAGACTGGCCGTCGGCTCATCCAAGAATAAAATCTTCGGCTCGGTGAGAAAGGCCTTGGCGAGTGTCAGTCTGGTCATCTGTCCGGAAGACAGCTTCCTCGTGAGCTTGTGCCGGATGTCCTCCATTTCCAGCTTCTTCACGACCTCATCGATCCGCTGTGGAATGGACGACAAGCCATATAATCCTCCCACGACCTTGAGGTTCTCCTCGACGGTCAGCGCATAGGGCATCGAAATATAGGTGGAAGAAAAATTGACCTGCTGAAGAATCTCTTCGCGGTGGGTGGCCAGATCGCGGCCGAACATATGGATGGATCCGGATGTCGGGGTCACCAATCCCAAGAGCATCTGGATTGTAGTGGTCTTTCCCGCGCCGTTCGGTCCAAGCAGCCCGAGTATTTCACCGGCGCGTATTTCAAATGACACGCCGTTGACGGCGGTGAACTCGCCGAACCGTTTGGTCAGATTTCGGACTTGGACAACGGGAGAAGCCATGACAATACGGATCAAAAGGACAGAAAATCTTTCAGTTTCTCAGGAAGGTGACACGTTTCGCATTTCCGGCTGAGGGTAACTTCCTTGTGTTCCGTCTTATTGTCGTGACAGCGAAAACAATCCGCCATCGCCCTCGTCCGCAACACCGAGCCTTCCGGATACTCGGGCGCCCAAGATTTACTGTCCGCCGACACATGCCCCCTCGGAATCACAATCGGATATCCTTTGATCGGCCGGTCATGCACCACCCCGGCATGACAGGTGGTGCACCCTTCGCCTTTGGCCCGCTCGCCGAAAGCCTCCATATGCTTGCGATGACTCATGATCAATCCGACATCCTTGACGGGCGACGGCAAATCCCGGACGGCGATTTCCGAGACCCTGAGAATATTCCGGTGGCAACTCAGGCACACCGCAGAATCCACATGGGCTTGAAGATCATGGGGTGGAGTCGGCGTGCCGAACAACGAGATCGCGAGGTCCTTCGTGCCGTTCCACGCCTTGTCGTGCAGCCACCCCTCGACGCCCGGCCGCACATGGCAACTGACGCACTCCACCTCTTTGTGCGTAGACTGGACCCAACTCTCGTATGAGGGTTTGATGGTATGGCAGCTGGCGCAAAATTTCGGATGGTTTGTGAGCGGGAGCGCCGCCCCTCCCAGAGCCACTGCGCCGGCGATAATCGCTCCGATCGCAATGGCCGGGGATCTACGCGTCATCTCGGGAACGACGGGGAAAATGCCGCATGATCAAACCGGCCACGGCCGGAATATCGTCCGGATCGAGCAGGGGAACCTGCGCCTCGACCGGCTTGTTGGAGACGATGCCCAGTAAGCCCTCCGTTGTGACGGGGACCTCACCGATTTGATCCCGTATGACTACGATTTTCGGATACCCCTCGCTGCGCCAGCCCTCGGCGATAATCAAATCGTAGGACCCATCCACAAAACGATCACGGACTTCTTCCACATTCATATGATCCGGAACGTCCGCGAACATCGCCAGGCTGCTTTTCGACACGATGATGACGCTGCTGGCGCCGGCCTGTTTATGCCGCCAACTGTCTTTCCCTTCGGTATCCAAATCAAACCCGTGGCCCGCATGCTTGACGGTCGCGACCTTGTATCCGGCTCGGACCAATTCCGGGATGATTCGTTCAATCAGAGTGGTCTTGCCGCTGTTGGACCGCCCCACAAAGGAAAGAATAGGCACTGGCATAGGTCACATCCTTGCTCAGCAACAAGATTGGCGATGCCCGGAAGAGCGTCGATGATCCTGGTGACCGGTCCAATCGGAGCCGCTGAGGAGTTGCACGGTGACCGTGTCCCCTTCCTGCACCTTGGCGGTCTCGACCGGAATGTCGATCAGGCAGTTGGCCTTCACCATCGACGTGAGGATTCCCGAGCCTTGATCGCCCGTGGTGCGGACTTTGAACACCCCGTCTTCCGCCCACAGGATACCTCGGAGAAAATGCCGGCGGTCGGTGCGTTTCGCGAAATTCTCTTGAAATCGGGCTTGAACCAGAGGGCGCCCGTACCCGCGGCATCCGCCCATTTTCAGCATGGCCGGGCGCACGAGTTGTTCGAACGTCACCATCGACGAGACCGGATTGCCGGGCAGGCCAAAAGCCAATTTGTCATGGATTTTGCCGAATGCCAGGGGCTGTCCCGGGCGGATGGCGAGTTTCCAGAAATTCATGTCGGCTCCAAGATCTTTGAATACCGCCTTGGTGAAGTCATAGTCTCCCATCGAGACCCCGCCCGACAGCACCAGAATATCGGCGTTCAGCCCATGCGAGATCTTTTCCTTCAAGGCCGTGAGATTGTCCCGAGCGATCCCGAGCAGAATCGGAATACCCCCCGCTTCCTGCACGGCCGCGGCGATCCCGTAGCTGTTGGAGTTGATGATCTTCTCCTCGCTGAAGCGTTCATCGAGGTCGGCCAATTCATCACCGGTCGAAAGAATGGCGACCCGGGGCCGTTGATACACCAGAACGAAGGACTTCGCGAGAATCGCCAGCATGCCGGCTTCGCCCGGGCGAATCTGGGTCCCCTTCGCAATGATGCAATCGCCTTTCTTGACGTCTTCTCCTTGCGGTCTGATATTCGACGACCGAGGCTCCGCCTTGAACACACGGACCGAATCCGGCTGGTGCTCCGTATCTTCGACCTTCAATACGGTATCGGCGCCCGTAGGGATCGGCGCGCCGGTCATGATGCGGATCGCCTCCCCCGGTCCGACACGTCGCGTCGGCATCTTACCGGCGGGCACATCTTCGACGATTTTCAGCGTCACGGGCTTGGCAATCGCTTGTTCCTGCTTAATGTCCTCCCAACGGACCGCAAAGCCGTCCATCGCACTATTGTCCCAGGGCGGGTTATCCCGTTCGGCAATAATATCTTCGCCCAACACGCGGCCCAGCGTGTCCAGAATGGAAATCTTCTCCAAGCCAAGCGGAATCGCGGCATCAAGAACGATGCGCTGAGCCTCATGGAGCGGAGTCAAGCCGGTTGTCGCATCTGCCGCCTTCACGTTCTGTCTCCCTTCAATGCTGGTGGCGTGGTCCGACTTTCAACAAGGACCCGCTCTTCTTGCAAAAGGCCTCGAGTTGATTGGCAATGTCGTGATATGCCTGCGCCGTCGCCGTATCCGAATTGAACAGCGCGTACGGCTCGCCTGCGTCGCTCTGCGTGACCACTTCGGGATCCAATGGAATCCTTCCCAAAAAGGGCACGCCCATGTCCGCGGCCGAAGCTTCGCCTCCGCCCTTGCGAAACACGTCCACATGTTGGTGGCAATGCGGGCATTCCAGACCACTCATATTTTCCACAATGCCCACGATGGGCACTTCGCTGTCCTTGCAAAACGTCACCGACTTGCGGGAATCGAGGAGAGCCACTTCCTGCGGCGTAGTGATAATGACGGCTCCGCTGACTTGTCCCAACAGATCGATCGTCGTCACGGATTCATTGCCGGTTCCGGGCGGCAGATCCACCAAAAGAAAATTCAAATCCTGCCATTCCACGCCCCCGAGCAACTGATTGATGAATTCATATTTATAGGCGTCGCGCCAAATAATGGGATCGTCCGAATTTTGGAGCAGGAAGGACATCGACGCGATCTTAAGATTATAGGCCTGGTGAGGAATGATGCCCCCCGAGGTGCTGATCTTGAGCTTCTGCCCCTCCGCCCCCACCATCTTCGGAATATTGGGTCCATGGATATCCATGTCGCAGATTCCGACATGCCAGCCTTTCAGGGCAAGGCTCACGGCCAGATTGGTCGTGCAGGTGCTTTTCCCCACACCGCCCTTGTTGCTCATGATGAGCACTTTGTACTCGATCCGCTCCATCCGCTTGGCAACCAGCCACCGGCTATGGCCTTCCTTGTCTTTCTGACAGGTCTCATTCTCGTCGCAGATCGCGCAGGCCCACATGTAGGTACAGTTGTCGCCCTGTCCGGAACCGGAATGAGAAATGACGTTGAGTTCACGAGGCATTTAGGTACTCCTATCGCTGATCATCACGGATGGCGCCCGCACGTCCGCTGATTTTTTCAATGGTATGGTCAAGAATCGGCGCCAGCACGGCCAAATTATCCTTTACTCCGCGCGGGCTGCCGGGCAAATTCACGATCAACGCCCTCCCCCTGATCCCCGCCGTGCCGCGGGACAGCATGGCGGTCCGCATTTTTTTAAGGCTTTCCTGGCGCATCGCTTCCCCGATCCCGGGAATTTCCTTTTCAATGACTTCCCTGGTCGCTTCCGGCGTCCAGTCGGTCGGCCTGACGCCGGTTCCTCCGACGGTCAACACGACATCCGGTCCCTGGACATCACAGAGTTGCTCCAATCCGTTCCGAATCGCAGCCCGGTCATCCGGCACGCAGACATACGCGACGAGTCTCCCCGGCAATTCCTTCACCGCCTGCTCAAGACTTGGACGGCCGGTGTCGAGCTCACGGCTCGATGCGATTTTGCTGCTGACCACGAGCACGGCTACATCCACCATAAGGCCGTGTTTACCGCCGGCGGCCGGGCGAGCCGGTAATCCCCACATACTCGCTTTCACCGGCCAGCGCCGTCTGCGGAACAGTGGGTCCCACAGGCGCGGCAGCGGCTTTGCCGACATCCGCCTTGAGGCCTTCCGCCTTCTCCTTCGACTCTTTCGCCTTCTTGTTGAAAATTCCGGCGCTAATAATGCCGACCTCGTAAAAAATATACATCGGCAGGGCCATGAGACATTGATTGAACGGGTCCGGCGTCGGCGTCAGGAGAGCCGCAAAGATAAACGCCGTGAGAAAAGCCCATTTCCGGTAGCGTTTCAACAAGGGAGCGTCCACCCAACCGAGTTTCGCCAACAGCGTGATGGCCAGCGGAACTTCGAAAATCAGGCCGAAGACCAAAAGGAACCACAGGGCAAAGCCGACGTACTGCGCGATCGACAGTTGCGGAATAAAACCCGCGTTGACGCCGTACGAAATCAGGAAATTCAGCGCGAACGGCAGCACGAAAAAGAAGGAAAACGAGAGCCCTAGATAAAACGCGAGCGTGCTCAGGATCACGAACGGGCCCACGAAACGCCGTTCCTGCGAATGCAAGCCGGGCACGACGAATTGCCAGGTCTCCCACAGGATGTACGGAGTCGCGAACACCAGGGCAAAAAGACCGGCGACCTTGATGTTCTGCCAGAGGGCTTCAGCCGGGGCGAGAAAGACAAAGGGAACGGTCGGCAGATCCGTGGGGACCCATGTCAGGGAACCCGGCACAAACATGTTCTGAAGCGGGACACGGATCCATTTGACCAATAGGTCGGCATAGAAAAATGTGCCGACGAACACGATGGCCGTCACAATCACTGCGCGTGTCAGCCGGACCTGGAGCTCCACCAGGTGCTCCATGACCGGCATTTTTTTGTCTTCGAGCGGCTTGAAGATCGTGTCTTGCAGCCACTCTTGCAGTTTGAATCCGTCAGCCATAATCGAATTGGTGATCGGTGACTTGGTGATTCGGTGAAGTTATGAGGTCAACACACGAAATCACCAATTCACCAACTCGTACGTCCCGCGTTGTTACTTCGGATTCACGGCCACGAAGAGGTTGTTCCCCTGCCGGCTCAGCAGAAGCACTACCATCTCGTCCTTCTTCACCTTGGCTGACGCCTTCTGATAATCCTCCAGACTCTTGACCACCTCGTGATTGATTTCCTGGATGACATCTCCACGCTGGAGACCCGCCGACTCGGCCGAACTTCCCGATTCCACCGAACTCACCACCACTCCCGTCGTCTTGGCGGGAAGATTGAGCTGGCTCATCATCGCCGCATCCAAGGTCTGGACACGGAGCGCCGCGAGGACGTTGTCCGGCGGCTTGACGGTTTCGGTCGGCCCGCTCGGCGCCGGCTCCCGCTTGGCCAAGACTTCGTCCGACGGCCGCTCCGCTACTTTGATTTTCAGGCTCTGCTCCTTGCCGTCCCGGAGGATTTTGATATCGGCTTCTTTCCCCACGGTGGTCCGCGCAACGAGATTTCGGAGCTGACTCACGCTTTGAACCTCTTTGCCGTTGAACGCCACCACGACGTCACCGCGCTTCATACCGGCGGCATACGACGGGCCGTTTTCATTGACATCGCTGATTAACACACCCTTCCGCTGCTCGGGCAATTTGAACGATTTGGCGAGCGCCGGCGTGATCTCCTGGATGGCCACCCCCATCCAACCCCGGACGACCTTTCCGGTCTTGGTCAGGCTTTCCACGATATCCAGGGCGATGCTGCTGGGAATCGCAAACCCGATTCCCTCAGACCCTCCGGTTCTCGAGAAAATGGCGGTATTGATGCCGATCAGCTTGCCTTGCATATTGACCAACGCGCCGCCGGAGTTGCCCGGATTGATCGCCGCATCGGTCTGGATAAAATCTTCATAGTCCGCGATTCCGACATTGCCGCGACCTAACGCGCTGATGATGCCCAGCGTTACCGTCGAACTGAGCCCGAAGGGGCTCCCTACTGCCAGCACCATGTCGCCGACCTGGAGTTCGTCATAGTCGGCCCACTTGAGGGCGGTCAAATCCTTCGCTTCAATCTTAATGACCGCCAAATCGGTCTTGGGATCGGCGCCAATCACCTTCGCGGAAAATTCCCGGCGATCGGACAGGGTAACGGTAATCTGCGATGCACCCTCCACGACGTGATTATTGGTGACAATATAGCCACTGGGATCCAGGATCACGCCGGACCCGGCACTCTGTTCGGGCCGATGCGGACCACCGCCGGGGGGGCCGGGTGCGCCCGGAGGTCCAGGCGGCTCCATGCCGGGTGGTTCTTCACCGGGAGGACCCCCGGGAGGCGCTCCGAATGGTCCCGGCGGGAGCGGCCGCCGGCCTTCCCGGCGTCCCTCGCCTCCACCGGTCACGGCAATATTCACGACGGCCGGATTGACGGCTTTGACAATTTCAGAGAAGCCTTGCGCGAGAGAGGGGGGAACTCCCGCTGCTTCAGCGCTCGGCCCGAGTGACAACGTCAACCCGACGACCGTCACCGTGGCAAGAAAGATGGCTGCAAGGACAAGGATACCGCGCTGACGTCTGTGCATATTCTCTCCTCCGGAAGCTGAAAATTGAAGATTCCCGAAAATCTTCGTCCGTCGAACACGTCATTCTACACTAATCATCGAATGGCCTTCAAAGAGGAAAAAATCAACACGGAATCATGGTTGCATGCCGGCGATTTCAACCTGCCGCTTCTCGATCCAGGCTTGCTGCACGTTCAACACCAGACGTTTCGCGGCTTCGCTCATGGAGATCAGCCGCAGTGTAATCGGCGCGCCCTCGTAGGTCGGGGGCCAGATGCGCCGTTCCGGATCTTGAGGTCGCAAATAGATGACGGGGTACCATTGATTGATGCCGGGAGCAGTGGGGCTGTCCAACGTAGCCCAGGCGCGTCCCTCCGCCTGCAACACGACTTGCCCCGCGGCCACGTCCAAAAGCGCGGCTTCGGCCAGCGACCAGTTGTCCAGCCGGAGGCCTGGCTGCCGATGGGTGGTCCATCCGAGAAAGAGGGACACCGGATATTGCTGCTCCTCGCTTGAAAGAACGGTAATGAGAAGGTACTGCACTCCCTGTTGTTTGCCGAAAGCAATCAGATCCGGCAGACCGCTGCCGGGCGTCAACTGGGCGGACGGAATGACTTTGTCGATGACAAGGGGGTATCTGCCGTTGATCTCGTTTCTGATCTGCTCCGCAATGCGGACATGGGCCTCGTCGGGCAGGACCGGAGCCGCATCCGGCCCGGATCTATCTTCAATTACAATAAGCGACGCGCGTACCGGACGATCCGCGGGAAGCGGAACCGGCGATGATGCGGCCGCAGGCCGGCCTAAATACTGCTCCAGCCGGTTGGGCGGATGGCTGGAGGCGCACCCGGAAAGCAATCCGAACGACGAGCCCAGAATGAGAAAGAGCCCCATCCAGCTCATGGTACACCTCCCTACAATCCGCTTCCATCCAATGGAATGTGATCGAGAAGAGCAGTCGGGTTTGAAGCCAGTGAAACAGTGAAAGAATAATGCCATGACATACGATCGCCTCCGTACCGCAAAGCTGTCAAGACCTGCGATCAGAACTTGCTTTCCAATTGAAAGTGGGCTAGGTTTCCGCTCGGAGTCTCCCCAATAATGAACCGGACGAAACGAGTTGTCTGCGTGCAACCGGAGTCGCCATCCCGTGAAACGGTTCAGCCATAGCTGGCCCGATCTTTCCGTCGTCATTCCCGCATATAACGAAGCCCGTCGCCTTCCCTCTTTTCTCGAATCTTCCATCGCCTATCTGAGCGGTCGTCGGTCGCCGTACGAGATCATCGTGGTGGATGACGGCAGCCGGGATAACACCGCTGAACTCGTCGGCACGCTGGCCGGCACATTGCCTTGCCTCCGACTAATCCGGTCCGCCCGCAATGTCGGGAAAGGAGCCGCGGTCCGGCTCGGCATGCAGGCAGCTCAAGGCCGCCTGCAACTGTTTGCCGATGCGGATGGCGCCACTCGGATTGAAGAATTGGAACGGCTGGAACAGGCGATGACCCACGGTGCCGACATCGCGATCGGTTCGCGTACATTGGCGTCGCGGGACAGCCGGTATACTGTGCATGCGCGTCTGCACCGCAGTGTCCTTGGCTGCCTATTCAACGCGATCGTCCAACGGATGGGGCTGCGCGGGATTCAGGATACCCAATGCGGGTTCAAGCTTTTTCGGAAGCCGGTGGCCCAAGAGCTGTTTTCCGTGGCTTGTGTAAATGGGTATGGGTTTGACCTGGAATTGCTCTACCTCGCGACGCGTCGGGGCTATCGCATCGCCGAGGTGCCGGTCAATTGGTCCGACCAGCCCGGTTCGAAGGTCCGGCCTTTTCGCGACGGGATAGCCATGTTCTTGAGTCTTCTGTCGGTCCGGCGGCGCGCCGGTCGAGGACTCTACGAGTCCTCCCGCCGCGTTTCCGGAGCCGATCTCATCCTCAATCCGATCGAGCGAACGTCGCTCCAATAATTCCACCATCGCATCATGGACGTCGCCGCAGGATCACGACTTTGCCGTCCGCGTAGATCTCTTGCCAGGCCGGTGTTTCGCCGAGGCTCCTCGCGAGAACCGAATCCCGTTGAACCAGGCCCCAATCGACGCCGTACTTCTCCAACAGTGTGAGCGCCGGGCGCCCACCGTTATTGATCAATAAGTAATCGGGGAAGATGGCGCGGTCGCCGATCCGCCAGGCCGGCATACGGCCGTCGATAAAGATCTTCTCACCCGGTAGCCACCATAGGAGAAATCCGCCGTAGCCGTAATCGTTGTAGAGCCGCCGCCCAACCTCATCCCGATGGCCTTCAATCCATTTCACGGCTTCGATCGGATATTCCGTTCGCCTGAAGAATTCCGCCGGCTCCGTCCCCGCCGATACCAGGTTTTGAAGGTGGTCCCCATCAAGCGAGACAAGAAGGAGGGCGACCGTCACGGTTATTCCAAATTGCATCAGAGGCCGGCGCCCAGGCGGCACGAACCGGAGAACCCATAGCCGGCAACTCTGAAATAAATCCGCGGCGAGCGGAACGGCCACGATCAGGAAAATGGTCACGTTCCGCCAGTGCCACAGTGACCACACCAACGTGACGGAAAGCAGAGCCCATCGAATCGGTTCGATTCGACGATACCAGGCACCCGCCAGGACCGCGACGGTGATGAGATAAACGAGAAACGCCGTTCCAGCCCAACCTTCAAACGACACCGCTTGCCACTCCCGCAACTGCTCCAACATGAGCCGGTCCGTCAGTGACTCGTAAATCTCCCGATGCAGCCGCCATCCATACGGATTGATCAGAGTCACCGCGCAGGACAGACCAAAGGAGCAAGCGAGCGATGCGATTCGGCTTCCCGACAGGAGCGGTTCGTCCGATCGACAGCAGTTGGGCCATCGCAGACCCAGGACGTGCAGGATCGCGTTGCCGCCCAAGATCAGGCCCAAAAGAAACAATCCGGCGGTAAACCCGCCGTGCAAGTTCGCCCATATCAGGAACAACGGCGGGTAGAGCCAGATAAACGAGTCCTTCCCCCGCACACAATGATGATAGAGCCAGAGCACGAGGGCGATCCCGGCCAGACTGACCAATTGGGTCCGCGCCCCCAAGAACGGCAAGGCCACCCAGAGACTCGCCATGATCACCGCCAGCCGCGAGGTCCGCGGCGCCTCCGCGCGGGCCGCACTGATCACGAACGCCGCGGTCGCCAGACCGGCAAAGAACATCATGGCTCCCAACGCGCCGATCGGTCCGAGGCCTCGGTAGACGAGGGCAATGATCGCATCTGTCAGCCATGCATGTTCGACCCATTGCCAATCCGGCATGGTATGAGAATAGGGATCCTGTTCCGGAAGGTCGCCCCCGCGATCGAGAAAATCCAGCCCGGCCCGCAAGTGCCATCCGAAGTCGGGCTCGACCAACGGCTGTAGCGTGAGATTGACAATGAAAATGATCAGAAGCAGATCGAGAGCGGAAAAAGAACCCGTCTTCCGAAAGGCGACCGGCATGTCGCCGGAATCAGCGCGCATCGCTCATAGATCTGCCTTCTTGCGGCCTCGCGACAAGCAGATTACCCAGCACCAACCAATCAACTTGCGTGCGGAGGAAACACCGCACCGCGTCGTCGGGTGAACAGACAATCGGCTCTTGAACATTGAACGAGGTATTCAGGAGCACCGGCGCCCCGGTTCGAGCGCCAAAGGCATTCAGCAATCGATGAAATGTCGGATTGACCGCCTGCGCGACGGTTTGCACCCGAGCGGTTCCGTCAATATGGGTCACGGCGGGAAGGAGCCCTTTGGCCGACGCGCGCACCGAGGCCGTGCATGCCATAAACGGCGACTCCGCCTTCAGGTCGAAGTATTCCTGTGCCCGCTCCTCGGTCACGGAGGGCGCGAAGGGACGAAAGGGCTCCCTCAATTTGACTTTGGTGTTGATGATCGCCCGCATGTCTTCCCTTCGCGGGTCCGCAAGCAAACTTCTATTACCCAGGGCGCGCGGCCCCCATTCCATGCGACCTTGGAACCAGAACACGAGCCGGCCGGCGGCCAACTCTCCCGCGACCTGTTCGCAGAGCGCCGCGTCCTCCAGCCTACGCGCCGTCAATCCGGCACGATCAACAGCCCGGCGACAGTCTGCTTCACTGAACTCCGGCCCCCAATAGGCATGGCGCATCACTTGCCGCTCAGGCAAATCCCCTCGGCGCGACGACAGCAGCAAGGCGGCGCCCAACGCAGCGCCGGAATCGCCCGCCGCCGGCTGGACAAAGACGTGTCGAAATCCAAGCTCATCGCGCAAGCGGCCGTTAGCCACGCAGTTGTAGGCGACACCGCCAGCCAAACATAAGGAATCCGCGTCGGTCAGCGTCCGCAAATGGCGGCCCAGATGAAGCACGGCCTCTTCCAACACCAGCTGCGCGCTCGCGGCCACGTCACGATGCCGCTGCGTCAGGTCATCGGTCGGCGCGCGGCGCCCCCCGAACAGGCCGACAAATTCGCGGGAAAAGAATCCGACCCTGGCCAGATGAAAGTCGCAGAGTCTGGTATTGAGCGCAAATCGCCCCGCCGGCATCAATCGAAGCACATGCCGGCGAAGAAGATCGGCATAGACCGGCTTTCCATACGCCGCCAACCCCATGACGATATATTCATCGTAGTCGGGTTTGAATCCGAGAAAAGCCGTGATCGACGCGTAGAACTGGCCCAGCGAATGAGGTAGCGGCGTGCGCTGAAGCACGGTCAATCGTTGGCCTTCGCCCATGGCCATCATCGTCGTATCGGCTTCGGACGCGCCGTCTACTACCAGGATCGCGGCCCGCTCGAACGGCGAGACCAAAAACGCGCTGGCCGCGTGACAGAGATGATGATCGAGGAAAACCGGCCGCGGCCCGGCGCTATCCATGCGGCGCCGAATCTCGCGGCGCAGGAACAGCAGCTCCTTCCACTCCTGACCAAGCCGCTCCATGCTCCGGCGGCCTTTCACGAGACAGAGGCGCGGCGATCGAAGCATCGCGCCGACGGCCAATCCCGCGCGCCTTCCGAGCACCCAATATTTCCAAGGGACCGCAAGCGCGTGAACCTGATTCAAGGAGACCCCGGCTTCGCGCAGACAGTAGCGCATGGCCTGGACGGGCAGCGCCGTCACATGCCGCCGGCGGACGAATCGCTCTTCTTCCGCCGCAGCGACGATGCGGCCGTTCTCTAACAGGGCCGCGGCGGCGTCACGCATGTTGGAAAGACCGAGCACCAACATGCGACGTAGAATAGATGAGCTTCTCTCGGCTGGCAAGGTCGCCGTCGCCGGTTGCATTCTCGCCGTGATTCCGGTACGTTTCCTTCCCCAAGCGCCGACCCGCATTCGATCCATCTGACGAACCACCGCATGACCCGATCAGCCGAAACCCCTCTCTCCTTGTTCTTGCTTCTGGCCGGGCTCCTGGCGATGACGGTCGCCGTTGGATGCACCAAGCGCGTGGATCTACCGGATATGGGTCAGCCATTGCCCTACAGCGTGAAGCTCGAATTGGCTCCTTCCGTGACCGACGCCAAATTCGAGTACATGGACAACTGCGGGCATTTCCGCCCGATCCGGGTGGGCGCGGATCTCGAGGAAGTCCTGATCGAAGCCGCGCATCGATTATTCACCAGGGTCGAGATGGGCGCCGCGGAAACACAGGGGCCGCCGACCGATCTGGTGATCCGTATCGATCTTGTCGACTCGAACTTTCAGATTCACATGGATAACCAGTACGATCGGCCGCCGGCTGAGGTGCGGTTCAGCGGGGTCGAAAAGATTTACGATGCCACAGGAAAACTGCTGCGCGAACCCGAAATTCAAGTGAGCCGGCGAGAACGGGTTCGGATCGAGCCGATGCAGAGAAATTGCGAGTACATTTTGGATCCGCTCTTACCGAACGCCATGACGGAGTTCGCGCTGCGGTTCGCGGCCGAGACGCGAAGCACGTTCGCGCCTCCGGATCAAGCCGTCTCTCCGGATCAGACCGCTCCATCAGCGGCGGCGAGCCCCGTTCCCGCTCCGGCGGCGACGGCCGACAGGTCGCCTCTGCCGAGTGGATTATCTTTCAAGGCAAAAGTGCTTGATGAAAACAGCGATCTGGTGTTCGACGGCGGCGAGCGATTGCGTGTCCACCTGGATATCGTAAACGGCGGCACCCAGACTCTTTCCAATGTGTCGGCCTCTCTCACGGGACATGAGATGCTGCTCGCTCAATTTCCCGCTACCACATTGCCGGTGGGGCGGCTCGAGCCGGGAGAGTCCAAATCGTTGGATTTTGTCGCCACCCTGCCGCAAACAATCCAGGCGCAACAAGTCGAGTTGAAGGTGACCGTCGTGGATGGAACAACGCGAACGGCGTCTCCGGAACAGTCCCTGCCGGTGACTTTGCGCTCGACCGGCCTCGTCTTAGGCGACGTCGATGACGTTCCGGCGGCGTCCGGATTCCGGCAACCTCACAATTATGTGATCTCGATCGGCTTGAGCGCTTACCGGGATCAGGGGCTGCCGGCACGGAAGTACGCGTCCCCGGATGCGAAGATGATGGCGGCCTACTTCAAGTCGTTAGGAGGCGTGCCGGCGGCGAACATCCGGGTGCTGCAGGATTCAAAAGCGCTGCGGCCGGACATCGAGGAAGCCCTGCTGGATTGGCTGCCGCCGCGTGTCACCAGGGATTCCACCGTGATCTTTTATTTTGCGGGACAGGCGTTGGTCACACAGACGGGGGACACGTTTCTCATTCCCTATGAAGGCAGTCTGGCCGCGACGACCCGATTGTATTCACTAAAAGATCTCGAGGCCGCCCTTACGCGACTCAAGGTCAAACAGACGTTATTCATCTTCGACGGATCGGTGCTCAAGCAGGGAGCCGACCGCCAAGGAAAAGGTCCTGCTCCACAGTGGCAGGTTTCAAACGGATCGCTCATCCGCCTGATCGGGACGACGGGAATGGGCAAGAGCTTTGAATCCGACACCCTGCGTCATGGCATCTACACCTACTATCTCCTGCGAGGACTTCGAGGCGAAGCGGATAGCGACCGCAACGGGGAGGTCACGATCAGGGAGTTGACCCTCTATGTGAACGATAAAGTCCTCCCCGCCGCACGCGCCTCATTTCATCAAGACCAACGTCCTCAAGTCATCCCTTCGCTACGCGCCGGAGATCGAACCGCCGACGCGGTGTTGACCAAGCCGGCGGCTCTTGCCGGAACAAACCATCCCGAATAGGATGTTGAGAAAGTCCTCCAGCTTTGTTCTCGCATCGCACAGAGGCTCAACCGACGAGACAGAGTACGATTGATTCGCCTCCTCGCTTGCTGCTGCCTCACTGGAAGGCCATTTTGAACATCCGATACGATCCTCTTTCGCCATTCGAAATAACCGAGAGCGATTGTTTCATTAACCTCCAAAATAGTTTTTCAACAGCCTGCTAAGTATGTAGCAGGCGATTTTTCACCCGCCACATCCCCCGGTTGCTCCGCAGCCGGCTACCCGAGACGCTGCCTTTCCCAATTTCACCCGCCCACCCCGCGCACAGCAAGCCGTGCGCATTCCCGTTAATTTCACCCGCCCACCCCGCGCACAGCAAGCCGTGCGCATTCCCGTTAATCTCACCCGCCCATCCCGGCAGCGCCGAGACGCTGCCTTTTCCCAAGCCGGCACAAAAAAGAAGGGGCGGAGAGGAAATCCAAATCCTCTCCGCCCCTTCGCGTTCCTGACCTCGGATCAGAAGTGGGTCTATTCGTCTCCCTTGCAGAAGCTGCGCTCATAATTGATGATGGCCCAAGCTTCTTCTTCCGTGATTGCGGCGGGAATCAAGGACACCATGCCCGTGCCCGGGCTGCCGTTCTTGATGACCCAGAACAGTTCCCCGTCCTTCCGCTTCTTGTGGAACTTGCAATTGGTGAAGTTGCGGGGGCTTGGATTCAAAATTGCGCCGGCAGGTCCATCCCCTTTACCCTCTTTTCCATGACAGTTAAAGCAGGTGCCTTTTCCCTCGTACAAGGCTTTGCCCTTGGCAATACTTTCCGGAGTCGATGCTACCGGATTTTTCATCGCCTTGGCATCTGAAATCTGGTCGGGAGCAACGCGAGGCTTGAGCGGGTCGCGCTCCTCGGCTCCAACCACCGTCGCAGACAACAACATGAGGGCCGCTGCAACTCCCAAAGACTTAGAAAGATACCCCATCACCACTCCTCCTTTGTGTTGAACCCACTGCGTGAACAAAAAATATGACGGCTGACGGATGTCCAATAGGGAAAAATCCGAACAGAGCGAACAAAGCGCGCGAACTATAGCAATCACTTTTCAACTTTGTCAAGGGAACACGCTCCCTGATAGTGAGCCGATTTGCCATCGGATCCACCGACGTCTGTCATTCCCGCGGAAACGGGAATCCGGTCAAAGGCCTTCTCCACCGGCATGGCGCAAAAGAAAACTGCCCCACTCCCCGTCCCTTCACTGCGGTGGACCCTCCGGAATACCTACGGAGCCGATTAGCACGCCGTCGCCTGCCATTGCCTCTCTCAAACCTTGTGCCAGCAACCTCGCGGGATCCCTCATTTTATTTTTCAATAGTTAACGATGCTGATGACGTCTTCTACAAGTCGCCGACGGGCAAACAGGGACACCTTTGCGCCCCAATCGCTCCAGGGTCGCCACAGAAAGAGCGACGGTGTGGCGCATTTCTGAAAAAGCCGAGGACCCGCTGATGCGGATAAAGCAAATGGCAGGCAGGAAACAATCGAAATGAACAGGTCAGCGTTTCAACAGCACATCCCGCACCACCTTGCCGCTGGGACCGAACGGCCGTTGCGGCTTGCCGTTGAGCTCCGCCCGGACGCCGCCGGCATTGCCCAACGTCACCATGAACTGGTCCTGAGCTTTCCACTGCGCTCGTTGGCCCGGCCGCAAGAGAGCCTCTTGAGGGCTGCCCGCGTCGATTTGCACGACGACCCAGCTCAATTCGGTCGCCTCCAAATCAAGCACGAGCGGTTCATCGGAATTGATCGGTCCATCGACGGACAGCCCTGCCAGAGGACCCTCCGATAAGCCGACGGCCGGAAGAGTCGAAACAGGCGCCGGATCAACGGGGCGGGGCGCCGGCGGGGCTGGAATGGGCTGGACCTTTTCAACCGGTGGTTTCATCGCGATCGGAGGAGGGTCGGGCAATTTGGTTGCGGGCGACGTTTGAGGATTCTCCGCTTCGGATCGCTGCTGGAGACCTTGGCCCTCCTTGATCGGCTGTGTCTTTTTACTGGGCGGAGGCGCGTCCGGTGGGGATCGACGCACGACGACGGAAGACTGTTCGCGACTCAGGAGAAAGATCAACGTCAGCACGGCGATCATAACGGCGATCGTCACCGCTTTACGATTGGCGCGGCGCCGCCGATCCTCTTCGATCTGCCGTTGTCGCAGGCGCTCCCGCTCGCCCTGCTTGTCGTAGAAAGACCCCGCCGACTCCGCAAATCGACGAACGGCATCTTCCTCATCCAATCCGAGCGACCGCGCATAAGACCGGACAAAGCCGCGGGCAAACACCTGGTCCGGAAGTTTGGCAAAATTCCCGTCTTCGAGCGCTTGGACAAAATCAGACCGGATCCTCGTCTTCGATGCCACCTCGTCGATCGTCAGCCCCTTGGTCTCCCGCACTTGTCTAAAAAATTCGCCGACTGATTCCATACATCCTGCCTAAGGTTTGATCCGAGCCAGCAGTTCCTTGGCGGCGGTTGCATACTCGCCGTCTTTATCGAGCGTTGACGCCTTCATGAGGGACTCGCGCGCCCGCACGTCGAACCCGAGTTGATGATACACGCGCCCCAGTTCGAGATGAAGCCGCGCCGGAGGGATATTGGGAGGATTCACCGTGAGCGCATCTTCCAACACTTCCATAGCTCCCTGCGGATCCCCTTCGTGGAGCATGGCGCGGCCCAAATGAAATCGCGCCAAATCGGGCGTCGCGTACAGCGGATTGTTGAGCGCGCGACGAAAGGACGCAATCGCCTCCTTCCATTCTTCCTGATTGGCAAGGACCTGACCGAGATAGGTGTGGGCTTCGGAATAATCGGGATCGATGCGGATGGCCTGCCGGAATTCTTCTTCGGCCTGCTTAAATTTGCCCTGGGTCGCATACACATGTCCAAGCCCGTAGTGCGCCTCTTTATTGTCCGGGTTCAGTTTGACGGCTTTCTGAAAGGAGACATACGCCTGTTGCTGATCGGTGCCAAGCCGCGCCAATCCTTCCTGGTAATGGCCTTTGGACTTCCGGATATTCTCCTCGCTGGCGCAGCCGACCGCCAGCATAAAGACCGGCACGACACTCCAGAATACTGTGGATAGAATCGTCGCTCGCCTGAGCATGCTCCGGCCGCCGCCTGTCACGTTACGTTCACCCGCCGATATCTTCAAAGTGGGTCAACCGCTTAAACGAGCGGAATCGTTCTTCTATTTCTTTGTAATCCAGGATCTTCAAACGGTCAAGACTAAAGGCTTCAACCGTAAAGGATGCCATGACGCTGCCGAAGATGATGGCCTGGCGAACTGCCTCCGGCGACCGATTGCCTGTGGCCGCCAGATACCCGAGAAATCCTCCTGCGAAGGTATCTCCGGCTCCGGTCGGATCTCTGACTTCCTCCAGCGGGTAGGCGGGGGCGCCGAACACCTGTTTGTCGTTGAATAACAAGACGCCGTATTCTCCGCGTTTGACGATCAGGTGTTTCGGGCCGCGCGCGAGGATGGTGCGGGCCACCTTGACGAGATTCGGATCACCGCCCAATGCCCGCGCTTCGCCGTCATTGATCAGCAATACATCGATCCGTTCCAGCACCTTCCACAGCGCGTCCTGCTTGCCGTTGATCCAGAAATTCATGGTGTCGCAGGCGACAAGCGCCGGCCGCTTCACCTGGTTGAGCACATCCGACTGCAATTCCGGATCGATATTGCCGAGAAACAACACTTCCGGCGCGCGATACTGCTCGGGAATGCTCGGCCGGAATGTCTCAAACACGTTCAGCCTGGTGTCCAGCGTGCGCGCTTCATTGAGCTGGTGCGAGTATTCCCCCTTCCAGCGAAACGTCGCTCCGGGGCGGCGCTCAAGACCCGCCAGATCGACGCCGCGGCTCTGGAGAAATTTCACATGCCGGTCCGGAAAGTCCTCCCCCACCACGGCGATCAAATCGACGCTCGTAAAATAGCTCGCGGCCGTGGAAAAATATGTAGCGGACCCGCCCAGCACTTCCTCTACCTCACCGAAGGGAGTTTTGACCGTATCCAGCGCGACCGATCCCACAACCAATAACTTGCCCATAACGTTCACCGTCTCCTTTTGTGTGTGCCGATATATCGATCGATGAGCAGGCCGACGCGCTTCCTGACCGCTGAGGAAACCAACCCGGGCGGGGTGACGATTGCATTGCGCAAGGCTTCATTGCAACCGCAAGGACTCGGCCCGGCCAGATTCGGAATGACCTTGCGCAACAGTTGCTTGGCCAGTGTCACGTTTCGGCGCAGAGTTTCCAGTATCGCCTCCACCGTGACGCATTCTTCCGTCTCATGCCAACAATCATAATCGGTGACCAGCGCCAGCGTGGCATAACAGAGTTCCGCCTCGCGCGCCAATTTTGCTTCCGGCATGTTGGTCATCCCGATGACATCGACGCCCCATGTGCGATACAGCCGGGACTCCGCTCTGGTGGAAAATTGAGGGCCTTCGATGCAGATATAGGCGCCACCCCGGTGCAACGTCGCGCCCACCGTTTGCGCGGCATGGGCCAGCGAGTCCGAGAGCGATCGGCAGACCGGTTCCGCAAACGCGACATGCGCGACGATTCCCTCATCGAAAAACGTGCCGGCCCGGCGTTTGGTCAAATCGATGAACTGATCCGGCAATACTACGTCACCCGGGTTGATCGCCTCTTTCATGCTGCCGACCGCGCTGACGGAAATCACCCGCTGAACGCCGAGGGATTTTAAGGCGTATAAGTTGGCCCGATAATTGATCGCGGTCGGATTCACACGATGTCCACGCCCATGCCGGGAGAGAAATGCCACCGGCACCCCGCCCACCATGCCGGTGATGACCGCATCCGAAGGCCGGCCGAACGGCGTTCGCACCACCGTCTCGCGCATGTGCGCCATGCCTTCGATATCGTAGAGTCCGCTTCCGCCGATGATACCCAACAGGGGTGTTCCGGCTCGGTGCTGTTTTCTCATCCGACTGTGACTCCTCCGGCCTCTAGTGAGACTGCGTCCGCCCCTTGCATTGGTCGGTCCGCCAACTCGGCAAGAAATGATTCAATGAGTGTCGCCAGCTTCTCCGCCAGCCTCTCCGATCGCGTCTCATCATTGACGGTCACCCAGACGATCGCCGGCTCATGCCGGAACCAGGTGAGTTGCCGTTTTGCGAAATGCCGCGTATCCCGCTTGAGACGTCGAACCGCCTCGTCCCGATCATAGTCACCCGCAAGGAATGCGGCCACTTGCCGATATCCGAGTCCCTTCATCGCGGCCGATTCTCGGTCGTAGCCCTGGGCAAGAAGCGTGGCGGTTTCCTCCACCAGGCCGTTCATGAAGAATGTGTCCACTCGTTGTTCAATCCGCGTATAGAGCGACTGACGATCTCGTATGAGGCCGAAGATCAGCGGTGAATGGACCGGAACGGCTGACCGGTGGCGCCGGTGCACATCGGACAGCGGCCGTCCCGATAAGCGCTGCACCTCCAGCGCGCGAATGATCTTCACTTCGTCATTGGGATGAAGGAGCCGCGCCTGTTCCGGATCTACCTTGGCGAGTTCCTGATGCAGAAAGCCCTTCTGATACCGGCGCGCTTGATCGATCAGCTCCGCACGCACGGCCGGGTCGCTTGGCGGCGCGTCACACAATCCCCTGATCAACGCCCGCACATACAGGCCGGTTCCTCCGACCACGAGAGGCAATTTGCGTTCTCCGTACAGACGTTCAAGTTCCCGCAGAGCGGCCTCTCGATACATTCCCGCATTGAATCGCTGATCCGGCGCGACCAGGTCGATGAGTCGATGGGGCACTGCCCGCCGCTGTTCGGCGGTCGGTTTGTCGGTGGCAATATCCATCCCCTGATAGACCTGCCGGGAATCGGCCGCCAAAACCTCGGTGCCAAGCGCCTGCGCGAGGTGCACGCCGACCTCGCTTTTTCCCACCGCGGTCGGTCCGACCAGCGCCACCAGTGGTCTATGAACTACGTGATGTTCTGCAAGACGCAGCATATGGAGACTCTAGAAAGGCCGTCAGGTCCGGTTGAACATACGAGCCAATTCATCCACTGAAAGTCGGAAAGCCACACGCCGGCCGTGAGGGCACGTCATGATCCGTCCCTCCTCCACCCATTCTTCGACCAGGCGTTTGATCTCTGGAAGAGCCATCGAGCGCCCGGCTCGCACGGCGCCATGGCAGGCAAGCGACGCCATGATCGGCGTCACCCGCTCTTCAAGGGAGGACAGCGAATCCCATTGCGCCAAATCTTCGACCAAATCATGCACGAGGGCTTCGGCATCCGCGTGGGCGAGGATCGCGGGCAACGCCCGGACAAGGCACGCTCCGGACCCGAAGGGTTCGATGGACAATCCCAGCTGATCAAGATCCGCCGCGTGCGTCTGAATGACTTCCGCCTGCTGTGCCGAAACCTCGATGGATTGCGGCAAGAGCAAGGGTTGTGAAACAAGCAGTCGATCGCGCCACTGCTTTCGCAACCGCTCGAAGAGAACCCGCTCGTGAGCGGTGTGCTGATCCACGACGTGAAGCTCCTCTCCGACCTGCGCCACGAGGAATGTGCGGGCCATTTGCCCCAGAGGAATAACGGTATCGTGAGATTCCTGATAAGCAGGAGACCCTTCCGCTATCAATGCGGATTGGATGCCGGAAAGGTCGGCGCCCTCAGGAACAGGTGCGGAAGGCCGCCCGCGGCGGTCGGACATGACATCGAGAGGCCGAGACATGAGTTGGCCGTCCGACCGTTGTTCGAGCTGGGACAGATTCCCGGCTTCCAACGGAACGTCGGGGGGCGACATGGCGGTCACGCGGCTGCCAAGCGTTTCCCGCACGGCCGAGCGGACGACGCGATGGACGGTCTCGGCATCGACAAAGCGGACCTCGCGTTTCATGGGATGCACGTTGACGTCGACGCGCCGGCTGTCCAGGTCCATGAACAACACGAACACGGGATGATGCCCTTTCGCCAAAAACGCGCTATAGCCGTCCGAAAGCGCGTGCAACACAGTCGGATTCCTGATCGGTCGCCGATTCACGAACAAATCCTGAGGCGCCTTCGTCGCGCGCGCCCGCACGGGGTCTACAATGTAGCCTTTGATGCCGAATCCCTGTTGCTCGGCGTCAACCTCCAACGTTCGATCCACGAAGGCGTCGCGGTAGATTTGAGCAATACGATCGCGATGGCGCGACACCGCCGGGCAGTTCAGCACTTCGTATCCGTTGTGCATGAGCTTGAAATGCACCTGGGGCCATGCAAGCGACGCCTGTTGCACAGCCTGAGTGATGTGGGAGAATTCCGTCGCAGGCGTTTTGAGGAATTTCTTGCGCGCGGGGGTATTGAAGAACAACGATTGCACGTCGATACGGGTACCGGGCACGCAGGCCACGTCTTCGACCGTCTCCACCCCGCCGCCGGCGATCGATATCCTCGTGCCGACCTGTTGGCCCGGAGCAGCCGTCGTGATTCTCACTCGTGAGACCGCGGCAATGCTCGGCAAGGCCTCGCCCCGGAATCCCAAGGTCTGAACGGTGTCCAAATCGGCGTCCGAACGCAATTTGCTGGTGGCATGGCGTTCGAATGCCAGCACCGCATCCTGGCGACTCATCCCTTCCCCGTTGTCGGTGACCCGAATGAGGCCGAGCCCGCCGTCTTGAATCTCCACCGCAATACTGGTGCTGCCGGCGTCCAAGCTGTTCTCGATCAATTCCTTGACCACCGCGGCGGGACGCTCGACGACTTCACCGGCCGCGATCCGGCCGATGACCTCCGAGGGCAACACATGAATCTTGCTCAAGCCGCCGACGAGCATCATATTGTTTTGATCCTGGTTGACACGTGCGGCGGCCTACGGCGAGGGAGGCGCGGTGCGGAGGACGGCGGGATCATCGAATTTCGGCCATCTTCGCTTTGGCCAGTTTCGCCTCTTCAGATGTCGAATATTCTTCGATCACGCGCTTGAGGTATTTCCGCGATTTGGCCGAGTCCCCGGTTTCGGCCGCCGACAGGCCGAGTTTGAACAAGGCCGCGGGCACCTTTTCGTTGCCCGGATATTCGCCGGCGACATGTTCGAATGCCTGCATGGCGCGTACGTAATCCTTTTGTCCATAGAAGGACTCACCCAACCAATAATGAGCATTCGGCGTCAGGGAAGTGGAGGGGAAGTCCTTGATGAAGCGCTGGAATCCCGTGACGGCCAAGTCATATTTTCCGTTCAAGTAATCGTTATACGCAAGGTTGAACGCGGAGGTCGGCGTAATGGAGGGAACACCCGGCACAATCGGGGCCGGGTCGCTCGGAGCGGATTTTGTCGTCCGGCTCTGCCGCAGGGCGTCCGCGGAGGCCAGATCCGACTTCAACGCCGCGGCTTGGGCCGCTTGGGCGTCTTCAATCCTCGCCAGCCGCGCCTCAAATTTCTGCAGGCGGGCCTGCATCTCATCGTTGCGCGCCGGTTTCGCAGGCTCGGGCTCCTTGACCCGTTCGAGCGACTCCAGGCGGCGCTGCAATGCTTCCATGCGTTTCTGTTCCTGGTCCTGTGTTTTGGTGATCGCGGCGAGGTGATCACGTACCTCCAAGAAATCGGCATGCTTGGCGCATCCCATCAGGGACGCCCCCGGGATGATCGCGGCGACAAGCACGGCGCATCGGAAATGCCGACCTCTCATGTCAATGCAGCTCCTTCAATTGATTCAGTTTATCGACCGCTTTATTGGCCTCCGGAGAGCGCGGATACAGGTCGATCACTTGCTTCAACGTGGAGGCCGCCCGCTTCCGATCTTTCAAAGCCAAATAGGCGTACCCCTTCTTCAGCAGGGCCGCCGGCACCTTATCGCTGGTGGGATAGTTCAGCTGCACCTGATCATAGGCGTCGATCGCTTTCGGATAATCCTTTTTACCGTAGTAGGATTCCCCCAGCCAAAATCTCGCGTTCGGCGCAAAATCAGAATGGGGATGCTGGACCAAAAACTCCGCAAACCCCTGACGGGCGCTGTCCAGGTCGCCTTCTTTAAATCGGTTGAGGATCCGCTCGTATGCCTCGCGGTCGCCGATCGAGGCCATCCTGGTATTGGCGCCGGGCGATGTCCCTGCATTGGCGGCAGGACCGGATTGATGAGCCGGTTCGATTGCCGAAACGGGAGGAACCGACGGAACCGGCGGAGTTGCGGCTTCGGCGAGCGCAACACCCGACTCACTTCGCTGAATTGAAGCCGGCCGCGCCGCCAGATGCTGCTCGATCTGTTTCAGAAAGACATGGTGGTTTTCATAATTCTTATCCAAGGATTGAAGATGCTGCTCCACCTGCTTCAGAAAGGCATGCTGATTCTCGGCGTTCTTGTCCAAGGATTGAAGGTGCTGCTCCACCTGCTTCAGAAAGTTGTGCTGATTCTCTATGTTTTTGTCGAACGTTTGGATTTGTACCTGCATATGCGAAAGGTCTTTCGAGACTTCATCAAGGCGCCGCTCCTGCTCGTCTCCACGGCTGCCAAACTTTCCACCGGCCTGTTCAAGCGCCTTATGCATGGACTCGACGCTGCGATTGACCTTGTTGAGGTATTCGGTCGTAGCTTTGTTATCGCCGTCGATCCGGGTCGTCAGCATGTCCGTCCGCTTGGCGGCCGCCGTGGCTTCCTGTTCGATGGTCGCCGACAGTTGCTTGTTCGCCTGCTCCTGTTGAACCACCCGCTCTCCAACCTTGTTCAGCGCTTGGTTGAACTCCGCCAGCGCTTGGCTCAGCTTGCCGACTTGGTCGGTGAGAGCCTTGTTCTGAGCGTCTAATTGGCCGATGGCGGCCTGGCGATGCTCGACGGCGGCAATCGCCTTGTTTTGTTCATCGAGCCGTCCATCCACCTTCTGTACCAGAGCGGCATTCGTCTTCTGGACGGCTTCCAGGATGTTTTTCTGCACCGCGTCGATGTGCCCACGGAGTTGACCTATATCGGCGGACAGCGCGGCAATTTCCGATTTGGCTTGCTCGCGGTCGCCCTTCATCTGGCGTTCCTGGTTGACCAATTGTTGCTCGGCCCATCCGAGTCTGCGCATCTCCTCGGCCGCCCGCTCCGCGGCCCGCTTCTCGCTCTCGGCGATTCGCTTGTCCAGTTTTGAATCCTGCGTCGCCAGACGGGAATCCAGCTTGGCTTGAAGGTCCTCTTGTCGCGTCTCCAGCATCTGCGCCCGGTGTTGGGCTCGATCGAGCTCGCCTCGGAGAGCCGGGAGTTCTTGTTCCTTCAACGACACGATTTCCTGATTCTGCCGAGCCCTGGTTTGAGCCAACTCCTCAGTCGATTGTTTGATCCGTTTCTGAAGGTCGCGATCAACCTGTTTCAGGTCGGCCTGCTGGGCCACGCATCCGGACAACAGCGGGCTTCCCCACAAGAGACAGAGCGCGATCCCGACGTATCGGAAGCGGCCCACGCCCGCCTCCCCTGCCCGGCCCGACCGGATCCATACGGGCACCGCCGTCTTATCTGTCATGTGAAGCCCTACATTTGTCATGACAAGTCTCCCTTTATGGAATCGCTTGGAGGATCATGTCACAGGTCATTGGATCGACAAAGCTATTTCGAACGCACCACGACATGTCCCCGACGATTCAACTGGTAGCAGGTTTCATTATGCTCGTTGCAGAACGGCCGCTCCTTGCCGTAGGAGACCACGGACAGACGATTGGCGCTGACGCCCAACTCGACGAGATAGTTTCGCACGGCTTTGGCCCGCTTTTCTCCGAGTACAAGATTGTAGGCCAAGGTGCCCCGTTCGTCGCAATGCCCCTCGATCTTGACGAGCGCGCTTCCGTTCGCTTTGATCCATTGCGCGTCCTGCATGAGGGCTTGGCGGCCTTCTTCGGAGATCGTCCAGCTATCGTAGCCGAAAAACACATCATTGAGGCCTGCCTGAGCGGATGCAGCCTGCTCTTGCGCCTGCTCCTGCCGGATCTCCTCTATCTGACGATCGGAACTGTCGGACGGGTCCACCTTCGCCAGCATCGTTCCGCCTCCGCCTAGACGTTCTTCTGACGGCGGCTTGCCTCCGGCGACTGAATCGAACCCCTTGAGACCGCTCGTTTCAGGATCCTGCGGTTGGGTCGAGAGCGGGTCTTGAGCCTGACTCGATAACGACAAATCAGGGAAGGAAGAACCCATATCGTTTGACCCATTGGGCCCACCTGATGAAGACCCACCTGATGAGCCTGACCCGCCGGGCGTGCCCGATGTACTCGGCGGAAAGCCGCCGGTGCTGGGTGCCATCGGCGAATGGGACCCACTTGAACCTCCGGACTTGGCCATGCCCCGTTCGGACGCTTGTGTGTCTCCGCCCGACTGGATCGATTTCTTGGAACAGCCTTGGCTGATCAAGAACATCCCGGCCAGAACGACCAGACCGACTGTAGTGATCCGCTTACTCATAGAGTGTACTCCTGTGGGTTGAAGGTTACCGATTCCACGAATCCAAAGATGAAGGCTGTTCTTCGCATAACACCCGTGTTCTCTCATAGAGCGGGTGACCATGACGGCGCGCTGTTATGGCTGCCGCCGAACGTAATCCGTTCCATATCCTTACCGTCCGTATTGATCATATAGATATGGCTCTTGCCGTCGACCGTAGAACTGAAAACCAAGTGGCGCCCGTCCGGCGACCAGGATGGAGAATCATCGATCCCGTTCCCGTTGGTAACCTGCACGCGCTTCTGGCCGTCGGGCGAAATCAGGCAGAGTTTATACTGGCGCTGAGCGGTTCTGCAGACATAGGCGATCCAATTGCCCCGAGGAGACCAGGCGGGCGCCGCATTATAGTCCCCTTCATAGGTCAGTCGCCGGACATTCGACCCATCGCTGCTCATGACGAAAATCTGCGGAGCTCCCCCCCGGTCCGAGGTAAAGGCCAACTCCCGTCCTGTCGGCGACCAGGAGGGAGACAGATCCGCGCTGGGATTCACCGTCAATCGCTGCGGCACCTTCGACCGCGTATCAAGTTTATAAATCTCCGAATTGCCGTCCTGGCTCGTGGCAAACGCCAAGTAGTTCCCATCCGGGGAGAGCGTGGGTGTAATGTTCAACCCTCCCATAGAGACAAGGGTCCATCTCTTTCCCGTCGCCAATTCAATGATGTCGATATCCTGCGTATTGCGCGTTCGATATGCGGTGAATACGATAAAGCGCCGATCCGGCGACCAGCGCGGCATCAAATTGAGAAACCCGTCCGCGGTGATCTGTTTCGGCTCGTATCCGTCATAATCCATGACGTACAACTCGCGCGCATTGCCGTGTTCCGACACATAAGCGATTTTCGTCCGGGCGATCCCCGGTTCGCCCGTATACCGAAACACGAGTTCATCGGCAAAGCGGTGCGCCATCAGACGCACGACCGAACTTGACCCGACATACCGCTTCCCCCCTACAATCTCATCACTGCCGCTGTCATACACATACCCGTCCATCAAGAGATCGTTCTCTTTGTCTCCGTTCTTCCCGCCGGCCTTTCCCCAGACCAGCACGGATACGCCGTTGTCCGCGGCCTGCTTGAATACCGCCTTATCGGCGCTGCTGACTTCGCGCGCCTTCACGCCGACACTGGGCAGGTCGACGAGGTTGAAGACCAGCGAACGCTTCAGATCCGCCCGGAGGACCTCTTCGATTCGGCCGCCGAGCCATTCGGGCCCGCCGCCGTTCTGGAATCCGAAGACGCCGATGGGAATTTTCTGAAAATCCGGGCGGGTGGCTTCGAGAAAGACATCGGTTGCCGGTAAATCGAAGGTCCCTATCAACCCGGCTCCGACCAGAAGCGAGAGCCCCATAACAATCATGCAACTCGTGCGTGTCATCCAGACCCCTCACCAACAGCAAAGGTATAGAAAATGTCATAGAATTTTTCGGCGATATCGGGCGGAAACGGCGGCAATCGATCCACGCTCAACACGGCCCGGCGCCCGGCCAGATCATAATAATCGTTTCCGGACTGCTGAGTAATCGCCACGCCGCTTATCACTCCGTTGCGTGACAAGCGAAACCTAATCACCACCGTCAGGGCGGCGCCTGAGATATCCACCGGCGGGGCCGTCCACTTCTCGTTGATGGCCCGCTGCACCAACGCCAGATAAGGATTGGACCCGGATGACCCCGGCACATTCATCTTCGTGACGGGCGTCTTGCTGATTTTCGGCACGCTCGCGCTCACCGGAGGGGATTGTTGCTGCACCGGCGCCGACCGAACCGGCGGCTCCCGAAACATCGGCTTTGTTTCCCGAACCGGTTCCGGCAGCTTCACCGTGGGAGGGGCCTGAAGCGGCTTGAATTCCTTCAATTCGCGGTTCAACTCTTTATCTTCGGACAAAGATGGAACCTTTGGCGGAACGGGCACGGACCTGGACGATTCTTTCGGCGCTTCAATCGGAGCGGCGGCCATCTCCGGCACCTTCAGCTTTTTCAGAAACTCAAGATCGTTCTGCGGCTTTTCCTGAGCACGCTCCAACTTCGCCGGCAAGGGCTTCCTCGATTCCGCCGGTTTCATCGGACTCAGGTCGCCGAATTTCGGCGCGTTAGGCGGCAACTCAATATCCTTGAGGAGATCTTCCATGACATCTCGTCGGCTTCGAACCGGAGCGGCCGGCGACGGCTTCACCGTTTGCGGGATCGGTTGCGGCACCGTCAGCGTCGGAGCGGGAGGCACGGGCTGCACCAATGAGGGCGCCGGCTGTGAAGGGGCGGCCTGAAGAGCCATGGACGGCGGAGCGGCGGAGGGCCGACTCGGCGCAGGAGGCGGGCTCGGGGCCGGCGCCGGCTTGGCCTGCATGGGAGCCGGTTTGGTCTGCACCGAAGGCGGAGGCGTCTGCACCGGTTTGGGAGGCACCGCGATGGGAGCAGGCTGTACGGGCTTGGCGACCGGCTTTGCCTTTTCCACAGGCGCTTCGGGTTTTACTTCAGGCGTAGGCGCTGTGACCAGGGAAACTTGGACGGCGGAGAGCGGCCGCTCCACTTTCTTGAAACGAAATCCCGCGATCAGCGCCAGCACGCAGACATGGAGAACCAGCGACACGATCAGGGTCTTCCGAAGGCGATCCTTTCTTCGGCCTCCGCCGGTCAGAAACAATGCATGTTGCCTGGATAAAACTTGAGACGTCATCTCGTGCGAATACGTGCTTCGTCGAAGCACAGGTTGCGAAGCACTATTTCTTTCGCGGTTGGACAGGCACCACGTCCGATTCACTCGTTCGCTCGGCGCCGGCAGTCGGATCGGTCACCATGCCGAGCTTTTCGATCCCTGCCTTTTTCACACTGTCCATAACCTCGACCACAATTCCATACGGCACGTCTCGATCCGCGCGGAGATACACCGAGACCTCGGAACTCTGATCCTTCAAGGCCCTGAGCTTTCGTTCCAATTGCACGGGACTGACCGGGTCCTTGTCAAGAAACAAACGCCGGTCCCGTTCGATCGAGAGGACCGCCCTGGTTTCAGGCTTGATGGTGTTGGTTGCGGATTTCGGCAGATTGATATCGATCCCGCGATATAGCATCGGCGCCGTGACCATGAAAATAACCAGCAACACCAACACGACATCGACGAGCGGAATGACGTTGATTTCCGCCATGAACCGGCGATGTCTGGTTTCGATCGTCGTCATCCCTGCACTCCGACAGGAGCCTGCTTCTGCCGCGCCTGCATCGAGTGCATCACTTCAACCGTAAAAGACTCGATGCGAAAGACCGTCTTCCTGATCCGGCTCAGATAGTAGTTATAGGCGATCACGGCCGGAATCGCGGTAAACAACCCGGCGGCGGTCGCGACCAAGGCTTCGGACACACCGGGAGCGACCGCCGCGATGCTGGCCGTACCTTGAAGACCGATCTCCCGGAACGAATCGATAATGCCCAACACCGTGCCCAGAAGGCCGATAAACGGGGTGATGTTCCCGGTTGTCGCCAATACGGGAAGATACGACTCCAAATACGAGATCTGGTTCTGGACCAAGTAGCTCACCGTTTTGTCGACATAGTGTTGATCCACTGGGACGGCGAGCTGGTCCCGTCCTGAAGACCCGTGCCCGTACGCCAAGCCTGCGCCATCGTTCTGCGTCGTCCAGAGCCGATCCATGATTCCCTGGAAGACCCGCGCGCTGGGACTGCCCTCAACACGCTTCGATTGGCGATATAACTCCTCAAGGTCACGGATCTTCGTGAACGCGGTGAAGAAACGCTGGTCTTCGCGGTCGGCCGTCCTGAACGCACGCCACTTGTAAAGAATGACGGCCCAGGACACGACGGAAAAAAGGAACAAGAACACCAAGACGATCTTCGACACGGCGCCCAGCGATCCGAACAGCATGGGTCCCGACTGGAACATCAGCTTAGACCTTTCCCTTCAGGCAAGAGACCATGTCACGAAATTAGCATGGATTGTACCAAGTGCTGGGGAAATGGCGGGGCCGACGGGATTTGAACCCGCGACCTCCAGATTGACAATCTGGCGTCCTAAACCAAGCTGAACGACGGCCCCGCGCAATCAATGACGGCGGAAGAGCTTTCCTGCAATCGATAATTGGAACGACTCAATCAAGATACAGTAGAGCTTCTCTTTGTACACCACACGTAATGGTTTCGGCAATGCCCTACCGCAACTCGTTTCGACTAGTTACTTGGTAGGCGGAACAGGGATCGAACCTGCGACTTCTGCCTTGTAAGGGCAGCGCTCTCCCAACTGAGCTATCCGCCTGATTTCAAAGGTCTCAAAAGATTTTCGGGATGCTATCAACTCTCTCCCACCTTGTCAATGATAATGGCGCATTGTTCTTGCAGAATCCGGCAATAAATGATGCCGGCGCGAAGAAATTGGCTCTACGTCCTGCCGGGCCCCGCACGTTTCGCCCCCGAGGCTCTGTTGCGTGGGAAACACGTTGTGTGTATTTTTTTCAACCGTCCCCGCTCCACGTGTGTATAGATCTGTGTCGTCGCGATATTGGCATGGCCCAGCATCGCCTGCACCGATCGCAAATCGGCTCCCCGCTCCAGCAGATGAGTCGCGAACGCATGGCGCAGCATGTGCGGAGACGGGACGGCCGCGAGGCCGGCTCGTCTCGCTCGGATCCGCAACAACTTCCAGAACCCTTGGCGGCTCATGGCGGTGCCTCGCCTGGTGATAAAGACATAGGAGGACGTCCGATGCTTCAGAAGCATCGGACGCGGCCCGATCAGGTACTGCTTCAATTTTTGAGCGGCGATGCTTCCGATGGGAACAAGGCGCTCCTTGTTGCCCTTCCCGGCTAGAACCACGACGCCCACGTCAAGATTGATTTCCGCCACGCGCAATCGGACGAGTTCGGAAACACGTAGTCCCGTGGCATAGAGTACTTCCAACATGACGCCGTCGCGAGCATCTTCCGGCGTCGGCCGCCCGGGCATGTCGAGCAAACGGGTCACATCCTCCATGCCGAGGGTTCTCGGCAACCGTCGTCCTCTCCGCAGGCTTCGCACACCGGCCGTCGGATTTTCCTTGAGCACCCGATCCTCCACGAGAAACCTGAAAAAACTGCGGACGGCGGCGATGCATCGCGCGCAGGATGCGGCCGCGAGGCCGCTGCGGTGAAGGGCTTCGAGAAATTGCATGAGGAGCTGCGGGGTAACCTCCATCGGCTCTCGAACCCCTTTGAGGGTCAGGAAGGACTGCAACTTATCCAAATCCGTCCGATAGGCGGCCAATGTATTGGGTGAAAACCCGCCTTCCAATCGAAGCGACATGTAGAATCGCTCGCATAGGTTGCCGAAGGGACGCCGGTCTGTTTTCTCGGCCGGCACAATCTTGTGGGAATCCATAGGGGAAGCCATCCGAGGCGCGACATGACTATAGCCAAGCCTCCTCGGCAAGACAACGTCGATTGCCGTCTTTCTTGACACCTTTCCACCCGTCTCCTATAGTGCCTCTGTAGCGCGGCGCGACAAGAATTTTGGAACAGTGTGTTTTCGACCCGCCTGATCCGAAGCGCCCGGAGTTCCTTTCCGTAGACCGTGCTCGTGTCCGCAAAGGTCGCCGGCATGTCCGGGGCGGCGTCAGCCCTGAAACGACACATCCTTGGCCTTGGTGCCTTACGTACTGTCCTGAAAAGTCCCACGAGCGGCCGCTATGAGTAGGAGACAATGGTCCCTCTAGCAAGGTTCCGTGTACGCGCCCGCGCCCTCCTTTTCACCGGCTTCCTTCTCGCGATGTTCGCCGGCCTCACCCATGCGGCCGAGCCGGTGGAGGCGAAGGGCGCCGCGCCGCAACGACCACCTCAAACCAAATCTCCGTCGGCTCTGGCCCAAAAGACGCTCGATCAAGCCAAACGCCTGATCGACACCGAACAACCCGAAGCAGCCGCGACGATCCTGCGAAAATTTCTCGATGCCTCGCCGAACCCGGATTTCCTCGATGACGCCTATCTTCTGATGGCCGCCTCGATGTACGGCATGAAGGAATATGGAGAAGCTACCAAGTACCTGACCCAACTGTTCGGAGAATTTCCTTCCTCCGAACTGATCGACCGCGGGAAATTGCTTCTGGCCAAGACGCATGTTAAGGCCGGGAATGTCGATCTGGCCCTGCCGCTCCTCTCCGAAGTTCGAAGCCTTTCCTCCGATGCCGGCACCAAGCAGGAGGCCTTGCGGCTGACCGGGGAACTCCAGGCACAGCGAAAAGACTTTCTTCGCGCGATCCAAGCCTGGTTGGATGAAATGAGTCTCGAAGCCGAGGACCAGCCGCATGAAGCCGAGCACCGGATCAGGGAATTGGTGCAGACACAATTGGACAGGCCCGCGCTGATCCGCATTCGCGACGCCTACCCCAAAACGTTTCCCGGCGATGCGGCCCTGATCAAACTCATCGAGCTTCAGCAGGCAGCCGGCGAGGACCATCTGGTCGAGCGCAACGTCAGGCTCTTTTTGAGTCGCTTCCCGTATCACCCGTATGCCGAAAAGGCTTCTGAACAGCAGGCGGCCGTCCGCGCCAGGATCAAATCCCATCCCTACAGCATCGCCGCGGTCTTCCCGCTGTCCGGCAAGCTCGCTCCCTACGGCACCGAGGTTTTGAACGGAATCCAGCTGGCACTGGAGCGGACCAAGGACAGTCCGGACGCGCCGTCGGTGGGCCTGATCGTCAAGGATACGGAATCGGACCGCGGTGCCTTTCTCGACGAGTTGTCGGAACTGCTGTTCAATGATCGGCCCACGGCGGTGATCGGCCCGCTCCTATCCAAAAATCTGCCGGCCATGGCCGAACTGGCCGACCGCGCGCGAATTCCCTTGATCACGCCCAGCGCCGTCATGCCTAATCTCCGCCGCC
This sequence comes from Nitrospira sp., assembly GCA_040981125.1. Taxonomy (GTDB): domain Bacteria; phylum Nitrospirota; class Nitrospiria; order Nitrospirales; family Nitrospiraceae; genus DASSBQ01. Next base: position 676,115 of record JANRMQ010000001.1, read on the forward strand.
TGGGTAACTATGTGTTCAGCACCTCGCTGACCTATGCCCATCAAGCGAAACGCATCGCCGATTACGGCGCGCGTGAACAAAAATATCGCCGGTTCGCCATCCTGCACCCGGATACGGCTTATGGGCGCGAACTCGCCCGCCTGTTCAGCCAAGAGGTCCGGCAGTATGATGGAGAAATTATCGCGATCGACAGCTATAAGGAGGGCGACACCGACTTTCGCGCTCCGATTCTGAGGCTCAAGGCCGAAGACCTGAAAAAATACGGCGTCGAGGTCCCGATCGAACCGGATCCGTCAAAGAGTCCGACCAAGTCGCCGGCCGGAAAGAAGAATAAACGGATGCTCTATTCGCCGGGATTCGACGCCATCTTTCTCCCCGGCCGCTCGGTGGATGTCGGGCTTCTCGCCGCCCAGCTGGCGTTCCACGACATCATTGTGCCGATTCTCGGCGCCAACGGGTGGAACAATCCGGACTTCGCCCGGGTCGCCGATCGATCTATTGACGGCGGCGTCTTTGTGGACGGCTTCTTTGTTGACAGCCCGAATCCGATCGTGCAGGACTTTGTCGAACGCTATCGCCGCCGGTATCAATCCACGCCCACGCTCTTTGCTGCGCAGGGATACGATGCGGCGCGCGTCGTCGTGGAGGCGTTACGAAAGGGCGCGACATCGGGCGAGGGCGTACGCGATTATCTGTTGCTCCATCACGACCTGCCGACATTAGCGGGACCGGCGGATTTCAGTCCGGAAGGCACGTTGAACCGGCAGGTATTCGTCATTCAAGTGAAGCAGGGCAAGATGATCCAGGTTGAATCAATGCCATGAATACGCTCTCTCAAGCGCTGCATACTCTGTCCTACATGGGCCTGCCGTTGCTGCTGGCCATGGTGCTTCACGAATACGCCCATGGGTGGACGGCGAACTATTACGGCGACCCGACGGCCCGGCTGCAGGGACGGTTGACGCTCAACCCGTTGGCGCACATCGACCCGTTCGGAACGGTGATTCTGCCGCTCATGTGCCTCTTGATGCCCGGTGGGTTTTTCATCGGATGGGCCAAGCCGGTCCCGATCGACCCCCGGCGGCTACGCGACCCGCGCCCGAACATGGCCATCATCGCCGCCGCCGGCCCGGGCATGAATTTTCTGCTGGCCCTCGCCAGCGCCGCCCTGTTTGCAGCCCTCCTCAAGATTGAGCCGTCGCTCTTGGGCTATTGGGGGGATGCTTCTCTGGAACCCCGGCAGGACTGGCTGGGAAAAGTCTTGCTGCCGGTCGCCGTCATGTGCGTATATTCCGTGATGATCAACGTGCTGCTGATGTTGTTTAATTTGATTCCGATTCCGCCGCTGGACGGCGGCCGCATTATGACGAGCCTGCTGCCCACGAGGCCGGCGCTTGCGCTGGCCCGCGTCGAAGCCTACGGCATGCTGATCATCGTCGCCCTGATCGTTCTGGATCCGCAAATCATGGTGATCACAACGATTACCCATACATTGGTCGATCGCATCGCCGGCGAAGTGCTGGCGACCGCGACTTTTTTCGGCACGGGAATTCCCCAATGACGAACGCACGCGGACGAGTCCTCAGCGGAATGCAGCCGAGCGGATTGATCCACCTCGGCAACTGGCTCGGGGCGCTGGATAATTGGAACTCGCTCCAGGAACAGTACGAGTGCTTTTTTTTCGTCGCCGATTGGCATGCCCTTTCCACCAATTATGCCGACACCAGCCGCATCCGCGAATTCGTGCATGAAATGTTGATCGACTGGCTCGCCGCCGGCATCGATCCGGCCCGGTCGACCGTGTTCATCCAGTCGCGCGTGCCGGACCATGCGGTCCTGCATCTGCTGTTCTCGATGATCATTCCCATCTCCTGGCTCGAACGGAATCCGACCTATAAGGAAAAGCAGGAGGAGATCAAGGAACGCGATCTCGCCACCTACGGCTTTCTCGGCTACCCGGTGCTCCAGGCGGCGGATATCTTGATTTACAAGCCGGACTACGTGCCGGTCGGCAAGGATCAGCTTCCACACCTGGAATTGACGCGGGAACTGGCGCGGCGGTTCAACAGCCTGTACCGGCCGGTCTTGCCGGAGCCCCAGGAGCTGTTGACCAAGTTTCCCAAGGTGCTCGGCACGGACGGACGCAAGATGAGCAAGAGCTACGGCAATACGATTAATCTCTCGGATCCCGAACCGGTCGTACGCCAGAAGCTCAAGACCATGGTCACCGACCCGGCGAGAGTACGGCGACACGATCCCGGCAACCCGGATATCTGTCCGGTCTTCGATTTCCATAAGATCTTCTCACCGCTACCGGTCATTGAACAGGTCAACCGAGAATGCCGAACCGCCGAAATCGGCTGCATCGATTGCAAGAAGCTGGTCGCCGATCGGATCGTGGAACGCATGGCGCCCATGTGGGACACTCGCGCCTCGCTCACGAAAGACCCGAAGCATTTGGAGGAGGTAATCGAAGATGGAAGCCGCCGGGCTGCCGTGGTCGCGCACCGGACCTTGGAAGAAGTTCAGGACGCCATGAAAATCTAGGCTGCAGCCGGTGTGTCAGAGCGGAAAATCAGGAATATGGTCGGTCTCGGCGCACCGGGGCGCGGGCGAGAAGTGTCTTTTTCAACAACCTGCTAAAAGGGCGTGGCAAGCTTGCGCCACACCTCAGTCAATCGGCGTTGAACGGGGGCGCGCACGTTGACGAAAATGACCCCGAACTCCGACGCCTGAGCCCACCGCACCATCGCCCCGTCAACGGTGATGGGATTGGACTCATTGCCGGTGAAAATGCAAAGTTCTAATTCCAGCCCCACTTGAACGGGCACCGCGCTCTTCACGCGGCATCCATCCGGAGACAGGTCCAACAGGTCTCCGTCTCCTTGAACCTTTTTCCCCTTGACTGAAAAATGACTGCGGAACTGCACGCGAACCCGCACGTGTTTGCGCTTGTTTGCCGCCGGCTGCATAGCTCACCCGCTTCTCGTGGAGTCTCTCCTATCCAGGCCCGATCTCGGAGCATAGGATAAAAGGCGTGAAAAGGCGAGCAAACAGCGGGAATGCGCCGGCCGCCGGCGGAGCGGCCGTGCCGGCGGGGCTTCGCTTCTCCAAAGGGACAACGGCTATAACGTCTGCGGTTTGGGCTCCGACAGCGTCTTCCCCGCGGACTCCAATAAATCTCTGGCCACGATGATGGGAGCCTTGAAATGGATCGCAAGCGCGATCGAATCGGATGAACGGCTGTCGAAAATCTTCTCCTGATCCTTGAATGCCACCGTGAGCGCACCATAGTACGTACCGTCCTTCAAGGTAATCACCGTTTTGGTGACCTTCCCGCCGAATGATTCAAGGATCGTATGCATCAAGTCATGCGAGAGCGGACGTGGAAGCCTTTGCCCCATGAGTACGCTCTGAATGGATCCGGCGACGGTATGATCGACAAAAATGGGAATCATCTTTCCCTCGGCCTTGAGGAGCACGACGGGCCCATGGTCCGAGAGCCGCACCTGCACATCCGAGATCGTCACCAGAGAGGCTCCGTCGGCCGCCTCATCAGCCTGCACCCGACAGGCGGAGTCCGAGAACACAAAGAATACCGACACCAGCAGGACGGCAACCATTCGACGGTTCGTGCCTTTCATCATGTCCTCCTCCGGGGCGCATATCCCGCATAAACCATCTGCGGCGTTCATCAGGCCCGCACAAAGGGATTCTCCTCGCGTTCCCATCCGATCTGAGTTTCCGGTCCATGACCGGTCACGACGGCAGTGTCCTCCGTCAGGGTGTAGAGCCGCTCGCGGATAGACCGTTCAATCGCATGGAAGTCACCGCCCCACAAATCGGTCCGCCCGATGCCGCCACGGAATAGCGTGTCGCCCGCCAACACCAGCTGCGCGGCCGGGAAATGAAAACACATCGACCCCGGCGTATGGCCCGGCGTATGGACGGCTCGCCCTTCAAGCGAGCCGATCACGAGTTTCTCGTCGTCCGCCAGCCAATAATCCGGCGAAGGGACCGGCGTATAGGGCACCCCGAACATGCGGCATTGCACTTCGAGCATATTCCATAGCTGGAGATCGTCGGGATGCAGGCATAACGTAGCCCCGGTGGCGCGCTTCATCTCACCGGACGCTAAAAAATGATCGAAGTGCGCGTGGGTATGGAGAATGCTGACCACCGTGAGCCCGAGATCCCGGACTTCGCCCAAAATTCGTTCATGCGCGCCACCGGGATCCACGACTATGGCCTGCTTGGTCACGGGATCACCCAGAATCGAACAATTACATCCGAGCGGCGGAACCGAAAATGTCTTCCGAATCATGCGGCGGTCTCTATCATACTTGGATTGATGCTAGCGCCTTGTTCAACGTTGCGCAACATATCGCCGATCGAGACCTCATTCCGGTTGCGATCGCGCGGTCCACACGACTTCGGTGTCGGCGATCTCCCAGCGCTCGTCCCGGACTTCCAGCCACAGGAGAAATCCCGCCCCGCTTCCGTCGGGCCGATCGTTGGCGACATAGACCAGCGCTTGATCCAGGTGTGACGAAAACCCGACCCGTGAAAAGGCCAAGCGATCGATGGTCTGGGATTCCTGCACCAAACGCACCGGCCGCTTCCATGACGAGGGATCAGAGCGCCTCGCCTCCGATTCCGGTTCGCCCTCACCCGAGATGAACCGATGCGGCACGCCGAATTGGAAGAGGCTGCCCAACCTGGAAGGACGCTGGTTCTTAAAAAGAAAATCCAGGATCAGGTCGCGCGGCAAACGGGCATCGAAAAAGGCCCGGTCCTCGAAAAAGGCGACGGTCGGCAACACCGGTGAGTCGGGCAACAGGCCCGTGGTCGTCATCCGTTCGATCATGACGAGCGTGGTGCCGCTCGTCAGAAATTTACCTCGCACGATCTCGTCATAAATCGGATAGTCTTCGGCCGGAACGGCGCTTGCGCTCGGAACTTCCGTCTCGGCCGCAGTAGCCGACCGGCATTGGGTCCCCACAATGCCGCTCAGCAGCGTCAGCGCGATAGCAATCCGCAAGACCATGCGCCTGAGAATAGCCCGTCCGATCAATTGGGTCAAACCCCAGAGCCATGTTCGGGATGGACAATCGGCCCGGACTCTGGTAATCGTCATCTGCCTGGATCCTCCAGACTATGATCAACGTCCCCCCCCGATCTCTCCTTGTCCTGTTCGGCCTGTCCCTGATCGCACTGACGCCGGGCTGCAAGCCGGACGATTCTCCGTTTCGCGCGGAGAATGATAACCTGCGCAAGCAGCTCGTGAAGCAGGAATCGGTGGTGACCTCGCTGCAGGACGGCAATAAAGTGATGCAAGACCAAATCAATCTCTTGAATCAGGAACTCCGCGATGCCAAGCGCGAGGCGGACAAAGCGGCGGCCGACGCCAAGGCGTTTCAGGCGGAGACCAAGGCCCTGAACGGCAAGCTGGAGTCGCAGCTGGCGGAGACAAAAAAATTAACCTCCGAGGTACAGCGGACGTCGGCCCGGGTGGCGCAGATCGCCAGCAATGTGCGGGTGGAAGAGAAAGGAGCTCAGATCGAAGATTTGCCTCGACCCATCGCAGTGGTGGTGAAGGCCACGGAAGAAGCGCTGGGCCGTAACGGGTATCAGGTGCGCGTGAGCGTGAAGACCGATCAGCGAGCCGTCTTTGTCACCGAACGCAAAGTCTCAACCCCCGCTTCGCTGGAAATGTCCGGCTTTCGAAACCAGTATGTGTTGTCGTTGCAAGCCCTCCCCACCAACGTGACGCGCCTGGCCGTCAAGGCGGATTTCGAGAAACTCATGCAAGGCGGCCGCGTTCTCTCGGTCAGCGCGGAAGAGACCGCCGAGATCGAACGCCGACTGATTGCCGAGATCAATAAGGCGGTCGCCGCGCCGAGCAAGTTGTGAACACCAGCGCATCGGCCGGCCCCGCAATATTCCGGCTGCCTTGCCGCCTGGCGATAGTCTGTCTCCTCTATACAATGTCGACACTTCCCGTCATAGCCATGGCCGACCCTCCGCCGTCGCCGGAGCTGGCTCGCCATCTCGAGGCCATTGCCAAGTTGGCGTCCCCTTCGCCGACCATTACCATTCCTGAAGGTTCTTTTCTCATGGGCAGCATCCGGATCGACGATGATCCCTACGGGTTGAAAACGCAGTTCGACGACACCGAACTTCCTCAACAACGGGTCTGGCTCGATGCCTATGAAATCGACCGGGATGAGATGAGCCTCGGCGAGTACCTTGTCTTTTTACGCCAGCGGAAGCGCCATCCGGCGGAATCGCTGCAGAAGTTAATCTGGCATGTCATTACCGTGCATTCGGTGACCGATCAGACCTTGAACCGATGGCCGGCGCTGTATGTGACTTGGAACGAAGCGGACGCCATGTGCCGGTCGCGCGGGAAACGGCTGCCGAGTGAAGCCCAGTGGGAAAAGGCGGCGCGAGGGCCGGACGGCTGGAATTTTCCTTGGGGCGACGCGACACCGGATGCGAAGCTCGCGATGTTCGGCCAGCACCACGTCCATGAGATCCCAATCCTGGCCGCCGTGGAGACCGGCGAGGAAGGGAAAAGCCCGTACGGCTTGCATCACATGGCGGGGAACATCGCCGAATGGGTCAACGACTGGTTCGGGTTCGATTATTACGCCTACCTGCCCGATCGAAATCCTCCCGGCCCCACGAGCGGACGCTACAAAGGGGTGCGGGGCGGATCGTGGAAGAGCAGGCCGAATATGCTGCGAGCCGCCACGCGCGGCGGCTCGCTTCCCGATCAACGCCAGGCGACCGTCGGCTTCCGCTGCGCGACGCCGCTGTCCCGCTGATTTCATCGCGGCACAGCGGCGCTCTTAAATGGTCTTCCTCCAGACCATCTCAAAGTTCCGCGTTGGCAGAGCGCTGATCACCCCTTGATGTGCATCATGGCTTGTGCAGGATCGAGTCGGGCGGAATCGCCACATCTGTCACCATATTCTCATCATCCAGCAACAGCACGACGGCATCGCCTTTCGATAATCTTTCCATCCGTTTCTGAACGAGAGGCCGCACCTCGTAAGAAAGCTCTGGGCCTTCCTCGGTTCGGACGGCAATCTTGTTATGGGCCAGAGGCTCTAAAATCACCACGTTGATTCGACTGAAGTTGCCCTTCAACGGCGTCTTTTTTTGCCAAAGTTCTGCAGCATGATGAACCGCCTCCTTGCTCCCGAAGGTCACATCGACGATGTGATTCAACTCATCGATGAGAAACACTGCGTCCACGCCTACAGGAATCGAGGCCACCTTACTCCTCGCCACCGGTCTAATAAAATGAGACTCCTCTTTACCACTCGTCGTGCGAATGACTGCCTTATCATGGCCGGTCCGCAACGGCTCGGCGAGTTGACCCTGGACCACCAGATGGTGACTCGCCTCGCCGACCTTATGGACATCAACGAGGAGATTTTGATCATTGACCGTGATTTCGATGCGATCGCCCTTTTGTAGATCCGGCAATCCCTTGTCCTTCCTGACACCCATGGGAACGAACCGGGGCACTCCCTCGCCGGTATCGATCTTTGCCTGCTCGCTTCTGACTTCCTCGACCGTGCCGATCAAAACTCGGTCGCCCGGCAACAGTTCCGGATGCTTGTCTTCCGAACCGTATGCGGCTCCCACAACAACTATTGCCGACATCACCAATCCTGCCGCTATGGCCGCTTGCAACCCGATGCGTTGTCTCATAATCCACTCCTTTCAGCGAACACATGCTTATCTCGATCTTACGTGCCACTGTTGACTCCTTGCAGGTCACGTGCCGTGGCCAGAAATTTGGCATGACCGGCCAACTCGTTGTGATTCGCCGCCTTTGAGCCGCAACATGATCGTTACGGAGAGTGACCACACACGGCGATCACGACAAATCGTGACGGCATCGTTTAACAACCGTGTTTTATTGTGATATGGACCAGGAGAAACCTTTGAGGGAAAGCGGCCTGCATAAAAAACCATGGATGGTATGAAACTTTGAATAACTTCGTTTTGATAGCGCAACAAGCGAGCCGCTCGACACCATCTTGCCGACAAGAACAGATTTGGCCGCCGAATTCACACCCGAGCCGTGGTTTTCATGATCGCGCGCCCCCATGATGCTTGTCGAGCCGCTCGCATGAAAGCGAAACGCGCTGAGCGCACAGAGCGGCTACGCTCGCAATAAGGATTATGTATGACTATGTACGGTTCTGAGGCAATTCGGTGGGAGTCATCCATATCACGCATAGAAACGTTGGCGTTTCGTATCCGGATTGGATGTATGTGTCCGACCCCGACTCTCTACAGATTCTTTCGCAGCCGCACGACGCGGCCCCAGATGCGTTGTCCTGTGGCAAGCGGAAGGTCCGGATAGCGCCGATTCAATGGATGCAGGACCGGCCGGCCGCCGATTTCTCTGAGTTCCCTCAGCAGCGCCGCCTCGGGAGCGGCTTCGTCGCCCGCCACCACGTAATGATCCACCTCTCCCGGCAGATCAGGATCAACAAAGATGATTTCGCCCTCGGTGAACAGCGGGTTCATCGAATCGTCTCTGACGCGCAAGGCGAACGTGCGGTCGCCTGACAGCTCCGTTTCGAGCAAGGTCTCGGGATCCATGGTTTCGGTCTGCTCCCCGCTCCCCACCACTCGACCGATGTGGGCCCAGGTCAGCAGAGGCACTCGTCTCATCTGGAGAGCCAGCGCGCGCCCCTGCTTATCGGTCGGATCCGTAAGACTCAACACGCGGCCGGTCCGAAGGAAATCGACATCCATCCGAAAATACTTCGCAAACTTCTTCCAGACGGCCGGATCCTTCGGAACTCTGTCGGCGAGAATATTGACGATCGTGCGCGGAGTGACACCGATCGCCAAGGCCAAATCCTTTTCGGTGAGCCCTTCCCCTAATTCTCGATAAATCAAGCGCTTTAAATTCACGGATGACTCCTCGGCGACGGTGGTCCAAGGCAAGGTTATGCTGCCACGGTACTTAAAATTGAGATCTCAAGCAAGCACGAATGAATTGAAGAATGGGTTCCCCTTCAGCTGGAAACAGTCTCATCGAAAGCGTAGAGTATCGGGGCGCTCATGACTCCTCTCGTGTCTTTTCAACAGGTCTCCGCCCGCATCGGCCGGAATGATATTCTTCACGACCTGAATTTCGACATCCTGGTCGGTGAAACCGTGGCGCTTCTGGGGCGTAGCGGTTCCGGCAAGACCACGGCCCTGAAGATGGTAAATGCATTGCTCATGCCGAGCGCCGGAGCGGTCTCGATCGAGGGAACGCCGACCGCCGACTGGGATGTGATCCGCCTGCGCCGGAGAATCGGGTATGTCATCCAGGAGGCCGGACTGTTTCCGCATTTCACGGTGGCCGCCAATGTCGGCCTTGTGCCCAGGCTGGAAGGATGGAAGCCGGATGTCATCAATGCCCGTGTCCGCGATCTCCTGACGCAACTCGGACTGCCACCTGATCAATTCGCGGAACGCTACCCGCGTGAATTGTCGGGAGGACAACGCCAACGTGTCGGCGTGGCCCGGGCGCTCGCCGCCGATCCGCCGCTCCTGTTATTGGACGAACCGTTTGGAGCGCTTGATCCGGTCACGCGGGTCGAGATCCAACGGCAATTTCTAGACCTGCTCCGGCCGCTCGACAAAACCGCCTTGCTCGTCACACACGATGTCCGAGAAGCGCTGCTCCTTGCCACCCGCATCGGCGTGCTTCACAACGGCCGATTGGTATTTCTCGGCGGACGGGCGGAATTCCTCAAGGCGCAAGATCCGGAAGTCCGGGCATTCCATAGCTGCCTCGATGACCATACAATAATGAGGGCCCCGTGATGATGTCAGGCTTGGCGGGTGACATCGTGGATTTGACACTCGAACATCTGTACCTGGTGCTGGTTTCCATGGCCATTGCCACCGTAATCGCGATCCCAGCCGGCGTTCTCCTAACGCGACGCCGCTTCCTCCGGCGATGGGTGGTGGGATTCGCCAACATCATGCAAACCGTACCGAGTCTGGCCCTGTTCGGATTTTTGATCCCGCTTCCCTTTCTGGGCGGTATCGGCGCAACCACGGCGATCATCGCGCTCGTGCTCTATGCGCTTCTGCCGATTTTGAGAAACACCCTGACGGGTATCCTCAATGTCGATCCGTCCGTGCGGGAATCCGCGCTCGCCATGGGCATGACCGAGCGGCAACTTCTCTTGGAAGTCGAACTGCCGCTGGCGACGAGGACGATCCTGGCCGGACTGCGGATCGCGACGGTGACGACGATCGGGACGGCCACGATCGCCGCCGCGATCGGCGGAGGCGGGTTGGGTGTCTTCATTTTCCGCGGCCTGGCTTCCGTGGATACGACGCTGTTGTTGGCCGGCGCCGTCCCGGCAGCCTGCATGGCATTGGCGGCCGATCGAGGGCTTGAATGGCTCGAAGACAAATTATCGCCGGTCTGATTACCGGCCTGTGGCTCGTATGCATCACCGGATGCGGCAATGAGCGCCCGATCACGGTCGGCTCGAAGAATTTCACGGAACAAGTGATTCTCGGCGAGATCGTGGCGCAGCATCTGGAGCATCGGCTGGGCCAGCGCGTGGATCGCAAGCTGAATCTCGGCGGCACCCTGCTGGTGCACCAGGCGCTGGTGAACGGCGACATCGACCTCTATCCGGAGTACACGGGCACGGCGTTGACGACGATCTTAAAACTGCCGCCTGTCCGAGATCCGGCCGCGGCGCTCGGCTCCGTTCGTGATGAATATCTCAAACGCTTCGGCGTGGAATGGCTGGATCCGTTGGGATTCAACAACACCTTCGCGATGGTGATTCGTGGAGAGGACGCGCGGCGACACCTGCTGAAAACATTAAGCGATGCGGCCGGCTATGCCGCAGGCTGGACCTTGGGAATAGGCTATGAGTTCCAGCAGCGAGCGGACGGCCTCGACGGATTGCTGAAAACCTATCGCCTGCCCGTGAACGGCTCACCCAAGACCATGGACCTGGGGTTGTTGTATCAAGCGCTCGAACAGCGACAAGTCAACATGGTGGCGGCGAATGCCACCGACGGCCGCTTGTCGGTGCTGGACGTGCTCGTGTTGAACGACGACCGGCATTACTTTCCCCCGTACGATTGCGCCTTGGCCGTGAGATCGGATTTCTTGAAGCGCGATCCGGCCGTGCAGGAAGCCTTGACCGAGCTGGCCGGATTATTCGGGGACACGGCTATGCAGAAATTAAACTATGCGGTCGACGGCGAGCACCGCCCGGTGCAGGATGTGGCGCAGGAATTTTTACAGGACGCGAAATTGAATCCCTAACCCGCATTATTCATGGCGGTTCGTGACGAAACTGTGGAGACGCCGCGCGAGGTCCACGGCGCGAAGACTAATGAGCGCCACGTTTGTGGACGCCGGCGAGTCGGTGAGCCGGCCGTGTCTTACGCGTGGAGATGCGAGGGCCCGACGCATACTTGAAACAGTATGTTGAGGGGCCGAGCGGCGAGCCCGCCCGCTTGGCCGTGTAAACTCGCGGCCAGGCGCGTCGCCCCCGCGCTTGCGAGGTCGAGCGCCATCGAATTGAGTTGGCGCGAGAGTAAAGCGCCTCAGCTAAGGTTTACGTCTGAAATACGCAGTTGCAGTAGAAACGTTCATGAATAATGCGGGCTAGCAGGCAAGGAGCAGATTTTCGGCGAATGCCCATTCACGATCGACCCATTGCGCTTCGCAGGTGAAGCGGGCCCGATGCGCGATGCCGGGAATCGCGTCGCCGCGGAATTTGTGACAGGCCTCCGTCCAGATCGTCTCTCCTTTCTTGAGAGTGCAGGACAACTCCGAAGCCTTGATCGAGACTGTCTGCTGTCGTCTCGAACGCAGATGCATCTCGATCCGTTGCTCATTGGGCCGATACCGGACGTGATGCTCGAAATGACGGACGACGAAATCTCCGTCAAGCTCCCGGTTGATCCTGGACAATAGGTTCAGGTTAAAGGCGGCGGTCACCCCGGCCGGGTCGTTGTAGGCCAGTAACATCTCATCCACCCGTTTCACGAGATCCGTTCCGAGCAACAAAGCATCGCCCGGTTGCAACAGCCGGCGGATGTCGCGCAGAAACTTATCCGCCGCCGGCGGGTCAAAATTCCCGATCGTGCTTCCGAGAAACAACACGAGCAAAGTTTGCCCCGGCCGCCGCCGAGCCGCCACATCAGCCAAGCCTTCCAGATAAGACGTTTCAAGCCCGACCATGCTGATGGCGTTCAGATGCCCCAATTCTTGATGGCATTTGACGAGCGCGGTCGCGGAAATATCGATTGGGAAATAGGCGATCGGCTCTCGCTCGGCCAACGCTTCGAGGATCCAGCGGGTCTTCCTGCCGCTCCCGCTTCCGAGTTCCACAACTGCCACAGGAGGAGGAAGATGGGTGAGCATGTCAACAGAGTGCCGCCGGAGCAAACGCTCCTCCGCCCTGGTCAACCCATATTCGGGCAGCAACGTGATGGCCTCGAATAGCGCCGTGCCGAGTTCGTCGTACAGGTACATCGAAGGCAATTCACGTTGGCCCGGCTTGCCGAGGCTTTCAGCCACGGCATTCGCGAATTCCTGAGCTGTATCAGTGGGAATGAATGGTAACGGCATTGATGGTTCAATCCTTACGCTCAAGGACGTTCAATAGACCGCCGGAACGCCCGTTCAACATCCTTATTTCTCGACGCAACGAAAACCAGCATACACATACGGATAATTCGGCCGGAACCAATTCCGAAACGATCGGCGCAACAGCGCGACAGGCGTTCGGGGAGACGCCCCTTTCAGCACATAGTGCTGCCCGTCAAAAAAGCGAGCCGAATAGCCGGGATAAAAGGGAAAGGGTCGGAAGCCGGGGAACGGCTCAAAGGGTGTCGAGGTCCATTCCCATCCATTGCCGACGAGTTGTGCGATCCCGAACGCGCTGTCCCCGCCCGGCGTGGCGGTCACGGAACGCGGGTCCCATCGGTGCTCGTCGAAGTTGCCTCGCCGGCCATCCGGCGGTTCATCGCCCCAGGGATACGGCCGCTCGTCGCCGTCCGGCGTGCCGTATGCGGCACGCTGAAACTCAGCTTCGGTGGGCAGCCTCTTCCCTGCCCACCCGGCATAGGCCTGCGCTTCGTCGTGAGTGGCATAAACCGGCCAATCCAGCGGTAATGGTACTTCGCCCGACATGGTTCGCCACCACCACTGCCCATCGCGGCTCGTCCAAAAGTGCGGCGGCCGGGCCCCGTCCTGGACAAACTCGAGATAGTCACCATTGGTCACCTTGTACCGGCTCATGGCAAAGGCGGGAACAAAGATCTGATGCCCATCGAATTCGTTATCCCATCCAAATCGAAACCCATCATCCTTCCCGCGGCGTTGCTGTCCCATGGTCGCCCGCCCGGCGGGGATCTCAATGAATTGCATGGCAGGAACCGGATTCGGTGGAACGGGGTCCAGCACCGGTATCATTTTCCGGTCCGTCGGCAGGTGATGGAGCAGATAGGCGAACGTCTCGGCATGCATCAATCGATGCTCGAGCGCGACGGAGAGTAATTCTTCAGAAACCTCACCGGGCAGGGCATCAAGCGCTCCTCGAAGGTCCCACTTATAGCGATGAACTTCGTCGACTTCCGGCCAGTCGCAACGCTGATCCTGAGGCAGTTGTCCGGGTTCCGGATCAATCCCGAACGCGAACAGCCGGTCAAACGAAGGATGAAAGGATGCAAGTCCGGCCGCCTCTCGAAACAGATTCCAATCAAACGCCTCGAGATGTCCAAGATAAAAAATCAGGCGGTGTCGTTCGGCGACCGGCCGGTCGTGCCACGCATCAGGCCGAATCAATGCGAATAGGGCATCAGTCCCGGCACGAGCCTCGGCCATCGCTCCTCGCAGAAGAGAGACTGCCTCACTCACCGACCTGCACTCCCTTCCAGAAGGCGACGTAGCCGGCGATGGATTTGGCGGCGTCTTTCGGCGCGGGATAGTACCAGGCCGCGTCCTTATTGATTTCTCCATTCACCTCGATGTCGTAATAGCTCGCCTCGCCTTTCCAGGGGCAAGTCGTATGGGTCGTACTGGATGTGAAGTGCGCTGGCCGGATCGATTGCGGCGGGAAATAGTAATTGCCCTCGATCACGATCCCCTCGTCGCTTTCCGCCAGCGTCGTCCCTCGCCAGGTTGCTTTCGGCATAGCCGGCCTCCGCGTTCCTTGCTTTCCTTCCCTGTCACTGTGCTGGCACAATGCCGATCAGGAGTCGGCGCCAATGTTGTATTTCAATCATGCCGGTCTCAGTCCGGCAGGACCGGAAGTTCTTCATGCGATGAATGCCGCAGCCGACACATTCGGCACGATGCTGTATTCCGAGTCTGGCATTGCCTGGTACCGTAAACAAGTCAAAGATTGCGGAAACCGGATCGCGGAACTATTACACATCGACCTGAACCAAGATCGACATAGGTTGCTCCTGTGTCCGAATGCCACGTCCTCGCTGAGAATCATCCTGTCGCTCATCGGACTGCAACCGGGCGATGTCGTCATCACCTCAGACCAGGAACACCTCTCCACGCTGCAAGCCCTTTCGGGCCTGACACAGCGTGGGATTGCGGCGCATGTTGTCCGAGCGGCGACGGAAGAGCACTTTCTCTCCCGGTTCGAGGATGCCTGCCACGTACAACAGGCCGCATTGGTTCTGCTCAGCCACGTGACCCATTCGGATGGAAGAATCTTTCCTGTCGAGCAGATCTGTGAAATCGCCAGGAAGCGGGCTATCCCGGTCGCAATAGATGGCGCCCAGGCAGTCGGTCACATTCCGGTTCATATCGGAAAGCTGCCGGCTGATTTCTATTACTTTTCCGGTCATAAATGGTGCGCGGGTCCGATGGGATCCGGCGCCTTGCTCATTGCGGAGCACTTCAACAACAGCCGCTCGAACCGGCGCGCCAATTCGCTGAAAGAGAATGATCCGGACGTGTCCTGTCTTGATCTCGGCACGCAGAATGTCGGGCTCATTGCAGGCCTCGGGACCGCCTGCTCGTTGCGACAGCAAACATGGCCTGCCATGGGCCGTCTGGCGGAGCTTCACCGTTTATGCAGTGAGAGTCTGAGACGAGTCCGTGATGTGGAGATTGTCGGATGGGATGGCGCCCACGCACCGGGGATTGTGTCGTTTCGCGTCCAGCGGCCGGATTTCGATCCGACCGGCATTGCATCCTATCTTTCGCGGCGCTATGAGATCGTCCTGAAGCCGGTTCAATATCATGACCTCCAACCACTGCTCCGCGTCTCTTGGTCTTTCGCAACCGGCAATCAAGACATCGTATTTCTCGCGGAGAAACTGGAGGAGGCGCTCGAAAGATTCACCTGCCCCTCGTCAGGATAGAGTGGTCGGGCAGCGACTTCAGCGACCGGCGACTCTTGCAGTGAAGTAAAGACTGTCGGGAAGAATAGCTGCACAATTGCCACGCATTCCAAGCCAAACGGCAAATATCCGGCGTACCCCAAGAGCGGCATCTCAAACAGTTGAAAGCGGTGCGTGAAAGGAATGCCGTATTCCCAATGGGCGAGACTCCCGGAGTTCCACATTTCCCAAAACACTCCGCACATCAGTGAGGCCAATGCCGAGATCCACAGCAGTTTCCAGTCGCCTCGGGCCGTCGCGGCAAAAATTGTTTCCTGTTTCATGAGCAATTGCAGCCCCGTCACCAATAACAGCGGAGCCACCCATACGAGCGGAAAAAGAACCTCTGGCCATAGGGAAATTCCAATCAGTCCGCTCCCTGCGCCGGCCAGCAATATCCATCCGGCTCGTCTGCCTTGCACAAGAGGCATGCGCCACGCCCGTGCCAATCCCAGGCTTAATCGGGGATAGGTCCTCACCCATTCGGCGGTGCTGAGCACGGCAGGCAACACGGTCGAAAAGGGAACCGTGGCCAGCACGATATATTCTCCGGCAGTCGATTCACGAACACCGACGTAATACCAATTCTCCACAAATCGATTGAGATATTCGAACGACCACCAAAAGACGGCACTGATCGGAAAAAGAGAGAGAAAGCGACCGGTGTCGCGTTGCATCAAACACGAGCCGACACGGCTGACCGTGAGCGCATTGATTACTACGATATAGCCGAGCCACAGGGGCGTAAAAGTGTGGAGTTGCCATTCGCCCACCCATTCCCACCGATTCCATGCCAGGATCCAGGCCAGCCCGGTCCACACTAGTCCTGCCCACCCCCACCAGGGAAAGGAGTGAGCTTGGGAAAGTGCAATTTCGGAAGTGCGCGGGGCGGGCGGGTGAACTTGGGAAAGGCGGCGTCCCGGGTCATCGGTTGCTCGGCAACCGGGGGATGGGCGGGTGTGAAAGGATGCGCGGGGCGGGTGGGTGAAATCGGAAAGTGCACGTTCCCGGGAAGCGGTTGCGGAGCCACCGGTAGCCGCCTGCGATCGGATGACACGAGACACAAACGGGGCAACAGCGACGAGAATGCAAGTGGCCAACCCGATGAACACCGGCCATGAAAACGGTTCATGCGACACGGATCGTGGTCTCGGTGGAAACTCGAGATAAGGTCCGACCGAATGGCCGGCCAGCAGCACGCCGCACAACGGCAGCACTGCGACGGCGGTCAGGCTCAGCAAGGCGATGAGCCACCTGGTTGATATCAATGTCGCTTGACCCATCTTTATGAAGTCCGTCGCAGTCCTATCTTTATCTTTAGAATTCATCGAACCACCAACTCGGAACCGGCGCAATAAATCGGTGCATCACAGTGGATATGGAAGTCGCCACGCCGAATGCCAGACAAAATGTCAGCTCGGGACAAATTGCCCACGCAGCCTAAGATGATGAAATTCTGAGCAGTACTCCGCAAGCCGGCGTGCATTTTGTCCGGACAAGTCCGCCGTCCGTTGTCTGACGCTACGACATGTTTATTCTAACCTACTGAGATTATTTAAAAACCTTCTAACGCGGTCCCGGTCTGCTTTTTAGGCGCATCCCTTGAACCAATGAACCCCCACCCTCTACATACTCACAGAGGCATTCCATAAGGAGGCCCGTATGGTCAAATCATCTATTCTTACAGTCGCTTTTCTGATCGCCCTGAACTTCACAGGCGTGATAGTTGCGTCCGACCCGGCCGCCGCATCGACCACATTTACAAAAGTTTCGGTGCAAGCGGTCGATCTCAACGCGCGCAGCTTAACATTCAGGACGACAACCGGGCAGACATGGACGTTGATCGCAGCCTCGCCTGATCTGCTGAATGATTTGCATACCGGCGATATCTGCAGTCTGGAAATCGACTCGGAAGACCGGGTCACCAAAATCGTGAAAGCCGGCACCCAGTAAGCGAGTTGATTTGGCACTTGCGTATGGTATCGAACCTGGCCTAGGCTGGGACATACCACCCACAATTATGAGGATGCCATGAAAACTGTACTCGCGATGAGTTTTTCGGCTGCTCTCTTGGTCAGCCAGGTTATCGGTGGAACGGTGAACGCTCAGTCTGCATCGGAGCCGATCACGGAAGGATCGAATGTCACGTTGGAGATGACCATTACGGTACCGGCTGAACATCTGGTGATCCCCAATCATAAAAGCCAGTATACGCATGGATCGCGACAACTGATTCCCGGTTTGGAAGAGGCGTTGGCCGGCATGCGGGCCGGCGATAAGAAGCATGTCGAATTGGACGCCAACCGCGCATTCGGTCCGTATGATGCCACGAAGAAAGTATCCGTCGAGCGCAAGCAGCTGCCGGAAAAAATCCAGGTAGGCGACATTACCACAACGGCCGAAGGACAGCCCTTCACCGTCGTGTCCTTGTCTGATAATCAAGCGGTGATCGACTTTAATCATCCGCTGGCCGGCAAACATATTGTGCTCGATGTGCATGTACTCAGTGTAAGACCGAAAGCATAAGGCCGGCGACGCGATTCGGCATGTTTCAATGAGCGCGGCTCGTGCGCGGCGGACGCTTCGGGTGATGTAATGCGTGGAGCGCACCCGGCGTGCCGCCTGCGCGGGTCACTTATCCCGTCCGCGGTGACCAGCAATGCGTGCTCCGAGCAGGGCGCGTAGCGCTTGCGCGTTCTTCACCGCATGGCCCATTGCGTCGTTATTGAAGTAGATAAACACGTCAAGACCTTCGCGCCGGTACCGCCTGATCCGAGTCGCCTCCCCAGCAAGTTCCTCATCGCTGTAGTCCGACGCGAACATCCGCTCGCGCCCGTGGTAGCGGATGTAGGTAAAATCCGCCGTGATGACATCCCGCCTGACATACTTCGATCCATCGGCAATACAGAGAGCCGCACCCTGTTGATTCAGCAGGCGGTACGTTTCATCCGTGAACCAGGAATCATGTCGGAATTCACACACCAGTCGAAGAGGGTTCGTCTGCGAAACAGGTTCCTGCGCCGTTTCCAGGAAACGACTCAAGCGGTCATGATCGGCGCGAAACGACGGCGGAAACTGGAAGAGAATGGGGCCGAGATGCGTCCCGAGGGCTGAGGCATTCTGCACAAACGTTTGCCAGGCCTCCTGTGCATCATGGAGCCGTTTGATGTGCGTGATAAAGCGGCTCGCTTTGACCGCAAACAGAAATTTATCGGGCACCAAGGCCCGCCATCGTTCATACGTCGAGATTTTGGGAAGATGATAGAAGGAGTAATTGACTTCAGTCGTCGGAAACTCGCCGGCATAAAACTCCAGATACTTCCGGCTGGGCATATCCTTCGGATAAAAGGGACCTTTCCAACTCGCATAGGTCCAGCCCGATGTGCCGATCAACAGCTGTGCCATAGACTGTGCCCGGGCCAATCATCCTGATCACCTTTTGTTCATGCACAGTCCGCGCCTGCCGGCGCTGGAATTTTCGGGCGTCTCGGCTCTTCTGTACTATAATCGTCCTTCATCTACTTCGATGACATCCGCCCATGTCGTCACGCGAGGCAGGCTGTCCGGTTGCACTCCGAGCTTTCGTGCAACCTCATTGAGTCGTCCTTGAAATCGCTGCCGAGCCGCTTCGTCGTTGGGACTCCTCGCCAAGAGAGATTCCGACCATTCTCTGATCTCCGCTTCAGTTACCTGGCGCCCGTGATGCTGTATCCATTCCAATAGCGCTTCATCCGTCTCGCCGGCCAGCGCCCGCCGTTCGAACGCATGCGGATCGATCTGCAGAAAATCGATCAGATATTTGTCGAACCCGACGGTGATGTAGTTGTAGTCCTGGATGAGCCCCGCATGCCGCATCCGAATCTTATCGATGAACCGGGCGAGATGCGCGATCCCGCCGAGCAGAACTTTCGGACTGCGGGGATATTGGTGTGTGGTCATAACTCGTTCTTTATGCGGCCTTCACGCATTTCATGAAGATTACCCTGCCGTGCAATCTTGCCTTTAAGACGGCGAATGCCCTGCTGCCGATTCACCTTAATGAGCAGGCGAAGCCCTTCCTCCACAGCATTCTCGATGGAAAGACCCGTGGTGCTCACGACTTCCTTCACAAGATCATCATTAATGACCACACGCATGCGCTTGGCTCCTGAAACGCCAGTGATACTGCGCAATCTTATGCATAGGACATATGGGAATCAAGGCAGAGAAACCGCGGCAGATCGGCTAACGAACGGCGGCCACAATGCGTTTGGCACTCGGAGGCGGGTGACGAACGGTGCACGGGTTCGGCCACGCCCCATGATGCGTTGATTCGGGACTGGGTTACGAACTTTTGTGGTTATTGCCAAGCGGGCCTAATGCGGCGATGAAGCATCGCAATTCCGACCCGCTTGGCACCGTCTAAACAACTGTACGGCCATGCCGCCATGTCGTGGACCTCACCGCGCATCCGTTCCACCCGCTGGATGATTAAGCACGGCTAAACTATGGCTGGCGCCGCTGAAAGGCGCGTCCTGGGTAAGCGATTGCGAAGCAATCGATGGATGGGTGAGTGGGTGAATAAGGTGCGCCGGGGCGGGTGGATCAGAAAGAACGCGGGTTCGGTTCCTGCCCTGCTCAGCACCTCAACCTCACAGCCCATCATTCCCGCGCAGGCGGGAATCCATCCCCCGTAACAAGGCCGCTGCCATGCGTGCGCTGCTCCCCACCTCTCGGAATGACCCTTCCGGGCTTAGCCGAGCGGAATTTCCTGCCGCCTTGTATGATAGGTCCTCGAACATTTCAGTTGCTCGACGGAAGCCGGGAGAGGGTCGCCGTCATGGCCGCCGCGAGGCGTTGTCCTCGGATGTGAGTAGGGCGCCCTCGACCGGTGCCGATCGTTCGCACGGTATCCCGAGGCACGCGTCGTGTCCTCGCATGCACAAGGCCGAACACGCGCACCGGCATCGAGACTCCCCGCTTTCCGCCGCAGAAAGGAGTCCTATGCGCTTCGCCGGCATTGACATCGCTGCCGAACGTCATGTGGTCGCCCTCTTGGATGAGCATGAGCAGATCCTCGTGCCTCCCACGCCCTTTGGCGAGGATGTCTCGGGCTATGCCTTGCTGCAGGATCGGCTCGGCTGCCCATCGGATCTGTTGATTGTGATAGAAGCCACCGGCCATTACTGGCAAAACCTCTTCGCGTTCCTGACGGCCCGGGGCTTCGCCGTGACCGTGCTCAATCCGTTGCGGTCCCACCGCTTTGCGGCTGAGGACCTGGCCCGCACCAAGACGGATGCGATTGATGCGGTGGGATTGGCGCGGTTGGCGGTTCAGAAGCGGCCGGCCCCCATGCCAGTGCCCGACACGCTGGTCCGGGAACTGCGGGAGTGGGTCCGCCTGCGGGATCGCCTGCTGCAGGAACAAGGCGATCGCGTCCGACAGCTGCACCGGCTGGTGGACTTGGGCTTCCCGGAGTTCACGCGCCTGGTGCCGCATTTGGCCGATCCTCTGGCCACCACCCTGTTGCACGCCTATCCCACGGCGCAGGCCTTTGCAACCGTCTCCGTTCGATGTCTGGCGGGGCTGCGCTATGGAGAACGGCGGCGGGTCGGCGCCTCCTTGGCGCAGCAGCTCATCGAGACGGCGACCCGCTCGGTCGGGCAACATCACGGCGCGGCGTACCACGTGCAGATCCGATACCTCTGTGAAGATCTCGACCGGCTGCGCCAGCGGCTGCACAGCGTGGCGCAGGACATCGAGCGGGGCTTGACTCAACATGAGGTGGGCACACTGCTGACGACGATCGAGGGGATTGGTCCGCAGACCGCCGCCCGCCTGATCGGCGAGCTGGGCGATCCCGCGGCCTTCCGCAGTGCGGCGGCGTTGGCCGCCTATGTCGGCGTGATCCCCGCCCTGCGCCAGTCCGGAAAACGACAGGTACGCCGGGCGGGGCTGACCCCGCTGGGCCATGCGCGGCTGCGGGCGGCCCTCTGGATGCCGACGCTCTCTGCGGTGCGCTTCAATCCCTGGCTGAAAGCGTTCTACGAGCGCCTGCGTACCCGGGGGAAGCTCGCCAAGGTCGCCCTCATCGCCGCCATGCACAAACTGCTGGCGGCCATCTATAGCGTCGCCAAGCATCGTCGGCCTTTTGTGATTCACGCTGCGCCTCAAGGAGTACGATCTCAATGAAGACAACACCACTTGACAATCACCACGGTATCTCACATCTCGGCGGCGCGCACAGACGTGATGCTCCTTACTCGTCGCATCGTGCGCCCTTCTGGAATTCCTTCAGCTGCGATCCTGTGATCGCAGTGCTTTAGTCAGTTCCAGCTTTCCTTCTCGGCCAAGCCTCGGTGGGGCCCCGTTCCTCCGGTGAAGGTCGCACGCCGCACGGCAGCGTCCCGGCCAAGGGTTCGCCTTCGCGCGATTCGCGACGCACGACTCACCATCCATCCACATTGATACATGGCGCTATGGAGACCACCTCCATATCCATCCACTCCGCGGAGCTGACAGAACCAATCGCGGCAGAACCCAATGACTCATTTGTATTGAAGTAGTTTGGGGACAACCGCCGCATTTCAGAATGGGAGTTACATCGCGACAGTTCCATATTCAAGAATTAGTGTCCACTGTTCCCCTTGCGGCGAATAACAATTCGCAACATGAGAAATATTGTTCTCTGGCATTGTAAATGGCCTCAGCCTCGCTTCGCTCACCTTCACCAATATCTTTGGCGAGTTCGCTAACTATATCCCCCCAAGGTTGAAGTGGCAGGTCAAGAGTTTGATCTAGTATTTGCGTTCCATCGGTGCAATACGTCAGTTCTATACTGGCAAATCTAAATTTGACCAGACCGCTTTCTATTTTAAACCTTGCCTTTCCGAAGCCACAGCGCGTAAGTACTTCAACGAGCACCGATATGTATGATAAATAATCAAGCTTCTTATGACGCTGTTTGCAATTCTCAATATAGAGTCTCTCGCACTTCTTAACTTCTTCAACGAATCCATTAGCCCTCAATGGGATACAGACGCATTGAGAATCACGACCTTCTGTTAACAGAAATACTTCCCTGAAGGGTGACTCAATGACTTGGGAGCGCACCCGATGCAAAGAGTAGGGACGGTAAAGATCTGCAAAATTTTCAAACCTGAATGCACAATCTCCGTCGTTAACTATCAAATCGACGAACGGCGCGCGATTCAAATAAATCCCGCTCTTGCTAACTTTTCCGTGCACAATAGAGCCAAGTCTATCGAGGCGTTCTCTTATTGATGGAATCTCCCTGAATATGCCATCAATCTTAAAGGCTTTAGTCTCATCTCCCCCAGGCAGGTATGTGACCGTCTCTACGCGAAGATTCAATTTGTCATGCTTGTGCCGATATACTTGAGATTTCAGTACATCTAACGCATATCCTCCTATAAGTTTGAGCCGCGCGTCCGTTTCGGAATTATAGTACTCGGTTACTTCAACACCCAGGATCACCTTCCTCTTCTTCTTCCACAAAAAGTCAGGGGCTTCGTTTGGAAATAGGGTCCCAACACTTATGCGGCCATACACCTCTTCAAGAATCTTTCTCTCGCGAAGTTTAGACATTCGTGGAACGTGAGTGATGACGAGAAGTTACTTTTCCGTTGGACTTATGTCAAATATGTTCGGCTGGAACGGATGAGCACGGACGTTGTCGCCATAGCGCGATGCTGATATGAGCAAAGGGATGGATGGTGAGTCCCGTCGCGAATCGCGCGGAGGCTCGGGATCCGCACTTGCCAAGCAGATGCGGTCGGCCAGGCCGACGGCGAGCACTGTTCGACGTTCCGTTGCGGAGAACAACGGAACAAGTTGCGCAGCCGAGCAGATGCGAGACGTATGTGCGGTCGAGACGCAGCGCTGAGCAGGCAGGACTGAGCATCCAGCTCAACCCGACCGCATTATGGCGAAACCGGAGCGGCCCTTCATTTTCACCCGCCAAGCCCGGCACACCTTATCACCCACCCGCCCATCGATTGCTGCGCAATCCCTTACCCAGGACGCGGCTTTCCGCGGCATCACCCGGCTGCGTCCCAATCTCGAATAAATGTTTCCGGTTTTAACGCGCCGCTGCGTATGCGAGTCGCAGTGCTTCTTCCAGCCAGGCTAGACGTTGTGCCGGAGTGGCGCCGAGCATTGCTGCCAGCAGGTCTTATCGAGTGGCGTCCCAGTCAGTTCCCGCGACTCTTTCGGGACGATTGATCATCCTAATCGTCAAGCAAACCGCCCAGATCTCGTGCCCCATGGACGATGCGATGGATGAGAACCGTCTTCCCCTTAATCTTGTAGAACACGAGATAATCTTCAATAACAAGCGTTCGATAACCCATCGCAGCCAACGGGTAGTCCACCGGTATTTTTCCAAGATAGGGATGGCGTACTAGACGCCGTAGCGATCTCTCTATTTTCTGGGCAAGCCTATCGGCAGCTGAAATATTATCAGCCGCGATGTACAAGATGATGTCTTGAAAGTCTTGCTCGGCGATGGATAGCCATCGAACGGCGTACCTATCGATTCTCACGCAGGCGCTTTCGCAGGCTCTTCATCACCTGGCTTAGCGATCGGCCGCGATCACCGCGTGCGACTTGCTCCTCAGCAACCGCAAGCTTAGCATAGAGCTCCAGCTTCCTTTGAAGCTCACCGTAGTGCGCGAGAGACATGAGCACCATATCACCCTCACCATTCTTTGTGATGAACACTGGCTCTCTACCTGTATGAACCAAATCGGACAATTGATTCGCCTTATTGCGCAGATCTGAGATCGGCTTAATAATCGGCATTAGACAGCTCCGCTATCATGATAATGATTGAATTGTGATACACCTGATCCTACAACTCTTCACCGTGATGAGACAAGGACAATTCAACGCTAATCATCATATCTTGCTTATGTGCGGTCGAAGCCTAGCGCTGAGCAGACGGGACTTATCATGCTGCAATATTAGTTTGTTTAAGTGTTCGGATGGAACGGATGGGCACGGAGGTTGTCACCATAGCGACATGCCGATATGAGCAAAGGGATGGATGGTGAGTCCTGCGTCGCGAATCGCGCGGAGGGTCGGGACCCGCACTTGCCGAGCAGATGCGATCGTGTTGCGACGGCGAGCACTGTTCGAGGTTCCGTTGCGAAGAATAACGGAACAAGTTGCGCAGCCGAGCGGATGCGAGGCTTACGTGCGGTCGAGACGTAGCGCTGAGCAGGCAGGATTCACCATCCAGCAACTCATCCCATTATCGCGAAACCGGAGTTTGTCCGCCGTTCCTCAGCCCAACGCTTTCTGCTCGCGTTCACGTCGAACTAAGGAAGCGACGGCGGCATGACAGCGGCCTTGTTACGGGAAATGGATTACCGCGTGCGCGGGAATGACGGATTGTGCGGTCGAGACGCACCTCTGTGCTTGGTCTTGCAGGCCGCTCAAAACAGTCTTCCAGCAAGGCCGCAGCAAGCGAAAGGCCGAGGCGTACTGTCTTGAGTACGTTGAGGAGTTGAGGTGCTTGAGACGACGAATAAGTCGCCTCAAGCTCGCGCATGAACGCGAGTCGGTGAGCGCACAGTGTCTTGCGAGAACGAAGCCGGAGGGTGTTTTCAGCGACCTGCCTTCGCCGATTTGCCCGCGCGGAGATACTTATCGACGCCGGCCGCCATCTTTCGTCCTTCGGCGATGGCCCAGACGATCAAAGAGGCGCCGCGTTTCGTGTCACCGCCGGCGAACACTCCGTCGAGATTCGTCATGAAATTCTCGTCTACGGAGACGGCGCCCCGCGCGTCATACTTGACGCCCAGACTATCGAGTAAGCCGTTTTTCACCGGGCCGGTGAACCCCATCGCCAACAACACCAGATCGGCGTCCATGTCGAAATCGCTGTTCGGAACCGGGATGAATTTGCCTTGCTCGAACGTCACCAGATGACCGTGCAACTTCGTGACATGACCGTTGTGTCCGGTGAATTTCGTCGTGGAGATGCTCCACTGGCGGTTACAGCCCTCTTCGTGCGCATGGGACGTGCGCAGCTGCATCGGCCAGAGCGGCCAGGGAGTGGATGACGCCCGTTGAGGAGGCGGCTCTGGAAGAAGCTCGAACTGATGGACTTCGGTACAACCCTGGCGATGCGCGGTCCCGAGACAGTCCGATCCCGTGTCGCCGCCGCCGATAATGATGACGCGCTTGCCCTTCGCCGTGATCGGTTCATCGGTCAGTGGGATGCCCGCGTTTCGCTTGTTTTGCTGAGTCAGATAATCCATGGCGAAATGGACGCCCTTCAACTCGCGGCCCGGTACGGACAGATCTCGCGGCTGTTCGGCGCCCATAGTCAAACCGATCGCGTCGAACTGATTCCGCAACTGTTCCGCCGTGATATCTTTCCCCACCAGCACACCGGTCTTAAATTGCACGCCCTCCGCCTTCATTTGCTCAAGCCGCCGGTCGATGACCCATTTCTCCATTTTGAAGTCGGGAATGCCGTATCGCAACAAGCCGCCGATTCGATCGGATTTTTCAAACAACGTCACCGTGTGGCCGGCTCGGGCCAACTGCTGCGCCGCCGCCAAGCCGGCCGGGCCGGAGCCGATGATCGCCACCGTCTTTCCGGTTTTCGCCACAGGCAGGATTGGGTCTACCATGCCCTCGTTGAAGCCGCGGTCGATGATGTTCCATTCGATCACGCGGATGGACACGGGGTCGCTGTTGATACCGAGCACGCAAGCGGATTCGCAGGGCGCCGGACAGAGGCGGCCGGTGAATTCAGGAAAATTATTCGTCGTGTGCAGTGCCTTTAAAGCATCGCGCCAGCGACCGCGGTAGACGAGATCGTTCCACTCCGGGATCAGGTTCACAACCGGGCAGCCGTTCGTGCTCTGACAAAACGGCACTCCGCAATCCATGCAACGAGCGCCTTGCGCCTGAAGCTTCTCTTCGGCGATCGGCTCGTACATTTCCTTCCAGTCGAGCACCCGCAGTTCCACCGGCCGGCGCTTCGGTCCCTCGCGCGGATATTTCAAGAATCCTTTGATGTCACCCATGTCTCACTCGTTACTCGTCTTTCGTGAAGCATTGTTCGTTACTCGTCGTTCGTATCCCGTATCTCGCATGCACAGTGCGATTGGCGATCCGGCGAGTCTTAATTTCACGGAATCATACATCACAATTCGCACTTCATTCACGTTAGGCCTTCGCGCTCTTGGCCGCGGCGGCCGCCTTTCTCTCGGCAAGCACGCGCTTATAATCGACCGGCATGACCTTGACGAATTTCTGCAGCATCGTCTCCCATCCATCCAACACTTCTTTGGCCTTCCGGCTTCCCGTGTACATGAAGTGGTTGGTGATCATGTCATGCAGCAATTGCTTATCTTCCACGGTCGTGACCTTTTCGAGTTCAACCATTCCGAGATTGCATCGGGATTCGAACTTCCCCAACTCGTTCAACACGAAGGCCACGCCGCCCGACATCCCGGCCGCAAAATTCCGCCCGGT
This sequence comes from Nitrospira sp., assembly GCA_040981125.1. Lineage (GTDB taxonomy): Bacteria > Nitrospirota > Nitrospiria > Nitrospirales > Nitrospiraceae > DASSBQ01. The sequence continues at coordinate 703,022 of JANRMQ010000001.1, forward strand.
GCGGCCCAAGACCACCACGACGCCGCCGGTCATATATTCACAGCCGTGATCCCCCGTCCCTTCGATGACCGCGCGAGCGCCGCTGTTCCGCACGGCAAACCGCTCGCCCGCCATCCCGTAGAAATAGGCTTCGCCTTGCGTCGCCCCATAGAGAGAGGTATTGCCGATGAGAATCGTCTGCTCGGGCACAAAAAGCGACGCTTTCGGAGGAAACACCACGATCTTTCCGCCCGACAACCCCTTCCCGAGATAATCGTTGGATTCGCCTTCGAGGATCAACGTGATCCCACGCGCCAGAAAGGCGCCGAACGACTGGCCGGCAGACCCGGTGAACTTAATCGTGATGGTATCCGGCGGCAAACCATCCAACCCGTACTTCTTCGCGATCGTGCTGGACAGCATCGTCCCGACAGTCCGGTTGACGTTCTTGATGGGCAGATCGAGCGCCACCTTTTCGCCCCTCTCGATAGCCGGACGGCAAAGCTCCATCAATTGATTGTCGAGAATACAGGCCAGTCCATGATCCTGCTTCTGTACGCAATAGCGCGGCACTTCCGGCCCGACATCCGGCGCTGTCAGCAGCGGCGTGAGATCGAGACCCTTCGCTTTCCAGTGATCAATGGCTTTTTGCGCCTTCAGTTTATCCACCCGGCCGATCATCTCATTGATCGTACGGAATCCCAGCTTGGCCATCAACTGCCGCGCTTCTTCCGCGACGAAATAAAAGTAATTGACGATATGGTCCGGCTGCCCGGCAAACCGCTTGCGGAGGACCGGGTCCTGCGTGGCGATGCCGACCGGGCAGGTGTTCAAATGGCATTTCCGCATCATGATGCAGCCTTCGACGATCAACGGCGCCGTGGCAAATCCATATTCTTCCGCGCCGAGGAGCGCGGCGATCACCACATCCCGTCCCGTCTTCATCTGGCCGTCCGTCTCGACCCTGATGCGCCCGCGCAAATCATTGAGCACGAGCGTCTGATGCGTTTCCGCGAGGCCCAACTCCCATGGAATGCCGGCATATTTAATGGACGCCAGCGGCGAGGCGCCGGTCCCCCCGGAATCCCCGCTGATGAGTACCTTATCGGCATGGGCCTTGGCCACCCCGGCCGCCACGGTTCCCACTCCGACTTCGGCCACCAGTTTGACCGAGACATCGGCATCGGGATTGGAATTCTTCAGATCGAAGATCAATTGGGCCAGGTCTTCGATCGAGTAGATATCGTGGTGCGGCGGCGGAGAGATTAATTGGACGCCCGGTGTCGCATACCGCAACCGGGCGATGTTCTCATCGACCTTATGCCCCGGCAGCTGCCCTCCTTCGCCGGGCTTGGCACCCTGCGCCATTTTGATCTGAAGTTCGCGCGCATTGACTAAGTAGTGGGCCGTGACGCCGAACCGAGCCGACGCCACCTGCTTGATATAGGAATTTCTCGAATCGCCGTTGGGCGCCGGAATAAACCGATCCGGATCTTCACCGCCTTCGCCCGTATTGCTCTTCCCGCCGATCCGATTCATCGCGATAGCGAGCGTCTCATGCGCTTCCTTGCTGATCGATCCGAACGACATGGCGCCGGTATTGAACCGTTTCATGATGGCCGACACCGGCTCCACTTCCTCGATGGGAACCGGCTCCCCCGCGAACTTGAATTCGAGCAGGCCGCGCAGATTCGACCGGCGCTTGCTCTCGTCGTTCACGAGCGCGGCGAATTCCGCATAGGTCTTGGGGTCGTTGGCCTGGGTCGAATGCTGGAGCTTGTAAATGGTCTCCGGGCTCCAGTTATGGTGTTCGCCCTGTACGCGGTAATGAACTTCGCCGCCGAAATCCAATTGCCGGATCGGCGCCGGCTCATAGGCGATGCGATGCCGCCGCAGGCTTTCTTCGCCGATTTCACGGATCCCGATGCCCTCCAGTCTGGACGGGGTCCCGGTGAAATACCGGTCCACGAGTTCGCAGTTGAGGCCGATCGCTTCAAAGATCTGCGCGCCGCAGTACGATTGGACGGTCGAGATGCCCATCTTCGAGAAGATCTTGAGCAGACCCTTATTGATGGCCTTGATGAACTTGCCTTCGGCCGTCTGGGCATCCAACCCTTCCGGCAAGTACCCGTCCCGCTCCAAATCCACGAGCGTTTCAAAAATCAAGTAGGGATTGACGGTGCCGGCCCCGTAGCCGATCAGACAGGCAAATTGATGTACATCGCGCGGCTCGCCGGTTTCCAGAATCAGTCCGACTTCGGTCCTCGTACATTCACGGACCAGATGATGATGCACGGCGGAGATGCCGAGCAGGCTCGGAATCGGCGCCCATTCTTCGTTCACGCCCCGGTCGCTCAGGATCAGGAAGGTATAGCCTTCCTTGATGGCCAAGGACGCCTGCTTGCACAGGTCATCGACCGCCGCGCCCAGCCCTTCCGGTCCTTCCGCTACGCGAAACAACATGCGGAGCGTCTTGCTCCGGAAATGCGGGTCCGCGATCTCCCGGATTTTCTGCAAATCGGCATTGGTCAGAATCGGCTGCTGCACCTTGATGCGCCGGCAGGACTCCGGCGATTCGTCCATCAAATTGGGCTTGGGTCCGATGTTCGTGACCAGGGACATGACCAGCTGCTCGCGGATCGGATCGATCGGCGGATTCGTCACCTGCGCAAAGAGTTGCTTGAAGTATTTGAACAACAATTGCGGCCGTTCGGAAAGCACCGCGAGTGGCGTATCCGTGCCCATTGAGGAGATCGCTTCCTCGCCCGCCACCACCATAGGAGTGATGACCATCTTCAGCTCTTCGACCGTGTAGCCGAACGCCTGTTGGCGCTGCCGAATGGTCGGATGGTCGGGCTGCGGCACATTGAGCGGCTCGGGCAATTCGTCCAACGAGATCCCGTATTGCGTCACCCAACTGCGATAGGGCTTGCGGCCGACGATATCGGCCTTGATCTCCTCGTCGTCGATGATCCGACCCTGCACCGTATCGACCAAGAACATCCGGCCCGGCATAAGGCGACCTTTTTGACGCACATCTTTCGGTGCGGCGGGCAGCACGCCTGCTTCGGAGGCCAATACCACGACGTCGTCGGTCGTGACTTGGTAGCGACAAGGCCGCAACCCGTTCCGATCCAACGTGGCGCCGATCAGCTTGCCGTCCGTGAAACAGACCGCCGCCGGACCGTCCCACGGTTCCATCATCGCCGCGTGATATTGATAGAAGCCGCGCCGATCCAGGTCCATCTGCGGATTGGCCACCCAGGGTTCCGGGATCAGCATCATCATGGCGTGAGGCAGCGAACGGCCGCCCATGACCAGGAATTCCAAGGCGTTGTCGAGGCAGGCGGAATCGCTCTGGTTTTCCGAAACGATCGGAAACAATTTTTCCATGTCCGCGCCGATGAGATCCGAATTGAGGCGGCCTTGGCGGGCCCGCATCCAATTCACATTGCCCTTCAAGGTATTGATCTCGCCGTTGTGGCAGACATAGCGATAGGGATGGGCCAGCGGCCAGGTTGGAAACGTATTCGTGCTGAAGCGCGAATGCACGAGTCCCAGGGCGCTCATGACGCTCGCATCGTTCAAATCCTGATAGTACGCCGCCATTTGATCGGGCAGCAGGAGCCCCTTATAGACGATCGTGCTGCTCGACAAGCTGGGAATGTAGAAAAAGTCGCGGCCGTCGATCGCCGACTCCCGCACGGCTTTCTCGATCCGCTTCCGGATGACATACAGTTTGCGCTCGAATTGCTCCTCGTTGAAGATGCCCCGCGCAATGAAGACCTGCCGCATAAACGGCTCGGTCTTGCGCGCCTGCCTGCCGATCGCATCGCTCTTGACCGGCACGTCGCGCCACCCGATCAACTTCGCCCCTTCTTCCTTCACGATGCCGCTGATCAATGTCTCGCACTGCTTGCGCGCGTCGGCGTCCGGCGGCATGAATAGCATACCGACCCCGTATTCGCCGGCGTTGGGCAATTTGAGCCCGAGATCTTTGGCGGCCCGCTTGAAAAACTCGTGGGGCACCTGGAGCAGAATGCCGGATCCGTCGCCGGTGCAGGGGTCGCACCCTTGCGCGCCGCGGTGCGACAGGTTCTCCAGAACCCGAAGGGCGTTTTGAACGATGCCGTGGGAGCGCTGCCCCTTGATATTGACCACGAACCCGATCCCGCACGCGTCCTTTTCAAACCGGGGATCGTAGAGTCCTTGCTTCGCAGGAAATCCAGGTACGTTCATGATGTGCCACTCACGAAAGGCGGGTTAGTCGGTTACAGGATGAACCCTATTATCGAGGACGCGGGCCTCTGGGAAGCACCGTCGCTCTGAATCTTGCCGGAGTAGAATGAATGAAGGGTCACCTTACTGGATGCGCCGTGAAACTGTCAAGATTCGGCGCCGCTATGCCCTCGTTTTACTTGACTTACCAGCGCACCCTGCCCTACTATCCGCCCCATGCCGAATGGACCGAGCACGCTTACGCTGCACACGATGGCCGACGTGTGGGAAGCTTATCGCGATGAGCTTTTGGGCGTTGAGGAACAGGTCCGGAAAAATTTGGATTCGAGCGTCGCGCTCGTCAACACCGTTGCCGCTCATATTCTGAGCAGCGGCGGGAAACGCATCCGCCCGCTCTTCGTGCTGCTCTGCGCCAGACTCTGCGGCTATCCCGGCCGCGATCACCTGTTGCTCGGGAGCCTGGTCGAATTCATCCATACCGCAACCTTATTGCACGACGACGTCGTGGATGATGCGGATGTCCGGCGGGGCCGCCGGGCCGCCCGAAAAGTGTGGGGCAACCAGATCAGCATCCTCGTCGGCGACTATCTCTACTCCCGGGCCATCTGCCAGATCGTCGATTTCCGCAACCAATCGATCAACGAAGCGATGGCCGAAGCCTGCCGAAAGATGGCGGAGGGAGAAGTGTTGCAGCTGTACTACAACGGCAACCCGCTGATGCCGGAGCCCGAGTACTTGCGGATCATCGAACATAAGACGGCGGGCCTGATCGCGGCCGCGTGCAAGATCGGATCAATCATCGGCGGCGCCACCGACGATCAGCAGGATGCCCTGTTTCGCTTCGGTCAACATCTGGGCATCGCCTTTCAATTGGCGGACGACACGCTCGATTACGCAGCCAACGGCGATCAACTCGGCAAAGCATTGGGCCAGGACCTTCGCCAGGGCAAGGCGACCCTCCCCTTGCTGCACCTTCTTCAACACTGTCCCGAGCAGGACCGGCAGATGATCAAGGACCGGATGGAGACCCGGGCGTTGAGCGAAGAGGATCTCCGCCGCATTCTGACGCTGATGCAGGAGTACGGCTCTATCGCTTATTCGATGGATCGGGCGCAGGCCTTTGTTGCAGCGGCCAAACGCGATCTCGACTCGTTCGAGGATGGCAATCACAAGCGGGCACTGTCGATCGCCGCCGACTACATGGTGACGCGCGATCGGTAACCTCAGCCCGTTGCGTTACGGCCCGCCATTCCACATTTAATCAGCGCGAATGTCTGCTCCATACACGTATCCGCCGCCGCTGCTGTTTGACACGCGACGTTTGTCCATCATCAACATTCATTTTATCGAGGACTGTCTATGGCCCACGTAATTCCGTTTCGCGGCACGCTCTATGATCCGTCCGCCGTCGGCGATGTCCGGCGGGTCGTGGCGCCTCCGTACGATATTATCGATGCCGCGATGCAGCAGTCATTGCACGAGCGTCATCCTCAGAACATCGTCCGCTTGGAACTGGGCTACGACCGGCCGGATGACGGGCCCGCCTCCAATAAGTATCAGCGGGCCGCGGCGTCGCTGAAAGAGTGGCTGCGCGCGGGACTGTTGCGCCGGGATACGGAACCGGCGCTCTATTACCATACGATCGACTATATCCCGCCCTACGCCTCACCCGGCACCGCGAGCCGGCTGCTGAAAGGATTCCTCGCCACGGTCGCCTTGGAAGAATTCGGCACGGGTCACATCTATCCGCACGAGAATACACGCGCCGCGGCCAAGTCCGATCGATTAAATCTCATGCAAACCTGCGGCGCGAACTTCAGCCCGATCTTCTCGTTATACTCCGATCCGTCCGGCGATATTCTCGCTGCGCTGGAACGAGCGGTCGCCGCGGAAAAGCCCCGCATTGATTTTCAGGATGACGCGGGATTCCGACAGCGCCTCTGGTCGATCACCAATACGTTGGTGCTGCAACAGGCGGTCGAGGCCATGAAGAACAAGCCGCTCTTCATCGCGGATGGGCACCACCGGTACGAAACCGCGCTCAATTATCGACGCCTCCGCCGCGAGCAAGCGGGAGCCGGCGCGCAGGGAACCCTTCAACCGTATGACTCGGTTATGATGTTGTTCTCGAGCCTCGAAGACCGAGGCCTGACCGTGCTGCCCACCCACCGGGTTCTGACCACCGCCGTTCCCGCGGTCGCCGAGATCAAACAGGCGCTGGCCGCCTCGTTCGAGTTCATCGAGTTTCCCTTTCAGCGGGATCAGGAAGCGGCCGTCCGGCAAAAATTTCTTGAGGCGCTTCGGACGAGAGGGCAATCGGGACATGTATTCGGACTCGCCCTCCGCCATGATTCCCATTACTATCTGCTCCAGCTCCGACCGACGCATCAACCGGCGGCAACCGAGTCTCCGAGAAACCGGCTCGATGTCTCAATCCTTCAGGAACGGGTGGTCGGCAAATTGTGCCCTACGGCAAAAGAGCAGGAGGCCATGCTGTACACGAAGGACGATCATGAGGCCTTGAACTGGGTGCTGGACGGCACGGGGACAGCGGCGTTGCTGCTGAATCCGACAAAAGTCAGCGAGGTCCAGGCCGTCGCATCGGCGGGTGAGCGGATGCCGCATAAATCGACCTATTTCTTCCCCAAACCCCTTACAGGACTCGTCATCAACGTGATGGAGGAGTAAAAAGCTCGTCATTTCCGGTGACTGCCATGAAAGGCAAGGTTCTCATAGTCGATGACGATCAAGATATCGTCACGATGCTGCAGGACCGTCTCGAAGCCAGCGGCTATCGTACCGTCACGGCCGCCGATGGCCAGCGCGGTCTCGAGCTGGTGGAGCAGGAATCCCCGAATCTGCTGCTGTTGGATCTGTACCTTCCCCGCCTCAAAGGCATGGATGTCCTCAAACGCCTGGCTCAAACCCGCAACATGGATGATCTGCCCGTCATCGTCATGACGGCGGCCGGCACGATTCCCGACGCGGTGGAGGCCATGCGCCAGGGCGCGTACGATTTTCTTTTAAAACCCCTCGACAAAGACCATTTGTTGATCGTGATTCAGAAGGCGCTCGAGCGTGACTCGCTCAAACGCCAGGTCGCCGTGCTGAAATCGGACATTCAGAATCGCTACGCCACGATTGTGGGGGGCAGCCCCAAGATTCAGGCGATCATCGAATCGGCTCAACGGGCGGCCAAATCCGATGCCGGAGTGCTGTTGTTGGGAGAAAGCGGCACGGGAAAAGAACTGTTCGCGCGGTCGATTCACCAGTGGAGCCCGCGCCAAAGCATGCCGATGGTGGTGATCAACTGCGTGGCGTTGACGGAAAGCCTGTTGGAAAACGAATTGTTCGGCCACGAGCGAGGCGCGTTCACCGGCGCCGATCGACTTCAAAAGGGCAAACTGGAAATGGCCGACGGCGGCACCGTCTTCCTCGATGAGATCGGCGACATGTCGCTGCCGCTTCAAGCAAAGCTGCTGCGAGTCTTGCAGGACCGCGAATTCCACCGGGTGGGAGGCACAAGACCCGTGTCGGTCAGCATCCGGTTTATTGCCGCCACCAATAAAGATCTCAAGCAGGCGGTCAAGACCGGCCAGTTCCGTGAGGATCTGTTCTTCCGCCTCAACGTCGTCAGTTTGACTCTTCCGCCGCTGCGGGAGCGCACCGAGGACATTGCGCCGCTCGCGAATTTTTTCCTGGAGCGCCACACGCGGGAACAGAAACGGCCCGGCATGACTCTGAGTCCCGCCTCGCTCGACGCGCTCTCTCGCTATCCCTGGCCGGGCAATATTCGCGAATTGGAAAACGTCATTGCGCGCACCGTGGTCTTGAGCCCCGGCGATATCATTGAACCGGACGTGCTGGGTCTTTCGCCGGCCGATGCGGCGGTCCAGGTCGGACAAGCTGCGGCCCTGCCGTACATCAATCTGCCGTACCATCAATCGATGGAAGAACACAGTTCATATATCATCGATATGGCGCTGGAGAAGGCGGCGGGAAATCAAACGAAAGCGGCGGAGCTGCTCGGTCTGCAGCGCACGTATCTCGCCCGGCTGATCAAGCAGCGAAAACCGCCGGGCGAGTATTAAGGATGCTGAAAAAGTCCTCTTTTCACCCGCCCGCCCCGGTGCGCTGAGCCGCACCGTTCACCAAGCTTTGTTCTCGCGACGCTCGGAAACTCGATGTACACGGGAAAAGAGCCCGTCGCGGCCTATGCCTGGTTAGGTCGCGCACAGGGATTTGCGGGACGCCAGGTCCACCAATCCCGCCGCCGCGTCATGTTCCACCTGCGCATACCGCTCCGGTGTGCCGACATCGGACCAATAGCCGTCCAGGTCATAACCGACAATCCGCTCCCCTTCCTGCAAGGCCCGTACGTAGGCGTCGATAATCGATGATTCCCGGCCGTGAGGCACAGAGCGCAATAATCGAGGATGCAGGATATGGATTCCGGCGAACATTCGCGGCTCGACAGGACCGGGCGTCGAACGCCCGCGCCCTGTAATGGTCAGGACTTGCCGGTCTGGCCCAATCTCGACCAGGCCCCACCGAGCCGCCTCGGGATCTTGCCGCAGCACGAGCGTCGCCGCGGCATCCCGTTCCCGGTGGAACGCGATCAGGGCGTCCAGGTCCAACTCGAACAGCGTATCTCCGTTCAACACGAGAAACGGTTCTTCATTAAAGAACGATTCCACCTGCTTGATCCCGCCACCCGTGCCTAAGATGACCGCCTCGTGGGAATATTCGATACGAAGACCGAATCGCGCGCCGTCTCCGAGGGCCTGTTCGATCATCGGACCGAGATGATGCAGGTTGATGATCACCTCCTGGAAACGATGCCGTTTGAGCAGCAGCAGATTCCACACGATCAGCGGCGTGCCGGAGATCGGCAGCAGCGGCTTGGGCATGACATTGGTCAACGGCCTCAGCCTCGTCCCAAACCCCGCTGCAAGGATCATGGCCTTCATAAAGAAGAAATGATGAATGAAGAATTATGAACGCTGAATGGAGATTAATCCAAGCGCACTCGCTGCGCTACTGGAGTTCCGGCACATACGGCGTGAGATGCCTTTTTAAGGAAGCGAGTTCGGGGTACTTGAGCAGGTTCCGTTTGACATAGCCGAGAACCAGCGGAATGTCGGCCAGGAACTTGGGATTGCCCTTGACCCGGTCAATGTAAACGAACCGGCCGGCTGCCTTGAGATTCCGCTGAATGCTGGTCAAGTCGAACAGCCGGCGGAACGCCGTACGATCACACTTCTGCCCTTCCGCCGCCATGCCGTCCAGAAACCGCTCGATCAATCCGTCGATCACCTCTTCATCCAACCGAATGTACGCGTCCCGGAGCAGCGAGGCCAAATCATAACTCGCCGGCCCCAACAACGCATCCTGAAAATCAATCACCCCCAACCGCCCACCGTCGACCATTAGGTTACGTGAATGATAGTCGCGGTGGACGAAGACCTGCGGCGCATCGGCCAACATGCGCGCGATGCGCTGGAAGGATGCCCGAATCGCCGTCTCATCTTCGGTTTTCATCGGCTGATCCTGCCGAGCCGCCACCCCGTACTCAAGAAAATGTTCGAATTCCCACATGAGAAGCGGCACGTCGAAACTGCGGTGAAAAGCCATGCAAGCAGGATCGCGCCGCGCCGTGCCCTTGGCCTGGAGCAGAACCAGTCCGTCGATGGCCCGTCGATATAATTCTTCAATACGAGTCCGATCGGCATGACGGCAGGCTTCGGCCAACGTCAGATCGCCGAAATCCTCAAGATACAGAAACCCGCCTTCCCGATCGTACCAATACAGGGATGGAACGCAGACACCGGTGTTCGCAAGGTACGACAAAATATTCACGAACGGCAATTCGTTGATCTGAATGGAAGCCCCGCTCACCGCCTCCTCGGACTGTTTGAAGCCCTCAGGCTCGGCGAGCTGCATCAAAATGACCGACCGAGGACCGGCTGACTTCAACTCGATCCGGAAATAGCGGCGATTGGAAGCATCACCGGCGAGCGGAGTCAGCGAGGCTAATTCGGCCGGGAAAGGAAGATCGGTGCGGACGGACTGCGCGATGCGGATCGGATCAGGCGCGGCAAGCGGCCTTGCGGGCGTTGCGGGGTTAGTGGCGGCCATACGGTCCGCATTATAGCGGAAACGTTCCCGATTCAAAGACTTTGCTGCAAAAATGATGGAGGCCGGTTCATTCCGCGGGAAGACTCTGCCTCATCGCGTCGAGATAAGCCGGGCTCTTTCGGGCGAGATCGGTGAGAGCCGGCAAGTCTTGGAGGATCAAGGTCAGCTTGCGCGTCACCAGCTCGAAATCAATCATTGTCCTGCAGCCAGCCGATCCAGAGTTTGGTTCACGAATCGACGCTCCAGATCGAGGAATCGGCGATGGTCTTGATATCGTTTAAAGGCGTAGAGACGCAGGCGTTGAAACGTTTGAATCGGTCCGTAGAGAAGCCGGCATCGGTCCAGGATCTGTTTCAGGAGCAAAGGATCGGCACGATTGATTATGGCGAGAATCCGCATCACGTCCGGGGAAACAGGCCTGTAAGCTTTGCTGTATGTCTCCAAATCGCTCCAGCGACACATCCGTGTCTTTCAAGAGAATCGCCAGATCCAGGTCGCTTCGAGAATGAACGGGACCGTCCACGGTCGAGCCGAATTGAAGAATCAAGTGAATGGCGTGGCGGCGCGCGGCTTCCGCAAGGCCCGGCGTATGTGGCTGCGACCGCTCCATGTGAGGTATGTAGTCCTTTGTCCGAGCGAGTCAAGCAAGACACGCATCGATCGCTGTTTCATTCCGCCGCGCGAGTCGGTAGGATAGTGTGATGCAGTACGTTCACCTTGGCCGCTCCGGTCTGAAAGTCAGCCGCCTCTGTCTCGGCACGATGAATTTCGGGCCGCAGACGACGGAGACGGACAGCTATGCGATCATGGATCGGGCATTGGAGCTCGGCCTCAATTTTTTTGATACCGCCGATGTCTATGGCTGGAAGGTCGGCGAAGGAGTCACGGAACAGATCATTGGGCGCTGGTTCGCCCAAGGCGGCAACCGGCGCGACCGGGTCGTGCTGGCAACGAAAGTCTTCGGCCGCATGGGCGATGGCCCGAATCAATCGCGCCTCTCCGCCCTCCATATGAAACGAGCCTGCGAATCCAGCCTGCGCCGTCTGAAGACCGACCACATCGACCTCTACCAGATGCATCATGTGGATCGGGATTCACCATGGGAAGAAGTCTGGCAGGCGATGGAGCAACTGTACCGCGAAGGCAAGGTGCTTTACATCGGCAGCAGCAACTTTGCCGGGTGGCACATCGCGCAGGCACAAGAGCTGGCACAGGCGCGCCATTTCATGGGACTCGTGTCCGAACAAAGTCTCTACAATCTGAATGAGCGAACAGTGGAACTCGAAGTCGTTCCGGCATGCGAAGCTTACGGAGTCGGGCTTATCCCCTGGAGCCCTCTGGCCCGGGGGCTTTTGGCCGGCGCACTGGAACCTGCGACTACAGGCCGGCGCTCCAGCGAAGATCTCCAAAAAGACATCGCGACGTATCGGTCCCGCCTTGAAGGCTATGAGGCCTTGTGCCGCGAACTCGGTGAACGGCCGGCGGATGTGGCCATTGCCTGGCTCCTTCATCAGCCGGTCGTCACGGCCCCGATTATCGGCCCGCGTACCTTGGAACAACTGAACGGGTCGATGCGAAGCGTGGCATTGACCCTATCAAAAGATATCTTAAAGAAGCTTGATGACTTGTTCCCCGGCCCCGGCGGCCCGGCTCCTGAAGCCTATGCCTGGTGAATGAGGGTGCAAGAGCTTATCGCCTAGGGGAATTCCCCGCCTATCTTCATACCTTTGAACATTTCGTCTTCACGTAGGCAAGATGTCTCATGCTGAGACAGAGTCGGCGTGTACACTTTCGTCCCACTTCGCTTACCTAGAGAGTTTTTCCTGCGACAGGAGTGGACATCCAACCAATTTCTCGGCATCTGATTTGCTCCTGTCATGTATAGGTCAATGAGGCGCGCGCACCTCGTCAGTTCAATCGATCCGGCCGCTATGGCCGGCTTAACTGCGAGGTACGAATATGTTTACTCTTATCTGTCGATCCGTCGCGCTCGTTGTAGCGCTCTTTCTGAGTGTCCCGCTTCACAGCACTGCCGAAACACTTCCCGCCGAACCGGACGAAGAATATCTCGTGAACGAGGATGTCAACATCGTCAACGGCCTCTACACGCGTGAATATTCGCTGCATGGAGACGGGGTCATCGACTACCGCACCGCGCGGCAGATCATCCGCAGCGAGTACAATGACTACGGCGATACGGTCGTCGAAGCCACTCCCAATCCTTTGTTTTATTGGTATGACGAGAACGAGACCGGTGCCTTCTCCATGTGGATCGATCCAAAAGGCGAGGGCTGCCGGTGCGACATCGTCCCCTACATTGCCCTGGCGGGGGATTTCGGCCAATAGCCTGCGCCGCAGCGGACAGCAACCCGTTGTGTCACTCTAAAGAGCCGGCGAGGTAAGTCGGTTTTGCGCACCAATGAACCGTTGAACCGTTACGCCCATTCTCCGTAGAAACGAAAAGAAATGGACAAATCAATGGACGAATTATCTAAAGGGATACAATCGGAGGTTGAATGAGATACACACTAAACATCATGATATTGGTCAGAGGCATGGTTGCATAGGTTGCAGACAAGACAACGAGCGTTGTCACATGGGTAGCGCTTTATTGAGCCAACTGCACCATGTTCAAGCCTAAAGCGACGCGGACTTGGTCTTCTTGCGGAAGAGAGGAAACGGGGATCATCAGGCCTGATGTGGTGATCAAGGAAGTCGTCGAAGGTTCCTCGGGTTGGGTCGCGACAAGTACTTGCTCGACCTTCTCGCCATCAATCATCGGAAACAACCCGGCGACTTGGGTGAAGCTGACATAAGCAGTCAGCACACAGACCGTGCCCGGCGGGACGCGGACGGTCGCGGTCGCAGTGGACGTGGCGAAGGAGCCCGCCGAGCGGGTGGACGGAAAGAAGAGCGGCTCGCCCATGGCCGGCATCAGTTTCACGACGAATTGAGTCGGGACCGGCACATTCGTGGCGGTCAGCGTGACCGGCAGTTCGCTTGGACTTGTCGCCGGTAAGGCCACGTCGGGAGAAGCATGGGACCCCGTGGGGGTCGCCGGCACCGTGGTGCCTCCAATCGAACTGATGGTCAACGTTGGAAGCGCCGTCAGCGCCGGAGTACTGGCGGAGGTGATCGGCCCCAAGGTATTGGAGAGCGAGGCGGCTGGATCCGTGGTCGCGACGGAACAGGTCGTGCATTCCACGCGGACACGGCCCGTATACCCAAATCCGCCGCCCCCGACGCAGGAGTTGTTGCCGCCCTTGGCTTGCACGGTCCCTTGATTGGTCACCTGTGGCGCAACCAGGCGGATGGCTCCTCCGCTCCCGGCACCGGCGCCCGTCCACGCGCAGGGCGTATAGCCATTGCCGCCATTGGCGGTTACAGTCCCCGTCGATTGAATCGTGATCTGCGTGGTGGAGGCGAGGACGATGGCGCCGCCGCCTCCTGCGCCCGCCGGACCGTTTTGGGTCGTCGTCGCCACGCCACCCCCGCCGCCGGATCCGCCATAGAGGGGTATCAGTGTCACGAAGAGCGAGGATGCGCCGTAACTGCCATCCTGACTGAAAATGGCGGGCAGCAGCCCTGGTCCGCCGCCGCCTGGACCTTGACCTCCCGTCCCGTTCGACGGAGAAGGCCCGCGGATGCCGCCGTCGCCCCCATTAAAGCCACCGGGTCCCCCTTTGCGTCCGGCAGTGACGCCCCAACTTCCGCTCGACACGCCCGCCACGGCATCCTCCCCGTTGACGCGGATCGCGCCCGCAATGGTCACATGGCCTTGCGCCAGCAGGGTCACCGGGGTATTCGCCGCATTGCGTTGGAACGTCACCGTCACCCCGGAGGGAATCGTCACGGTAGTGTAATTCAACACGCCATCGGCAGGGAGCACGACGGTCGTGTTGGAGGCCGGCGCGAAGGCGCCGAGACTCCCGGTACTACCGCTACTGAAGCTCTGGCCAAAGACGGACGGATCAGGGTATCCCAGCAGGAAAATCCCTGCTGCCACTCCGAGCCAGCATGGAGAACAGCCGTGTGTCATTTCTGGACTCCACCAATCCTGGTTACGGCAATGTAAAATCACTCCACGCATTCAACACACTCACTTGCCCCACCGGCAACGTCACGCTGAACGTCGCCGTAGAAGTGGCTACGCTGCCGGTCGAGGTCGCCGTGAGGGGAGCTGCCGCCGCGGCAAACTGCGGGATGTGTTTGAGCTTGAAGGTCGATCCCACGGGAATATTCGTCCCCGTGACTTCCACTGAAACCGGATTCGTCGTCCCACCCGGCAGGGTCAGATCCGCCGTCGAATACGTGCCACCTGTTGTGGAGGGGGTTGAAACGCCGCCGATCGCGCTGATGCGGAGCGACGGCAGGCCCGTCAAGGCCGGCGTACTGGCTGCGGTGACCGGGCCACAAGTCGTGGAGATGCTCGGCACCGGATTCCACGGACCCGTCGTGCCGGCAAAGTTCATGCGGAAGGCTTCCAGCCGGATTCGTCCGACGGCCCCTTGTGGACTACCGCCTGCCCCGAACGTTACATCCAAGACTCCTGTCCCGGCGATCTCGGGCGCCACCAGCCGGATCGCGCCGCCACTGCCTCCTCCTGAATATTGCATATACGGATTGGCAAACGAATCTCCGCCTCGCGCCAACATGCTCCCATTCACCGTGATCTTGGTCGAGGAGGCGAGGAGGATCGCGCCGCCCCCGCCGCCGCCGGAAATCCCGGAGGTGCCCGTACTGCCGGAGTATCCGCCGCCGCCAGATCCCCCAACGAGGGGCAGCAAGCTCACGAAACTGCTCGCTGCCCCATAACTGCCGCCACCGCCATAGTTCGCCGTGCTGGTCGACCCAGCCCCGCCGCCCGGTCCTTGCCCCGCTGATGGTGCATTGTTTGTCGCCCCTCGTGCCCCGCTCTGCCCACCTTGATATCCGCCGGGGCCGCCAAGTCCCCCCGCATATACTGTCGGCCCGCTCGAGGCATAGCCGGTTCCAGGCGCACCATCGAGTTTGATCGTCCCGGTAATCAACACATCGCCGGTGGCCAACATGGTCACCGGCGTATTGGCCGCATTGCGCTGGAAACTGACCGTCACGCCGGAGGGAATTGTCACGGTGGTGTAATTCAACACGCCATCGGCAGGGAGCACGACGGTCGTGTTGGAAGCCGGCGCGAACACGCCCAAGCTGCCGGTGCTGCCACTACTGAAGGTTTGGGCCTGTCCGGGCAGCGCAGTACTCAGCGCAAGCACAAGGCCACTGATAGATCCAATCAGGCGTGTCGTTCTCATTGAGACCTCCCCCCACATGATGCTCAGGCGAATGTTATGGAACCAATTCACTCACCGGCGGCGCCGCACCAAAACTCGGCCCAGTGGGCGCCAGCTGGCTCGCCGGCGGAAACTCGCTGGTTGATGGGGCGACCGCGGCGCTGGCCCCCGAAACCGTCCCCTTTGGAATCCACACACTCACATGCGAGGTTGCGTGGACAAAGCCCCACGTCGGCGTACCGACCGTCACAGTGACGGACCCGCTATTGGCCGTCCCCAAGGGCGTCGTCACGGTAAAGGTATAGGTCCCTGGCGGGACGGTGGAGGCCACGTTCAGGGCCAGCGGGAGGCTGGTATCCGTCACGCCGGTTTTGATGATGGCGGACAGGCCGGTATGGGAGAACGTCACGTCTGTGGCTTGGAACAACCCGGTGCCGCCGATGGTTATCGGGAGTTTGGTCCCTTGCCCGACCGTGCTCGGAGTGATGCTGCTAATGGTCGGCGCTCCGAGAATGGTGAAGGCTTGCGGGCTGTTCGCGCTCCCATTGGTATTGGTGACGGCAACGGTCCCAGTTGTGGCGCTAGCCGGCACGGTGACAATAATGGCGTAGGCCGTGGATGATACGACGGTCGCGCTCGTGCTGTTGAAGGTGACCATATTGTTGCTCGGTGTCGGATCAAAGCCGTAGCCCTGAATCTTGACTTGCGCACCGACGGCTCCTTTCCCGGGTAAGACGGCATAGATGCCGATGCCGCTCGCCCCCGGCGTGAAGCGGTCAATGCCTAATAAGTTCCCCACCGCATCATAGTTATAGATCGCGGTGTTCCCGGCGTCATCGACGACAGCGGTGAGGCGGCTGAGGTCGTCGTAGGCATAGTATGCTTCACCAGCAAAGACGAAACTGCCATATACAAGCCTAAGAGCAAGAGCGATAACCATTAGTCCATAACTTCGCTTGCTCACCCACTTAAAACCGCTCACCAAAAACCTCCGTATTGCAGAGATCGCACCATAGCGCTCATCTTTTTGCGCGCTGAGATAATCTACAGAATGGGCAGTCTGTCAAACTCAGCAGAGAGGTAAGCCAACTGTTAGCTTGGGCCGAATTCAAGACATATACAGCGATGCTTTTTCTGCAGACGGGACATTTGAGGCCATATAAGAACCACGTGAATGTCGCACCTCCGATCGTTACTAATAGCATCACCAATGTGAAGTCATCAGGGATTACGGGAAGAGACTCCCCATCGTTTATTCGCCATATAAGCAAGAGGAACATTATGAGACTAACAATGCCTCCAACCATGGAAATTACCAATTTCCATGGTTGATTCGTGCGACTGAGCCATGAATTGTTTGACATACATACGCTCGAAGTAATCTGATCGCCGGTGGCATCTCTCGAGCTACAAGGCCTTGGTATCATTGCCATTCGCTGCTCTGCTCAAGAAGATTGAGCAGCTACTTCCAACTCTCAAATTGATTTTCAGAGGGAATCCAGACTTTATACAAATGAATGAGGAGGAAATTTCTATGTCATCTAGATCGTAAATCCCAATCTTTGCTTTGTCTTCTTGCACAACTTCCATAACGCCGGTGATCTTTATTGATAGCTCATTGAAAGGCCCTCTGCGTGATTTTCCCAGTGAAAAGAGAACTTCTTTCTTCTCGGAATCGAACTGCAATGCGTTTAGATCAAACCAGTGATCATGGACCAAATCCAAAAGAAGAGATTTATCTATGTTGATTGTGGGCATGACCCTCCCTACTTCCACCACGACTTAGGAAACGGAATTCTAAATACTCCTCCGCTTCCTCTTACTCCTGTTTGCCACCAATTCATTTGAATATGTGGGAGTCTCTGTCCGAAAAACCTGAAATAGTGATGTGGGCCATGAACTGCAATTCTTACCTGTCTTCCAAGTGTGAGGCCATATTTGTGCCAAAGCCCAACGTTATAGCCTAAACTAAGTGCCTCAAGGGTAGCGTCGGATGTCTTGCGTCCCCAAAGAGAGGAGGCCAGCGATAGAAAGCTGGGTAGGTATAAAGGATCGTTGTATTCAAAGGCCACATCTGCCCACCATTGGGCCGCATATTCGCCATATTCCTCGCCTGCATTAACGTTTCCTCCGAACAATAAGCCTGAAGGGTCTACATAAAGCGTGGGAGTATTTCCCACATAGGAATATGGGTGATGTCTTTTCGGTACCGCTAAGAAAGCAGAAATCTGGAGCTGATCATCAAGCGATCCCGATCCACCGGCTATTTGTAGCGAAGCAAAATTGTATGGATCCTCAGAAAGAAATCGCTGAATCCCACTATGGTAGAATCGCGCACGGTAGTAAAAAACGTTTGTGCCATCTTCTTCACGACCGGTATATTGGAACGCATTGGTAGACGAACCTATCTTCGTTGTCTTCCCAAACGGTTCTTGCGTGTACGTCGTGCTGGACGCTCCGCTACTATCAGTCAACGTCAACGTGCTGCCGAGCGCATCCGTCTGATAGAACTCGTCCCCACCCGACTGCTTCCGAATGAATGGCTCATCGAAGCTCAGACTTCTGATGTACGTCGCTGTCGGCGTGCTGCCGCTTAGTTCTGCCAAGACATCATCACCGTCGTACCAGAAGCCGGTTGTCATACTGTTGATGGTCTTGCTGCTTCTGCGTCCCAAACCATCATAGACAAAACTGGCGGAGAGACTCGGGCCGCTGATCGCCATCAGCTGATTGCGAGCATTCCACGCATAGGTCGTGGTGCCGGAGGTGTCCGTGAAGGATGTGAGATTGCCATTGTTGTCATACACGAGATTCGTGGAGGCGCTGTTGAATTGCGTCTGTTCGTTCGCGGCGTCGAAGGCGGTATTCGTCACTGCTTGCGGAATCAATGAGGCCACTGCGTTGGCGCGGGTGAGCTTGATGCGATTCCCTGCCGCATCGTTTTGATAGGTGAGCGCTTCAATCGTGGTTGGCGTCTTGATGTGGTCGATGCTGATGAGCTGGTTCGCATTGTCGTACCCATAGCTGGTCGCCACTCCGTTCGGATAGGTAAAGCTGGTCCGGCGCCCCGCATCATCATAGGAAAGAGTTACCGTCTGGCTTCCCTGCGTCACCGTCTTGAGCCGCGAGTTCTTGTCGTACGTGTACGTCACATCCGTCTGGCCGGTCGCCGAGAGCTTGAGCCTTCGCCCAATCTCGTCATATTCCACGGTCACCGTGCCGGGTGTCGTCGTCTCTTGCACCCGCGGATGGTGGCCACTGCTCACGGTGTCGTAGGTCCAGGTGACGTTGCCGCCGACCGAATCGCTCACACTGGTGAGCCGGCCGATCGCGTCGTAGCCAAACGTCACCGATGAATCAGGATAGGTCGCCCCGGTCCTCCGATTCAGCGTGTCGTAACTAAAGGTCGCGACCTGGCTCTTTCGGTCGGTGAACTTCGAGAGATTTCCGTTGGCATCGTATTGATAGCTTTCCGTCCGGCTCAGCGCATCCATCCTGGTCTTGAGTCGATCCATTTCGTCGTAGGTGTAGCTGGTCGACTGGTTCTTCGCATCCGTCACGGTCAGGAGATTGCCGTTGTTGTCATAGCTGAAGCTGGTAAGGCCGCCAAGCGCATCCGGAATTTGGGTCACGCGGAGGTCGTCATAGCTGAACTGCAACCAGGTATACATCATTGTCGTGTAGGTCACCGTCATCTTTTGGATCTACTTACCGCTGGACAGATTGATTCCAATGGAGCCACAGCTTCCACATGACGCTCACTATCCATCCAGCAATCGTGTACAGAAAGATATTCAAAAGAATGGAAATGCCCAAGGTCACTAGTGAACTTATGGTTAAGTCTTCACCTTGACCAATAAGTAATACACGGGACGGCCATAAACAAAAACCGTAAGTAGTAGTAAATGGAATCCTCTGTATGTCGACATACAATTCGATGTAGCCAATGATTATGATGAGAATAGGAATTGTGCCGCCGGCGATGGCAAATATTCTAATTATCGCGTTCATTGTTGCCTCCACCGGTGACTATTGTCATCGTATTGCTTTAGGTGATTAAAGATTACATTTGGAACATAAATGTAGGGATCCTCAGGTACTGGTATTCCCGCGGCTTTTAGAGCACCTTGAACAAATAATGCGCAGTTTCTTCCAAATAAATTGTAATTGCCCGGATTTGCCGTTCGATCAGTAATGTAAGCAGCTACTGCCTTGTCCTGAGCAGGAGTAGTACGAATCCTTATCGTATCGCCTCGGACACGTCCCATATCAGATATGATAGCCCCTGGAACATTTTTCCCCATTGCTGCACTAATGTCATTGACGGCTGATGGCTCATAGCCAAAAGCTAAGGTATCAACTGTGTCGTCCCCATCAGTGTTGACGGCGATTCCTACATGACCTAGCGCATAGGCTCCGAGAGGATAGTATCGAACAATAATGTCGAGCCCCATGGGGTCAGCAAACTTTATTGGATTGTTTCTTGTATAAGAGTAGACATTTGTCCCAGCAGCCAAACTTAGCGGGTCTTCTCGCATGAAACGCTGAATCAGTGGATGGTAATACCGAGCGCGATAGTAATAGAGCCCAGTAGCGTCATTCTCTCTACCCGTGAATTGAAAGCTATTCGAGGACGCGCCCGTCTTTGTAGTTTTACCAAACGGCTCTTGTGTGTATGTTGTGTTGGACGCTCCGCTGCCATCGGTCAACGTTAACGTGCTGCCCAGCGCATCCGCCTGATAGAACTCGTCCCCGCCAGATTGCTTCCGGATAAACGGCTCATCGATGCTCAGGCTTCGGATGTATGTGGCGGTCGGAGTACTGCCTGCTAACTCAGCCAACACATCAGAGCCGTCATACCAAAAGCCCGTCGTTGTGCTATTGATAGTCTTACTCGTCCGTCGACCCAACCCGTCATAGATAAAGCTGGCAGAGAGACTCGGTCCGCTGATCGCGGTGAGCTGATTCCGCGCGTTCCACGTATACGTCGTCGTGCCTGCCCCATCCGTGAAGGACGTCAGATTCCCATTGTTGTCGTAGACCAGATTGGTGCTTGCACTGTTGAAGCGCGTCTGTTCGTTGGCAGCATCGAAAGCGGTATTCGTGACCGCCTGCGGAATGAGCGAGGCGGCGGCATTAGCGCGGGTCAGTTTGATGCGATTGCCGGCCGCGTCATTTTGGTAGGTCAAGGCTTCGATGGTCGTCGGGGTCTTGATGTGATCGAGGCTGAGTAGGCGGTTCGCATTGTCGTAGCCATAGCTCGTGACGACGCCGTTGGGATACGTCAGTGATGTTCGTCTGCCTGCGTCGTCATAGGCTAACGTAACCGCTTGAGTCCCTTGCGTCACGGTCTTGAGCCGCGAATTCTTATCATAGGTGTAGGTCACATCGGTCTGACCTGTTGCCGAGAGCTTGAGCCGTCGGCCGATCTCATCGTATTCCACGGTCACCGTGCCGGGTGTCGTGGTCTCTTGGACGCGGGGATGATGCCCGCTACTCACCGTGTCATAGGTCCAGGTGATATTCCCGCCGAGCGAATCGCTGACGCTCGTCAGACGGCCAATCGCGTCATAGTCGAAGGTGACCGTCGCATCGGGATAGGTGGCGCCGGTCCGACGGTTCAGTGCATCATAGCTAAACGTCGCTACCTGACTCTTTCGGTCGGTGAACTTGGCCAGATTCCCATTCAGGTCGTACTGGTAGCTTTCCGTCCGCCCCAACGCATCCGTGCGGGTCTTGAGCCGGTCAATCTCATCATACGTATAGGTCGTGGTCTGATTCTTCGCATCCGTCACGGTGACCCAGTTAGCAATCATCTAAGGTTTCTTCATCCTCACTTGCTGGAGGTAGGGAACATCCTATGAAACCATATGTTTTGAGTTAGCGAGGGGTATAACCGTGAAAGTTCTTTGGCTACCCGGCTGACAAAATCAGCGATTGCTGCTCCAAACTCTGTTAGCGAAATTTGTACTTCTCCAGATGCGTAGTTAGTTGAGATTAAGATCAAATTACCGCGACGCTTAAAAAAGATTTCTGCGTTCGATTCAGTGAAGTCGAAGTTCGCTTCGATGCCGTCACTCTCCGTCAGTTGCTCCGCTATCTGTCGCACTGAAGCGGCGAAATCGAGTACCGGCACCCATCCCCACCTCGCACTGAAATCCATGTCTTCGGCTTTGAGAATGACGTCACCTAGCAACAGTTCATACCGCAAAGTCATCTCATCTACCGTTGCGAGATCAGCCTGCGATGTCTTGTCGTTCCAAACATCGGAGAGTCTGTAATCAAGTTGAAGTATAGTACTCATCTCAGTATGGGAATGCTGTTTTGACCGTTCCATCCGGCCCTACTACTACGCGAAGTCGACTTGTAGAGTTCCCAGCAATATCAGTTCCAATTGTACGACCAAAATCATACTCAAGGATCTGGCCGGGCCGACCTCTTGTGTTCGGTCTGACTGCTCCATTTTCCATAGCTCCATTAATCATATCCCGTAGAGATCGGGCGCTAGTTCCCTCGGCAAACTTTCCAGCATTTTTGGCACCACTGGTTGCCCAGTGCCTTCCGACAATGTGTTCAAGACCTTCCTGAGTGATCCTCGCTCTCGGATTTGGTAATGACAAAAGCTTCGCTACGTTTCCGGCAAGTTTGCCTACACTCCTTACTTGTCCGAATCCTCCAGTTAAGCAATCTATCCCTGCCGCAATCCAATCAACTTTGCGACCCGCTAATACATCGAAGCCGACACTTGTGAGACCTCCTCGTGCGCACATGAGGAGGAGCGGCACAATTTCGCCTGTTGGGTCGGTATAGTTTGCTGGATTATCTAAGACGTAAGCATGGAGATTGGTATCCCCAGCTGCGAATTCGAGAGGATCCTCGCTCACAAATCGATGCAAGGCAGGGCTGTAGTAACGAGCGCGATAGAAATACAGGCCGTTACTATCATTCTCCCGGCCTGTGAATTGGAATGAATTGGAAAAGGTAGGATTGGTTGATTGCGTCTTGCCGAAGGGCTCGTAAGTGTATTGGACGGGAGGAGTAATAGTTTGATCGGTCAGGGCAAGAGTACTGCCGATGCCATCATAGATATAGAAATAGGTGCCGTCCTGCCGCAGAATCCCAAACGGCTCGTCAATGCTCAAGCTCCTGATATAGGTGGCGGTCAGAGTGCTGCCGGAAAGCTCGGCCAACACATCATCGCCGTCGTACCAGAACCCAGTCGTCGTACTGTTGATGGTCTTGCTGCTCCGTCGCCCTAGGCCGTCATACACGAAACTCGCCGACAGGCTCGGCCCACTGATGGCGGTGAGTTGATTCCGTGCGTTCCAGGTGTAGGTCGTGGTGCCGGATGCATCGGTGAACGAGGTCAAATTCCCGTTGTTGTCGTAGGCGAGGTTCGTGGAGGCGCTGTTGAAGCGGGTTTGTTGATTCGTCGCATCGAAGGCGGTATTCGTCACTGCTTGCGGAATCAATGACGCCGCCGCATTGGCGCGAGTCAGCTTGATGCGATTTCCCGCCGCGTCGTTCTGATAGGTGAGCGCTTCAATTGTGGTCGGCGTCTTGATGTGATCGATGCTGAGCAATCGATTGGCGTTGTCATAGCCATAGCCGGTGACAACGCCGTTGGGATAGGTCAGCGATGTTCTCCTGCCGGCATCGTCATAGGCCAGCGTCACGATCTGTGTGCCTTGGGTCACCGTCTTGAGCCGCGAATTCTTATCGTAAGTGTACGTGACATCCGTTTGCCCGGTGGCCGATAACTTGAGCCGCCGGCCGATCTCGTCATATTCCACCATTACGGTGCCTGGGGTCGTGGTCTCCTGCACCCGTGGATGGTGGCCGCTGCCGACTGTGTCATACGTCCAGGTGATGTTCCCACCCACCGAGTCGCTCACACTGGTCAGACGCCCGATGGCATCGTAGCCGAAGGTGACGGTGGCATCTGGATAGGTCGCCCCGGTCCTGCGGTTCAACGTGTCGTAGCTAAACGTCGCTTGCTGACTCTTGCGATCGATGAACTTGGAGAGATTCCCGTTCAGATCGTATTGATAGCTTTCCGTTCTGCTTAAAGCATCGGTGCGGATCTTCAGCCGATCCATTTCGTCATACGTGTACGTCGTGGTCTGGTTCTTGGCATCCGTGACGGTCAGGAGATTGCCGTTATTGTCATAGCTGAAGCTGGTCAGGCCGCCGAGCGCATCCTGAATCTGGGTGACGCGGTTCAGGTCGTCATAGCTGAACCGACTTTGTTTACCTCGTGGGTCGGTCAGCAAAATGAGCCTGGACACTGCATCGTAAGTTCGCGTGGTGACGTTCGAGAGGGCATCCGTGGTGGTACTGAGGTTTCCTTGGCTGTCATAGGCAAAACTCGTGGCGTGCGAGAGTGGATCCGTGATGCTGCTGGGCTGTCCGGTCGTGCTGTACTGAATGACCGTTTGTTTGTTTTCCGGATCGGTAATGGTGGTCGTGCGGGATGTGTCGTTATAGGTGAACTGCGTCACGTTCGCGGGGGTGAGGGCATCCGTGATCGTCGCCAGCCGGTTGTACGTGGATTCATAGGTAAAGGTCGTCGTGTTATTCTCTGGATCTTTGATGGTGAGCACGTTGCCGTTACCGTCGTAGGTAAACTCGGTCCGGCGACTGAGCGGATCGACGACCGCCGTGAGGGTGTTCGTCCCGGCAGCCCGCTCATAGGTCGTGATGTTCGACCCAGGACGTTCGACCTCGGTGAGGTATTGGCCGGCATTGATGCGATAGATCGTCGTGTTGCCGCGTGGGTCGGTGACTGTCGTTTGGGTTACCGTCTGGCCGGCCAAGGTATAGGCAAAGGTATAGGTCCCCCCGTCGGCCAGGATTTGTTTCTTCACTCGGCCGTTGGTATCGTATTGATTCTGCAGATAGGGAATCCCTCGGGCATCGGTAATCGAGAGCATCCCTTCGTTCCAATAATAGGATTGGGCGTACTCGCCATAGGTATACGTCGTGACTCCGCCCGCCGGATCGGTCACGCGCGAAAGGCGGCCATTCGAGCCGACATAATACGTATAGCGCACCGTGCGGCCCAGCGGATCGGTAATGGAGGCGATGACATCGAAGAGCGCGAACCCGCGTTTGACTGTCGTATAGGTGAAGGTCAGTGTGCGCCCGGAGGGTTCGCGGATCTCTACGATACGCGGCGTCACCCCGTCCCGGATAATCTGAATCGTGTTGTTGTACCGGTCGCGCTGGGCGATGAGCCAGCCGGAACTGTTAAACACAGACACCATCCCGTCACGCCACCGGAGTTCATCTGTGGACCCGAGGCGGGTAATCGCCGCCCCTTTCAAGAACGGATAGGCGGTGTTGCGATACTTCCCATCCGGGTCCGGCGAGAAGAGGTAGCGGCCTTGATCCGGCAGTTGGAGCCGCAAGGCGCTGCCCACCACCGACAGGTACAGATGATAATTGAAGCTCCCGCCTTGGCCGAACGGCCCGATGCCCTCGGATTTGCTCCGATAGGTGCGGGTAATGTGGACCGGCAGCACGCCCGGCAGGACCATGTCCGTTTTCTCCATCGAGAAGACACCGGAGGTGACATCCACCGGATCCGCTTGCTTGCATTCCGCATCGGGCGGACAGGTTTGCGTATTGGTCGAATTCACATCGGTGCTGTACGCATAACAGAACCGCGGCATCCCGACGCCGGTCTCCGGAATCACCGATCGGCCATCCGGACTGACCGTGCCGGATCCCGCCCGCTTCCATTGATGCGAGGCCGGGTCCGGATCGGGTGACTTGTCGTAGTACCAGAATTCCAGGCGGGTGCCGGGATCGGCGCCGGTTTCGTTCGGCATGATCACCGGGACCGGCTTATTGGAGACGCCGCCGCCATGCGTCTCGAAACTCATGAGATACACGGTCCGGGGCGCGGCCGAGTCCGGCAGTCGGGGGACGCGATCCGGCGGGACGGCGGTGATGCTCATGCTGGTGTTCGGCAGGCCGTCCTCTCCTTTGATCGTGGTCCCCTCCGGAATGGCGACCGTGACACCGGGGAGATGCGCCGGTTTGATGTCGGTCTTGTGTCCCGGTGTCAGGGGATATAACACCGCATGCGTCTGGACGACCCAGATTGGATCGAGCTCGATAGACTTATCGCCGGAGACATTCACTAAAACCGGATCAGCATGCATGAGGCCGCCAGGCGTGCCGTTCAATGGCTTCCGATAGGCATCGAGTGACGCATGTTGAATCTTAATTAATTGGTACCCGCTCGGCGGCTGCTTGAACGTGAACCGTCCCGTGGCATCGGTCGTGGAGATTTGACCGGTCAGCGTCAGGACGACGCCGGCGAGCGGCTTCGCGTCGGTGGCGGACAGCACGCGGCCGCTGACGGCCCGGCCGGATATGCCGGTGTCCCGTTCATCGGCATGAAGGAGATCCGGAGTGAGGAAGCCGATGGCGGCCGGCATGCCGAGGAGATGGAACAAGACGAGAATGCGGAACAGGAAGAGCGCGGGTATCGGCGGGAGACGCCTCGTTCGCAATCAGCACCTCCTTGACGGAGCGTGATCTCGGCGACACAGTATGCTACGTAGCGACTGCATGTTGCTTGTACATTGGGTCCGAGACCCCTGCAAGACGTATTACGGCCCTACGTATGAGGCCCGGTGACCGGAGACATGTGGAGCAACCACCGCAGACAAAAAGTGCACACCGCCTTCGCAGAGCGGCGGTGCCGAGGCCGCAGCGTGAGAAAACAAGGGATCCTCGAGAATATCAATTTGGAGAAGGGAATGCTGGAGAGGCTCTCACATGCGCTGAAAAAACGAGGGCCTCACTGTGAAAAAGGAAAGAACTGCCAGTGGCTCAAGATAGAGAGGTTCGTTTGATGAGCCGCCGATACGAGCAGTATCGAGAAAGATCAATGGCCGAGTTTATCCGCGGCGTCAATGAAGAGCCTGCGCCGATGAGCCGGCGGCCCAACCGAAGGTTGGTGTGGTCAAATCAAGAAGAGAAGATTCACTGAAAGGCTTATCCGGCGCCGCAAGGAAGAGGGCTGCGCCGATGAGGCGCCGGTCCACACGAAGTGCGGTATGGTGGAGGGCAGGGGAGTCGAACCCCCGACCCCTACGTTGCGAACGTAGTGCTCTCCCAACTGAGCTAGCCCCCCACATCGATGCAGTGATGAGTGTTGAGACCGTTACCTCACCACACAGCTAAGGCAATTTGGACGAGCGCCGCAAGAAACCCGCAGGGTTGTCTGCGCGACAGTGCACAGAATCTGATGTCCTGCGAAGGAGACGGGGAGAAAGCCCGGCGCTCGTCTCGTTTGACCAGGCTGCATTATACACAACCCCATTTCGTCTCTCTAGCAGATCTTGAATGTCGTCGTGAAGAATTCTTGCAGTCCGCTGATCACGTCGGACTGAAAAATCCCTCGGCCGGCTTTCCGGGCTCGCGCACGACTACCCGCCTCCCCTCCACCCGCAGCCGTCCTTCCGCATAGAGCCGGACCGCACGCGGATAAATTCGATGTTCTTGTTCCAGGATACGAGCGGCAAGAATCTCCGGCGTATCGCTTTCGTGAATGGGAACCGCGGCTTGAATGATAATCGGCCCTTCGTCTACTCCCTCGGTGACAAAATGCACCGTACAACCGGCGATCTTGCACCCATGTTCAATGGCTTTCTTTTGCACATCGAGCCCCGGAAAGGACGGCAGCAATGAGGGATGAATATTCATCATGCGATGTTCATAGGCTTTGACCAGAACCGGCGTCACAATTTTCATGTAACCGGCCAGGAGCACCAATTCGACATCATGCTTGCGTAACAGATCCAAGAGGGCTCGATCATACGCGTCTCGGCTGTCCGATTGTCCGGCGAAGGGCTTGGGATCGAGGAAAACATCAGGCACGCCGTGCTTACGGGCGCGTTCGAGACCGGCGGCGTCCTTCTTGTTACTAATGACGACGGCAATCGTCGCCGGCAATGTCCCCGCCTCTACCGCGTCAATCACGGCTTGCAGATTAGATCCCCGTCCCGACAGCAAGACGCCCAGGCGGACCGGATTGGAACGATTATCCGACATATTCAACCGTGCCTTCCCTGGTTTCCTGACCGACGATTTCTCCGATTCGATAGGCCTGATCGCCCAACTCGCCTGCCCGCTTGATAACCTGATCGGCCTGCTCGGCCGGCGTCACGAGCACCAGGCCGATCCCCATGTTGAACACACGATACATTTCATCGAGCGCGACACGTCCCCGCTCTTGAATGACCTGAAAAATCGGCAACACCGGCCATGACCCGCGGCGGATCAAGGCCCCGCAGTGAGCCGGAAAGACGCGAGGCAGGTTGTTCGTCATCCCGCCGCCCGTCACATGCGCAATTCCTTTGATATCGAACCCGGAGGCCAATGCAAGAATTTGTTTGGCATAGATTCTGGTAGGAGTGAGCACGGTTTCTCCGACGGAGGTTCCGAGTTCCGGAAGCCGGCTGTCCACCGTAAGCCGGCCATGCTCAAACAGCACCTTGCGCACCAGCGAGAATCCATTGCTGTGCACGCCGGTGGAAGCCAATCCAATGACCGCGTCGCCCGGCTCGATGCGCCGTCCATCGATCATCTTCGGCCGATCGACTACTCCGACAGCAAACCCCGCCAGATCATACTCTCCGTCGGGATAGAAGGAGGGCATCTCCGCGGTCTCTCCACCGATGAGCGCGCACCCCGCCTGCCGGCAGCCTTCGGCGATTCCTTTCACCACGGCTTCCGCCCTGGAAAGAGAAAGTTTGCCCGTTGCGAAATAATCCAAAAAGAATAGCGGCTCGGCTCCGCTCACCGCGATGTCGTTTGCGCACATCGCCACGAGATCGATTCCGACCGTATCATGCCGGTCCATGAGAAAGGCGATCTTGAGTTTCGTCCCGACCCCGTCCGTTCCCGAGACCAGCACCGGATCGGTGTAACGTCCTGCTTGGAAGCGAAACAGCCCGCCGAATCCCCCGAGATCCGTCAGCACTTCAGGCCGAAAGGTCGCCCTCACGTGTGGCTTGATCCGCTCGACAAATTCATCGCCGGCGTCGATATCGACGCCGGCATCGCGATAGGTCGTCATGAGGAGAGTATGGAGGAAAACACCTTCGCAGCGAGGTTAAAGAGCTGAGGCCGGATGCAAGGCCGCAGGCCCGAAACAACCGGTGGCGTATTCGCTGCAAATACGTCGAGGATTGTTTTGGGCTGAGAACGACGCATCCGATCACGGATCTTTCACCGCAGTCGAATGGTGACTCTCCGACAGACTCGGCAGGCGCATCTTAACGGAGGGGCGCTATAAGGGTCAACGCGCGAGGCGTTACGCCTTCTTTAGCCTTGGCTGGAAGGGATGCGTGCGAAGGGTTGGCCGTGGCACCTCACTGAGTATTCGAACAAATGGATGGGGAGTCGTGCGTCGCGAATCACGCGAAAGCGAAACCTCTATTCCTTTACTGCCCGGGGCACTGCCGTGCGGCGTGCGACCCTCACCGGAGGAACGGGGTCCCACCGAGGCTTGGCCGAGAAGGAAGGCTGGAACTGACTGAAGTACTGCGATCGCATGATCGCAGCTGAGGGAATTCCAGAAGGGATATTCCGCTCGGCTGAGCCCAGAAGGGTCGTTCTGAGAGGTGGGGAGCAGCGCACGCACGACAGCGGCAATCATGTTACGTGCGGTCGAGTCATAGCGCTGAGCAGGCAGGACTTACCATTCAGCATCCATCGCACCACGGACAACACCGGGTGCACGCGCCCTTCGTCGGCCAAGACCTCCACTCTCTACAGCAGCACGACGAGCCTGCATCGGAGCCAACTTCTCACCACCGCCGGAAGGCTGAGCGGCCTAAGCGGGCATCAGAACCTGGCTGTGTTCCGTGTTGCCGAGCCGAAGCGGCGGCTGGAGGCCGGCGTGAGGACTGTTCGAAGCTGTGTTCGCGCTCCGGCGGCCAACACAGCAAGTTCCGCAGCGCAGCGGAGGCGAGGCTTACAGCGGACCAACCAGGTTCTGGCTTAAGCGAAGGCTGCTCACCCTTCCGGCCGCATCTCGACATCGAGCAACTTGATCTTCCGATGAAGATGGCTGCGCTCGATCTGAAGGTCTTCCGCAGTACGCGAAATATTCCAGTGATGTTCGCGAAGCTTGCGGGAAATATACTCCTTCTCGAACGCGTTGCGCGCGTCCCGGAGCGAATCATACGATTTGTTCGCTAACTGTTGTCCCGCCGGCGGCGGA
Organism: Nitrospira sp.; assembly: GCA_040981125.1. GTDB lineage: Bacteria > Nitrospirota > Nitrospiria > Nitrospirales > Nitrospiraceae > DASSBQ01. Next base: position 732,893 of record JANRMQ010000001.1, read on the forward strand.
ACGGTCGTCTGGGCGGCGGAGAGATGCGGCCGCACCTGCAAGGCAAGCGACGCATGGGTCGCGTCGATCACCGGTCCCGGCACCATGATCATCAGCCGTTCGATCAGATTCCTCAGTTCCCTGATATTGCCGGGCCACTCGTAGTGCATGAACACGTCCATGGCCTCCGGCGAGATCTGCTTCATCTTCAAGCCTTGTTCGTCGGCATGGACATGGAGGAAGTGTTTGATCAGCAGCGGCACATCTTCCCGGCGTTCGCGCAGCGGGGGCACGATGATCGGCACCACGTTCAGCCGGTAAAAAAGATCTTCCCGGAACACCCCCTTTTCGATCTCCTTCAGCAGGTCCTTGTTCGAGGCGGCCAATACCCGTACATCCACCTTGATCAGTTTCGTCCCTCCCACGCGGGTAAACTGTTGCTCCTGGAGCGCTCGCAGCACCTTCGCCTGCGTGTTGAGGCTCATGTCGCCGATCTCGTCGAGAAAGAGCGTGCCTCCGTCAGCCTGCTCGAACTGCCCGCGCTTCATGGCCGTCGCTCCGCTGAAAGCCCCCTTCTCATGGCCGAACAACTCGCTTTCGATCAAGGTCTCCGGAATTGCGGCGCAGTTGACGGCGACAAACGGCCGGCTTGCCCTGGCGCTGTGCTGGTGGATCGCCCGCGCGACCAATTCCTTTCCCGTGCCGTTCTCTCCGCTGATGAGGACACGGCTGTTCGTCGGGCCGGCGGTCTGGATGAGCTGCCGCAATTGATCCATCACCGGCGCCCGGCCGACCAGTTCGAATTTTCCTTCGACCTTGGTCCGGAGCGTGCGATTCTCCTGCTCCAGCCGGTGCTGCTCCAGCGCATGCTTGACCCGCAACGTGACGTTCTCAAGCGATAAGGGCTTTTCGATATAGTCGTAGGCGCCGAGCTTAATAGCTTTCACCGCAGTCTCGATGGAGCCGTGGCCGGACATCATCATGACCTGCGTGTACGGCACGAGTTCCTTCACGCGGCGCAGCGTTTCCAAGCCGTCCATCTCCGGCATCCAGATGTCCAGCAACATGAGTTCAGGCGGATCCACGGTGCACATCTTCAACGCTTCCGTCCCGCTTTTCGCCACCACCACTTCATGCCCTTCATCCTCGAGAATGCTGCTCAAGGAATTCAGGATCGAGACTTCGTCGTCCACTATGAGAATTGACGCCGCCATTAATACTCCGTCACTCGCGTGCCAAGTCGAAATGCGTGATTTAGCGATCCCGCACCGCTCTCACTTCATAAATCACAAAATCACGAAATCATACTTGATCGCGCACTGCGGGATCTCACCCGACCCACCCCGGCAGCGCCGGGACGCTGCCCTTGCCAATCTCACCCGACCCACCCCGGCAGCGCCGGGACGCTGCCCTTCCCGGGTCTACACCGGCAGCTCGAAGGTAAACACCGCTCCGTGCGGATGATTCGGGGCGACCTGGATCTGGCCGTCGTGATCCGTGATGATCCGCCGTACGATCGCCAGGCCCAGTCCCGTCCCGGTCTTCTTTCTCGAAAAATAGGGCACGAACAGCTTGTCCTGGTCCTCCGCCGCAATGCCCGTCCCCTCGTCGGCAATCGTCACGACGGCCCGCCTCCGTTTGGTGTCATACCGGGTGTGAATCCGCAGCCGGCCCTTCTGGCTCATGGCATGAATGCCGTTATCGCACAGATTCACGAAGACCCGCTTGATCTGCTCCCGGTCGAAGCTCAAGGCAGGCAGATCCGGGTCCAGATCCAATTGGAACTCGACGTCCCGGTGCGCGCCGTCATAGAGCGTCACCACCTCTTTGATCACCTCATCCAGCGAACAGACCGACATTTGGGGAGCCGGCATCCGCGCAAACTTGGAAAACTCGTCCAACATCTGTTTGAGACTTCCCACTTCATTGATGATGACCTGGGTCGATTCATCACAGATGCGATCGAAATCCGGCGCCTTGTCTTGGAATTTTTTTCGCAGCCGCTGCGCCGACAGCTGAATCGGCGTCAGCGGATTCTTGATTTCATGAGCAATCCGCTGCGCGACTTCGCGCCAGGCCGCCGCCTTTTGAGCTTTGATCAGTTCCGACAGATCTTCAAAGATCAGCACGAAGCCGAGGTCCTTCGCCGACTCGTCTCTCATCCGCGAACAGTGGACCCCGATGGTCAAAAAGCGGCCTTGAAGGTCCAATTGCCCTTCGACGGCCAGGTTCTCCCGCTGGTCGGCTTGCATGCGGTCGTACACCGTCTGGAACAGATCGAGCCCGAATTCCTTGAACGCCTCGTTCGCCGACCGCCCGCGGAACCGGTCCGCCCATAATCCCAAAATACGTTCCGCCGACGGATTGAACGTCGTGATGATGCCCTGCCGATCGATCGAAATCAGGCCCGCGGCGATGGTATCGACGACGGTTTCGGTATAGGCTCGCCGCCGATCCAGTTCCACGTTGGATTGCCGCAGCGAGATATTGGCTTCTTCCAATTTGGATTTGCTGCCCTGCAAATCTTCGGTCATGCGGTTGAAGGAATCGACCAGCGTGCCGATTTCATCGGTGGCTTTGGTCTCGATACGCACCGACAAATCGCCTTGTGCGATGGCCTCAGTGGCCGCCGCCAGCCGTTGAATAGGGACCGTGATGCCGCGCGCCACATAAAATCCGAACCAGGTCGCGCTGAACAGAATCATGACGGTAATGACGGCGACCAGGAGATAGGCGCCCGCCTTGATCGGATTCTTCATGGCCTTCAACTGCTTGTATTCGGCATACTGCCGGCCGATGCTTTCCATTTTCCCCAGCAAGGACTCAGGCACATAGGCGTCGACCACCACCACCCCGTCGATGTCACCGCGATGGACACTGGACGCGATCGGCACGCCCGCCCGCACCAACCGCCCCGTCTGGGCTTCCTGCACGGAGGTCAATTCCTGTTTGCTGTTGATGACTTGCAGCACGAGCTGGCCGATCGGTAAATCCAAGACCGGGGTCGGCACCTCGGGATTCAGCGACTTGGTCAGCGTCTCCATCTTGGCGGAAAAGACCTCGATCCCCGCCACGCCGTATTCCGATCGTTTCCTGGCGATGGCGGCCACGAGCAAATCGCGCTGTTCCGGCGCCAAGAGCTCTTCACGAAAGATCTCATGACTGATGGCCCGGGCGCTGTTGATCGCGAGCGTCACATGGCCGGCATGATGCATCCGCGCCACCTCGTAGGAGTCCTTCATCACATGCTCGATTTGATCATTGAACCAGACATCCACGGCTTTATTGACCAACCCGCTCGCCACCAAGGCCAAGAGCACGGTCGGGATCAAGGCAAAACCGATGAAGGCCGCCACGAGCTTGGCCCGGAACCCGGACCCCACCAACCGGTGGCGTCGCTCAAAATAGGCCTTGATCAGGTTTCGCGAGAGCAGCAGGGTCAGGACGACGACGCCGATGAGATCCAGGTTGATGAGCAGCAGCACGAACGCATAGCCGGTGCTCGGAAGAAAAGAGTCCGATTCTTCAACGCTCGGGACGACGGTCTGCGAGTAGTAGACGGTGAGGGCTAAACAGGGAAGCAGCAGTATGAGCACGATCCAGACGGGACGCAGATGCCGCCTGCGCGGTTCCGGCTCTCGCGGGCTCGCCGCAGAGCGCCGCTCCACCCTCGTCATGCCGCCGGGAACCGGCGCCTGACCCGGCTGGCCGTCCGCTCGATCGGACGCGCGCCGGCCTCCCTCGTCGAGTTGAGCCATGGTGTTATCCATGTGGGTTATGGGGCAGGATCACTGCGTGTACTATAGCGAATTTCCCGCCGACTCTCAAAGCCAGCACGCCTTCCGCCTGAGTCAACCCAGGCGGGCCTCGCACGGCGGAACGAGGACTATCTCAAGGCGAACAGGATCACGCGAAGGTCGAATCAAAGGAGGGACGCCGCCATCACGGGGTATGTGTAGGCTGCTGCCCGGATGAGAGGCTGACGAACTTCATGCGCAGGGCATATAACATATCTTCAAGCACGCCTTGTTCGTCGGAAGTCAAATTCCCGCGTGTCTTCTCTTCGAGCATGGACAGCAAATCGATGATCTCTTTGGCTTGCGGCAGATTGACGGGCGGCGGCGGATGCTGCGGACTCAGTTGTTCCCCCATCAACATCAGCGCCGAACTCCCCATGGAAATCACAAAGGAAGAAAAGTTGACCGGAAGATGAGCGTGAAGTCCGGCTTCTGAAGCCTCTTCGGACGGCGGCGGAGAGGGAGGGGGAGTTTCGGTTCCGCCCGGCGTGGCGTTATCCCCCCGTCCACGGCGGTCGCGGATGACGAATCCCTGTTCTTCGTTGCCCATAGCTCTCTTTTCTCCGAGCAGCGGCTTCTACGGGCATACCGTACCATAGGGCTTGTGACGGCGCAAGCAGCGCGCCCCGGTTGAAGCGGCGCGCGAACTCAGTATAATGGGCCCCCGGGAGATCGCATCATGTCACAAGCGTTTGATCGCATCGTGGAGATCATGGCCGCGCTTCGAGCGCCCGGCGGCTGTCCGTGGGACAGGAAACAGACGCACGAGTCGCTTAAACCTTATCTGCTGGAAGAAACGTACGAGGTTCTTGAGACCATCGACCAGCAGGACAAACGAAAACTCCGGGAAGAGCTGGGCGATGTATTGCTCCAAGTGCTGTTCCACAGCCAGATCGCATCCGAAGAGGGCAGTTTTACCGTGACCGACGTCATGGATCAACTCGGCGACAAGCTCATACGCCGCCACCCCCATGTCTTTCAGAAGTCATCCGGCGGTGAAGGAGCGATCAATTCCGACCAGGTCCTCCATCGTTGGGAAGAGATCAAACGCGCGGAACGCCAGGAATCGGGACGCACCGGCTCAATGCTGCATGATATTCCCAAAACATTGCCCGCTCTGCTCCGGGCTTACCAGGTACAAGCCCGCGCAGCCCGCGTCGGATTCGACTGGCCGGACAATGCCGAAGGGCTCGACCAGGTCGGCGCGAAAATCGACGAAGAACTCAGTGAATTACGCCGCGCGATCCATCCTCCTTCTCAACCGGATCGGCCCCGCCCGGACACGGAACGCGACATGATGGAAGCCGAACTCGGTGACGTGCTGTTTTCAATGGTCAATTTCGCACGGCACCTCAAAATCAATCCGGAGGACGCGCTGCGCCAAGCGACCAATCGTTTTGCCGAGCGGTTTCATTTTATCGAAGAGCAAGCAACCAAGACCGGTCGGGCCATGAACGAACTCTCGCTCCAAGAAATGGATGCCTATTGGGAGCAAGCCAAAGCGGTGGAACAGCAGGCCGGGCCCCGAGAGTCCGAGCGGCAGGCCCGCGCAAGGAATCACGATCATGAGTGAAGAACCGGGTCCGTATCAGGAAGGAAAACGAGCCGGCATACATCCGGCGATCGTGGTGTTCGGCGTGATTATCGGAATGTGGCTCCTCATCGCGCTGGCCGTGCCGAGCGGAAAGCAAAAACAGGCCACGGGGCCGGAGATTTCCCAGGTGGGCACCGACGACGCGGACACGGCGCCGGTGATGTTCAAAGTGCAGACCACCATGCCGGATGTCAATGCGGTGAGCCTCGTGGTGCCGCGGGAAGCCACCGCGAGCCAGATTGTCGGCCTTTTGAAGCGACTCCGGTCGGCCAGGCTGGATCAAACGCTGCCCGGATTGATTCCCGAAACGAGCCCCGGACATAAATTAGGCGGGCATGCGGTTGCGGACATCTACATTTTCTCCGAACAAAAATATGCCGAGCCGGAGTCGGTCCGGACATTGTCGCGCGGGGCCCATGCGCCCGGCGACCTCTATCCTCAGATGGTCCCCTTTGAAGAGGCGATGGAACACGTCAAAGGGCATTATCGGATCGACCTCAACGACACGGGCAATCCCGATTCCGGATCACTCGGCTTTGCCGACGACTCCGGCATCCATTCCCGACATTATCGCCGCATCTTTTAAACCCTTCAGTCTGCCGCCACGTTCTGCACGTTGGAGCCGCGCACCGCATGGCAGCCCGTCCCCTGAGATCAGGCCACTCCCCGGGGTGCTCGATTCTACAATCCGATCTTCTGTTTCACCTCGGCCCGGAGCGTCTCCTGCATCTCCTGCACCCACCGGTCCAATTGAGGGAAGAGATAGGCCATCGGCCCGGTAAAAGGTTCGACGAGGACATCGCGCCGGTCCGAGAGCATCCCTTCGCCATCGGCAATACGAAGCTTCTGATCGGCAATGTGTCTGGTGAGCAGCTTATTCAGCATGAGTTGCTGTCCGGGCGAACCGGACACAGATCCCATGATGACGCCCTTGACGACATCCAGCTCGTCCGCGAGGGCCACTTTGATGCGAACCGCGAACGGCGTGGCCCACGTGGGGCGCCGAATGGCGTAGTCATACGAAAATACCGACTCTCGCGGCTCACGAAACGGGCCGCTCACATCGGTAATGGTCAAGGCATTGTCAATTCGGTCCATACATGCTCCTCATCCTTCACTCCAACGATAGGTGACTCCTATCACCACCGAACGGATTCCGCCAGGCTGAACCGGGGTCGATTCATGCCGGATTCGTGGCGGTCGTGGCCGATTTGAATTCGGGTGTCCGTAGATATTCCATCAATCCGGCGGCCACGGATACGCCGTCCTTAATGCAATCGGGAATACCCACTCCCCGATACGCGGCGCCCGTCAATGCAAGCCCGGGGAATCGGCTGAGGGCCGCTTCAATCCGGCTGATTCGCTCCCCATGACCGACGACATATTGCGGCATGGCGCGCTCCCAGCGATTGACCTCGACATAGCGCGGTTCCGCCGTTATGCCGGCGATGGCGCGCAATTCCGCTCGAATCAGTCGAGTCAACGCCTCGTCATCCTGCCGGAGCGCCGTCTCCCGTCCCACCCCGCCCACATAGCATCGAACCGATACCTGATCAGGAGGGGCTCGATGGGGCCACTTAAGAGAGGTCCATGTCGCGGCAAGGAGTTCGCGCCCTTCAGCCCGAGGGACGACAAAGCCGGACCCTTCAAGTCGCGCCGTCATCTCATTCGTGTCGTAAATCAATGAGACGGTCGCCGTCGAGGCATAGGGAATCTGTTCGAGCAGCCCGGCTGCCGCCGGGCTGAGGGGCCGAACCAGATCTGCCGCGCCATAGGCCGGGATGGCCAAGACCAGCGCATCGGCGGCCAAGGCGGCTCCATCGTCGCAGATCACGTCGTACATCCAGCGGCCAAGTTGATGGGACCGGACCCGCAACGCCGCAACCTGCACGCCGGCTTTGCACCGCACGTGATCTTTTTGCAATCGGTCCACCAAAGTCGTGACGAGGGCGCCCAATCCGTTCCGCAGCGTGACAAACATGGTACGGGCCGGCCCGGAGCCGGGTCCCGCCGCCGCCCGCGCCTTTCGGGCGGCCATCATTCCGCGGATCACGCTCCGATGGCATTGTTCCAACTCGTGAAATCGCGGGAAGGTCGCGCGAAGGCTCATCTGTTCGGCATCCCCGGCATAAATGCCCGCCATCAACGGCTCCATGACGCGCTCGAACGCTTCCCGGCCGAACCGGCGGCGGAAAAAGGCGGCCAGCGACTCATCTTCTTCGGCCCGGCGACGCGGAATCACCAGATCGAAGCCCATGCGCGCGAGCCCCCGCCATGAGAGCAATCCGCTTCGAAGAAAAGGCCCGAGCTGGCGAGGAACGAACGTCACGAGTCCCTCCGGCAATTCATGTAAGCGCCCGCGCGAGAAAACGAAGGCCTTCTTCTTCATCGGATTGGTATTGATCAATTCGTCTCCCAGCCCCAACTGCTCGCACAATTCCAGCGCCCACGGTTTCTGGGAAAGAAATGAATCGGGGCCCGCTTCCATGATCAGATCGCCGATGCGATGGGTCACGATCTTTCCGCCCCAAGCCGGTGAGCTCTCGAGCACCGTACAGTCCAATGACATCCCGCTCTCGGCCGCGTTTCGCCGGAGCGCATGAGCCGTCGCCAGGCCGGAAATGCCTCCGCCGACGATGACGACTGATTTGCGATGGCTTGTCACGAGGATGACAGGGGGTTTGGCACGATCGGGCGACCGCTCGATACATGGCCGTCACAGCGCGCTTCCGGATGAAAGCGCCAGGCCGGTCAGTGTACGAGCGAGGATTCGTGCGTCTCGACTACGGATGCCAGAATCTCGATCAACGCGGCTGAATCATTCAGCATGGGCATGCGTTCCAATTGAATATTCTTTTTCGCTGCCGATTGCTTCAGTTCAATATCCAGATCGTAGAGCGTTTCAATGTGATCGCAGATGAAGCCGATCGGCGCCACAAGGACCTGGCGGTACCCCTCTTGCCCCAGTTCATCCACGGCCTGTTCCACGGTGGGGCCCAGCCACGCCTCTCCGGTTCGGCCCTGGCTTTGATACGCAAACCGGGTCGGAGTCGCCCCCAACTGTTCGCGCAGCGCCTCGATGGTTCCCTCGACTTCCCGCGGATAGGGATCTTTCATGTCCAGAATGCGCGACGGCAGGCTGTGCGCAGTGAACAAAACGGGGACGCGCGAACGGACATCGGCCGGAAAACGCTGGAGTCCGATTTGAATATTGTCGAGGAGAGCCTGAATCAGGCGAGGGTGGCGATACCAGCTCGTGACAAAACTGATCGGCGTCTCGTCGTGAAGAGCGGCACGGGCTTCTTCAACTTTCTTCACATAGGCGCCGATGCTCAAAGTCGAATATTGCGGCGCCATGCAAAGGCCGATCACGTGTTCGGGGAAATCGTCTAACAGCTCGGCGTAGGCGTCCTTGATATACGGACGCCAATGACGCAACCCGACATAGCAGCGATACCGTTCCCCTCCCGGTCCATTCAACTTCTGCTCAAGATTCCGCGCGACATTGCGGGTGATGTCCAGAACGGGAGATTTGCCTCCGGTCCGCCGATAGCGCTCGCGAATTTCTTCCACCAACTCAGGCGGGGTCGGGCGACCGCCTCGGACATCGAGGAGATAGGGCTCGACATCTTCAAGCCGGGCCGGTCCTCCCATGGCCATCAACAAAATCGCGATCGGTCTTTGCGGTCCAGGCATTTGAAATTCCAAATTAAAGGGTAGAAAGTAAAAGTAAAAAAGTGTCGCGCCAGTTTTGCCTTTTGCCTTTTTACCTTGTACTTACTTTGTGCACCATTTCAACCGCGGCGGCGACATGATCAACCGGTGTTTGGGGCAGGATGCCGTGGCCTAAATTGAAGATATGACCCGGCCGGCCGCCCGCCCGCCTGAGAATATCTTCAACCCGCCGTTCAATTTCATGGATCGGACCAAAGAGCGCCACCGGATCCAGATTGCCCTGCACGGCCACATCGTGACCCAGCATCCCCCAGGCTTCGTCCAGCGGGATGCGCCAATCCACGCCGATCACGGTGCCTCCGGCTTTCCGCATCAGACCTAAAATGGCCGCCGTGCCGGTTCCGAAATGGATCAGCGGCACCCCCTCCTGCTTGAGGCCGTCGAAAATAACCTGGACATGCGGCATCACATATTCCGCATAGTCGCCGGCAGCAAGACAACCGACCCAGCTATCGAACAGTTGAATCGCCTGTGCCCCGGCTCTGATCTGCCGTTTCAAATAGCCAGTCACTACCCGTGCCAGCTTGTCCATCAGCCGGTGCCAGGCTTCCGGTTCCCGGTACATCAATTGTTTGGTCAGCATATAGTTGCGCGAACCGCCGCCCTCAATCGCATAACTCGCCAGCGTAAACGGCGCCCCGGCAAACCCGATCAAAGGCACCCGGCCCGCGAGCGATCGACGGGTCAAGGTGATGGCATCCGCGACATACTGCAATTCGTCCCCGTCGATGACCTTCAACCGGTCCACCCCGGCCCGATCCCGCACGGGATTATGAATCACGGGCCCCTCCCCTTCGGCGAATTCAAGATGGAGCCCCATCGCCTCGAGCGGTAACAAGATATCCGCGAAAATAATGGCCGCGTCGAGGGGAAACCGGTCGATCGGCTGCAAGGTGACTTGGGCCGCCAACTCCGGCGTTTTACACAGGTCCAGAATCGAATGCTGCGCGCGCAACCGCCGGTATTCGGACATATACCGGCCCGCCTGGCGCATAAACCAGACCGGCGTGCAATCCACCGGCTCCCGCCGGCAGGCTTTGAGAAAACGATCGTTCATAAGAGGCGCATTCTAGAGGCGGGCTTGAAGCACTGTCAAATTGAACGGCCCGGCCTTATTCGCCCGCAGGAACATCCCAGGGCCGCATTTGCCGCTCCTCAAAAAAATCTCTTCTCTCCTCGCAGGATTGTGTATAATACCTTCCCAGTGGTAATCGGGTAGCTCGGTCCACATCGTATCCCAGCGGCCTGCCTCGCAACTTTCTACATCAAGCGCCGCGGCGACTGACAGACTGATCGGGACGACGGCGCAACGCTTCACCAGATCTCGCCGATCCCCAACGCAGCATGGAGGAAACATGAGCGACACACGTGCCCTGCCCCTGCCCACAGCGTCCCGGCCTTCAAAAGGATCGGATCTTTGGTTCACGGTTCTTCGCTGGTTCGACTCCTGGGCGGGACTCGAGCATATGAAAGTCGAAGGTCCTCCGCGCGTGGATTGGCTGCGTTGCGTACCCATTATCGCGGTCCATCTTATGTGTTTGGGCGTATTCTGGGTGGGATGGAGTTGGACGGCCGTCGGAGTGGCGGCGGCCTTTTATTTCATCCGGATGTTTGCCATCACCGGCTGGTATCACCGCTATTTTTCTCATCGCACCTTCAAGACCAGCCGCGGCTGCCAGTTCGCGTTCGCATTGTTGGGCGCCTCTTGCGCGCAGCGGGGTCCCTTGTGGTGGGCCGGCCATCACCGCCATCATCACATCGCGTCCGACACCAAAGACGACGTGCATTCCCCCCGCCATGGAGGATTTCTGTGGTCCCACATCGGCTGGTTCACCTCACAGACTCATTTCGCGCCGCGGCTCAAGAGCATCGGTGATTTTGCGAAATTTCCCGAGCTCCGGTTTTTAGATCGTTTCGATATCCTGGTGCCCACGCTGTGCGGATTCGGCATGTTCGGATTGGGCTGGCTCTTGGAGGCGTACGCGCCGGGTCTGGGAACCAACGGCCCCCAAATGTTGATCTGGGGATTCTTCATCTCTACCGTCGCCCTGGTTCACGGCACCTGCACGATCAATTCGCTTTCGCACGTCTACGGCTCCCAGCGCTACGACACCGGCGACGACAGCCGCAACAATTTCTGGCTGGCGCTGATCACCCTGGGCGAAGGCTGGCACAACAACCATCACTATTATCCGGCTTCCACGCGGCAAGGATTCTATTGGTGGGAGATCGACATTACCTTTTATATGCTGAAGGGAATGGCATGGCTGGGTCTCGTCTGGGATGTCCGCGGCGTCCCGATGCATGTCCGTGACGGGAAAAGCAAAGCGGCCTGAACATTCACCCCATCATATCCAGTCGGATTCCTCACGGCGCCGCGGCGCCCGGTAGAGCCGGCTGAGCGTGTCCCTGATCCTGCGACTTTCGCCTTCCAGTCCGGCCGCGTCCTCCTCCGTTGCCACCCAGGCATCTTCCGGAGCCAGCTCGATGCGATAATGATTTTTGCGCAACGAAAACCATTCGATATAAGGGTGCGGGGTCAGGTTCGGGTGAGGATCGAAAGAGATCAGGCTGACATCCCCGACCTGCGGGATCTCCACATCTCCAAGGACCTGTCCGGCGAGTTCCTCGTCGGCAAACCGGCTGTTTCGAAAGCAGATCATCCGGCCTTCAATTTCTCCGCGACAATCGCCGTGGAGATAGAGCTCGATGGAACCGAGGCCGGCAAACTCGATCCTGCCGACGACGCTGCCCTTCGTGCGATTGTCCAGAAAGCCGTCCTTGACCCACCGACCATTCCCAAATTTTTGCGCCACGATGCCTCTCCTTCTATTTGATCGACAGGGATTTGATCTCCATCGAGTGGAGTTCGTCCGCCGGTTCGTCTTGTAGTGAGCCCAGGATCACCCCGGCCAGAATGAGGAGACTCCCGACCCACCCCTGCACGTCCATGGTTTCCCCGAGAAAGTACCAGGCAAGCCACGAGGCGCAGGCCGGCTCCAGCGAGAACAGCAATGCCACCTGCTGAGCCGGAAGGATTCGCTGGACCCAGATCTGAACGGCAAAAGCGCCGGTGGCAAGGACACCCGTGACCCCAAGTCCGATGATCAGCACAGGGCTGAGCGAGAAGACCGAGAGTGAGGGGCCTTCCCAGACCATCATGGCCGACATGGCCGGGGTCACCAAGGCAAGCTGCCAGGCAAACACCGCCACGGGATCCGCCATCCGCGTGTATCGCTCCAAGCAGGCGATGTGCGCCGCAAAAGCGGCGGCGCAGCCCAGGCTGAGAAGATCGCCGATATTTCCTTGCGTGGACGGCTTCACAAGCAGCCACAACCCCACCATGGCGCACAATGCCGCCATCCATCCTCTCGATCCCCATCGCCGGAGGAACAGCGGCACGAACACCACATACAGCACCGTGATGAAAGCCGAGTTGGACGCAGTGGTATAGTGCAGGCCGACCGTCTGGAGCACATAGCCGAGGAATAACCAGACCGTCGCGATCATGCTGATGCGAATCGTAAACGGATCGCGCGGAATGCGCCGGCCGGAGATCCAAAGAACCGCGAAGACCAGCGTGGCGCCGAGGAGAAAGCGCAGGAACAGAAATGTCAGCGGAGGAACTTGGTCGAGCGCGGCCTTTGTAGCGGGAAACGTCGCGCCCCATACCAACGTCGTCAGGAGAATCGCCAGGCGGGGCATGACCGAAGCGGGAAGTATAAGTTAGGAATTCAAAGTTAAGAATGAGGAGCCGGCAATCTCGATTGCGGCATCATGCATTCCAAGTCGAGCGGGCTCATGCCGAAGGCCGCAAGCAATCTGACAGAAGCAGTTCACTCCATAAACCAATCTTTAACTTATGACCTAACTTTTCCTGCTAGGGTTTGCAGAGCGGGCAGCGCCGTTGCTCGGTCGTCCCGGCCTGCTCCATTGCCGCGAGCGCTCGTTCCTTATCCGGGTAATCAAACCAGCCGCCGCTCCAGTAATCGCTGCTCGCCATGTTCGAGGGAACCTCCGAACAGCGCTCGCGGTGGAGAGTCACCCGATCGATGGCACGCGCGATATGCACCCAATAAATCATAGCCAGCCGTTCTATCGCATTCCCGGGCTCACCCTACCACGCGGGGAGGAGGGCAATGCAACCGGCTCGGAGTCGCTTGCGTTGAAGCACGGATGAAGGCGAATCGAGAGATTTGAAATAGAGGAACCCGCTACGGCAGGAGTTGCCATTCGTCCTTTTCAATGAACACCTTGGCGCCGGTTTGCAGTTTCTTGACGTCATCCTTTTCGAAGATGCGCATGTAGCGGTCGATCCGGTCCGGCTCATCGATCCGCTCCTCCTGCATGACTCCACTGGAACTCTTATACCGACGGATTAACAACGACATAGCAAAACTCCTTCAAATTCTGGACTCGCGTTTAGAACATTGATTTCGGTACAATAGTGCAAATTAGTTCGAACGGTCAAGACCCGACTGCGCCTCACGACGGTTGTAGATTATGCGCGAGAACTTCCGCGTGAAATAAGGAGTCATTTATGCCGGTTTATGAATATCGTTGTGACCAATGCGAGGGACAATTTGAAGCGACTCAGTCCGTCCATGCCCGTCCGGAGGATACCATCTGTCCGCACTGCAATGCCCAAAGCGCCACACGAATCATTTCGGCCTGCGCAACGACGATCAAGGGGGACCGCAAGCCCGGCTTTAAAGAGATGAAGGCCTATGACATGCTCAACGAACGGATGAGTAAGTTCTCCAAGCTTCCGCCTCTCATGGGGAAACGCAACTCGCCGCCCCCGAACATGAACATGCCGCCGGACGTTGCCGGTGGCGGGAGCAGCAATGGCAGCGCATCCGGTTCTTCGTAGCCGGAGCGCCAGCGGCAAGCGGCCTCGCCCCATCTCGACCTTACGGTTTTGCGCATCGGTCTCATTCGAAAGGAACGGTATCCAGCGTGAAATATTCGACATCTCTCGCCGCGTCGTGCTGCGGCCTGCTGCTGTGGGTTCCCGGTTTCCTTTCCGCCGAAGTGTCCGGCAATTTGGTCATCGCCGGCAACGGTCCGGAATTAGCCGCCTTGGAGCCGCTCGCCCGGGCATTCGAGAAAGCCAATCCCCGCGCTTACGTAGACGTGCTGTGGGATGAACGATCCAAACCGGTCGAAATGGTGAGGGCCGGACAGGCGCACATCGCCGTGACGGGAGCCCAAGATCAAGACCTCCATGCCACTCAGATCGCCTGGGACGGCATCGCCGTGGTCGTCCATTTATCCAACTTCACAAAGGAAGTCACCAAACAACAGGTCGGCGAGATTTTCTCCGGCGCCGTCACAACCTGGTCGGATCTCGGAGGCCCCGATACAAAGATCCTGTTGATCGACCGGCCGCGTAATCAGAATATCCGCGAGGCATTCGAGGAGCAATTAGGCATTGCAGGAAAGATTCCGGATACCGCAAAGGTGATCGGGCGCGATGATAAGGTCATCAAGACCATCGTGGGAACGCTGGCCCCTCAATCGGCCGTGTCCTATCTCTCGCTGCGTCACGCATTGGATGCGGTGAATTCTGGCGTCGCGGTGCGGCTGCTTCCGATCGACAAAGTGGAACCGGAACTTCCGACGGTCAAGGACGGGCGCTACAGTTTGCGCCGCCCCGTGCTGCTGCTCTCGAAAAAAGAATCGAATCCCCTCATCGACGCGTTTCATGACTATGCCCTATCCGCTGACGGGCAGAAAATTATCTCCGATATATACACCTCGCTAAAGTCTAAATAACGGCTTGAAAGGAGGGCCTCATGCGCATTGTTCAATACGGTTTATCGGCGGCGATCATCATCGCCGGCATGCTTGCCGGTCCGCTCGGAGTCATGAGCGCGGAAAATCCCGACCAGGGATCGACGGTCGAAGGCACGGGCTTCACCCTGTTCGATATGGAATCCATCAAGGGCTCGGACTCGGCCAAAGTCGAAAAAGATCCGGTGTGTGATCGCTCCAAGCGACCCAGCATCTCTAAAGTCGAGCCGGACGAAGCGAAGCCGGGCGAGAAGGTCACGATCAAGGGCGAAAATTTCGGCACCAAGGAATGCTTCCACGGCGTCACCTTCAGCGCGGCCTCCAGAGAAAAGGTCGACTACAACTTTCTGAACGAGAGCACCATCGAAGCGACGGTCCCTGAGGCCAAAGCCGGCATGTCGTTTATCATCGTCGTGGCCGGAGGCGGCAGCGCGCAGTCAAAGCCCCTTCTCATCAAATCGAAATAGCAGAATCCCGAGTCCCGGGGGTCTTCCAGAGCCCCCCGGACCCTCGGTTCTTCGGAGAAACCGCGTCTCCATAGCGGTCCCTTAGCGGTCCCTTCCAGGCTCGACAACTCTCTTGACCTATGCTAGGTTACGCGATCTTTTTTGGATCTCACCCGGAAACGATGGCCGCCGAGCAGGCCGACGAGCGCATACATGTTCCGCAAAATTCTGGTTGCCAATCGCGGCGAAATCGCCATGCGGATCATCCGCGGGTGCCGCGAACTCAATATTGCAACGGCCGCGATCTACTCCGACGCTGACTCCACCGCCATCTATGTCAAAAAAGCCGACGAGTCCTATCTCGTCGGCCCCGGCCCTGTCAAAGGCTTCCTCGACATGAAGCAGATCGTGGACCTGGCGAAACGGATCGGCGCCGATGCCATCCATCCTGGGTACGGATTCCTGTCCGAAAACGACAAGTTCGCGGAACTCTGCCAAAGCTCGGGCATCACCTTCATCGGCCCGTCTCCGAAGGCGATCAGGCTCATGGGCAGCAAGGTTCAGGCGCGTGACATCGCGAAGCAGGCCGGCATCCCCATCGTTCCCGGCACGCCGGGCGGGGTAAGCGACACGGACGAGGCTCTGGCCTTTGCGCAGGAGGCCGGCTATCCGGTGATGATCAAGGCCAGCGCCGGCGGCGGCGGGCGCGGACTCCGCGTCGTTCGCTCGGATGACGAGCTGCGGGACAACATGGAAACGGCGGCGCGCGAAGCGCACGCGGCGTTCGGCGACGGCAGCGTCTTCATCGAGAAGTACATCGAGCGCCCCCACCACATCGAATTCCAGATCCTGGCCGATAAGCACGGCAATATCATCCACCTGGGCGAGCGGGACTGCTCCATCCAGCGGCGGCACCAGAAACTCATCGAGATCGCGCCGTCCCTCGTGCTGACTCCGAAACTTCGGGCGCAGATGGGTGAAGCCGCCATTACCATCGCCCGCACGGTGGAATACGACAATGCCGGCACCGTCGAATTCCTGCTAGACCAGGAGGGCCGGTATTATTTCATCGAGATGAATCCGCGTATTCAAGTCGAACACACGGTCACGGAACAGATTACCGCCATCGACATCGTCCGCAATCAGATCTCCATCGCGGCCGGCAAGCCGTTGGAAATCCGGCAGCGGGACGTGACACTGCAGGGCCATGCCATCCAATGCCGCATCAACGCCGAGGATCCGCGGAACAATTTCATGCCCTGCACCGGCACCGTGACGGCCTACCTGTCGCCCGGCGGCATCGGCGTGCGGATCGACGGCGCGGTGTATAAGGACTATACGATTCCGCCCTACTATGACGCGTTGCTCGCGAAGTTGACGGTCCGGGGCCGGACGTGGGAAGAAACCGTGAGCCGCATGCGCCGTTCATTGGAGGAATATGTGCTGCGGGGCGTCAAAACGACGATCCCGTTCATGAATAACATCATGACGGAGCCCGATTTCCGATCCGGCCATTTCGACACGTCGTACTTGGAGACGCATCCGGACCTGTACCAGTATGAAGAATCGGAAGAACCGGAAGATCTGGTGCTGGCCATCTCCGCTGCGATCGCCGCCTACGAAGGACTCTGACCTCGCCTGCCTCAATGCCGGCCGAGAGCCATTATCCACCGATTTAGGACATAGAACGAGCGTTCATCAATGCCGACACGAAAGAAACCAGCACCGCCATCCGGCAAGAAGTCACCAAGAACCACATCGCCGTCTCACAGACAAAAGGCCCCCGCCCATGAGGCGACGTTCGGCTTCGACATTGCCCCGGCGGCGAAAAAGCGCGTCCGCCTTACGGAGGTCGCCTTGCGCGATGGCCATCAATGCCTTTTGGCGACGCGCATGCGGACTGAAGATATGCTTCCGATCGCGCAGAAACTCGATGCCGTCGGCTTCTGGTCGCTGGAAGTCTGGGGAGGAGCCACCTTCGATACCTGCCTCCGATTCCTCAAGGAAGATCCCTGGGAGCGGCTGCGCGCCCTGCGCGAGGCGATGCCGAACACGAAATTGCAGATGCTGCTGCGCGGCCAGAACCTTGTCGGCTATCGACATTACGCGGACGACGTGCTGGTAAAATTCATCGAGCGGTCGGCGGCGAATGGCATTGACATTTTCCGGGTTTTTGATGCCCTGAACGATGTCCGAAATCTTGAACGGGCAATCCGGGAGGTGAAGGCCTGCGGAAAGCATTTGGAGGCAGCCATATCTTATACGGTCAGTCCCGTCCATCGGCTGGAGGGTTTCGTCAAGATGGGAAAGCGCTTGGAGGACCTCGGCGCCGACACCATTTGCATCAAGGATATGGCGGGATTGCTGGCGCCGATGGACGCGTACAAGTTGGTCAAGGGCCTCAAGGCGGCGGTGCGTGTTCCCATTCATCTCCATTCTCACTACACGTCCGGAATGGGCACGATGTCTGCCCTGATGGCCGTGCTCGCAGGTGTCGATTTGTTGGATACCGCGATTTCTCCGCTGGCCGGCGGCGCTTCTCATCCCCCTACTGAATCGATTGTGTCCACACTACAAGGGACGCCATACGACACTCATCTTGACCTGACCGCCCTGCTGCCGATCGCCGAGCATTTCCGGATCGTGCGCCGGAAATATCGCCAGTTCGAAAGTGATTTTACGGGCGTGGACGCCGAAATTCTGACATCCCAGATACCGGGCGGCATGTTATCGAATCTGGCGGCGCAATTAGCCGAGCAGAATGCATTGGATCGAATGAAGGAAGTCATGGAAGAAGTCCCGCGGGTGCGCAAGGACATGGGCTATCCGCCGTTGGTGACGCCGACCAGTCAAATTGTCGGCACGCAAGCCACGCTCAACGTGCTCACCGGCGAACAGGGCGAACGCTATAAAATCATCACCACGGAGACGAAGAATTACTTCCTGGGCCTGTACGGCCGCCCGCCCGGACCGGTCGATAAGGAGATCATGGCGCGCGCCATCGGGGATGAAGAACCGATCAAGGGCCGGCCCGCCGACCGGTTGGAGCCGGAATTGGAACCGATCAAGCAAAACCTCCCCGAGTCCGTCAGCTCGATCGAGGATCAATTGTCGCTCGCGCTCTTTCCGGCCATCGCCCGGGATTTTTTCGACGCGCGGGCGCGGGGCGAACTGCAACCGGAACCGCTGGAGCCGTCGGAAACGAAGGGTCCCGCCGTTGCGCATGACTTGCACTTGGCGCCGGCCGAATTCAACATCACCGTCCATGGAGAGACCTATCACGTCGTCGTGTCCGGATCCGGGCGGAAAAAGGACGGCCACAAGCCGTACTACATTCGAGTCAATGATCGGCTGCAGGAAGTCTCTCTCGAGTCGATTCAGGAAGTGCTGGCGGGAGTACCGGAAGCGCCGGAAGCCGGCAGCGCGAGCCAACCTAAACGGCCCAAGCCCACAAAGCCGGGCGACGTGGCGCCGCCCATGCCGGGACGCGTCGTGAAGGTATTGGTGTCCGAAGGGGGCGCGGTGAAGGCGGGAGATCCGCTCCTGATTATCGAAGCGATGAAAATGGAGAGCCGTGTCCCCGCCCCGATGGACGGGCGCGTGTCGGCGATTCTCGTGTCCGAAGGCGACAACGTGAAAACCGACGAGACTCTGATCCAGTTGGAGTAGACCGTGAGCGCTATGGCGAGGCTCGCGCGGGTCCGGCCCTGCGCGCCGCCTTCCATCATTGCCGTCCTTCTCGCATGGGGGCTCATGGCCGGCTGCTCTTCATCCCGCGACATCCCGCCCTGGTTTGATCAGATCCAGCGCCTGCCGATTCGTTCCGTCACGGTCCAGGACCATCGTCTTGCGTATTTGGATGAGGGACAGGGGCCGGCCGTTGTGTTGCTGCATGGATTCGGCGGATCGATGTGGCAGTGGGAATATCAGCAAACCGACCTGTCCGCCCGCCACCGGGTGGTGACGCTGGATCTGCTCGGATCCGGGCTGTCGGATAAACCGGCCGTCGATTATCGACCGAATCTATTAATCGAGTCTTTTCGCGGCTTCCTCGATGCGCTCCATATCGAACGAGCGAGCCTGGTCGGCAATTCCATGGGAGCCGGCTTGGCCATCGCCTTCGCGTTGACGTATCCGGATCGCGTGGATCGGCTGGTTCTCATCAGCGGGTTGCCCCCGGATATCAAGACCAAGCTTGCCAGTCCGATGATGAAACGGGCCGTCGAGACACGCACCCCGGTCTGGCTGATCGAATTCGGCAATCGGCTCTTCGGCTCAAGCGCAACCGAAACAGTACTCAAGGAGATTGTCTTCGATCACAGTCTGTTGACGCCGGCGGTGCTGGAACGATCCAATAGAAACCGCCGCCGCCCCGGGCTGATGCGGCCCCTGATGTCGCTTCGCGACCATTTGCCCGAGTGGGAATCACAATTCGCCTCTCGTCTCCACGCCCTCGCACATCCGGCGTTGATCATATGGGGCGAGAAGGACCTGCTGTTTCCCCCGCGGGTCGGGGAGGAGATGCAGCGCCTGATTCCCCATTCGATCCTCCACCTGCTCCCGAATGCCGGCCATATTCCGCAGTGGGAACAGCCCGGGCTGGTGAATCAGCTGCTGTTGAAGTTTCTCGAACCTTGACTTACAACTGAAGCCGGTCCATAACGTGTCTGGACGTTTCACTCCTCGGTGGTTCCAACAATCTGCGGGAATGATTCATGTCGGAGGCCGTCATGCGCGCCCGTACATTCATGTTGATCCCGGCCATGCCGGCGGTTGTTCTTCTGGCCGTGACCGTCGCGTGCACCGCCGTCGATCCGACAAGACCGGATTTTTCATATAAGACCCTTTCCGTCGCGGACGGCAGCGCCAAGTCGGGCGACGGCAATAATATTCTGTTTCAAGGCAAACCGATCATGCTGTCGGGTACGGCCATCAAGGTCGGAGACCCGCTTCGGGATGTCAAGCTCGTGCAAACCGATCTCACGCTCATCGGTGTCACCGATACGAAAGGCAAAGGCAAAGTCCGGATCATCAGTGTAGTGCCGTCGCTGGACACGAAAGTGTGTGAACAACAAACTCATTACCTGTCCGAGAAAAACAAGGGATTGGACAAGATGGTCGAGCTGATTACCATCAGTGTCGACACGCCGTTTGCGCAACGGCGCTTTTCGGAAGAGGCCAAGATTCAGAATGTCACCTTCCTTTCCGACTACCGCGGCGTTGATTTCGGAAAGGCCCACGGACTGTTCCTGAAGGAGCCGCATCTCCTCACCCGGGCCGTCCTGGTCGTGGATAAGGACAATATCGTCCGGTATCTCCAGGTGACACCCGAACTTGCGCAATTGCCCGACATGGAAGAAGCCTTCAGGTTTGCGCGCAAGCTTGTGACGGCCAGCTGATTCAGTCGTAACCCGCTTCTCACCTCGGAACACGACGGACGGCGATCGCCGTGATCGCCCGCCGAACAGGCGGCGGGCGGACAGCGGATGTTTCGATACGTCGAAACATCAACAGGAGAAAGTCCCCCCGGTCGTGCAAACGTCCGTCCCAGGGGCGAGGTCATCATGGCGCATTTCGACATGCTCGTGATCGGCACCGGCCCCGCCGGGCAAAAGGCCGCCATCCAGGCCTCCAAGCTCGGCGAAGCCGTCGGGATCATCGAACGCAAAGAAGTCGTCGGTGGAGTCTGCACGAACACCGGCACGATCCCCAGCAAGTCTCTCCGTGAAGCCGTTCTATACCTTTCGGGATTTCATCAGCGCAGCCTCTACGGGGCCAGCTATCGTGTCAAACAGGATGTCACGATGGAGGACCTCATCTTTCGCTCCAATTATGTCATCAAGCGCGAGGTGGAGATCATCCATAACCAAATGGCCAGGAACAATGTCCACGTGCTCACCGGCACGGCCAGTTTTATCGACCCGCATCAGCTGGTGGTCCATGGCGCGCATGAAACCTCTGAGCATACCGCCGACTATATCGTCATCGCGGCGGGCACCACGCCCGCGCGCCCCGTCCATATTCCCTTCGACGACTCCACGATCATCGATACCGACGGTCTTCTCGCACTCAAACAGCTTCCCAAGTCGATCACGATTATCGGCGGGGGCGTGATCGGAACGGAGTACGCCTCGATCTTGGCGACCATGGGCGTCCGCGTCACCTTGATCGAGCGGCGGCCTCGATTGCTGGAGTTCGTCGATACGGAGATCATCGAGGCGTTGCAGTATCAGATGCGCAATATCGGCATTACGCTGCGGTTCAACGAGGAGGTCGTCGGCATCGAGAAAACACCCGAAGGCCAAGTCATTGTCGGGCTGAAAAGCGGTAAGGAAATCGCCGCGGCCGCCGCATTATATTCCGTCGGCCGAATCGGCGCGACCACGGACCTCAACCTGCCGGCGATCGGTCTCGTTCCGGACAATCGGGGCCGGCTGCAAGTCAATGAACATTTCCAAACATCCATCCCGCACATCTATGCGGTCGGCGATATCATCGGATTTCCCGCCCTGGCCTCCACCTCGATGCAGCAGGGGCGGCATGCCGCGTGCCATGCCTTCGGGCTGCCTTGCTCCACGAAGAACGAATTGATGCCGTACGGCATCTATTCCATTCCGGAAATTTCCATGGTGGGTCCCAATGAAGAGGATTTGACCAGGAACGGCGTGCCGTACGCCGTCGGCATCGCGCGCTATCGGGAAATCGCGAGGGGTCAACTGATCGGCGATGACATCGGCATGCTGAAGCTCCTGTTTCACAACAAGACCAGGGAACTGCTGGCGGTCCATGCGATCGGCGACGGAGCCACGGAACTGATCCACATCGGTCAGGCCGTCATGGCCCATCACGGCTTGGTCGACTACTTTGTCGATACCGTCTTCAACTACCCGACCTTGGCCGAATGCTATCGAGTCGCCGCGCTGGACGGCATCAACCGGATGCCCAGGCCCTGGGCGCCCCAGCCGTGACTCCTCAGCGCCCGTATTTCGAAACATTCCCTTCACGAAATCATACTTTGTCGCAGACTTTCACCGCTGCGTAGGCTGCCGGAAGGAGAATCGCATGTCATTTTCCAATCACCTTCGCAAACTTGCACAGCCGATCTGGCGCGCGCAGTTGACGCATCCCTTCGTCGTCGCCCTCGGCAACGGCACCTTGCCTGAGCGAAAATTCCGGTATTACATTCTGCAGGACGCCCGCTTCCTGGCCGACCTCGCGCGCGTCTTTGCCGCGGCGGCACAACGGGCCCCGGATTCCGATTCCGCGTTGCGTTTTACAAAGCTGGCGGAAGAGACGATCACCGTTGAACGGAGCCTGCATGAGAACTATGGCGCCCGGTGGAAGCTGTCTCAGCAGCAAATGGCCGCCGTGGCGATGGCGCCGACCAACTATGGATATACACGTCACATGTTATCGGTCGCAGCCAGTGGAACCGCCGCCGAAATCACGGTGGTCGCCCTCCCCTGCGCCTGGATCTACTGCGTGGTCGGCAAACATCTCCTCAAGAACGGACGTCCCGGCCCAAAGCATCCCTATCGCGACTGGCTCATGCTGTACGCGTCTCCTGAGTTCGAAGCGGTGCAGGCATGGATGCGCCGACAGATCGATCGCTGGGCGCGCAGGGCGGGGCACGATGAAAAGCGGCGGATGGAGGAGGCATTCCTGATCAGCTCGCGCTATGAATGGATGTTTTGGGAGATGGCGTGGAAGGAGGAAAAGTGGCCGGTCTAATGTCGGTTTTGTGGTGATTCCTGCGCGCGCTCGGTTGAGAGATCGGTGCTTTGTCTGACCAAGGACAATCGGCGATCGGTGCTTTCGCGCTACGCAGCCTCGTCTAGCTGCTGTAGTAAACGAAAGACTGGCTGCGGCTCCCCCCAGCCCCCATTCCAGAGAATGGGGGATTCCGATCTGCCTTTTGGCAGTCGGGCCTCGCTCAGTCTTTCGTTTGACACACCAGCACGTCTCGGCCGCAAGGCGCTTTAGATCACCGATCGCCGATGTGAAAGTAACACGGCGCTGCCGACGGCCTTAGCTCTCTTCTCTTCATGAGCGCCACGTCCCAGCCGCCTTCACGCCGCTCTTATGAAGAAGCGGATATGGGCAGCGGCATCGGCCGGCCGATGCCGCTTCACAGCAGACCAATCCCGTCGCAGCGACGAGATTCATTCGCGATGACGGGAATGCACCAGTAGACGCGGTGAACGCCCACGCGTTCCCGGCACAAACCGGAAGACCGGCGATCAGCCCGCCTTTCGGTATTCGTTCTGCCCTTCGAATGATCCCCAATCGGGCTCGGCTTCACCGATCATGGTGGGATCACTTTCTTGTGTGACGGAAGCCCAGACTGCGATGGCAAGAACCAGGATCGTCAATGCACCGAGGAAGAAGATTGGCATATTGACCTCCTCTGGGTGAGAGTGTGTCTACATTCATGCTAATCCTCTCTGGAACCGAAGACTACCCGGGAAATGCCGAGGTTGCGCCAGGCGGCAAGGGCCACCAGTCAAGGGTCGATGGGTTGTGTGAGAAGGAATGATTGTAGAAGTCGGGCCTTGGCTGATGAAGGGCAATCGGCGATCAATGCTTCCGCGCTACGCAGCCTCGTCTAGCTGCTGTAGTAAACGAAAGACCGGCTGCGACTCCCCCCAGCCCCCATTCCAGAGAATGGGGGATTCCGATCCGCCTTTTGGCTGTCGGGCCTCGCTCAGTCTTTCGTTTGACACACCAGCACGTCTCGGCCGCAAGGCGCTCTAGAGCATCGATCGCCGATATGTAAGCAACACGGGACTGCTGCCGACGGCCTTAACCCTCTTGTCTTCATGAGCGCCACGTTCGAACTTCTGGGCGCATCCGTTCCAACCATGCCGAGAGAGATGCCCCTCGCAATTCTACCTGCCGGATTTTGGCTCCGGCTGGACGAAATTGGGCCATTCCAATCAGGCCGCCCGTCGGGAATCGATGGTTGCTATGGGAGGATCATCAGACTGCGCTAACCAAAGCTTGGAGGGATTTCAGTCGGGAGCGGTCGCTTACGAGAGCTGCTAGCCGGCTTCGAATATAACCAGCCAGGCAAGGCCAAGCCATAAAGCCGCGATCCAAGCCCAAATAAAAGGATGAATCAGCCGAGCCAGCAAGCTCCACTGGAAGGGTTCGTCTTTTTCAGAGAGTGCAATTCGTGAAATTTCCGAGGAATGGTCGAGCCTATCCAGCTTACGTGCTTCCATACATTCCTACCGTCTGCATGGTGGATGCTCGCGATGAAATGCAATTGCAATGCCGAGCGAACTGACTCAAACCCACCCTCGTCCGATTACGCCGATCTTTACATGCAAGGGGTCTCCTAACCGCCGCGTATACTGGCGGCCAGTCGACGCTCGCATATTCGTTTCTCGCGATGGTACTGTTAGCGAGTTCCGGATCAGCATGCCGCGCATGATCCGGTTTCTGCCGTATGGACTTCAGCAACGAATCCATGGCTGGACAGGATCGTCGGGACGAGTATAATGGAATTCGCCGCCCGCCATAGACATGATTACGTATCCATGCGTCCGATGCATCGTCTCCTGCTGATCCTGGTCGCCCTCCTGTCCTGGACCGGCTCCGCGCAGGCGCTGTCGGCCTACGAGGAACGTCTCAAGGAGCTGGCCGAGGGAGTGAATTCCGAAGCAGCGAGACTCAAAGCCACCAGGCTGGCGATTCTCGATTTTACCGACCAGAAGGGACACGCCGCTCCGGTGGGGCAATTTCTTGCCGAAGAACTCGGCACGCAGCTCCTCGTCGTGGGAGAGGTGGCGGTGGTCGATAGGGCGCTGCTTTCTGCAACCATGGCCAAGCATCGTCTCAGCCGATTGGATGTGTCGCAGAGGAAGGCCGTCCGGCGGGTCGCCAAAGCTCTGCGGGCCGATGTCTTCGTCGTCGGGTCCTTTATCGAGATCCCGGAAGGCATTCAGGTGACGGCAAAACTGATTCGGCCGCAGTCTGTTCAGGCGACCGGCGCGGCTCGCGGCGTTCTTCCCAAGGCAGGCCCGCTGGTCGCCTTCTTCAAACCGCCGCCCGTGCCGCCGGCTCCCCCGCCGCGGAAGGAGCCGGACGTTCCGGCCGTTGAGCAACCGGCCCATACGAATGATGTCTATGCGATGAAGATCATCGGGCTGGAACAGTATGACCGGTATATCGGCATCGAAATGACCCTGGAAAATCGGTCGCCGCGTGATATAAAAATCCATTGTCAATTGCAAGACACCTATGTGAAAGATGAACGGGGCGACGAATGGCGGCAGAATGTTTCCGAAAGCCGCGACGGCCTCTGCGTACGAGGGACGGAATTGGCGCCGGGCAAGAAAGCGCAGGTGGTGCTGTCATTCCCTATGGAAGACCGCCGGCCCGGATCAACGCTCAGCCTGCATTTTCATGAAATGTCCCCTCGCCGCGATGTCGTCTTCTCCATCGACGGCTTGAAGTTGGAGCGTCGGCACACAGATCCCAAACCGGCCGGCGTCGAACCGGAAAGCACGGCGGTTGGTCACTGAATCAGAGGACTCCTGGAATATGGCCATGATTAAACAAGCGCTCACCATCGCCGGCTCCGATTCCGGCGGCGGGGCCGGGATCCAGGCCGACATCAAAGCCATGTCCGCCAACGGTGTCTACGCAATGTCCGTCCTCACTGCGGTGACGGCCCAGAACACCGAAGAGGTGACCGAGATTTTCGAGCTCCCGGGTTCGATCATTGCCGCGCAGCTCGACGCGGTCTTTGATGATTTCGATGTCTCGGCCGTCAAGACCGGCATGCTGGCGTCGGCGGACATCGTGCGCGTCGTCGTCGCAATGCTTCGAACACAGGCCCAGCCGAATCTCGTGGTGGACCCGGTCATGGTCAGCAAGAGCGGCCGTCCGTTGCTGAAGCCGGACGCGGTGGACGCGTTGAAGAAAGAATTGCTGCCGTTGGCCCTGATCGTCACACCGAACGTTCATGAAGCGCAGCAATTGTCCGGCATCGAGATCACCGCGCTGTCCGACGCCCGCCGAGCCGCAAAAATCATTCATCAGTTCGGATGCCGGCATGTCCTCATCAAAGGCGGCCACTTATTGACCGAACGCGCGACCGATCTGCTGTACGACGGACGGTTCTTTCATGTGTTCAAGGGCGAGTTCATCGACACGCCGCATACCCATGGAACCGGGTGCACCTTCGCGTCGGCGATCACGGCTCAATTGGCGCGGGGCAAGGCGATCGCCGACGCTGTCCAGGCCGCAAAGACTTACCTCACCGAGGCCATCCGCCACAGCCTGGCGATCGGCCATGGCAAAGGTCCCACCGATCATTTTTATTTTCTGGAAAGGGACTAGCGGGGAATGGCGGCAGGCCCTGGGTCTCCTTCGATCGTAGTCCTGACCGGACTGGCGTGGCTCGTCCTGGCCTCATTGTTGGGCCTGGCGCTGCTCATCGGCATCATGCGCGGGACGCCGCTTTCCCCGGCTCTCATACCGATCCATGTCCATGGCGCGTTGGTCGGCGGCATGCTCCAACTGCTGATCGGCATGTTTCTCATGAGTCCGTCCAATGTCCGGACCGGACGCGGCGCTCTATCGTTCCGATATCTTTTTTTCAACTTGGCGGCCGTCGCGCTTCTCGTGGGCTTCAGCCTGCGCGACCATCGGCTCGTCGGGGCGGCGGGAGCGGCTGTCATCGCAGCCTTGTTGTTCTGGAGCAAAGAAATCGGGCGATTCTTTTTCCACGATCAAGAAGAAGCGGTGCAGCGCTTTTATTATGGATTTACTCTGTTCGCGCTGGCCGGCGGACTCGTCATCGGCGCAGGGCTTTCGTTTGACCTCTTCCAGATCCGGTACGGGCATGCGCGTCTCGCTCATATTCATCTCACGGTGCTGGCTTTTATGACCTTGACCTTCATCGGGCTGATCCAGCAGTGGGTGCCCGAGGTCTTGGGCCGGCCGGTTTCCCGCCCCGGCTTAGAGACAGCGGCGTTGATTTTGCTTCCCGCCGGCACGGCGGGATTGCTGACGGGGTTTTGGCTGTCCTCATTGGAAATTCAACTGGCGGCGGGAGGAGTTTTCTTTATTGGGATTGCGCTCCACACCGTCAATCATCTCGCGACATGGATCAAGGCGGGACAGCCGGGATCCAGCGCTTCGGACCATCTCCTGGCCGCCAACGTCTTTCTCTTGCTGACCACGGCGATAGGACTGGCGGTGAGCCTGAATTCGCTCTGGTCTCCTCCATTTTTACCGTATGGCAAGCTCCACATTGTCGCCTATACCCATGCCGCTTTCATCGGATTTATGCTCCAGGCCGTGATGGGAGGACTGTCCTTCCTGCTTCCCACATGGATGGCTTCCGGCGTCGCCGGCCTTAAGAAGCGCGCTCCATATCTCGCAGGTCTCCTTGAGATTATGAACAGATGGCGCGCGGTCCAATTGTTCAGTCTCAGCGGCGGCGCCTTGGGACTTTCGCTCGTGGCTTCGCTGACCTGGTCCATGCCGCTCGCGTCGACGTCTATTCACGCCGCCGCATGGACCAGCGTCGGCCTGCTCGCAGTCAGCCTGGCGTTGTTCTGCGCCAAAGTGGCTCAGGCCTTTGCGCTCCGTCCCGGCTCGGATCGAACCCCGTAGTTCGCGGTGCAACCAATGACCCCAGGGGAACACAGTCTCTCGTTTCATGATCGTCTCGGATATCGGATCGCCGCCATCCTGGCGACACCGGATCGCCCGACCGATCGCCTCGCCGTCCTCTGTCACGGGTTCCTTTCGCACAAGAACAGCACGACCAATACGACATTGACTCGGCTGTTGAACGATCGGGGCATCGCAACGCTCCGGTTCGACTTTTTCGGCCATGGAGACAGCCAAGGCCCGTTCGAGAACATCACGACGACCATCGGTGTAGCGCAAGCGACGGCCGCCTTACAAGAAGGAATATCCCGCGGATTCGGCCGGATCGGGCTGGTCGGATCCAGCTTCGGCGGGCTTGTTTCCATCCTGACTGCATCCCATTGGCCGGATGATCACGCCTCGCGTAGTGAGCGTCCGCCTCTGTCTTGCCTCGCGCTGAAATGCCCGGTCGTCGATTTTGCCGAAGAGCTGCGTTTGGAATTCGGCCCCGAGGGCATGGCGGAATGGAAAGCCACCGATACGATCCCCAACATACTTAGCGGGGCCGACCGTATCCGCCTCCATTATGGATTCTATGAAGACTCGCTCGAATTGATCGCCTACGAACCGGCACGGAAGATCGACGCACCGACGCTCGTGGTCCAAGGGGATTGCGACGAATTGGTGCCCCTGCATCAAAGCCGCCGGTTGATGGAGTCCCTTGCCGGTACGGCGCGCCTGGAACTCCTGCCTGGCGCCGACCACCAGTTCACGAGAGCGGAGGATTTCCGCACCATGATCTCACTGATCGTCGAGTGGACGACGGACCATCTCGGCAGAACCTAGTCTAAACGTCTATCGGCCGTGCCTCCGTTCCTCGCTCAGGGCCCAGTGAAGGATTCCCACTCGAGCTCGGTCCAAATTTGTACAATCGGTCGTCCATCCGTCAAACGGGCACAACTCCCTGCTCCACAATTCGCAGATAACAAGCGATTTTTATACGGCCGATCCACTGAACGAGCGGCATGTCCTTTGCTGACAAGACCCCACCGGAACGCTTGGAGGGACTGATATATGAGTGCTCGGACGAGATTGGGGAGACTCGGTCTTGCTGGATGCTGGTGTTTGACTGTCGTGTATTTGCTTGTCGGCGGCCATTCGAACGCCGGGGAGACCCGGAAGCAACCGCGGCATAGCTTGGTCATTCGACCGGCCGCATCGTCCAATATTCCGGCGTCTTTACCACCGCCGCGGCATCCGGAGAAATCGAAATCGCTTTCTCTGGTGATCCCCATTCAGCTTTCAAGAGAGGACACGAAGCTGACATCTCCCATGCCGCCGGTAGCCGAATCCGCGGCCGCCGGCTTCTCCAGTATGGAAGCCGGACAAGGACGGTAAGCCGCGCGCATTCAGGGTAGCAACAGTCCCGAACACAAGCCGGTTGTTCGAGAGACTACGATCGCCGGCACATCTACCGGGATGGGTCGGCACCCGCATGGGTGCGGGCACAGCGGAATCCTGTGTAGCTGTTTCTGGTGCCGGGCGGGAGCTTGAACCGGCCGTAGGTCAAGAGATACTTGGGCAAGTCCGACCAGGACCCTCCGCGTAACACTTTGAACTGCCCTTCCGGCGGACCCGTTGGATTGCGGGCCTGGCCTGTCTCGTAATAGTGGGCTCCATACCAATCCTGCGTCCACTCCCAGACGTTTCCGGCCATGTGATATAAGCCGAATGGACTTCTTCCCTCCTCGTACCGATCCACCGGCATCAAGACTTGGCTGTAGCTGAACCGAGCGCCTAATGCGAAGTTCGCCAGCGCCGCGGTCGGCTCCTGATTTCCCCATGGATAGAGGCGCCCATCGATGCCCCGCGCGGCCTTTTCCCATTCGGCTTCAGTCGGCAACCGTTTACCGATCCACCGGCAATAGGCATCCGCATCATGCCAATCAACCCCAATGACGGGCCGATCCCGGTGCATGGCTAAATCCACACTTTCCCATTGCCATGGAGCAGGCCGCTTGTCCGCCGCCAAAAAGGCGACATAGTGACCGGTCGTCACTTCATAGAGATCGATCACAAACCGATCCAGCGAAACCTCATGTTTGGGCCGTTCATCTTCCAGGGCCTGAAGGCTGTCCGATCCCATGCCAAACGTTCCTTCAGGAATCACCGCCATCGGTACCTCGACGGCAGAGGGCTGCGGCGCAGCCCTCTGCTTGCGTAATCGATCCAACTGCCCCAGAACCGGCTCAATGGTCGAGAGGACCATCAGCATGACCAGCATGCCGGTGACCACCAGACAAGATGAGCAGGATAGCTGTTTGAGCGACACGATCGGTCAGTGGATGAGGCCGCCGACCACCCAATGGCGATCGTCCGGCACATCGATGAGCAGGCGGGATAAATTCATTTCAGCCAGTTGCGCCGCGACTTCGTCTTCCGTGTAAGCGGCCAAAAGGGAATGGTAAAAATCCCGTTTGAGAATCGGCTGTTCCCCCGCCGCATACTGTTCGACAATGGCTTGCGCCGCCTCGTCCGATTCGGGGCGCAGCAGATCCATCACCAGCACAGCCGAGCCCGGTTTGACGAGTTGTTTCAAGCGGTACCAGAACTGCAGCGGATTCGGCAGATGATGAAGCAGGCTGTTCGACAACGCGGCATCGCCGGGCTCGTCGAGAGTCAGCTGCTGAAACCGTTCGCAGTGCAGCCGGATGCGATCGGCAAATCCCGCTTCTTTGACCGCCTTCTCAGCCAAGGCGATCATCGGTCCGCTCGCATCGACGGCAGTAATCTGCGCGCCGAGATAGCTGCGGGCAAACCGGATCGGGATATCGGCCGGGCCGCATCCCAGGTCAATCACATGCCCGGCCGTCCAGTCGGGAAAGTATTCCCGGAACAGGTTCACGAAATCTTGATTTTCCCGGCTGAAGTCCGCCTCGGCATAAGCCTTGGCCTGCGCGACGTCATCCATCAGTTCCGGCTCGGGCGTTCGCTTCATCACCGTCTTGTCTCCCGGCCAGCAGACTGTTGAAAAGGTCTACCGGCTATCAAAACAGTTTTTTTTCAGAGCCTGCGAGTGATCCTGATTTCGATATCACCATTACAGAATCGCCTTGGCGCACGAGACCTTCTTCCAAGACACGAGCATACAAACGGCTCCACCCAGGGTATCGCTGCTGTGAGATCCGCATGTAGTCGCCGTGCAGGAACCATTGCGCGTTGAACCGGCAGGGCGAGGTGTAGTTCAAGATCTCAAGCCTCACCGCACCAATCATTAGCACATCTCCCGGCAGGATGGCAGCCCATTCAACGCCCGCGATCGTCAGGTTTTCACCTGTCGACCCCGCTGTGATCCCATGTCCTTCCCCCCTCAGCCTCTCGATGAGCTCCTTGGAATAGAGACAGACGGATCGATCCCGTCCTCCATGGATCCGTCTATTTCGCTGGCAATCGCCGCTCAACCCCTCAACAGTGATCCGTGCTTCCGGCACGGCGTGCTTCGGCACACCGCCGGCCGACACATTAATCTGATGGAGGTAGGAAGAATTCAATTTCATCGCGCGGGCTCGTTGGAAGTTTGATCACAAGACAGGGCCGCCACTACATCGAGCGCGAGCCATCCATCGCGTTCGCGCACGGTTCGAATATACAAGTCTGCGGATGCGAGTGCCTGCTCAATCTCAGGCACCTGGTCGGCCAGCAACCCCGAGAGCAGCAACCGCACCCCTCTTTTCGCAGAGACCGCAAGCGCTTGAAGCGAGTCGAGTATCGCCTGCCGATCGAGATTGGCGACAAGGAGATCTCCGGCCACCGCACCCTGTTCGCATACACACGCGGCCATCCCAATCTGCCACGACAATTCCTCTCCGAAGCCGTTCTGCGCGGCATATTCACGAGCACAATCAATCGCCACCGGATCACAATCAATGCCGATTGCCCGGCCGGCCCCGAGTCGCAGCGCGACCATGGCCAGAATCCCGCTGCCCGTTCCAAGATCAATTACCGTTTCGCCGCCGGTAATGATTTCTTGCAGCCATTCGATCAGTAACTGCGTCGTTGCATGGTGTCCGGTCCCGAATGCTTGCTTAGGATCGATGATGAGTTCGATATCGTCGGCCTGATACTCCACCCGGTGCCATGACGGACGAATGACGACCCGGCCCATTCGAATCGGCTGAACGGCCCGGGCCCAGGGCTCATTCCAATTTCTGTCCGCGAGGCTGCCGGTTGCAATGGCCTGGTCCGCCGCTGGGTAACCGAGTTGCGCGAGAACGGTCTGGAGCGCTGCCACGCGATCCGGCCCCCAGACCGAGGAAGGCCAATAGAGACGCAAGACATCGTCGTCCTGCCACGAACCCGAAATGGTCGAGTCGTTCAGGCGCGAGAGGACCTCGGCGGGCTCCGCCGCCGTCCTCACCGTCACTTCAATCCAATCCTGTCCCATCGCCGAACCAAACTCCTCGATTCGGTGTCATGTTGACCTGGCCGGCCCCAACCGGTATCGTCGCCTTCACTGTGTCGGATGTGCCGCCATCTCCAACTGCAAGTCTCCGGGAACGGGCTCTCCGTCGGACGTTGCGCCGTCTCTCGGGGCTGATCGACCGAGCCGTGGCGACCAGCGTCCGATTCACCCGCTGGCGGCTTATCCTGTTTCTCGCCGGCGCCGCGGGAACCGTGACGCCGTATAAACTGGGTTGGTACCAAACCGGCAATATCGCGCTCGCCGTTTTCCTCGGCTGTTTCGCCGTGGTGGCGTGGCATCATAACAGGCTCGAACAGCGGTTGCACCGCCTGCGTCTGTGGCTGGAATTGAAACAGATCCATGTCGCGCGCCTGCGCCTTGAGTGGCCCCTCATCCCTCCCCGATCCTTCGTGGCGGCGGTTGACCCTCATCCCTACGCCAAGGATCTCGATCTCCTTGGCCCCCACTCTCTCTTCCATCTCATCGACACGACGGTATCCACGCAAGGGCGTGACCGTTTGGCTTCCTGGTTCCTGACCCAACCGCCGGATCCCGATCACTGGAAGGCCCGTCATGCGCTGATCAAAGAACTGACGCCGCTGTCATTGCTGCGTGACCGCGTCGTGTTGGACGCGCTGGTGATCGATCGACGCGACATCGAAGGAGAAGCACTATCGGCCGTGTTGCGGTCGCGCGCCGGATATCCGGGGCTGACATGGCTGCTGGCGATTGAAACGGCGCTCGCGCTTTTGACATGGGTCTTGCTGATCGGCGGCTCGCTCGCCGGCTTGCCGGATTACTGGATCGGAACCTTTGCGCTGTACGCCTTCCTCTATCTGATGGTGCGAGGGAGGACGGCGGACGTCTTCAATCAGGCGGTTGCGCTTCACGGCCAATTGGAACAGGTCGCCGCGGTGTTCGGACATTTTGAACGGCGCTGTTTGACCGCCACGCCGGCCCTCGCGACATTGTGCGCGCGCTTGCGGGAAGCATCGGTCAAACCGTCCCGTTCGCTTGCTCAGGCAGGCTCGTTGCTCAGCCGGCTCAGCATCAAGGCGCATCCCCTCGTACATTATGCCGTCAATGCCGTGGGGCCATGGGACCTCTACTATACCTATCGGCTGCAAGCGCTCCAGGACCGCATTGCGCAAGCCGTGCCGACTTGGTTCGACATCCTGGCCGAATTCGAAGCCGCCTCGGCGCTGGCCAACTTTGCCTACCTCCATCCCGGTTATTGTTGGCCCACGCTTATCGAGCAGGAAGCCGAACATTCCGATCAGACCTTGGAACCGGCTATGATCGGATTGGAGCTGGGACATCCGTTGATTCCATCGGCGTCCCGCATCGCCAATGACCTCTCATTGGAAGGACGTGGGCGCATCCTGTTGGTGACCGGGTCGAACATGTCGGGGAAAAGCACATTTCTGCGTACGGTCGGCGTAAACCTCTGTCTGGCGCAAGCCGGGGGGCCGGTCTGCGCCAAAGACTATCGTTGGACCTGGGCGCAACCCGCCTGTTGCATCCGCGTCGATGATTCCCTTGAGACCGGCTTGTCTTTCTTCTATGCTGAAGTCAAACGGCTCAAGCTCATTCTCTCCGCGGCGGAGCAACCGCACGGGCCCACGGTGTTATTCCTCATTGATGAAGTCTTTCGAGGCACGAACAATCGGGAGCGGCTATTGGGCGCCCGCGCGTTCATTACCGCGCTGGCACGGAGCCGGGCGTTCGGCCTCGTCACCACGCACGACCTGGAATTGACCGAACTGGAAGGACGGATCGAGCGGCTCAGCAATATGCATTTTCAGGAGACCGTCGAACAGGGACGGCTCGCGTTCGACTATAAACTGCGGCCCGGCCCCTGCCCGACGACGAATGCGCTGCGGATCATGGAAATGGAAGGTCTTCCCACGACGACCGACTATCCGGATGGAACCGCATGACACCGCGCATGCCCACCGGTGAGACGCCTTAAATGTTTGTCTACACGCACGGTCTCATGATCGCATGATTGCTCAGCCCTCACGCCAATCAGAGAACCGATCCTCCGCCTCGCGCCATCCCTTGCGCGGCCTGCTGATCGCCCAATTCTGCGGCGCGTTCAACGATAATGCGTGGAAGCTCATGGTGGCGCTCTTGGGCATCCGCCAGGTGAGCGCCGTCATCGCGCCCGGCCCCGCATTGGAGACCGCCGCGCAAACCGAGACCACGCTCGCGTTTGTCGTCTTCACCCTGCCGCTCATGGTGACCTCCATTGTCGCGGGCGTCCTGGCCGATCGGGTCAGCAAACGCACGGTGATGATTACGATGAAGGGGGTCGAGCTCGGACTCATGGCTGCGGCGACCGCGGCCCTGTTCTTCAATCCTTCCGGCGGCGTCTTGCCGCTCATCGTGCTGGCCGGTATGGGCGTCCACAGCGCCCTGTTCAGCCCGGCGAAATACGGGATCCTTCCGGAATTGATTCCGCATGAACGGCTGGCCTCGGGAAACGGTCTCTTGGAAATGTGGACGTTCACGGCCATTTTGGGCGGAACAGCTGCCGGAGGATTTTTGCTCGGCCAGGCCGGTTCTTCGACCTGGCTTGCCCCCTTGTCGCTCGTCCTGGTAGCGATTGTGGGGTTCGCTGCCTCCTGGACCGTGCCGCCGGTGCCGCCGGCTCGGACCGAAGGAGGACTCGCCGCCACGTTGAAGGGCGCTTGGTCGGCTCTCCGGGCCGACCGGCTTTTACGGCTCGCGATTACAGGCAACATTTTCTTTTGGACCATCGCCAGCCTCTTTGCCCAAGACTTGCTCGTCTACGCGAAAGCCGTTCTCGGTCTCTCGGATTCGATGGCCGGCTTACCGATGACCGTGCTGTCCGTCGGCATCGGCCTCGGCGCAGTGCTGGTCGGGCGATGGTCTCAATCGCGGGTGGAATATGGCCTCATTCCACTCGGCGCGTTGGGCGTGTTCGCATCCCTGCTGGTCATGGGTCTGGCCGCCCCGCTGCAAGCCGGTACATTCGCCTTGATGCTGTTCCTCGGCATCTCGAGCGCCATGATTTTTGTGCCGCTCAATGCGCTGATTCAGTGGCGGGCGCCGGAGGATCGGCGCGGATCGGTGATTGCGTTCGAGAATACCTGCGTGTTCGGCGGCATCATGCTGGGTTCGCTGTCCGGCGGCGCGATGGCCACGGCAGGATTATCGACCACCGGCATCTTGATCGCGGCCGCGATGGCGACTCTCGGCGGCACGGTGTGGGCGCTGTGGCTGTTGCCGGATGCATTTCTGCGCATGGCGCTCGTCATTTCGACGCGGACTCTGTACCGGCTGCGCATCATCGGACAGGAGCGCGTGCCCAAGCAAGGCGGGGCGCTGCTGGTGTCGAACCATGTGTCCTTCATCGACGGGCTTCTGCTGATCGCGAGCCTGGACCGGCCGATCCGCTTCGTGGTGGACGCGGGCTACGCCGATCATCCGCTGTACAAACCTTTTCTCAAAGCCTTGCATGTCATTCCGATTACCTCACAAGAAGGACCGCGCCGGCTGCTGAAGGCCCTTCGCGAGGCGGGCCAGGCGCTCGACGACGGAGAATTGGTCTGCATCTTTCCCGAAGGCCAAATCACCAGGACCGGCGGCATGCTGCCGTTTCGCCGCGGGTTCGAACGGATCGTCAAAGGCCGGCCGGTTTCGGTGATTCCCGTTCATCTGGATCGCGTCTGGGGCAGCATCTTCAGTTACGTCGGCGGCCGATTCCTTACCAAATGGCCCGAACGAATTCCTTATCCCGTGACCGTCTCGTTCGGTCTTCCTGTCTCGCCCGACACACCGGCCCATGAGCTCCGCAGCATGGTGCAGGACCTCGGCGAAACCGCCTGGCGCCTGCGCAAATCGGACCGGGTTCCGTTACACCGATCATTCATCTCCGCCATGCGGCGGCGACCCTTCCGCCTCGCGATGGCCGATCACACGAGACCCGAGGTGAGCGGCCTGCACGCGCTCATCGGCGCCATTGCGCTGACGCGAGCGTTACGCGCCGAGTGGGAGGATCAGCCGTCCGTCGGTCTGTTGTTGCCGCCCAGCGTGGCGGGCGCCCTCACGAATGTCGCGGCGGCACTGGCCGGCCGGGTCAGCGTAAACCTGAACTATACGGTCGGAAAAGCCGGCCTCGAATCAGCCGTCCGCCAGGCGAAGCTGCGCACGATCGTCACCAGCCGCCTGTTCGTGGACAAAGCCAAACTCGATCTGCCGGATGGTCCGCGCATCATTTGGTTGGAAGAGATCCGCTCACGGATCCGCGGCCCCCAGCGGGTTCTGGCCCTCCTGCTGGCGGTGGCGGCCCCCGCCCGGATTATCGAACGAATCTGCGGCCAGGCTCGTCCGGTCACGATGGACAATCTGGCTACCATCATTTTCAGCAGCGGCAGCACGGACGAACCGAAAGGGATCATGCTGTCTCATTTCAATATCGATTCAAACGGGCAGGCCGTAGCCCAGGTTCTTCATCTGGACGAGCATGACCGCATCTTGGGCATCCTGCCGCTGTTCCATTCATTCGGCTATCTGGTGTTCTGGTTCGTCATGTTGAACGGCGGCGCGATGGTGTTTCATCCGACGCCCCTGGATGCGGCCGCGATCGGCGAGCTCTGCGCGCGCTATCGCCTGACGTTTCTGGTGACGACTCCCACGTTCCTCCAACTCTATCAGCGCCGCTGCACGCCGGAGCAGTTCAGCTCGCTGAGAGTCGTCCTGACCGGCGCGGAAAAGCTCCCGCTGCGGCTCTATCAATCTTTCGAGGATCGCTTCGGCATCCGGCCGATCGAGGGTTATGGCGTGACTGAGTGCGCGCCCGTCATCGCGGTCAATGTCCCGGATTTTCGAGCCGCCGGGTTTTTCCAACCGGCGTCCCGCCGCGGGACCGTGGGCCGCCCGCTCCCCGGCATGTCCGTGCGGACGGTCGATCCGGAAACGTTTGTGCCCACCCTGCCCGGCACGCCGGGCATGTTACTGGTGAAGGGACCCAACGTCATGGTCGGCTATCTGGAAAAGGATGAATTGACGGCCGCCTCGATGCGGGATGGCTGGTATATCACCGGAGATCTCGCGACCATTGATGAAGACGGGTTTATCACGATCACCGATCGCCTGTCCCGATTCTCCAAAATCGGCGGCGAGATGATACCGCACGGCGCCGTCGAGGAAGCGCTTCATCGAGCCGGCGGGTTCGAGACGCAGGTGTTCGCTGTCACCGGAGTGCCGGATGAGCGACGAGGCGAACAACTGGCGGTGCTCTATACCATTGAAGAGGAGACCATCCCCGAGATTCTGGCCAAGGCCTCAGCCGAAGGTCTTCCGAACCTGTTTCTTCCGTCACGCAGCCATTTCATCAAGGTGGAGGCGCTGCCGGTGCTGGGCACGGGTAAATTGGATTTGCGCAACGTCAAGCAAGTGGCGGTAGAGAGGCTGCACAAAAATAAATGAAGAATGCTGAGTGAGGAATGATGGATCCAAGAAAGAATTAGGCTTGCGAGCAGCTGCACATTATGGACGACATCGTTTCACGGACGGCGAACGTCGAGACCACGGTTGGAAGGCCGGCCGACAAATCGCTCATCGATTGTCATGTGCACCTGGCGGCGCTGCCCGATGCAGGTAACGGCTGCTATATCTCGCCCAAATTGCTCCGCAGCCCTCTCTTTCGCTTCCTCTTGTGGAAGCATGATCTTTCTCCCCGGAACCCGCGCGAGGCCAACCGGAAGTACCTCGACGATCTGTTGGCGGAACTCCACGCCTCCACGTATGTCGGCAAGGCGGTGCTGCTCGCCATGGACGGCTGTTACGACAAGGCCGGTCGCTTGGACGAAGCCCATACGGAATTCCTTATCGCCAATGAATATTTATTCGATACGGTCGCCCGGTACCCCGACCAGTTTCTCGCGGGAGCCTCGGTCAATCCCGGCCGTAGAGACGCGGTTGAGGAACTGCATCGCTGTGCGGAATCGGGAGCGGTTCTGATCAAGGTCTTGCCGAACGCCCAACAATTCGACCCGGCCGATGGCCGGCATACGGAGTTCTATCGGGCGCTGGCAGAGCACCGGCTGCCCTTGTTGAGCCATGTGGGCTATGAATTCAGTTTGATCGGGAAGGATCAATCGGCCGGGGATCCGGCCAGATTGCGCTTGGCGCTGGATGAAGGAGTGACCGTCATCGCCGCCCATGCGTGCAGTTCGGGACTCATGATCTATGAGAAATTTCTTCCGACGTTCCTGGACCTGGCTCAGCGCTATGAATATTTCTACGCCGACGTATCCGGCCTGACGCTTCCCAACCGCATGCGGATGTTGCTCTATCTCCGTCACTACCCCCATCTTCAAGAGCGATTGCTTTTCGGAACGGATTATCCCCTGTCCGTATTTCATCTGGCCGCCTGGGGCCGAGTCGGTTTCCGCGCCTTGCGCAGGCTGATTCAGACGAAGAACCGCTTCGACCGGCAGTATTTGATGTGCAGAACACTCAAGGTGGGATTTCGGTCGATCGCGGAGCTGCTGCCGCATTTCCCTGAGAGCAAGCCGCGATAGGCGGAATTCGGAAGATCGGTCGCCGTCAGGTGTATTGATCGTGGCGTGCTTCCATTCTGGTACGGTGAACTGCTGTGGATAGGAGGCCTTGGCTGACGAACGGCGCACTCAGCCGGTGTTGGCCGTGATGCGCTGCGCCCTGTATACCATTCCGGTGGGATCAACCTCGTCGCTGCGCCTTACGGACTATAAGAACGGCTTCGCTGTCGACCACGGCTGTTCTCACCAGCTCTAGCGCCACGGCCAAACCTCTGCGCGCATCCGTTCCAGCCAAGGCGGGAGGAGGCATGAACATTGCCTGCGGTTCCCCCAGGCTCCCATTCCGAATGTGGATTTCCGATAAGCAAAACAGGCCAGATCTTGCTCGATGTCCGCTACACACACCGGTACGGCTCACCCACAAGGTCACTTCCATGATCGGTTAAGGGACCATTTAGGACTGGCTGTCACATGGTCCAAGTTTTATCGGGACAGTATATTCGGGGAAGAAAATGGATGCTCGTTCAGTTGAGTTCGGCCTTTGAGGTATCTGGCGAAAAGAATGTATGAGCAATTTTTAACTAAAATGATATTTCTTCGGTTTTGTTTGCTCAGCCCAGTCTATGACTAGTCTTTCTAACTCATCACACTTGGGCCGCACGCTCTTGTACCAATGTCGCGCTGCGTCTTCAGGCATGCATGAGGCTCCAGCGAGAAAAGACCGCTTAACCCAAGGTGACATATTGTCGATATCTTTTCGCTTCGCTGCGAACCAATCGCTAGCGCCTGCTGCACCGAGAGCTAATATTGTTTTTCTTTTTGAAAATTCATCTAGGCTTAAATCATAAAATCGTCGCAGTTTATCTACATTGTTCCACCCCTCTGGTTCTGTGAATGTATATAGTAGCCACATTCTATGGAATTCTAAGTCCGTACAAAATGAGGTTTTCATAGTCGATAACAACTTCGCACCTATCTTCGACTTTACTTTCGCATCAATGGAACTTAGGTCCTGCAAATAACGCATTGCATCCTTGAACACGGGATATAACCTCTCGATATTGTCTACAGTGAACTCCACAGCTTCGTTGTTTCCCGTTTGACCAAGACGTCGGAGAATGATCCGTGTTAGGGCGAAGTCCATATTCTCGCCAGCGAAGACCTGCTCTTTTAGCAGTCCAGGCAAATCAATCTCATTGAGTTCCTCTATTTCCTCTTCATCAAGTTCCTTCTCCTCTACAGGGGCATAGTTATCCGCTCCTTGGCGTGCCAGGATTTCTTTAAGCTTTCTATTGATTCGTGCCATTTCATCAGACTCTTCGGATTCAAGATATTTTAAGTATGCATTTGTGCTGAAGATCTTTGTCTTGATTTGTTGTAATGTCAGACCATGAGCATCAAAGAGGATTTTCGCCAATAAGGACAGCCACTTGTAAGCGTCTCGTTCTGACCTACAGAATATCCGAAAATCATCAACATACCTGCAAAATACTGCTCCCTCGCTATCGAGATAGCTATCGATGTCAGCAATCGCAGTTTCTGCAAGTAGTGCCGACGCTGTTTGGCCAACTGGTATTCCATAAGAAACATTGCCATTCCATGACTTGAGTAACCTTAGAATAGCCTTCACATGATCTTTCTTTGCGGTGGCATTTTTCAATGCATTCTCAAGCGGGTGGAAGTAAAGCCTCGGAAAGAAATCCGCAATGTCAGCAACTAGCACATTTCCAGTTGAAGCTTTTCCTGCCAGTCTGATGCATTCTTCGTGGAAACTGTCCCAGGCATAGTTCGAATCGAAGATCCGTCCATCGTTGGAAATGCTGAACCGGTTAGAGTAAACCTTATTCTTCTGTGGTGGGATTCTCCTATTCTCAATGTCTGCACCAATTTCATACACCAGTGACGTGTATACTAATGTGTCAAGCGGATCTAGTTGGTTTGCGACTCTAAAACCATACAGATGCTTGGGTGTTATGCATCTACGAGTGGGTCTTGGTGTCCACTGGAGTACATCTTAGTTTGCGAGAAAGCTCCGAGTGGCCGTCCAATTGTGGCGTATCGCTTGAAACTCAAATGCACGAGGGAAAATATCTGTATCGCCATAGCGTTCAATATGCTTGAGACTCCAGTCCAAAGTTGACGGGGATAGTTTTGTCACGGCTTCTCGGCTCTCCCACCCTCAATGAATGCAATATACGATTTTTTGCTGTGGAAAACCAAATTGCCTTGGTCACCGCACCTAATAATTTCTTCTCCTCGGCCCCAACTGTCTACAGTGTAAGAAGCACCCTCCTCAGAAAGCGACAGATCACAGACTTATCATTGTTTCCATCCGACGCGGATGGAATAGGTGGACATGGAGACAGCGGCTATTCCGCTCCGCTGAACCCGGAGGGGTCGATTCTCAGAGGTGGGGAGCAGCGCACGCATGACAGCGGCCTTGTTATGGGGCTGGATTCCCGCCGGCGCGGGAATGACGGAGAGTGCGGTCGAGCTGCAGCGCCGAGCAGGCGGGCTCGCCATTCAGGAAATTATCTCGTCATCCGCCTTAGCGACCGGTCCAATAGCCCGGCCGCCGGTTATGGTGGGCCACGGCTAAAACTAATGCGCTATTTGGTTGTAGCGCGTATATGAGAGCATATCGAAAGGTCCGAAGTGTGAGCTTTCTGATGCCCGGCTGAATCTCTTCAGCCGATTCAGGAAACTGTGCAATCCGCTTTTCCGCGCGTTGAACCTCGGCAAAAAAACGGCGCCCCAACCCTTGAGTCCGTGCCTCAAGATATCCAATTTCGTTCAATAACTCTTCCTCTGCTGCCTCGTGATACCGAATCAGCATCATCGAAAAAGTTTTTCAACCTTGGCATGGACTGTATCCGCTTCAACGGTTTTGGCACGGCCTGCGCGGTACTCATTCAACCGGCGCTGGGCTTCCTCCGCCCAAAGATGCTCTGCCTCTTCTTCACTCAGTTGATCCAAACTGGCAAGGAGCTTCTCTGCAAGTATGGCACGGTCACGTACATCTAAGCTCATAGCGTCTTTCACAATTTCAGCCAAATTCGGCATCTCGAC
The DNA here is from genome assembly GCA_040981125.1 of Nitrospira sp. Taxonomy (GTDB): domain Bacteria; phylum Nitrospirota; class Nitrospiria; order Nitrospirales; family Nitrospiraceae; genus DASSBQ01. The sequence continues at coordinate 774,913 of JANRMQ010000001.1, forward strand.
CTCCATTGAACTGAGCGTTGATGCGCTCACTAAGCTTCTTTCCGAAGCTCAATGATACCCGGGCATTTTCGTTCGATTTATACAGTTCGTCAAGTTCAGTATCGACAGTCGTGCGTCGCGAATCGCGCTGAGTTGAATGGCTGCTCTCTTTTTATTCGTCAGGACGCTGTCAAGCGGCGTGCGACCTTCGCCGGAGGAACGGGGACCCCGCCGAGGCTTGGCCGAGAAGGAAAGCTGGAACTGACTGAAGCACTGCGATCGCACGGTCGCAGCTGAAGGAATTCCACTCGGCGAAGGCCGGAAGGTCGTTCTGAGAGGTGGGGAGCAACGGACGCATGACAGCGGCCTTGTCATGGAGCTAGATTCCAGCCGGCGCGGGAATGACGGAGAGCGGGATCGAGCCGCAGTTGAACAGGCGGGCCTCCTCATCCAACAAGTTCATTGTCGCGTCATGGCGAAGCCGACGCTGCCTGCGCTTCATCAGGAGAAGCTCACATGAACTTCGGTGAGTCAGCGTAAGGATTGGACCCTTTACGGGGTCGTGAATAAGCTGAAGATGGTGAGAATTAGATTATGGCAGCTAAGATGCCATATCCAAGGACTTCGATCTTGTCCATGGTTTGATCTTCGCGAGTTTGGTACCCAATGCGCGCTCGGCTATTTCGGTGTCATATGCGGCTTGCGCCCGTAGCCAATAGCCGTTCGAAAGGCCGAAGAATCTACACAAGCGCAAGTCGGTGTCGGCAGTGACAGCCCGCTTCCCCAAGACGATATCGCCGATGCGTTGTGCCGGCACACCGATCTCCTTCGCCAGCCGATACTGGCTGATCTCCATGGGCTTCAAGAACTCTTCCAACAGGAGTTCCCCGGGCGTCACAGGCTTGAGTTTACGCATCGTCATCCCTGCTCAATGATAATCCACAATCTCAACATCTTCAGCGCCTGTATCCGTCCAACGAAAACAGAGGCGGAACTGATCGTTTATGCGAATGCTGTGCTGCCCTATGCGATCATCCTTCAAGGCTTCCAGGCGGTTTCCGGGAGGCACTCGCAGATCGCCTAATCGTCCAGCAATCTCCAACTGTCGAAGCTTGCGCCGTGCTACAGTCGCAATGTTGCTGAACCGCCTGACTCGTTGTCCCTTGGAAAGCGCCTCCGTGTCAGAACATTTAAAACTCCTGATCACGGAATACGATAGTAACGCGCCGCGTGATGGTCGTCAACCGCTTCTCAATTTGCTCAATGTGCTCATTATATGATTTGGTGGATCATCAAGACGTCCAGCCGCATTTCGATAGAGATGATTGGCACGTATACGGTCGCCATGGCGCCGCGCCTGATATGAGGAATGGATGGTGAGTGGTGCATCGCGAATCGCGCGGAGGCTCGGGACCCGCGACGCGAGGACTAACGAGCGTCATGTTGCGGACGCTGGCGAGACGGTGAGCCGGCCGGGTGATTCGCACTTGCCGAGCAGATGCGGTCGTGTAGCGACGGCGAGCACTGTTCGACGTTCCGTTGCGAAGAACAACGAAACAAATTGCGCAGCCGAGCGGATGCGAGGCGTACGTGCGGTCGAGCTGCAGCGCTGAGCAGGGCAGGACCCACCATCCAGCAACCATCGCATTATGGCGAAACCCGAAGTTGCCCACCGTTCGTCAGCCGCGGCTCTCTGCATGTCTTGCGCCTTTTCCATAATCATGATAGTCAAAGAATCAGCCAAGGGGATTGACCATGCATCCAACCGCTTCACCGCAGTTGACCGACATCGAACGAAGGATCAAAGATGTCCTCGCTCACCATCCCTCTATCGTGATGGCATTCGTGTTCGGCTCGCTCGCAACCGGGCATGCCCGGTCCGATAGCGATCTCGACGTGGCTATCCTTGCGACGACGCCGCTCGCATCTCAGGCTCACATCGAGCTTATCGAAGATTTGGCGCTCGCATTCGGCCGACCGGTGGACCTGCTTGATCTTAGTGAGACACACGGTCCCTTATTGCAACAGATCCTAACGCGAGGTCGAATGATCTTCTGCAAAGACCGATCGCGGTATGCCGCTCTGCTCTTGCGCATGCTCTACGAGGAGGCCGACTACATGCCTTACTATCGCCGTATCCTTGCCGAAAGACGCCGGGCATGGATCGGGACCTGATCGAAGCCAAGCTCGAATCTGTCCGGCGTTGCGTCGAGCGAATTGCCCTAAAAACTCCATCGTCCGCCGATCAGCTCGCCCGCGATCCTGACCTGCAGGATATCATTGCCTTGAACCTCCAGCGGACTGTCCAACTCAGCGTCGATCTCGCCGCCCATCTCATAGCTGATACCGAAGCGCGACCGCCATCGACAATGTCCGAGAATTTCGAGATCCTGAAACAGCTCCAGATCATCAGCCCCGCACTTGCTGAGCGCATGATGAAGGCGGTGGGGTTCAGAAACATCGCCGTCCATAGTTATCAAGACATCGATTGGTCAATCGTCTTTCAGATTTGCCGTCATCACCTCGGCGACTTCAAACAATTCGCTGAAGCAGTCGCTCACAGACTGGATCGGTCCTAAGGTTCTGTTTGTGCATGGGTGCTAGGTTCACGACGCGCTGAATAAAGCGCGTCAAGGTTGTGAATGCCGCCGAGACGTGTGGTGGCTGTGTCCCGCGAGACCCGGTGTTTTTGTGAAGCGGCCAGATATTCCGCTCGGCGAAGGCCGGAAGGGTCGTTCTGAGAGGTGGGGAGCACCCACGAGCCTAATTCTGGATTCCTGTTTTCCTGAAAATGACGAGGGCGATCAGCCGCGGCGAAGCGCAGACGCAGGATACACCATACGGTACTTCATCAAGACGCCAAGGGTGCCGTTTCGCCCACCGAGGCTTCCTCCATCCGGTCGACGCGATTCTTGACTGCTTGTCGCCTCTTCATCGCACTGCTGACAGAATGCGAAATTGCGCTATAGTTAATGAGAGCAACCCGTGTCGGAGAATGGCCGGCCATTCAACACTTCACCGGGCGGAGGTCCGCATATGGATAACGACACACTAGGATCGCGAATCTCGCAGCGCGACCGGCTCGCCACCCGATGGACCGACCAGCAAAAACCATCTGTGACGTTCTCCGAAGACGAAATCATCTACCTTCATCTTCCCTCGCGGACGGTCCCAGGCAGCACCTACATCTTTCCGCTCGCGTTGTGCCCCGGTCCTCTTCCCGGCAAGAAACAGTAGCCGGAACACGACTCGCATCCCACGCCGGCTTGTTTGGTTGATTGCCGGTTCGACCCGGCGGGCATAACTTCCTCCGGCGTGCCACAATCCGCTCACGCTGTGATATAGTGCGCCGGTTTATCGATCAACGAAACCGGCCTGCAAACAGGCGCCGCGGCGAACTCGTTCAGACCTTGGCAAGACATTCCGGAGAAACATGACCGATCCAAATCCGGTCGCGCTACAACGGATTTTCCATCCCACTGATTTCTCTCCCGGCAGCTACGTCGCCTTTGTGCATGCATTGAAATTGGCGCTGCTGGCACGTGCAGAACTGACCATCATGCATGTCGATCCGACCCTCACCCCGGAAGGCTTTGAAGACTTCCCACGGGTGCGGCCCACTCTGGAAAAATGGGGCGCGTTGCCCGCCGGCAGCAGCAAAGAGCAGGTTGCTTCACTTGGGCTCAGAATCAAGAAAGTCCGCGCCTTGGCGAGCGACCCCAAAGCGGCGCTGGTTCATCATCTGACCCAGTCACGAACCGACCTCATGATTCTGTCCACGAGCCCACATGAAGGACGCTTCCGATGGATCCATGAGCCTGAAGCCGAGGTGGTGTCCCGCGCGGCGGAGGTGCCGACATTGTTCGTTCCCTCGTCTGTGGACGGCTTTGTATCGCCGGACACCGGACGCACGGCGCTGCACCGGATTCTGCTCCCGATTTCGCGTAATCCCTCGCCCGTCCGGCCCATTCAATTCGCCACTACGTTGGCGACGCTGGCCGGCGGGGACAAGATCACCTTCGAACTGGCGCATTCGGAAGACAGAGAAGGGCTACCTCCTATCGAAATCATCGAACGTCCGGGTTGGACCTGGCACACGATGGTAGGAGACGGCAATGCGGTAGATTGGATTCTCGCTTCGGGGGCCGAGTATGATGTGGACCTCATCGTGATGAGCACAAAAGGCCATGATAGCCTGCTCGACTCACTGCTCGGCAGCACCACCGAGCGGGTGTTGCGTGGCGCGCGCTGTCCGGTTCTCGCGATTCCGGCTTAGCAGGATGCTGAAAACACATCCGTTACCACCCGCCCAGCCCCAGTGCGCCGAGAGGCGCATTGCCCGGACTTTGTTCTCGCGGCGCTCAGAGGCTCAACGCACAGAGAACAGTACGCTTCACCTCTTCGCTGGCTCGGCCGCGTCTTTTTGATCATCCTGCATTGTCTCGTCATCCGGGACGTCCGAGACGTTACTACCCGCGCTGTTCCAGGACAGCCGCCGGTTCATCGGGAGTAAACACCCGCGACTCCCGTCCCAATACCGCCCGGACGAATTCCCCGTCTTTAAAGACCACGAAATTCCAAGGCACGGCCGGTATGCGGGACCCGGGCAGAATGATTCCGACCAAATTCAACGGGTCGGTGGCGGACACACGCAATTCCTGTCCGTTGGGAGACGCCGAGGCTTTCTTCCGCACGGCGCGCAGGGCTTCCAGCGCCTCGGGCAGCGCGAATTGTTCGCCGGTGAAGCCGCTCACGAAGCGGCCGCCGCGAACCTCTCCTCGTAATTCCATGCGGCGGTACTGTACCAAGAGATCACGCCAGACAAACGAACCGCCTTCCTTACGGACGAGATCACGGAACACCACGCCATAGCGACGCAACAGCCTGGTCGCCATCAGTCCGGCTATATGGTCGCGATCCGATTCATCCGCAGCCCCGCCGGCTCGCAACACTGACCAGCGCCCTGGAACATGGCGCGGCCGCCTGCCGCGGCTCAGTTTCTCCGCACGCCGGCGCCGAGGATCCATCAACGCCCTCAAATTATCGAAGCCATCCGCCGTCACCAACCCGGCCGCCACGAGTTCCCACAGCGCATCTTCAATTTCCGAAGCAAGCCGCCCGGTTCCTCGTATCAGGTCATCAAAAAAGCTCGCGCCGCGTTGCGACAAGTAGCGATAGACCTGGTCGGCCGGCGCCGTGAGGCCGGTGCCCCAGTCAATCCTCGCTGCTTGGTCTTGATGATAAGAAGCGAGCAGCCATCCCGCGTCTTCCCGCTGAAACATCCCGATCGGCGCGACGCTGGTCGGTTGAATCCGGCGGCCGGATATTCGCGCCTCCTGTTGCGTCAATTTGGGATGGGGGCTCAGCCGCCCCCAGGCGACCGCGCCACTCAGACACACACGATCCAGCATATCGGGATCGTACTTGGCCAGACGAATCCGCAGGAGATGCGGTTCCCAGACGGAGGCCGCCGCTTCATATCCTCCGAGTTGCGCAATGACTTCGAGAAGGCCCGCTTCCCCATGCAATCGCGCGCCGGGCGCGACATGCTGCCATTGGAAAAGGAACCGCATGAACTCGGTCGCCGTGGCCGGCTCGATTTCCTTGCGCAGCCTGCCGATCGTGAGACGGTGAATGCGCGCGAGCAAGCGCCGGTGGCACCACTCATCCGGCGCAGCGGGTGTGGCCGCCGCGCCGGACTGTTGAATGCTGAATGCTGAATGAGGCATGGAGGGACCGGTAGTCGGCCGGAAGCGTCCCCGAAGAATTTGTCCCTGCGCTTCCAGGCGAAGGAGACTCGCATTCACCTCCTCGACGCCGACATGAAGGCGTCGGGCCAATTCGTCGGCCCGCGTCGGTCCAATGCTTTCCATCCAGCCGGCCGTGACTTTGTCGATCACCTCGGATCGTTCCGTGGGTCCCTCAATACCCGACGAATCCACAGGCGGCTCTACCGTTGCGTGGGGAAAGAGCAACCGGGCCATGGCATGATAGTCCGCGGGCATCCAGCCGATGATGCGCCCGTCCATCCGCAATTTCAGGAGCCGCCGATCCGCCACAAGAGGCGCCGCATGCGTTTCCCATGCAGCGGCGTCCTGCGCCGGGAGCCACACGAGGGTCAGCAAGGCATCATGGAGCTCATCCGGATCACGTACCACCGGCCAGGCCTCCGCCTCGACCTCGGCGATGGCAGCGGGATCAAGCGCCCCAACCGCATCCGCCAATTCAGGCGGCAGACTCCGGCGCATCTCGACGGCCCTCGCCCTCCGTTCTTCAAGGGGAGCATCATCCAGATAGGCATAGGGATTCGCATTCAAAATTTCGTGACAGAAGGGGGAGGGAAGCGGCGTGTCGATCGCCACGCATGAAATCGCTCCCTGTTCGATCCGCTTCAAGACGGCGGCGAGTCCGTCCACATCCATCGCCTCGGTCAGACAATCCCGCAAGGTTTCACGGACCAGCGGATGGTCTGGTACCTGGCGCGTGAGCCGTTCTCCATGGAAGTTGTCCTGGCAAGCAACGGCATCGGGGAAGACGGCCGCCAACAGATCCTCCGCCCTCATCCGTTGGATTTGAGGCGGAACACGTTTTCCTCCGGCAAATCGCAGAAGCGCCAACGCCCGCGTGGCATTCCATCGCCATCGAGTCATGAACATCGGCGCCTGAAGGACGGCTTGCAGGAGGACTTCACGGACCGTTTCCGATCGGAGATATTCGAAGACCGAGGCCAACTGAAAACTATGTCGTTCCCCCAGCGAAATCACGATGCCCTCATCCGTCGCGGCCGCTTGCAGCTCAAAATCAAAGGTGACGCAGAACCGCTTCCGCAAGGCCAGGCCCCAAGCCCGGTTGATGCGGCCACCGAATGGAGCATGGATGACCAGCTGCATCCCCCCGCTTTCGTCGAAGAACCGCTCCGCTATGATCGTCTGCTGCGTCGGCACTGTGCCGAGGACGGCTTGCCCGGCGACCAGATAGGCCACGACCTGGTCGGCCCCGCGCTGATCGAGGCCGCATTCCGTCTTCAGCCAGGGCAGGGTCGCCCGCTGAGGATTCTGGTCCACCTCGCCGCGAAACAACCGTTGGGCGAGTTTCGCCCTCAGTCCCGCAACCTCCGCCGAGAGATCCGCCGTTCGTGACGGGGCTTCACCGCGCCAGAATGGGATCGTGGGCGGGGCGCCGTGCGCGTTTTCAACCCGCACCCGGCCGTTTTCCACTCCGCGGATGCGCCACGACGTGTTGCCCAAGAGAATGATGTCACCGGCGAGACTTTCAACGGCGAAGTCTTCGTCGACCGATCCGACCACCGTTCCGTCCGGCTCGGCAATCACGGTATAGTTGGCCGTCTCGGGAATGGCGCCGCCGGAGGTGATCGCCGCCAAACGGGCGCCGCGCCGGCCGCGCACCCGCCGGTTGATCCGATCATAATGGATGTAGGCGTGCCCGCGACCGCGACTGGTGGCGATGCCGGTCGCCAGCATTTCCACCACATCATCAAAAGCCGAACGGTCTAACCAGCGATAGGAGTAGGCGCGCCGGACCAGGTCGTACAGATCATCGACATGCCACACGTCGGTCGCCGTGGCTGCCACCAGCTGCTGCGCCATGACATCCAGCGGGCAGAGCGGAATCTCGATGCGATCCAGTATCCCTTCCTTCATCGACCTGATCAGCGCCGCGCATTCAACCAATTCATCGCGGGTCGTGGCGAACAGCCGGCCCTTCGGGACAGCGGAGATCCAGTGACCGGCCCGGCCGATTCGCTGCAAACAAGTCGCGATCGACCGCGGCGAACCGATTTGGCAGACGAGGTCCACCGTGCCGACGTCAATGCCCAGTTCCAGCGAAGCCGTCGCAACGACGACCCGCGTCTGCCCGCCTTTCAGCCGGTCTTCCGCCGCGAGCCTGATCTCCTTCGACAAGCTGCCGTGGTGAGCGGCGACGATTCCGGTTCCCATATGTTTGAGGCGCTCTTCCAAATGGTGCGACACCCGTTCCGCCAGCCGGCGAGTGTTCACGAAAACCAGCGTCGAGCGATGCGCCTGAACCAAATCGGCAATCCGGTCATAAATATCCGTCCAAATTGCGTTCGTCGCCACCGCACCCAATTCGTCTTTCGGCGTCTCCACCGCCACGTCCATCTGACGGCGATGCCCGACATCCACAATGACCGGGGGCGGCCGTTCGCCGACAAGAAATTGCGCCACCGTTTCGATGGGACGCTGGGTAGCGGAGAGCCCGATGCGCTGCGGCCGCCGGTCGGTCAAAGCCTCCAGACGCTCCAACGAAAGCGCCAGATGAGCCCCGCGTTTGCTGGAGGCGACCGCATGGATTTCGTCCACGATGACGGTGCCGACTGTGTGCAACAGCCGGCGGCTTTTGTCGGCCGTCAACAAGATGAACAGCGATTCGGGGGTGGTGATCAGAATATGAGGAGGCCGGCGCAGCATCTGCTGCCGCGCCGCCATGGGGGTATCGCCGGTCCGTACGAGGACTCGTAACTCGGGAAGCAATAGGCCGGCAGCCAGAGCCGCCTGACCGATTTCGGCGAGCGGCTGCTGAAGGTTTTTCTGTACGTCGTTGCTGAGCGCCTTGAGCGGCGAGACATACAGCACGTGAGTGCGATCGTCGAGTTCGCGGGCCAGCGCCTTCTGAAACAGCACGTCAATGCAGGAAAAGAAGGCGGCCAGCGTCTTCCCGGACCCGGTCGGAGCGGCGATCAGCGCGTCATGACCCGCTTGAATGTGCGTCCAGGCCTGCTGCTGGACATCGGTGGGAATGCCGATGCGTCGTTCAAACCAGTCGGCCAGGATGGGATGGAATCGAGCAAGAGCCATGGACGCCACATCGTACCATCTCCAGCCGGCGCGAAGACAGAGCAGGACACCGGCCCGGAACCGCTCTGTCGGATACCATCAGAGATGATTGCCGTATGTGCTCAGCAGCCGATAGGAATTCTGGCAGTCACTGCAATAGGCGCTGGAGAATTCGACTTCCGACGCCGTCAAGATGTGGCGGCTGAGATAGCGCTGCACCTCGATCCACGGCATCCCGCCCGTGTGTTGTTGATGGTCGTACACACGGCGGCACAACTCACACATAGGAATAATTCGGGCCATCGATTTGCTCCGTTTCGGTACGGGGCGCCCATGCCCTTCCTGACGAGAGGCGTTCCTTTATCGGGCGCCGATTCATATCGTTCCAATCCGTTCGGGATGTTGACTGCGCTCACGGCCACAATACGGTTCAGAAAATGATGGAGATTGTCCGTCGGCCGCCACAACTCGGATAATGGGTCCTTCCGCCCATGAAGAGGGCGCTCTCCATATCCCTACGGAATTCACCGCTGGTCCAAATGGACGCGCCAATGTAGGCCTCTGTATATCAAAGCACACGGGTATTCTTACTGGTTATTTCCGCCAAAATATACTGGCCGCTGACCTCGTAAACCACCGGTCATAATTGTCATAGCCAGGAAAAGCGATCAAGAGGATCGAGACAGACGCCCGCCGCCGGGTGATCAGAGTCGGCGCAGTTCTATTTATGGCGGAAGGAAGAGAGGCGGATCACTAGGAATGGCCGGCCAAACCTTGCGCAATGGCATACTTGACCAGTTCAACGGTCGTATGGAGATTGAGTTGATCCATGATTTGCGATTTATGGAATTCCACGGTACGGGGGGAAACCTTCAGCATGCCGGCAATCTCCTTCACGCTGTGGCCCTCGGCCAGCAGCTGCAAGACTTCCCTCTGGCGTGTCGTCAGCTCGGCGCCCTGCGAAAAGGGGCCTTCGGCTCCCCGCAACAGCCCGTCGATGACCTCGCGTGTCACGAGCGGCGTCACATAGTAGTTGCCGCTTTCGACCGCACGCAACGCCTGGCTCAACTCTTCTCCGACCGAGCGCTTCAGCAGATAGGCGGAGGCCCCGGCCTTGAACGCGGCTCGCACATAGGCCGGATCGGCATGCATGGTAATGAAGAGGATTTTGATGTCCGGATAGTTCATCTTGAGCCGGCGAGCAGCTTCAATTCCGTTCATGACCGGCATGGAAATGTCCATAATGACAATATCCGGCTTCAGGTTCGGCACCGCGTCAAGCAATGCGCGTCCATCGGAAACCGTCCCCACCAACTGGCATTGATCCTCCAAGAGACGCCGAAAGCCCTCGACGACGAGGGTATGGTCGTCCGCCAGCAAGACTCGCGGCAACGTCATGGCGCCCCCAGTGCCGTCGGGATCCTCGCATGCACGCGGGTACCCTTGCCCGGCTCGGAATGCACTTCACAGATTCCGTGGAACACCAGCAACCGTTCCTGGGCATTCAGCAATCCCAGGCCGCGCTGACTCGTCGTCATCGCTTCCATATCAAATCCGACACCATCGTCCCGGATCATCAATTCGATAAGCCGTTCGTCCCCCGTCAATTCGACTTCGACTCTCGTCGCCTTTGCGTGGCGGGTCACATTCGATAGACATTCTTGTACTACGCGATAGAGAGCCGTCGCAATGTCCTTTGAAAGCAGCGCCGGCAGCGATTGATGCACGAACAGTACTTTGATGTGGGTTCGCGTTGAAAATTCATCCAGAAGGCGCTGCAGCGCCGTTTCCAACCCCAAATCGTCAAGAATCGACGGATGGAACCGATAGGCCAGATGCCGAACATCATCGGAGAGCGACACCAGCCCCCCGAGCACGCTGGACAAACTGTCCCGCGCCTCTTGGGACAGCACACCCGCCTGCTTTTCCACGCTCTGCAGGCCCAGCGTCAGAAGAGCCAGCCGTTGGTTGATATCATCGTGCAAATCTCGTGAAATACGCCGGCGCTCTTCTTCCTGCGCGGTGAGAATCCTTCCCGTCAGGGCATGCAACGCCTCCTGGCTTCGCTTCAGCGCCTGTTCACTCGTGGTCAGCGCCGACGTGCGCTCGTCCACCCGCCGCTCCAAGGACTCATTCGCTTCCCGCAACCGGACTTCCGCACGGCGGCGCTGGTAGATGAATGCGACAGGAGCCCAAATGGCGACCAAGCTGATGATGCGGTTGCTGACACCGAGCCAGAGGGGCACGCCCGGATACACCGGGCCGACGAGCGTACCCACGAAGGTCAAGAACGTACAGGCCGCCGCTACGACGACCGGCAACCGCGGCCGAGTGGCGACCGCCCCGGCCAAGAGAACCACGCCGCCATAGAGCACCGCCTCGGCGACCGCGAGCGGGAGAAACAAATCAAGGAGAAACACCAGGAACGCCAAGCAGACGATCGTCCCGATCAGAATATGGTCATGGAAAACGGATGACTTGATAGTAGGCTCCCTGCCTTTAGTCCAACTCAATGTTGCGGATCAGAACGGATCGCTGATAGAGATCATTACAAACGGTCGCGGCAAGGGCCGATCGGCCGACCACATGGTGAAACCGTATGGCATCTCCACAATTCGTAATGTTGGGAACAGGCTATACCGGGCGCTATCTCTACGCCGGCGCGAAGAAGCGCGGCGCTCACGTCCGGGCGACGAGTCGTGATCCCGAGCACAATTTAGCACAGATTCCCGCCGATGAACGGCTTACGTTTGACCTGGCGCGTCCTGCTACATGGCCGGACTTCCCGCCCGATTGTCTGGTGTTCTGGTGTTTTCCGGCGCAACCGATCGATCTTGTCCGCCGATTCGCCGAGGCGCGCCTGACCGAGGTCCGCCGGCTGATTGTCTTGGGCAGCACCTCCGCATACGACCGCCCTCGTCAGGAATGGACCTTTCCGCCGCCCTGGATTGATGAGTCGGCTTCCGTCGACACGACAATCCCGCGGGTGCAAGGCGAAGAATGCCTTCGGACCGGCTATGGCGCTATCATCCTTCGAACGGCGGGGATCTATGGACCGGGGCGCAATCCATTGGATTGGATCCGGCGCGGCCTTGTCGGGCCTTCACAACGCTATGTCAACCTGATCCATGTGGAAGATCTGGCATGTATCTGCCTGGAGTTGGGCGAGCACGGTCCCCGTGGCGAGATCTACAACGTGAGTGACGGTGTGCCGAGGACCTGGCATGATATCTGTCGCATCGCGCGGGATCGCTGGCTTGTCACGCCTCCCGCCGACCGGCCGAATGATCTGCCCGGCAAGCGTATTGCTACGGGCAAGTTGCAGCAGGCTCTGCGCTATACCCTGAAACACCCTGATCTCTACGACGCCATCGCGCAGATCGAAACGAACCGGGTCGGCTCTCTTCCAACGTGAAGCGATGGCGGTTGCTACAAATTCCCCCTCCGGACTACCTGGTGAGGATCCCGGGCTGAGAGCGCCCGGTCGATCGCTTCGGCCGCGACGCGATGGCCGGCCGGCGTCCAATGAGTGTCATCCGGCAAATACGTTGCAATGCCTTTCCGCGACTCGGCTTTCAGCGCCGGCGTAAGGTCGAGATACTCGATATCCGCGGCAAACGTGGTCAATATCTGTTTCAGCCGTGACGGCACATTATCCACCCTCCACGAGCGCAGCTCCTCGGTACCGGACTCAAAATTACTCAGATCATGGTACACGCGATATTTTTCAGGCACGAACACGACCAGAAACCGAATTCCTTGCCGCCGGCACAGCCTGTACGCCTCCAGGATGTATTCCGATACGGTCTTCATCTCATCCTCCGACGGAGCCACCACCTCGGACGAGGCGAAGAACACCGGCGTCGCCGTATCGGTATGGTCTCTGAATTCACCCTTGTATTGCTGAAGACTCGTACTAGGCCGGCAGTTTTTCATGGAGCGAAAATACAGCGCGAGAAGATTCCTGGAAAAAGACCGGAACCACAAATCCTGCCAGTATGGATTCTCTCCGGATATCAGTTTTTTACTCATGTCGTACTGTTCGGCATTTGAGAAGTCGTTGCCCTCGAAAAACGCCCACACCACCGTCTCCGGCTGCAATCCCAAGCCGAACCGTTTCAATACGCCGAGCTCCTGCTGCGGGCCATACCCGGAATTCCCGAGATTGGCGACTGTCTTGCCTTGCAGCCGGCTGAGGAGGGTCGTGCTCAACGCGGCATCCGGCGTCATGGGCGCCTCGATATAGGAATCGCCGACGACGACGATGTCGGCTTGACTCAAGTCCCGGCTGTTTCGAAAGCCATGCCGATCGTATCGAACTTGAATTCGCTGTGTTGCGTCGGGAGGAATGCACAACCCCCGTCCGAGATTGCCCTGATAATCCGCCTCGAACGAATAGTACGGCTCGTATTGCCAAAGGAGCTCTGAATCAAACCGCCGCCCGACGCTGCCCAGCGCGTTCTTCGCGTCGAAGGTCCCGAACACTCCGCGAAAGTCCACGAGGCGCATCATCGCCGCGCCTTCCGCCATGACCACACACAGTCCGATGGTGAGCGAGGTCAGGATGAATCGCTTCCCGATCTCGGACCGAGGCAAGCTCGACAACAACCCGTAGAGCCCCCACGTGATCAGATAGAAAGCAATTAAATTGTCCAGGAGATGCCGAATCGAAGAGACGCCCGTCATGAACAAAACGGCGTATCCTGCGATAAACAGGAGGACCGTCGCGGTTGCGACGGATTTGTATCGCCACCAGAATTTGGCCCTCATCCAATGACCTCCCGGCCGCCGCGCCCGATTCCTTTTTTCTCGCCTTGGACGCCGCATAACGCCGGCCAGTAATGAGACGGGCCTCACACACCATCTCCGGCGGATCGGACTGTACAGTGATACTGTACGTTGACCAGTGGGATCAATCAAGACAGATTTTCGGCCCTATCCCTTGCCTCAGACGACGGCCGTCGCTCGGCGAGTCTTGTGCTGTTCATGAGACTCGTGATAGAAACGGTAATCGGCGACTATCCCGCATTCTCACCCTTCGATGTCAGGCGGGAGGGATGGCTACAGCGCACGCCTCTAAATATCGGGGCACAATAGAAATCCGGATCGGGTCAATTCTTCGGCGCCTGCGGGTTCGGCAACAGCTTTCGGTCAGAAGCTTAGCCGACAAATGCGGATTCTCTCCCAGCTTCATCTCTCAAGTCGAACTGGGGCAAGCGTCTCCTTCGATTGCCTCTACGGAGCGAATCACATCGGCCTTGGGAATTACTTTGGGCGAGTTCTTCCGCTCGGCTGCTCCGGCTGCCCCGGCCGTGACCAAGTCGCGGAAGCGGCCCGTCCTCCAAAGCCAATGGTCCCGCGCGAAGATTGAGGCGCTGGGCCCGGCAAACGACGATAGCCGACTGGAGTCGATGCTGATCACATTGGAAGCCGGAGGAGCAAGCGCGGCACATCCCTCCGCCCGCCAGACCGAGCAACTGGCTGTTATTTTTCGCGGCACGGTGAGGTTGCAATTGGAAGATGAGCCGCACGTCTTGAAGGAGGGCGATTCAGCCTCCATCCCAGCCGGGACCCGCCATTTTTGGAAGAACACGTCCCGCAGCCGCTGTCAGATTCTCCTCATTTCGCCGCGCTGAACCTCCATTCGGTGGACATTGTCTCGTGCATGCCGGGGTGGATGGTCAGGCGCGTAGCAGGGCAATCAGACTCAGGCAGACCAGAAGATTATTGACGGCATGGGCGATCATTCCTGGAAGCAGGCTTCCGGTTCGTTCATAGATCCACGCCCATAGGAAGCCGCTCCAAAACACGCTCAGGAACCCGATGAGCCCATAGCCGTGCGCCAGGGCAAAAATTCCCGCGCTGATGGCCGCCGCCGGCATCCATTGAAACCGGCGCCGCAGCACGCCGAAGAGCAACCCCCGAAACGCCAGCTCCTCAAAGATGGGCGCGATCACGACATACTCCACCAGGCCCACGGCCATGACGGGAAAAGGCGCCCACACCAGATCCGCATCAAACCATTCGGTCCAATGATTGGAAAGATTCAACGGATCGGCAAGTCTTCCGATCGCCCATTCGCCCAAAAGACCGGCCGCCACGACCGCAAAGACGGCCAGGACCAATCGGCCGGCTTTACCCGGAACCACTGTCAGTCCGAATCCATCCCGAAACGTCAAGCCTTGGGGCTTCAATAAATGGATGTAGGCGAGCAACAAGAGAGGCACATTGGAGAGTGGAACCACAAAGAGGCGAAGCGACGCATAATCAAGGGCGGCGAATAAGAATCCCAGCGTCAACAGGGAGCCGATCGCGCCGCCACGAAGAAGCACCGCCGCGCCTAACCTTCCCGCCCAGATCGGCGGCAATTCCCCTCGGCTTACGCGAAACGTTTCCTTGCTGCGCCTTCGAACCCATATCACCAAGATGCCCCCGCCGACGATCATAAGCGCCGCCTCGCCCGCCGCAAAGATGCGGGAGCTCCGAATCAAGGCGCCGGAACGCCGCTCCGCCGAAGCGCGCAAGGTTTTCAGCAGCGGCTCATTCCCCGCCGCTTCCGCCAGCCGGACCGCTACCCGGTCGTAAAACCAGCCGGCAGGCAGCAGTTCAGCCAGACTGGATTGGAGGTCCTGCGCCCGCGCCGCCGGCGACCCTGACGGCCCATATGCGCCCTCTATGATCTGTGCGAGGTCCGGATACGGAACATCGCGATGCTTCCATTGCGCAGCTTCGGCCAGCGCGTCACGTTCACGCCCGGATTCGGCCAGCAGAACGGCGAGATTCATATCGACCAGTGGATCCGTGGATACCTCGGATAATTCGCGATACCAGGCGATGGCTTGGTCCCGCTCGCGTGCGTCGCTGCCCATTACGAGCTCGTACAGCACGCGCTCCCATTCAGGCAGTCCGGCAAAGCCCTCTTCCACATCCATCAAACGGCTGACCATATGGCCCAGCGCCCGTTCCGGATCGGCGATGCGCGCCAATTTCGGAATATCCATCGCGAACCAGATGACCAATAGAATCGAAGCTGCCAGCACGATCCCCGACACATAGGTCACGCTTGTAGAAAATCGCGGATCGTAGTAGCAAGGAGGCGGAGGAGCGCCGACGCAGGGGGCCGCCGGATCAGCGGCGCCGGACATGCTCGGTTCGGAGAGCTGAGAATGCACATGGACCTCGGTACGCGAAGTATAGCATCCGATATTTGTACGGAGAAACGAGTGACGGAGTTCTGCACTGAGGCGTCGGCATACCCGCAAGACACCCCGTACGCTGAAGCAACAAGCAGGCGACGCGGCACGGCACGAACGTGCGGCTCGGCAGAGTCGCTGAGCGCCCGTCCTTGATCCACGGTACTGGATGAACGTCCCGAGTTTCGTTATACTACCGGCCTATTTGAAACCAACCCGGATCTCCGCATCCCCTATGGCCGGTTTTCTCGTGTGATGGCCCTTCAAACAACATCCATGGACGCGACCACCGCAGCGACAGACTTTTCCCCGCCCCGCCGTCTTCTGTTGGGCCCAGGCCCCAGCTTGGTGCATCCGCGCGTGTTGCGGGCCCTTTCTCTTCCTCTGATAGGGCATCTCGATCCGGTGTTTCTCACGATGATGGACGAAATCCAGGAATTGCTGCGGAACACGTTTCGAACGAGCAACCCGCTCACGCTCGCCGTGTCCGGCACCGGCTCGGCCGGCATGGAGGCGGCCATCGTCAACGTCATTGAGCCGGGGGATACCGTCGTTGTCGGAATTCATGGCGCCTTCGGCGGCCGGCTGGCGTCGATGGTCGAGCGTTGCGGCGGTCATGCCTTGCGCGTCGAGGCGCCTTGGGGCGGCATCATCGACCGGGATGTCTTACGTGCGACCATGTCGAAAGCCGGCCGCATCAAAGCCGTCGCCTTGGTCCATGCCGAAACCTCGACCGGTGTCTCCCAACCACTGGAGGGAGTGAGCGCGCTATGTCGCGAACACGGCGCCTTGCTGATTGTGGACGCCGTCACCTCGCTGGCAGGCATGCCCTTGGAAGTAGACGCCTGGGGCATTGACGTCTGTTACAGCGGCACCCAGAAATGCCTGAGTTGCCCGCCCGGGCTGGCGCCCCTGACCCTGAGTCCACGGGCATGTGAAGTGATGCGGCGGCGCAAGACACCGTGCCGGAGCTGGTATTTTGATCTGATGCTCGTCTCGGATTACTGGACGGAGGGCAAACGCGTCTACCACCATACCGCCCCGATTTCCATGTTGTACGGGTTGCGGGAGGCCCTCCGTCTGGTCCACGAAGAGGGACTTTCGGCCCGCTTCGCGCGTCACCGGGCCAACAGCTTTGCGCTTGCCGCGGGGCTGACGGAACTGGGTCTGCTCCCGCTTCCCGCCGATGAGCATCAGCTTCCCATGTTGAGTTGCGTGCGCCTGCCGGACCATATCGACGAGGCCGCCATCAGAGGCATTTTGCTGCAGGAATACGGCATTGAAATCGGAGGAGGACTCGGCCCGCTGAAAGGCAAGGTCTGGCGCATCGGCCTGATGGGTGAATCATCGCAGCAAGCTCATGTCCTCACATTGCTCAACGCGTTGGAAGACGTCTTTGCACGATCCGGCTGGCTGATGAATCCCGGCATCGCCGTGCAGGCGGCGGTGCAGGCGTTCCGCACGCCCCGGGAATCGATACGGAGCCCTGCATGAGCAGAAGCACGATCTGGATTGTTGCAGCGGCGATCTTCGGTTTTACCGCGGCGGTCACATATTGGATCCTGGCTTTGTTCATCGCGGAATCCCAGAAACCCGAATTGGTGAGGCCGGAAAGAGTCACGAGCTTCCTGCATGCCGTCATCGAAGCGAATCGCGCCAACTACACGCAGAACGTCGTCGATAAGATGCATCAACAGGGCGTCGTCGAAGCGGTCGAGCATTGGAAGGAAGAGCGCGGTCTCCCGCTGCCTGCTCAATTTTTGTTGGAATCCGGCCGGCTCGCCGCGCAAAAAGATCTCAAGTTCAGCTTCCGTCTAGCAAGCTTGACCCCCATCTATGTGTGGAACGGCCCGAACAGTGAATTCGAGCGGCGCGGCCTCGAAGCGCTCAACAAGGACTCGGACAAACCGTTCACCGGATTCATTCAGCAGTCGGGGAATCGATATTTCCAGGCCATTTATCCGGACCGCGCCGTTTCCGAAAGCTGCGTCACCTGTCACAACTCCCACGCCAACAGCCCCCGCCGGGACTATAAGCAGAACGATGTCATGGGCGGCATCATCATCACGATTCCCCTCAGCGAGTAAGCCGGATGGTGTTGGCGATCACCAATGTCCGGATCCTCGACGGTCTCGGCGGCAATCGCTCCCGAGGAACCCTAGTCATCCGCGACGCCAGGATCATCGCCGTCGGAGATAGTCGCGATGTGCGCCTGCCGAAAAGCGCGCGACGGATGGATGGCCGCGGCTTGACGGCCCTGCCCGGTTTGATCGACTGCCACGTTCACCTCTGCCTGGGCGGAGAACCGGATGTCGTCGGCGCCATCGAGTCGGAATCCCCGCAGTTGACTCTGCTGAAGGCCGCTCAGGCCGCACGCCGCACCATTGAGGCCGGCTTCACCACGGTCCGAGACCTGGGGTTTCGCGACCATTCCGTTTTCGCGCTCCAACAGGCGATTGCCGCCGGCCTGGTCAAAGGGCCGCGCATCGTGGCTGCCGGGCTCGCGATCTGCATGCCGGGCGGCCATGCCCGATTTATCGGCCGTGAAACGGCCGGGGTCAATGCGGTCCGTGCCGCCGTGCGCGATCAGCTTGCGGCGGGCGCGGAGGTCATCAAAGTCATCGCCTCCGGCGGAGTCCTGACGCCCGGCACCTCACCCGATGACGCGCAAATGACAGTGGAAGAGTTGCGCGCGGCGGTGGACGAGGCCGCGCGGCAGGGACGGCGGGTCGCCGCCCATGCGCATGGCGCGACCGGCATGAAGAATGCCCTGCGGGCCGGAGTCCATTCGATCGAACATGCCACCTTGATGGACGACGAGGCCAGAGCCATGATGAAGCGGCAGGATGTGTATATGGTTCCGACTCTTTCCGCGCTGGCCACGACCGCCGGCTGCGGAACCGGATGCGGCATTCCGCTGAGCGCCGTCCGGAAAGCACGGCATATGGTGAAACGACATGAGCGGAGTTTCACGCTGGCCCATGAAGGAGGCCTGCCCATCGCCCTTGGGACAGACGCCGGCACCCCGCTCAATTATCACGGAGAAAATGCGCAGGAACTGGAACGCATGGTCCGGCTGGGAATGACCCCAATGGAAGCCATCATCGCCTCGACGTCGGCTGCGGCTCGCCTGCTGGGGATTGAACGTGAGGTCGGCACGCTCGAGGCGGGCAAGGCGGCGGATCTCCTGATTATCGACGGCAATCCTCTGCGCCGGCTGGGACTTTTAATGAGAAGGGACCGACTCGCCGGTGTCATGCGCAACGGGCAATTCGTAGCAGGAGAGCTCACCACGGAGAAATGATGAATGATGAATGCTGAGTGCTAAGTTCATCATTCAGCATCCTTCGGTTGTTCCCTTCCCATTCAATTCATCATTCCACATTCACAATTCAGCATTTGGAAGTTATCGTCTTTCGTAGAGCAGTTCGAGGGCGGCGGTAAAGCCGCTGACTCGTCCCCTGCCATAGACCTCTTCGAGGCGACCGCGAAGCGACCTGATACCCGACTCATCCCCTTGCCGCACGACACCTTGGGACACCATCATCTGAAGCGCTATTTCCAGTAGCCGTTGTTTGCGAGCCTGCATTTCCGGCGTCACGAACTCGTCCATCGCCTCGGTCCCGCGCTCCTGTACGAGCGACTCCTTAAAGGAATCGTAGCCCTGTCGCGCCACGGTCCGCTCCCGAATGACGGCCAGTTCACTCTTGATGCGGGGAATATTCTTCATAAGGACCGCGAACACCTCCTTCCGCCCCTCGTCGAAAAGCTTTTTCTCCATCTCATCGAGAATGAACGCCGGATCCGCCGCTTCTTCACGAGGCTCATCGCCCCACTGCAGTCGGTCATACGTCTTCCGTCGCTCGGCGTCTCCGATGACTTCATAGGCGGCATTGATCTCGCGGATTTTGTCTTCCGCATGGGCGCTGTCCGGGTTCCGGTCGGGATGGTGCTGAAACACCAATCGGCGATAGGCTTTCTTGATGTCTTCTTCCGACGCCTCACTGGAGACGCCGAGGATCGTGTAGTAGTTGTATCGTCGCGCCATGATGTGATCGCTGGACTATAGCATGCGTGATCGGGCGCATTCATCTTGACACCGGGCGGCAACCTCCGTAGCCTGGCTCCGCTTTCCGGAGCACTCCATGACATGATGCGGTGGCGCCGTGGCATCACCCCCTATCAATGGCTCGTCCTGTTCGTCGCGTGGCTCGGCTGGGTCTTCGATGCGATGGACGCGACGATCTACGCCATTGTCCTGCATCCGGCGTTGCATGACCTCCTATCGAGTGGCGCGGCGGCCGCCCCGGTCTCCGATCAAGCCATCGGCTGGTACGGCGGATTAATCTTTTCTGTCTTTCTGATCGGTTGGGCCATCGGCGGCATCTGTTTCGGCATCGTCGCCGATTATCTCGGCCGGACGAAAACGCTGATTGCGACGATCTTGATCTATGCCGTCTTTACCGGCCTGGCCGCCTTGTCCCAGGACTGGTGGCACTTGGCGCTCTATCGATTTCTGACGGCGCTGGGAATCGGCGGGGAATGGGCGGCAGGCGCCGCCCTCGTGGCCGAGACCTGGCCCGAGGAAAAGCGGGCGAAGGCCGCCGGCATTCTGCAGTCCGCCTGGGCGGTCGGATTCTTCCTCGCGGCGATCGCGAATTTGCTGCTGAAAGATTATGGTTGGCGGACCTTGTTTCTTATCGGGGTGCTGCCCGCATTTGTCGCTCTGCTCGTGCGCTGGTCGGTTAAAGAGCCGGACCGGTGGGTCCGGGCGCACGATCGCACCATGCCGACAGCGCGAACCGGCCTGTTTCACCTGGCCGAACTCTTCACACCTTCATTACGCCGCGGGACATGGGTTGGGTCCATCCTCGCCTTCGTCGCGGTCTTCGGTCTGTGGGGCGCGACCAATTGGGTCCCGACCTTGATTCGAGAACTGCCGGACCTGCAGGGCAAGGAGGCCGCAGCCATCGCAGAATACGTTAGTTATGCGATCATGGCGCTCAACGTGGGAGCCTTGTGCGGGTATCTCGGGTTTGGCCCCTTGGCCGATCGATTCGGCCGGCGGCCGATTTTCGGCTTCATGTGCGCCGGGAGCTTGATCATGCTGCCGCTCGTCTACCTGGTGCCTGGAACATACCTTCAAGTCCTGCTCTTGCTGCCCATTCTTGGATTTTTCAATAACGGGATTTTCAGCGGCTTTCCGATTTACCTGCCGGAGCTTTATCCTACACGGCTGCGGGCGACCGGCGCGGGCTTCTGTTTCAACGCGGGCCGCGTGTTGGCATCGGCCTCTCCATTCGTAACCGGCTCGCTCGTGTCTGCGCTCGGCTCATTCAACAAGGCGGCCGCTACCATTGCGCTGATTTACCTGGTCGGGCTCGCGGTCTTGCCGTTCGCACCGGAAACCAAAGGCAAGCCGTTGCCGACTTAACCAAGGAAGTCGCGTCGCTTGCACGTCAAACAGATTGGACCCGTGATCTCCATGCCTCGCTTCCCTCGCATTCTATCTCTGGGTGACTCCGGCCTCACCATTGAATTCGGCGAGCGAATCGACCCGGTGGTTCACAAGCGCGTGCTGGCTTGCATGCGAGCATTGGAACGAAACCCGGTTCCCGGTCAGCTCGAAGTCGTCCCTGCTTATCGGTCCGTGACGGTTTATTTCGATCCGGCAACGACCGACCGGCAATCGCTCGGCGCGATTGTATCGCGCGCGGCCCTGGGGTCCATGAATCCGCCGCGCCGGCGATCCACGGCCGTCACATTGCCCGTCTTCTATGACCCGACCGTCGCCGCGGATCTCGAAGCGGTCGCCGCGGAATCGAGGCTCACGATCGAGGAGGTCGGCGCCCTGCATGCCTCGGTGACGTATCGAGTCTATATGCTGGGCTTTGCGCCTGGATTTCCCTATCTCGGCTTGGTGCCCCAACGGATTGCGCTTTCGAGATTACCGGCCCCGCGCAAGCTCGTGCCGGCCGGATCAGTAGGGATCGCCGGACAGCAGACCGGTATTTATCCGCGCGATAGCCCGGGAGGCTGGCGTATTATTGGTCGGACACCGATCCGGATATGCGATCTGCACGGACCGGAACCGTTTCTTTTACAGGCGGGCGACCTCGTCAGATTCGTCGCCATCGATCGGCACGAATTTTATGAACGTCTGGAGGACGGTCGCAAGCAATGGATGCGGCGGCGACGCGGCACTCGGAAAAAGGGTGAGCCGTTCTCTCCGCCCGACACATGCGTGATCCAGTGAATCGCCCTCTCAACCATATCGATCTCAACTGTGATGTGGGTGAAGCCGCCACCCCTGAACAGTTGGACGTGGAACGTCACATGATCGAGCAGGTCACGTCCGTCAACATCGCCTGCGGCCTGCACGCCGGCTCTCCGGACCTGATGCGAAACACACTCAAGCTCGCAGCACAACGAGGCTGCGCAGTCGGCGCCCACCCCGGCTTCCCCGATCGCGCTTCGTTCGGCAGAGAGGAACGCCATTGGCCGGTGTCCGAAGTGGAAGCCATGGTGGCCTATCAGATCGGCGCGCTCCGGGCGATCGCCAAGTTGGAAGGAATTGCTTTGTCCCATGTGAAACCGCACGGCGCCCTGTATAACATGGCCGCACGCGATGCCGTATGGGCGCTCCCCGTGGCGCAGGCCGTGGCTGCGGTCGATCGCCGCCTCATTCTTGTCGGATTGGCCGGTTCCCGCCTCCTCGACGCCGGGAAAGAACTCGGACTTCAAGTGGCGGCGGAGGCCTTTGTCGATCGCGCATACCATCAGGACGGCCGGCTGGTTTCCCGAAATGATCCTGATGCGATCCTCACCGAGGAACGCGCCGTCTTCTCACGGCTCCAGGACCTCGTTCACCACGGTCGGGTCTGGAGCGTCGAAGGTCCCGCTTACGATCTCAACGCCGAAACAATCTGCCTGCACTCCGATACGCCGGGAGCGGCGCATTTGGCCCGCGCCGTAAGATCAGCCCTGACGGCCGCCGGTGTTTCACTGGCGCGCCTTGACTGTGCCGATGCCTAAGCGGCCTGGTGTCGTTGTTCACCGTCCCGGATTGTTCACGACGGTCCAAGACCTTGGCCGCCTCGGGTATCAACGCTATGGGGTATCGGTCAGCGGAGCCATGGACCGGACAGGATTCACAATCGGTAATCGATTGGTCGGCAATCAGGATGGAGCAGCGGGGCTCGAAGTGACCTTGCAAGGTCCTGAACTGGAATTGATTCGAGAAACGCTGCTCGCCATCACTGGAGCGGACCTTTCCCCCACGTTGAACGGCAAGACACTTCCGATGTGGACCGCCGTCGCCGCCTCTTCAGGCGATATCCTACGCTTCGGCCGGCGCCGTCAAGGCTCTCGCGCCTACGTCTGTTTCAGTGGAGGCCTCGACGTGCCCGTGATCTTCGGCAGCCGGTCGACGGATGTCCGCGCCGGGATCGGAGGACTCGGTAGCCGGCCTCTCGGCCGAGGCGATCAGCTTCATTTCGGACGCATGCCGCATACACTTCGGAGGTCCGCTTTACGCCAATTCCCCGTGGAGGCGCGGCCTCTCTATCCGGTTTGTCCCGCCCTCCGTATCATCCGAGGCCCACAAGCCGAGTGGTTTTCTTTCGACGCGTTGAGGACATTCCTCGCAAGCCGCTATGTCGTCTCGCCTGATTCGAACCGGATGGGCTATCGCCTCGGCGGGACACCGGTCCCGTATCGCAGATCCCACGAGATGATATCGGACGCCACAGCGGCAGGGGCGATTCAGATACCGGCTGATCAGCAACCGATCCTGTTGATGGCGGATTGTCAGACGATGGGAGGCTATCCCAAAATTGCGTCGGTCATTACAGCCGACATGGCGCAGGCAGGACAACTCGCCCCGGGCGATGAAATGACGTTCCTCTTGACCACCGTTGAAGAAGCCGTTCTTCTCTGTCGGTCGGAGCGAGAGAAACTTGACCGGCTCTTGCCTCCGATCTTGACTCGCGGAGACTGATTTCCCGGCGTGTCCCTCGCGAGAGCCGCCCCCTCCTTGACATCGCAGGGAACGGATCTATCATTAGACCATGGATAGTGAAACGACAGGCCGTACGCTCACCTATGACGAAAAGAAGGCAGCCGAAGCGGCCTTCACGGGCCGCCCGTTCAATCCGGAATGGTCCGAAGCAGCCCGTCGAGTCTATGACGGGATCACCGGCGTGATGGGCGCGGCCAAGCTCCTTGTGGATGAGACCGATCTTCAGCCGGCTGAACCGGTTGCTTGATGGTTTCGCGCCGCATATTTCGGCAGTTGTTTATCCTGCCTTCTCCGTAAGTTCGCCATCATCGCGCGCCCCATCATCCTCCTTTTGATCCGGCTTCTACCTTACAGGACGCGGAATCCGACGTATTCCCATGGAAGCGGCCACAAACAACAGACACGGCAGCCAAATCCAGAGCGCTTCACTAAGCAAGACCCGAAGACCGATCGGCGAAAAAAACACATTCCAGTGCAGCGGGGACACGACAACAGGACGGAAGGAAAAGAAATACCGGGTCGTATCGAAGGGCGCGAATAATGCCACACCCAGTCCGCCGTCGGTCACCGCATCAGACAGCCCATGCGACGCGGTGGCGAGAAAAAAGTAGCCCCATCGCGAGAATCGTTCGCCGCGCCGCTCTTGTGGGTCGCCCGTAACAAGAGCCACCGCAGCGGCAAAGGCCGCGGCGAACAGCAATGAGTGAGTCAGGCCGCGATGGCCCCACAGAGACCCATAAGGCACCCCGAACCAAAAACCCAGCACATCGGCGTCCGGGATTTCCGCGCAGACGACACCCGCTACGAGGAATTTCCAATCCGGCCGTGGGCGAGACCAAGCCGCCGCCAGCGAAACTGCTACAATGGCATGGGTGATTGGTGAGGCCACGGTTGCTTTCTTTCCTTCGAGTTATGGGGGGGTCCCTGATCCTTGCGAAAAACGGCGCGGGCTGTAGGCTACGAGCGATTGCTTTCTTGAGGACCACATGCGGCCGGGTACTTCGCCATGCGAAAGGAGTTGATCGGCCTCTCGCTTGGCGACTTGGGTTTACACCGGCCCTCCCAGTCGCGCCGGAGGCGCCTTTTCCAAGTGCGCAACGAACCGTCATGAATAAAGTCGGATAGCGCAAGCGTTCGACTCACCGATCCCTGCGCCTTATGCCGTCGAACCAGGCACCACATTGAAACCGGTCCACGCCTCCAAAACTTCATCACTCCCACCGGCTCCGCTTGTCTGTCAGGAAATTTAACCATACCTATGTTTTCTGGACGGAAGGCCGTCCCCTCCGGATCCACAAAACGGCAAAACTCTCACACGCTATTCGGGATTGAGAAAGGCGATCGACCCCATGTCACGCAGTTCGCCGGAGAATGGTCAACCGCCGATCAAGAAGGCACTGCGGGCATCGTCGAATGATGTGTTCGGGTCGAATCCGATTCCCGCCTGGCTCAGCTCTGAGTCGCTCGCGGTCCTTTAGCGAGACGCGCGGCCATCGCCCGTTCTTCCGCATCGCTCGTCACCTCTCCGTTCAAGCGGGCGTCCATCAATCGGGAGAGAATCCGTTTGTATTGGGGGCCTGGTTTCAATCCCATCGCGTTGAGATCCGCGCCCGTAAGTGACGGCGTGACCTGGCGGTACGTCGTGAGGAAGGCGGACACCTGGCGCTTGATCCCTTCGGATTTGGTCATTCCCATCAGATAGATGAGCGGCTCGTCCGCCCAATCGATCAAGGCTCGAAACGTCTCGGCCGGACGCGGAGCCGGTCGCTTGCTTAACACACGAACGGTCTCTTTGATCCGGAAACGGGCGGCCTTGATGCGTTCCGATTCGGCCTCAGTGAAGGGAAACCGCTTCAGCATCTCGACGACCGCGCGATTGGGCAGCACATTCGTCACGGCCATCATATATGGTAGCCATGGTTCGATCTTCCGATCGAGAAACAACAGCCTGTACCAATCCATCGCCTCCTCGACGCCTTGGAGTACTTGATCCAACTTAGCCGACCACGCGAGTTTGGGATGGATGAATCGCAGCAGACCCAACTCGCCGAGGCGGGCCACGGCCGATCGCGGCCGCCGTTCCGAAAACAGCAGGCGCAATTCATCAAGGAGCCGATGGCCGGACAGCCGGTGAAACAATTCCATCTTGACGGCCCCTTTGATCAGAGCCAGCGTTTCTTTCCCGAGCGTGAAGTCAAAGCGATGCGCGAATCTGATCGCGCGAAACACCCGCGTCGGATCCTCGATCAAGCTCAGGCTGTGCAGCACCCGGATGATCCCTTCCTTGAGATCCCGTTGACCGCCGTAGTAATCGAGTAATTCCCCGAAGACTTGGCTGTTGAGCCGGACCGCCAGCGTATTAATGGTGAAATCCCGGCGATACAAATCTTTCTTGATCGAACTCTGCTCCACGGTCGGCAATGCGGTCGGGTACTCGTAATACTCCGTCCTCGCCGTGGCGACATCCAACTTAAAGCCGTCGGGCAGCAGCACAACCGCCGTTCCAAACCGCTCATGGGCCTTCACGCGGGCGTGAAGCTCATCGGCCAACGCCCGGGCAAAGACGAGCCCGTCGCCTTCCACCACCAAATCCACGTCCAAGTTTGGAAGACCGAGTAAGAGATCCCGCACGAAGCCCCCAACGACGTAGGCGGACATATTCAACCGGTCCGCCAATGCACCGGCCTGACGCAAGAGCGTGACCACATGATCGGGCAAGCGATCGCGCAAGTGCCCCCCGACATGTCGCTTCCTCGGAACAAGCGTACCGACTGCTCCGCTCGATTGTTTGGACCGTGCATGGGCTGCATGCGACACATCATGATGCAGTGTTCGGAGCAGATCGGTCCTGGTGATCACGCCCACCACGGTCTCTCCGCTGAGGATGGGAACGAATCGCTGGTTCTGCTCCAGCATACGGGTCTCAACTTCGCGGAAAGGCGTGTCCGGCATCGCCGTATACTGATCTCGCTGGATGAACTCTTCGATCGGTGATGCATGGAGCCGGTGGAACAGGGCCTTTTGGACGATCTCCCGCGAGATGACTCCGAGATAGCGCTTATCGCGCCCCAATACCGGCAACACATTAATCCCATATTTGGTCAGCGTCCGCTCCGTCTGTTCCACGGTCTCGTCGGCCCACGCCGTCTTCACCGGTCTGGTCATGACATCTTCAGCCGCCAGCGTCGGTCGGTACCGTTCTTTGAGGAGCCGTTCTACTTCTTCTCGTACCTCGACCAGCGTCTTTCCTTTGATGCTGGCGGCGGCCGCAACGGCATGCCCTCCGCCGCCGAACTCCCGCGCGATCCACGCAACATCGATCTCCGGTCGCCGGCTGCGGCCGATCAACTGAATTTTGTCATCCATCGCGATGGCCGCGATGACGGAGTCGAAATCCTTGAGTTCCACGAGGCGATGCACCGCTTCGGCAAGATCGCCGGTATAGCGGTCATAGGCGCTGGCCGCAAGAAGCACTTTTCGTCCTTCCAAATAATGTACTTCGCTCGAGCGCAGCAGATCATTGAGCAAGGCGATCAAATCAGGGTCCAGCGGGCGGCGGAGAGTATCCGAGACCATATTGAGATCGGCGCCGGCTTCCAACACGACGGCTGCCGCCTGAAGATCGCGAGGCGTGGTGGACACGTATGCCATGGAGCCGGTTTCTTCATAGAGGCCCAGCGCCAAGACCGTCGCTTCAAACGGAGTAATCGGGATGCCTTCCTTTGTGAGGCGTTCAACCAACAGGGTCGTCGTCGCGCCGACGGCTTCGACGGTGTGCCGGCTGACGCGAGTCGCCCGTTCATCCGGCGGCTCCTCCTCGTCCACATGGTGATCGAAGAGATGCACCTCCACGCCCGGCCGACCCCAGAGTTCCTTCAACACCCCCAATCGTTCGGGCTCTTGAGCATCACAGACAATCAAGCGCCGCACCTGATCCAGCGCAAGATCCTTCTGTTTGGTGAAACCCAGGTCATGGATCTCAAGAAATCCGCGCACCGCCTCCTGAGCGCCTCCTGACAACACAATGAGCGCGCCCGGATAGAGCTTTCGGGCCGCCAGCATCGAGGCGACCCCGTCGAAATCGGCATTCACATGCGTGGTGATCACGTCCATGCCGGCCATTGTAACAATTTTTCCTCCGCCGGTTCACATGATCTGTGTCGGCACAGTCAAACTTCATTCTCCGAAGCACGTACCGGTGTCGCGGGGACCTGACTATTGGTGGTCCGAAGAGGCAGGACATACATTGCTTGATCAGTTTTGCACGCGCTTCTGCCGTTTTTTTCCGCTCCCGCCGGTTGATTACCGCACATCGCTCCAGACAAACCCTAAGTCGCTGAAAAGCCGACGGCCGTATCGCTTCGTCCTCGGCATAAGGCTTGCTGTCCGGCATGGATACACAATCCGTTTCAGCCAAGGAGGCTTCGATGCTCAGCAGGACATGCGGAAAGACGATCGTTCCGGCCATCATTGCTGCGCTGGCACTCATTCCTGTAACCAGCTCACCGGCGGCGGGCAAGAGCCAGAAAAAGTCCGTCCATTCGTCCGCCGCAACAGCCGCGGCCGAAATGGGACCTGTTCCTCAGGTCTCCCCTGCCCCGAGGGCGGGGCAGCATGATACAAAGCCAGGACCGGCCTGGAAAACAGTGGGGGGCACGGTGAAGGACATCCAAGGCAATATGTACACACTCGAGGATTACGAAGGGAATCAAATGAAGGTGCACGTCGGTCAGGGAACCAAACGTCTTCGTGGAAATAAGAAGGTGGGTGATAGTATCCGAGCCGAAATCACCCGAGGGAGGTTCGCCAACTCAATCCAATAGCAATTTGTCCCATGCTCGCCTCATCCTCATCGCAGTGATGGGCCGACCTCCACCGGTCGGCCCATTTTTTCCACCTCTGCAGTCGAACCACCACTCTTTTATCTTTCAACCTTCTCGAAGAGGATATCGCCATAATAGGCCGTCGCCGCCTCACGAGTATTATCGGTATCGCTCATAATGGCCACGCCGTTGATCATGGGCGGCTCCTCGTTGAACGCCTTTTTATAATCCTCATACACATTCCGCTCTTCTTCCACCCAACGGCCCACATCGGCGGCCCCGGTCCGGACGACGATCATCTTCGCAAAATCGGTGAACGCATTGTCCACCATCGTCTCTTTCGGCGCCTTGCCGTCCCAAATGTAATTGAGCGCGCCGATCGGGATGGGCCCGAAGATGGCTTGTCCGGCTTTGAATTTCAGTTTTTTGGTGAATCCGACTTTGTCCGGGTCATATTCAAACGTGATATAAAGCCTTGCCGGATAATCATCACCAGCTTTACGGCGCACGTCGCTGTTGTGGATAAGGTTCATCACTTTCCATCTCCATCGAACGATCGGATATTCCTTCGGATCAATTTTCACTTCTTTGATTAGACCCGATGCCGAAGACTCACTCCGGGCCTTCACGACCACGATGTCCTCGTCTTTCACCAGCTCATAGCTGGTATGCCGGTTCACTTTTTTGAACGTGAGCGGTTTCCAACCATCAGGTAGCGATTGTCCCAACGTCGCCGTTGAAAAGGAGCCGACGTCCAGGCTTGGCATCGAATCGACAGAGGCGCCGGCGAGGGTACCCAACAACATGCAGATCAGCCCTACCGGAATGACCGCTGCTATTTCCTTGTCCATGCGAACCACTTTTTCAAGATATTCTTTTGGCCGTCGGTGAAGTGCGCTTTTCTCCAAAGATTCGCCGCCTTTTTATTGACCTCCGCCTGCGTCGGATAAGGATGAATCGTGCTTGCAAGAACCTTGGCTCCCGCGCCGGCCTTCATCAACGCCGTGATTTCACTGATGAGGTCTCCTGCGTGAGGCGCGACAATCGTGGCGCCCACAATCGTATCCGACCCCTTCCGAATGTGAACTCTGGCAAAGCCCCGGTCTTCACCGTCGAGCACCGCTCGGTCCACTTCGTCCAGTTTGTAGGTGTAGGTCTCAAGCGCGATGCCTTTCGCCCGAGCGTCCGCCTCATACATTCCCACATGGGCGATTTCCGGTTCCGTAAAGGTGCACCAGGGTATGATCAGCTGATCCATCTCAGCGTACGCCAAGCCGAAGGGATGCGGGAACAGTGCATTCTGAATCACGATCTGCGCCATCGCGTCGGCGGCATGGGTGAACTTGTAGCGCGAACAAATATCACCGGCTGCGTAAATTCGTGGGTTCGTCGTTTGGAGCCGTCCGTTCACGTTCACCCCGGCTTGGTCATACTCAACATCCACGGATTCCAACCCGAGGTTTTCTATATTGGGCTGACGGCCGACAGCGACCAGAATCTTGTCCACCATGAGATCGTACTGCCGATCATGGGACTGCACTGATAACTGCTTGCCGTCCTTCTCCTTGCCGACCTTCAGCTCCTTGCCGCAACAGAGCAAGGTCACACCATCATGGACCATCGATTGCAGCACGTGGTCCGCCGCATCGCGATCCTCTTTCGGCAAAATGCCGTGCAGGGTCTCGATCAGATATACCGAGCTGCCGAATCGGGCAAAGGCTTGGGCAAGCTCACATCCGATCGGACCGGCCCCGATAATGCCCAGCCGCGCGGGCAATTCAGTCAAACTGAAAACCGTTTCATTCGTGAGGTACCCCGCCTCGTGAAGCCCCGGGATTGGAGGCGACGAAGGCCGAGCCCCTGTACAGACGGTCGCTCGGGCAAATTTCAATTGTCGATCTCCCGCCGGTCCTTCGACTGTGACCGTATCACGCCCCGTGAATCGCGCATGGCCGAAATAGACATCGACTCCAAGGGTCTTGAACCGCTGAGCCGAATCCATGGGGCTGATCCGGGTCCTCAACCGCCTCATGCGTTCCATGACTATCCCGAAATCATATTTCACCCCGCTCGGAATCTGGATCCCGAACTGCCCTGCGCGCGTGAGATCCGCCCAGGCGCGCGAGGCCCGAATCATGGCCTTGGACGGCACGCATCCCACGTTCAGGCAATCCCCGCCCATAAGATGGCGTTCGAGCAATGCGACTCTTGCCCCCACGCCGGCGGCAATGGCGGCCGTCACCAAGCCGGCTGTTCCGGCTCCAATGACGAGCATGTTGTAACGGGAAACGGGGTTGGGATTCTCCCACGTGGCCGGATGGACGTTCTCAATCAGTCGCCGGTTGTATTCATCGTCAGGCAGCATGACCTCCACTCCTGTCACCATCGTTCTTTCATGGTCGATCAGAAGAGGACCGGGCAATCAACCGGTCCGTCTCATTCGCTTATAGATGAGAGGCGCGGACGCCAAGAGCCCCAGCAATGTAAACGCCAGCAGCACATTGGGCGAGGCAATTTCTTTCAATGAATTGATGCTGCCGAGCTGACGGCCGGCATTAGCATAGACGAAACTGCCGGGAACGATGCCCAATGCAGTTGCTGCAATGTAGGTCCCGGCATCCATCCGAGTCAGCCCCGACACCAGATTGACCAGGAAAAAGGGAAATAATGGAATCAACCGTAGGGTCAGCAGATAGCTGAACGCGTTCTCGGCGACACCCTCTTGAAACGGCCGAAGTTTATGCCCGAAAGTCCGCTCGACCCAATCACGCAGCAAATACCGTGAAGCCAAAAACGCGATGGTCGCCCCGCTGGTTGCCCCCACATTGACGTAGAGCGTGCCCAACAAGCCGCCGAAGAGAAAGCCGCCGGCCAACGTCATGATCACCGCGCCGGGCAACGATAAGCCGGCCACGACACAATAGAGGGCGATGAAGATGGCAACTGCGGCGGTATAGTGATCGTCTGTAAAGTCCAACAAGCGGTCTCGATTCGCCTTGAGCGACTCCAGGGATAGATACCGCCCGAGATCGAAGAACACAAACGCACCGACGCCGCTTACCAACAGCGCGAAAAGAAGCGCTTTTCCAACGGAGAACTTTTGCCCGGCAGGAGAGTCGGAAACCATACTTGCCATGATGACAAGCGGTATCATGGTGCGCCTCCTGCCGGCCTGTCAATCCATGTTCGCAATGAATTCCCGAGCCGGCAAGCTTGAAATCCGCCGGCTCACCGCCGTCATAGGACTGCATTCTAAGATTTGCTCTATTGACTGTGCCGCCGCCTGGCACGGAGAGAGGGATAATGCCCCACAGGATTATCAACCGACGTTGATCGCAATGAGGCCACAATTGAGGGTTGACAAGGGCTTAGGTTGTCCGGCAAAACTGAACCCGATTCGGGAATCATTCGTTCACCGGCGGCCCGGATCATGCAGACTTCTCAGGGCGCCCGTGGTCAGTGAAAGGGCTCTCCTCAAGGATCGGCCCTGTTGCACCGAAAGCTGTATAGCGGCGTCGATAAAAAGGAGCTATCTTTTGCTTACGATGAATCACCCGGTTGAGAGGAGACCCGCCATGTTGGATCACTCCCTTGACGCGCCGCGCAATGAAGGAGCATCTTCCTATAGGGATTGTCATAATCATGCATGGATGCGCTTATGCCCCTGCTGTCTTCATAAGCTCTGTAAGAGCGACCCGGCAGAGGCATGGACCTGTCAATGCGGATGGCAGACTCCGTAACGTGGTACACTTGACGGTAGCAGGAGGTGGTGAACATGGTGCCTCTTTCCATGCATGACCTCAAGGGTGGATTTTTCTTGATTGCGAGCTTTGTCATGCTCGCCCTCATCTGCGCCATTGCGGCCTTGGGTACGGTCATGCGACCTCAGCGATGGTGCGAGCGGCAAACAAGACTGCCGATCTGAGATCGACCCGTCACGAAACGAGACGATGACCGAGCGGCCGCGCTTGCATTGCCCCGGTCGGCGCTCCACGGAACCGGTTCTCGATCACCCTTCCTTTCCACCGATCCCTCTGTCCTCCATCAATTGATTTCATCCTTGCGGAAACGTACCCGCGATCGGCTGAAGCGCGATTCAGTAACCCGCACGCCGTACCCGCGCAAGCAATGGGGTTTACGGGAGATCTTCCGCGCATGTATGCTAGCGCGTCGCGTCATGAGGCATCATACGCGCCGGCGTTGTCCCGACTGAATCCGATTCGTCCATTGTGAAATGAACCACGTGGGTCCCGCGAACTATGTGTGAATGCACGCCCAGCCCCTCTGCCATGTGACAGCGCGTTGATCATCTGAACGATACATCGACATAAAGGTCGTCATGGCGATCAAAGCTTCGAGGATCAACACAATGTCGGTTACCCATAGTGCGGCGTCCCCCGATGGTCTCGAAGACGCCTCGGATGAACGAGCGGAATACCGGCGGGCGCTCGAGGCATTGCAAGAAAGCGAGGATCGCTTCAGGAGTTTCATGGACCACACGCCGGCGCTGGCATGGCTGAAGGACGAACACGGTCGCTATGTCTATGCCAATCGCATGTGGGAACAATCGGTCAAACTATCACCGGGGGAGTGGCTTCATCTCACTGACGACTCGATTCACCCGCCCGAGATGGTCCTCCAATGTCGAGATGGGGATCATGCCGTTCTCACGTCAGGTAAAGTATACGAAAGCTTGGAAACGTCGAAGGACGACGCCGGGAAGATTCATTACTGGTGGGTCTTAAAGTACCCGTTCCAGGATAGAAAAGGTGTCCGCTACGTCGGAGGCATCGCCCTTGATGTCACGAAGCGGAGCGAAGCGGAGCGCTCCTTAAAGGACAGCGAGCAGCGTTATCACGCGCTGTACGACGACAATCCAACGATGTTTTTCACGCTGTCGATCGACGGCACGGTACTCTCTGTCAATCGATATGGCGCCGGCCAGCTCGGCTATGCGCAGCAGGATTTGATCGGTCATTCCATCCTGGATGTGTTCCATCCGGAAGACCACGCGCAAGTTCACGAGCAACTTGCCGCCTGCAGAACCAACGTCACCCGGACCATTACATGGGAATTGCGCAAAGTCCGGAAGGACCGGACGACCCTATGGGTGAGAGAATTCGCCCGCGCCGTACCCGATCCGAAAGGGCGGCTCGTCATTCTTATCGTATGCGAAGATATCACCGAACGAAAACTCGCGGAGCGGGCCTTGCGCCGTGCGCACGTTCGGATGCAGGCGATCCAAGCCGAGCGGGAACGGCTCGCGCATGACCTTCACGATAATATTATTCAACGGCTGTATGCGATCGGGATGGGTTTGGAGGATGGGCGCTACCGAATACAGGAGAAGGGAGAGAGCTCGATCTCCACGCTCCTCAACCACTCCATCGAAGAACTGAATCTGGTCATCGAAGACGTGCGGAATTTCATCGGTGGGAATGATACCCTCCTGCAGTTGAGCCCCGCCTCCACGGCCGCTCGATTCCGCAAACTGGCGCGAAAACACAAGAATGGCTCCGGCCCCGCGATCGATGTGCGGATTGACGATGGAGCGGCCGAACATTTGTCCGAACTCCAGAGAAAACACCTGTATCTCATCGCCCAGGAAGCGGTGAATAACATGCTGCGCCATTCACAGGCCGCAAAAGCTTCGCTTCATCTTCGTGCGGAACCACATGGAATCGTCATGACCGTGCAGGACAATGGAATCGGATTCGATCCCACCGCCCCGATGATCAGCCGGTTTGGCCTGAAAACCATGAGGGCCAGAGCAAAGAAAATCGGCGCCCGCTTCAAGCTCCAATCTCACCGTCACAAGGGCACGACCGTAACGGTCGAACTACCGACAGCAACGGGCCGGGAATGAGCCGAAGACCGACTCAGACTATTCGCGTTCTTCTCGTGGAAGACCATGAAGTGGTGCGAGAAGGCCTGCGGGCGCTTCTGGAACGCGATCCCGGCATTTCTGTGATCGGTGATGTCGGCACGGCGTCTGCGGCGATCCAGGCCGCGCGTGAGCTGTCGCCCAACGTCATTGTGATGGATGTCCGCCTGCCCAACAACAGCGGCATCACGGCTTGCCGGACCATTCGGGAACATCTTCCGGCCGTGCGCATTATCTTTTTGAGCTCGTTCACGGACGATATCGCGGTGACGGAGACGATTCTCGGCGGAGCGGACGGGTATCTTCTCAAACGGGTGAATGCTACGGGTCTGACCCGGGCGGTTCACACCGTCGCAGCCGGCCAGACCATTTTGGATCCGGGCGTCAGAGACGCAGTCGTGACAAGCACGGATCGTTCCGGCCATGAAGGCGGCCGCCTGCTGGCCAAGCGATACCGCTTATCACCGCAGCAAACCCGCGTGCTGGCTCTTGTAGCGGAAGGAAAGACGAACAAAGAAATCAGCCAGATGCTCAATTTGAGCGAAAAAACGGTCAAAAATTATGTGCGCTTCATATTTCACAAGCTCGACTTCACGCGCCGCTCTCAAGCCGCGGCATATTTTGCCCGGATGTCGCTGAACTAGGTACGGGCACTAGCTCCTTTTGCAGCCGTTCTCTAGAGCCGAAAAACCTCGGTCGCGGAGATCGAACGAATCTAGCGGCGCCTTCCGTCTTTCTCTACAAAGAGCACTCCAATCGGATCTGAGACACAGCACTTATGGTCGCACCCGTCGTACAGCGATAAGGACATCATGAAGCGTTCTCGGCAGCCGTCGCAGACAAAGCCTCCATCGAATGACCCGCCCCAGGACCCGCATGTCGCCTCACGGCGACCGACGCGCCGCATCACACCGCGCGAACAACAGGTCTTGCAGATGGTGTGGGAAGGATTCATGAATCGCGATATCGGCCGGCGGTTGAAAATCAGCGTCAGGACCGTGGAAGCGCACCGTTCCTCGATCATGTTGAAAATGAGCGTCTCGAATACCGCGCAACTGCTTCGTGAGGCGATTCAGCTTGGTTTGTTGAAAACCGGCGCAATTCGCCGGAGTTCCTCACGCGATTGATCGGCGGCGCCGGGCCAGCACCGTCGTATTTGTCGTTCATCCCTTGTCCTCCCTCGCCGCAAAGACCGTCTTCCTCCGCGATCATTGGCCGTAACGGGGCTTGTCAGATCGACCTGTCTTGGCCTACTCTCTCCTGGGAGGCCCGTCATGGATCAGAATGAACGACTGATTAAGACAAAAGAACAGTGGGCGAAAGCCCGGCGCGGCGGTGAAGAACGGGAAGTATTCCATGAAGGGAACGATCGATTACCGCCGGGACAGCATGTCGTGGAGACATGGCCGGTCCTGGATCTTGGGCGCAAACCGGACATTCCCCTCTCGGACTGGTCCTTGACCGTCGAAGGATTCGTCTCACGACCCGTCACATGGAGATGGGAGGATTTTCTTTCGCAACCGCAGATGACCGCCGTGTCGGACTTTCATTGCGTGACCAGTTGGAGCCGCTTTGACAATGAATGGGAGGGCGTCGGCTTCAAACATCTGCTCGGGATCGTCCAGCCCCTGTCCTCAGCCCGCTTTGTCCTCTTTACCTCCTACGATGACTATACGACCAACCTTCCGCTGTCCGTCTGTGATGACGACGACGTGCTGTTGGCTTCCAAATGGAACGGCCGCCCTCTCACGAAAGAGCACGGCGGCCCCGTTCGAATGATTGTCCCGAAACGTTACGCCTGGAAAGGCGCGAAGTGGGTGAAGCGCATCGTCTTTTCGGATCGCGACGAAAAAGGATTTTGGGAAGTCCGCGGTTATTCCAATACCGCTCTGCCCTGGGAAAATGACCGCTATGGATGACGGTCATCAAATCATCACGGCCATGCATGCGGTTCACCGTTACCAAGATTGAATTCTGGCCGGTCGATATCCCCATCACCGATCCCTTCGTCGTGGCGACGGGCGCCCGCGTGACGGCGCACAATGTCTTTGTCCGCGTCACGCTCGGGTCGGGAATCCAAGGGTATGGCGAAGCGGCGCCGTTTCCCGAAGTGGGCGGAGAGACCCGCGAGAGTTGTCTGGTTTCCATGGCGATGCTCGGGAAATCGTTGATTGGACAGTCCGTGCGTCGATACAAATATCTCGCCGGGTTGCTGGCCGAGTTGTCGAATGGCTCCCAGCCGGCGGCGCGTTGCGCATTGGAAACCGCTCTCTTGGACGCCTTGTGCCGTGAAGCCGGGATACCGATGTGGAGCCTCTGGGGAGGCGCCGATCTCCGGGAACGCGAAAGCGATATTACCATTCCCATTGTAGACCGATCCAAAACACTGCAATTGGCCCGCCGATGGTATGTGGACGGATTTCGCCTGTTTAAAATGAAAGTAGGCAGGCATGTCGATGAGGATATTGCCCGACTCGAATCAGTGCATCAGGCCCTGCCGGGAATTGCGTTTATCGGCGACGGGAATCAAGGTTTCACCCGTGAAGAATGTCTGGCCTTTGCAGAAGGTGTGAAGCGGTTCGGCGGCACATTGGTTTTGCTTGAACAGCCGCTGGCGCGGGAGGATCTCGATGGGTTGTCGGCGGTACGCCATTTGACCGGCATCCCGATCGCAGTTGACGAATCGGTCCGGTCTCTCTCGGACGCCAGGACGGTGATCGAGAAGCAAGCCGCGGACTATGTGAACATCAAGATCATGAAAACCGGCGTGATCGAAGCGCTGGAGGTCGCTTCATTCGTTCGCGCCGCCGGCCTCCGGTTGATGGTGGGAGGCATGATCGAAACCCGCATCGCTATGGGCTGTTCTCTCAGCCTGGTTTTGGGACTGGGAGGGTTCGACGTGCTCGATCTCGACACACCCTTGCTCCTGGCAAAGGATCCCGTCCGGGGCGGCTATCGCTACCGCGGTCCCCGGTTGCAGCCATGGGAAGGACCCGGCCTCGACATGCAGGCGGACTCTCTCCATCCAGTCACGATTCTCCAATAGTCGAGCCGTACGCTTCGCAGGCCGTTTGCACCGCGCCTAGACCGCTCTTCATGGGCTTCCATTTCCCAACCCTCTTGATTGTCCCGATCGTCTGAGCCGCGTGCGCCACCGTGTCGATCTCGGCGGCATGACAGAGAGGCGCACGGCAACTTTCGACATTTATTTTGCCGTTTAAGCTGTTTTCTGGAACAGTAAGTCTCGGATCGGCGCTTAAGATGTTCGCTGTTGCACCGCACTCAGCCACGAAGGAACACCTATGAAGGTACTCGCCCATTTCCATTCACATACCGCAGCTCCCTGGAGCCGCCAGCATGTGCGGTACTTCTGTTTCGGCATTATTTGTGTTGTCTCCCTGATCGGCTGCGTGTCCACAAGCCGATATGAATCCGTAACGACTGAAATGGACGGTCTCCGAACCGAACTGGCACGGGCACAAGGCGATGTCCAGAAGCTTGAACAACAGAAAGACACATTACACAAATTGAAT
Source organism: Nitrospira sp. (assembly GCA_040981125.1). Classification (GTDB taxonomy): domain Bacteria; phylum Nitrospirota; class Nitrospiria; order Nitrospirales; family Nitrospiraceae; genus DASSBQ01. The sequence continues at coordinate 813,161 of JANRMQ010000001.1, forward strand.
GTCGATGGGGAAAAGCTCTTGACCGGCATCAGGGCGGAACTGCAACAAGCGCGGGCCGGTTATGCCGAATATAAAGCCGACCAGAACCGGCTGGAAACGCTCAAAGCCAAAGCCCAGATGCTGCAAATCGAGCATGCAAAACATATCCAGGGCATCAAAGCGGCCAAGCGGGATCAATTACGAATGCAGGCGGTCATCGAGCGGTACGAGCGAGAAATGGGCCAAGCGCCGGACATCGGCGATATGCTCCGCATCTCGCAAGCGACGGATACAAACGAGGGGAACTCCCGGCTGGTTGCCACCGTGACGCCGTTTCCTTCAGACGCTTCATCCCCTGCACACCTTCCTTCCGACGGACGCCCTGGGAACAGCGCCCCGCCGCCACAAATCGCGGCCGCGGCGGCCGCCTCTCCCGTTCCTTCGATCGCACCCGCTGCGCCCGCTCCATCCGCTCAGCCGGCGGCCAAACCTGTTCCGCCCGCCGCACCGACCCCCAAACCACAGCCCGCCTCCGAAAATGAATCCTGGCTCGGCAGCCTGACGGGATGGTTCTCATCCCTATGGGGCTGGCTGTTCTCATAACCCGACGAAGTTGGACGGCCGCTCGGCAACCAGTCGATCGGCCCACGCAACGAACCATACGGCCGGAACGGAGCCCTTCCCGGACTCTTCTGCATTACTGACCTTCATCACATTTCTTGCAGTTCAGCGTGGTGCCGATTCGGCTCCTGCGTCCTTCCTCGGTAAGCACCCACGTTCTCGTGGTCATAGGCGGTTGATGGCGCACATGCTGTCCATGGCCGCATTCGAGGTCCGCCACCCAATGGTTCTCATCGTCCAGATGGTAGCCGATAATGCTGCGTATCACAGAACCTTCGCATTCTGAGCCTCTTGAAGAAATTGCTCGATACAATGTTTGACTCCGGCCTTGATCACCAAACCGCTTGTCGAGAGAGCGGTAGATTGCTCTTGTCTGGATTCACAGGCGTAAGAATAGGCCGCGGTCCCGCTGCCGTTCACTCTGTATGACACACGGATTTCAAAGACTTGGCCGTCGGGTCCCTCATAGTCAAAGTAAAACCGTTCGACTGTTCCGGTAATTACCAACGTTTCTGTGGGCATCACTTCATAACCGGAATGACCCAGTTCGCTCTTCAACGCCTGCGTGAAGAACTCGCCGATGTTCAGCGATAAATAAAATGCCTCGAATTCTTCGCCGTCGGCCTGCATCTCCTTCGACTGCTCAATTCCTTGTTGAGGCGCTCGATACCCGAACGTCTCAACCTGCAGCCGCCCTTGGCCTCTGAGCGGATTGGACGGGACATAATCCAACGAGATCACGCGAGGACATCCGATAGTCAGCCAGCCGACCACTACGAGGAGAACGACAACGGCTATGCGGCGCACGGCTCCTCTCTCATCAATCTCGATCAACCCTTCCCTCTGCGCAGGATCGGGCGTACCGTACCACGTTTCCCGCGCTTCTTCTATCAGTACGCGGCTCCCGCCATGCGTGAGCTAGTCACGTCATTACTTCGCCCTTGTTCACCGGCAGGATCCCCGGCAGATAATCAAACCGGCAAACTGTGTTAGATTGGCGTCCATTTGGAAGCACACTCGAAGGGAGCGATCCATCTAATGACCAATACCGAACTTCACATTGGTTTCGTGGGAGTCGGCCGGATGGGCGCAAACATGGCGCGGCGGCTCAAAGACAAGCAGTACCGGCTCACGGCGGTGTACGACATCAACCAAGACCACGCAGCCGCCCTGGCAAAGGAATTGGATTGTGAAGCGGTATGCCAACCGGCGCATGCGGCTGCCCGTTCCAATATCCTGTTCACGGTCGTTTCCGATGACGCGGCCATGCGTCGGATCTATGACGCGCACGATCCCGGCAGTCTCTTGCGCCATGCCAACGATCGACTCTTCATCAACTGCGCGACGCTCTCGCCCGCTGTTCACAAGGAGGTGGACGCGCTCGTCGAACAGGCGGGCGGCCGGAGTTTGGAGGCCTGCATGGCCAGCAGCATCACGCAAGCACGGGAAGGTACCCTCTATCTCATGTGCGGAGGACGGTCGGAGACTTTTGAGCGGGCAAGGCCGTTGCTGGAGGATCTGAGCGCCAGGTTACGTTATATCGGCCCGGCAGGGGAGGCCGCCAAGGTCAAAGCGCTCGTCAACATGGTCATGAACGCCAATACGGCGGCACTGGCCGAGGGACTCGGCCTAGGCGCAGCCTTGGGCCTCGATCTGACGATGCTGCGCGAGGTGTTCGCCCAAACCGGCGCGAATTCACGGGTGCTTGAAACGGACGGTGAAGATATGCAGAACCGCGCGCACGAATGTTTCTTCTCCGCCGCCCACGCCGCGAAAGATTCCGGCATTGCGCTAGTTCTGGCGAAACAGGCTGGACTGGAGGTGCCGCTCGCCAAGGCCGCCTGCGAGCAATATCGGCGATTGGTCCAGCACGGAAAGGGAGACCTTGATAAATCCGCCGTCGCGGAGCTGACGTTCAAAGACCGGATGCCGTCATAACACCTGGACCATGCGCCAGCGCCATGTTGCACCAAAAGAAGTGTTTTGCTACCGTGTGACCCCTGCCGAGAAGGGATCGATCATGAAATTTTCAGCCTACGACCCGGGCGATTTCTACGACGAGCTTTACGAGGGGAAAGGCCTGCCGCGACCGGGCAGCGCTCTCCTGCTGCGCAAATTCGCCTCGCTCGCCGAAGGAGAGCTCAAAAAGCGCCAGCAGGCCGCAGAGCGCGTCATTCTGAATATGGGCATGACGTTCGGGGTCTCTGGGACGGAGGCCGGCCATGAACAGATCTTTCCCTTCGACATCGTCCCACGGATCGTCGAGGCGCCGGATTGGAGCCATATTGAGGCCGGGTTGCGCCAGCGGATGCGGGCGTTTAATCTGTTCATCGACGATGTCTACCACAGTCAGATGATCCTGAAAGACGGCGTCATTCCCGCCGACCTCCTCTACTCCGGAAAAGGTTACTTGCAAGCCTGTATGGGCCTGAATCCGCCGCGGGGAATCTGGTGCCACATTGCCGGCATCGACCTGGTCCGCATCAGCGACGGGCGCTACTACGTCCTCGAAGACAATATGCGGTGCCCATCCGGCGTCGCCTATGTGTTGGAAGCCAGACAAGTCATGAAGCGGACTTTTCCGGAACTGTTCGATGCCTATCGCGTGCGACCGGTGGATGAATACCCCAACCATCTGTTGGATACGCTGCGGTACATTACCGACGTTCCCGATCCGACCATCGTCATCCTGACCCCGGGGATGTTCAATTCCGCCTATTACGAACACTCCCTCCTCGCCCAAAAAATGGGAATCGAACTGGTCGAGGCGAATGATCTGGCCGTGGTCGACGGCTATGTCCACATGCGGACGACCAAAGGGTCCCAGCGCGTCGACGTCATCTATCGGCGCATCAACGACGACTATCTCGATCCTATGGCATTCCGCCGGGACTCCATTTTGGGAGTTCCAGGACTCATGGACTGTTACAGAAGGGGCCGGGTTGCCCTCGTCAACGCGCCGGGCACCGGCGTGTCGGACGATAAGGCTATCTATGCCTATGTTCCGAAGATCATCAATTACTACTTGGCGGAGGAGCCGCTGCTCCCCAACGTGCCCACCTATGTCTGCTGGGAGACCCGCGACCGGACGTACGTGTTGGAGCACCTCGACGAGCTGGTGGTGAAAGCCACCGGAGAATCGGGCGGGTACGGGATGATGATCGGCCCTCGTGCCTCGCAACAGGAACGCGAGGAGTGCGCCCGTCGCATCGAAGAGGACCCACGCAACTTCATCGCGCAACCCACCCTCGCGCTGTCGCGGGTGCCCACCTTAGTGGAGAATGAGGTCGAAGGGCGGCACGTCGATCTCAGGCCCTATGTGCTGTACGGTCGGGATGTGTACGTCTTGCCGGGAGGCATGACTCGCGTGGCTCTGCGAAAGGGGTCGCTGGTCGTGAATTCGTCTCAGGGCGGCGGGAACAAGGATACCTGGGTCCTGTCGTGAACGGCGCGCCAGGACCTGCCATGGCGGCCGGGCGGAATGGGTGAGGCTATCGATGTTGAGCCGGGTCGCAAGCTCGATCTACTGGTTGAACCGCTATATCGAACGGGCGGAGAACTATGCCCGGTTCATCGACGTCAATCTAAATCTGAGCCTTGATCTTCCCCGAGGAACCGCCGAGCAATGGGAACCGCTGATCGCCACCACGGGCGATCATGAGGTCTTTCTGGATCGGTACGGCAAAGCGACGAAAGAGAGCGTCATTCATTTTCTCGTGGCCGATTCCGCCAACCCCAGCTCGATTCTCTCCTGCCTCGCGGCCGCGCGCGAGAATGCACGGTCGGTTCGGGAGATCATTTCCACCGACATGTGGGAACAAGTCAACCGGTTCCATTTCATGGTCAAGGACGCGGTAGCTCGGGGATTCTCTCGTCTGGATCTCCACACGTTTCTGACCGATGTCAAAGCCGCAAGCCATCTGTTCTTGGGCACGACCGACGCCACGATGTCGCATGAAGAAGGCTGGCATTTCGCACGGCTCGGCCGCTTGCTCGAACGGGCGGACAAGACCTCGCGCATTCTCGAGGTGAAATATTTCATGCTGCTTCCGACCGTCGCCGAGGTCGGCACGCCGTTCGATATCATTCAGTGGTCCGCCCTGCTGAAATCGGCGAGCGCGCTGGAGATGTATGTCAAACGGTTCGGCCGCATCTCGCCGGCCGGAGTCACCGCCTTCCTGATTCTCGACGCCACGTTTCCCCGCGCCATCCGCTACTGTCTCATCAAGAGCGAGGATTCCCTACACGCCATCTCCGGCTCCGAACATGGATCTTATCAAAACCTGGCCGAAAAGCGGCTGGGGCGCCTGCGCGCGCAGCTGGACTTTGCCGATATCGAAGAATGCGTGGCAGGAGGCCTTCACGAATTCGCAGACCATCTACAAGCACAACTCAATCAGGTCGGGGACGCCGTTTTCGACACCTTCTTTGCTCCCCGTCCGATTTCCAGCACAATCCTTGCGGCGGAGGCACAATGACCTTTTGCTTGGGCATGAAAGTCGAGGATGGATTGATCGGCATCGCCGATACCCGCGTCACGACGGGCGTGGAGTGCATCACCGCGCGCAAGGTATCCATCCATCAGCACGGACGCCATTCCATGTTCCTCATGACGTCCGGACTGCGGTCGGTTCGCGACAAGGCCGTCACCTACTTCGACGAGGCCATCGGGGAGAGGGATCAAACCTTCGACAAGATGTTCAAGGCCGTCAACGTGTTCTCGGCTCAGATTCGCCGCGTCGCGGACGAGGACAAACAGGCGCTCGACAAGGCCGGGTTGGCTTTCAATCTCCACGCGCTAGTGGGAGGACAGTTGGAAAACGACGAGGAACACAAGCTCTATCTCATTTATCCGCAGGGCAACTGGGTGGAGGTGAGCGAGGGCACCCCCTACTGCATCATCGGGGAGTCCGGCTACGGGAAGCCTCTGCTCGATCGGGTGCTACGGTACAAATCCGGCCTCGATCTCGCGCTCAAGGTCGGATTCCTCGCCTTCGATGCGACCCGCACCAGTTCGACGAGCGTCGAGTATCCCATCGATGTCGTCCTCTATCGGCATGACACGTTCGATATCATGGAACATCGCTTCGAGAAGCAGGACCTAGCCGAGATCTCTTCCTGGTGGCAATCCCGCATTCATGAATCGGTCGAAAAGTTGCCCGCCACCTGGGTCGACCGCCTGCTTCAATTGCTGCCTCGCGACATGCGCTCCTCGTCAGGAAATCCCGGCTCTCCGGCTGCCTAACCCAAACGTAGTCATCGGTCGCTATCACAGCCGCAAACCCAAGGCGTGAGTGTCCACCCGGCACCCAGGACAGATTGAACAAGTCCGCGGCCCGTGCGATGGTAGAAGGTAAGCGGTTCCTACTGTCGATCAAGCCGCAAGGTCCTTTCATCATGTCTGGTGACTTTGTGGACCGGCGCGAACAACTTGATCCATGGCGACGATACGAAAATACTCCGGCAGGATCTCCGGTTCGTTCTCGAGATTGCGCGGCTCTTCTAGCAAGTCATTTGGCCGAAACTCGGAGTAAAATAGGTGGCTCATGGCATTGAAAGGCTATAAGACAATGGCGGAAGCCGTGGAGGATCTCCGAAAGAGAGGATTCGCGGCGAATTTTGAGTTTCTCGACAAAACGTTCAAGGCGGTCAACACCGGGAAAACGTTCCGACCCGATGAATTAGTCATCGTCGAGCACCACCGGTTCGAAGGCGTGAGCGACCCGGATGACATGTCGGTGCTCTATGTCATCGAAGCGAACGACGGCACGCGCGGCACAATCGCCGATGCATTCGGCCCGCAGGCCGATCCTGAACTCGGCGCCTTCCTCAAGACAGTCAAGATGCACGAAGGAATTTAGGCATGGGTTCGCGCCGCGGCCAAAATCCCTATACCTTCACACCATCCAGGCTCACAACCGCCTCATCGCCGACCACTTCAGCCGAGTGAACCACGCCGGCCGGTACGGCGAGCATATCGCCGGCTTCGAGGACAATTTCCCGTCCCTCAAGCACCATTTTAAACCGCCCCGATACCACGGCATCCATTTTGTCGACCCGGTGTGAATGATCGGGGAAATAAGTGCCGGCTTGGTATACATATCGCGTCACCGAGTAGCCGAGGCGTTCGATTTTTCGCCTGAGGGCGGCTTCGGTGAGAGGGCCGTCCACAGTTGGACTCCAACGGGAGTAGCTCATATTACCGGTCCAATAGGCCCTTCACATTCGTTTCCGCACCATCATCTTCAGTCCGTACTTTGGCCTGACGGTCACCGCGACTTCCGGTTCGACATCGTAACCCGGCGCCAGATCCAATTCATACCGTTGCGCGATGAGCGCCAACAGCAATGGTCCCTCGATCATGGCGAAGTGGTTTCCGATGCAGGTGCGATGGCCTGCACCGAATGGCATCCAGGCCAGCCGATGGCCGGTGGCATCCGCCCCGCGCATAAACCGTTCAGGCCGGAACGCCTCCGGCTCGGTCCAAAAGTCCACATGCCGGTGGATATTCCACAGACTGATAATCACCAAGGAGCCGCCCTTGATGGGACAGCCGCCCAGGCTCGTATCATGGAGCGATTTGCGCTGAAGCGCCGGCGCGGGCGGATAGAGTCGCAGCGCCTCCTCAAAAATCGATCTCGTGTAGCGTAATCGCGGGACATCTTCGACCGTCGGTGCGCGGTCTTGGAGGACTTCCGCGAGTTCACCGTAGAGCTTCGCTCGCACATCCCGGTGATGGGCCAATAAATACCACGTCCAACTCAAGGCATTGGCGGTGGTCTCATGGCCGGCCGCGGCGATTGTGAGCAATTCATCCCGCAGCTGTTCATCGCTGAGTCCTGATCCCGTCTCTTCATCAACCGCGTGCAGCAAATGATCCAAGAGATCGCCGTGCCGATTTCCGCTGTGTCGCCGTTCGCTGATCAGCCCGTATATCAGCCGATCCACCAAGGTTTTGGCCTCTTGGAAGGAGCGGTTGCCCGGTGTCGGAACCCACAGGGGCAGCCGCAGTGGGTTATGAAAGGATTGAAACGCATAGCGAAGCAGCGTATCGAGCGCCGGGGCAAGGCGGCCGACCTCGTGCAGCAGGCTTGTGTTGAACATCGTCCGCGTGATGACATCGAGCGTGGTCTTCATCATCTCGACCGCCACATCCATCGATTGCGGCCGGTCCTCTGCGTCCCAACGCTGCAGCAGTTCTTTCCCGACCGTCGCGATTTCACGAGCCATCGTGGTCACGCGCTGGCGCTGGAACACCGGCTGGATAAGCCGGCGGTTCTTTTTCCAGAGCGACCCTTCGCTCGTCAGTAGACCGTTGCCCAGAACCAGCCCCAAGCCGGTCGGTTTACCCGGATCGTAGATCTTCCCGAAATCATCCGGCCTGTGCAGCAGCGCCTCTTCAGCCAAATCCGGATGGCTCAGCAAATAGCAGGATCTCGTTCCGAGCCGGAAGCGCACGAGGTCGCCGTGCTGTCGACGCCACGCCGCCATGATATCCAAAGGACGCTGTTTAAATTCCCACAAATGGCCCACGAACCAGCGTCCGGACGGGATCTGCCCGATCTTGAACGATGGTAATGATGGAGGCGACATGTACGGCATCCCGTAATTCACTTATAACGGATCTCTGACGGCATGCGCTGCTGCGCGGGGAGCGGTGAATGGCGCCGCACCGGTACCGGACCGGCCGGCAACTCACTTGCCATGTCGGCAGGAAATATCGAGGTGGCGCGAGGGCTACCGGCCGGTCGTGGGCAATTCGTCATTGATCATCCTTGCGGGACCGGATGAGATGTGTTGTGCGGTCTCCGCCATGGTCGGCCGTCGAATTATCGACTTCGGTTGCCAGGAGGAAAACGAATGCTACACTCTTATCAACCATGCCGACCGGCGACGACATCGTTTCATTTTTTCAGACGCTTTGGGGCATCGCCTGGCTGGCGGTTCTGGGTGGACTCCTTTACGGATGGTATCGGATGAAGTCGTATTTTCCCCTGTCCTCTTCGCCGGCGCGAACATTTTCACAGGGCGACCTGTTGACCAGCAGCACCTCGATGCGGAGAGTCGCGCTGGCCCTCTACGCTGCGGGCGCCGCCGTGACGCTGTTCGCCTTTCCCTTCCTTGCCACCCATCTGGCATCCGAACAATCAGACGGAACCGGCGCTGTCGTCTTGACCGTCGTCGGCTTGGCCGATGTCATTGCCGGTATCATAGTGCTTCGAAACGCCAGATGCCGACATGACATGGCCGCGGTGAGGTTTTGAGGCGCCCAGACGTATCCTCGTCTTGTCTTTCCTTACTTCCATATCGCGTACATCCTCACGGATCGTCCACCTACCCGATTCATCAGGTCTCCCGGTAACCGGCGAAAACCGAACCGTTCATACAACCGGATCGCGGGATTGCCGGTCCGCACGGTGAGCGTGACGCCCCGGAACGGCTCGCGCGCCGCTTCCAACAGCAGTCGTAACAATTCCGTCCCGACACCCTTTCCTCGATGGGCTGGTATTACTCCGAAAGCTAATTCGGGCGTCTGACCGACACTGTCGCCGTCGCTTCGATCGCCGGCAACCGGCAATCGAACCCAGGCTGCTCCCACCGGCTCGCTGCCTTCCCGCTCGAAGGCCGCGACGCCAAGATCCCCCGCCCTTCCCCACCCGGCCGCATACTTGGCAAGATAGGGATCGGCGCGGATGGACTCGACGGACAGCCCTTCCTCGGCGACATGAGCCGCCTCGTAGAGCATCCGCCACACAATCGATTCATCGGAATCAACCAACCGGCGATAGAAATAGATGCGGGATCCGGCCATGTCATTGATCAACTCTCAAACGGACGCTCGGATCGCGCATCAGGGGGCAGAAACCGCCATCGTTTGTGCTCATCGATATCGAACGTGCCCAGGAATAGCCGCTTCTTCTCCAGTTGGTGAAACTCGACCAACTGTATCGTACAACCATCCGGTCGCAGCAGCCTGGCATCATACTGTCCGATGATCACAAGAGCTCCCGATTGCGTCAGGTACAAGTTTCGTCGCCCGGCGTGGCCGGTGTCGGGAAACAGATCGCTCGCGGCGATGCATCCGTCACGGCGCTCCACGCGCGCCGTCAAGTTGTACCGAGCGAGAAACGGATGGGTCGCGACTCTCGTAATCGTCACGCGCAAGCCGCCCGGAGGCCATTCCATCACGGCGGGCTCGGGCGCCTCGCTGTTGCATGCGACCGAGACGATCATGGAGAGCAGAATGCAGGCTAGACTGCGACTCCGGTTCACTTGCCTGCTGGCGTTTTGGATGCCGCTCCGATCGCATCGAGCCCCGCTTGTGCGCAGGCATCATCCAGATGGGTGCCGGGAGCCCCGCCGACCCCGATACCGCCCACCACTTCACCGTTGATTTCAATCGGCAATCCGCCGCCAAGAATCAGGATATGGCGATCCATATCCCGCAGGGCTTGGAGCGTCGGGGTCTTAGCCATCAACTCAGCCAACTCGCTCGTCGGGCGCTTCAGGCTCGCAGCGGTGAAGGCTTTTTTGCGGCTGCTTTCAACCGTATGGGGACCGGCTCCGTCGAATCGGACCATCGCCCGCAGAACTCCGCCACGATCAACCACGGATGCGGTGACGCGATAGCCGTCTTTCTTGCAAAACTCCACCGCCGCTTGAACCGCCTTGACGGCCAGGCTGGACGGCAGCACGGACTCCTTCGGCAATTCGTCGGCAGCCCCGGCGATTCCCGTTCCGAACAAGAATCCCGCCACGCCCATCATCAGCGCCATCTTCATTGAGCCTAACCGGACCTCTTTCCCACTTCTGCCCATGCTATCCTCCCATGATCATCGTGAGCGGAGACGAACAACGAACGAGAGTACGGAGGCGCGGACTATCTGTCAATATGGCGACCAGCAATATGGCAACCAGGATTATGAAGGTGGTGGGTTGGTTTGCCCAAGCCTAGGACCAAGGCGCCCCTGATGCAGGTGAAATTGATAACAAGGATGGCCCATTCGCATTTTTAGCTGGTTGACGAGCCGGCATTCGATACGGTACCTGTTACATAAGACCGGGCTGTAATCGACGGCCATCGGTCGTCCGCCCGGTTTCGATACGCCCACGGCTCTAATACGGCTGCAGGCGACATAAGAGGATATCACATGCATACTGCTGCCGCCCGCCGGCGTAATGATATTGTCCGGCGGATTTTCGCGTCGCTGAATGTTTTCATCCTGATTGTTTTGCCGGTGACGCTCCACGCCGTCCAAGGAGAGAAAACCGAGGTCTTTCCGATTCAGAAAGCCGCGCCGGCCGTCGTCTTCGTCGAGAAAACCGGAACCGAGGCGGAACTGCGGCAAGAATTACGGATGAAAACCGGAGTAACCGAACTCGGAGAGCTCAACGTTCGCTTCTCACAAGCGCCCACGGGAAAATATGGCTTTGTCGCCGGGACCTCATTGGCGATGGCCCTGGTCACCCAGAGTCCGGATCTCACCCTGGAACGGGCACGCCTGGGCGCCAACTTTTATGAGATCCACAAGCTGGCTGACGGTAATGCAATGCTCGTGGGATTTGTGCCGTCGGAAATTCTGGCAGGTCTCAAACAGCCGGAACGCCCCAAAGCCATCAAGCTCTCGTTTGCGTCGGTCCCTTCGGATACAACGCCGTACATCGTGGCCGTCCCCTTGGTCAAATTATCCGCCGACCGAATGCCGTCTCCGATAGATCCCCAGAAAGCCGACGCCGGCGTGATGCTTCACATGGACCTGAAAGGCACCACCACTCGCCAATCGCTTCACGGAGTGCCGTAGATCCAAGTTCAACCCATCCGCTTGGACAAAGGGTTTCCTTCGAAGCTTTTTCTTGCCTAGTCGCTCGAACTTGGCGATGATACGCGGCAAGCTCTCTTAAGAGGCAAGCCTATGCGATTCACGTGGTCATTGGCGGTCTTGGCGGCATTGATCAGCGTCTCCTCCGGCTTGGCGGAGCCCCTTCACCGGTTTCCAAACGGCACAACGGTCCGCATCCAGTCGGCTGATCTCCTACCGGGTTGGCATGTCGGAAAGTTCGAGATGACCCGGGAAGGGTGCGCCATCATTTGGATGTCTTCTTCGGAAGTTCCCGGAGGACGACGCGGGCTCGGCCTTATGTTCCTGTCCAAGCTGGAACGCCAGGACGGGCCCGCATGGATCGATGTCCCGATTGGTGCGCTCATGGAGAAGGAGCCGAAGAACTGTCAGAACGGTGCGGGATAAGACATGGCGCGTCGAGGAAACCCTGACGTCAGGCGGCAGAGCGACGGCCTAGAGAAGGGAATCGGAACCACGTGCTACAGTTCTGAAATGGAAGGCTGCTCGGGATCGAGAGTCCCGGGCGGAAGATCCCTCATCCAATCTTTCGCCCGTTGGACGTAGAAGGCATACTCCGACTCTGGATAGTTCCGCATGACGGCATGCAGAAGCTGCTGCGCCTCCTCCTGCCGTCCGGCGTCCAAGCTGACCTTTGCTGCTTGCAAGGTGCAAGAGGCGGCCATGGCTTTCGGATCAACCGTGGTGCGAACCGGCTGTTTCATCACGAATCCATCCAGGCCGCCCGGTAGATCCGACGCCGGCACGACTTGCATATCCGCCGACTGCCGCAGCTGCCGGGCAGCCGACAGGGCGGTCTCGACGTTACCACTCTGGCGGCAATCCCGATAGAGTTCCCACAGAGACATGACGGTCTGATCCTGAGACTCGCTCGGGTGATTCTGCGTTGATAATAATGAACAGGCCGTCAACAGCGGCAGGGTGAGACAGAGTATCGTGCGATTCATACGTAATGGTTGCGAAAGAAAATCGATTTTTACAGGAGAGAATACGCGGCTGTCAAGAAAACTGTGTCGAGGAGGGAAAGCGGCCTCCGATGTCTTCCACCAACGCGCGCAACGGCTCCGCAATTGACCAGGCCTGCGCCGGACATCCTCGAGGCGCATGCGGCGGCTCCGCGTCGAAGATTTCCGATACCTGCCCAAGACAGGCCTCATGCAAATGGCGCTCGATCCCCTGGAGAAATTCGCGCGCTTGTTTTTTGACTTTCGGCGATCGGCCTTTCGTCTTGACCCATGCGGACACAAACGGTCCCAGCAGAAACGGCCACACGGTCCCTTGATGATACGCGCCGTCGCGATCGGCGACGCTACCCTCGTAACGAGAACGATAGCGGGGATCATCAGCCGGCAGCGTTCTGATGCCGACCGGGGTCAACAGCCTGGTACGGACCACATCAAGAACACGATCGGCCTGCTCCTTCCGTACAAGCCCGTCATCGAATGCAATCGCATAGAGCTGATTCGGCCTCAGCGTCGCGTCGTCGCCTTCCGGCCCGTCGATCACATCGTACAGATATCCTGATGCCTCGCACCAAAAGCGCTCCCGAAACAATCGGATCGCCTGCTCCCGATCCTTGCGACACAGGTTCGCATATTCGGACTCGCCGTATCGGGCGGCCAATTTTTCCGCGATCGCGAGCGCTCGTACCCAGAGGGCTTGGACTTCCACCGGCTTCCCATGGCGCGGAGTCACAGGACGCCCATCGATCTTGACGTCCATCCAGGTCAGTTGCGCCCCGGCCTCTCCAGCCGCGATCAAGCCGTCCCGGTCTCGGTGAATATCAAACCGCGTTCCCTTGCGGTAGCCGTCCAGTATCTGCTTGACGGCAGGCCACGCTCGTTGTCTCACGCGGGCCTCGTCGCCGCTGTAGCAGCGATAGCGATCGACTGCATGGATGAACCAGAGCGACGCGTCAACAGCATTGTATTCCGGAAGCTCTCCCGCATCGGGGAATCGATTCGGCACCATCCCTTCGGAAACATGCGCAGCGAAGGTCATGATGATCTGCCAGGCCAATTCATGCAGGCCGGTGACGAGACAAAGACCCGGAAGCGCGATGAAGGTGTCGCGCCCCCAATCCGTAAACCACGGATATCCGGCGATGATCGTATGACCTGCGCCGCGGATGGCCAAATACGATGGCGCGGCTCGCCACAGGGAACAAGCCAGTCGGTGCCGCCGAGGGGCCGAGTCGGCCACGTGCTTCCGGCGGGCCAGTTCATCTTTTTCCAGGGCGGATATTTGAACATCGTCGATGGACTCCGTCGTCAGGATCAGTTCAGCGGATCGGCCCGGCGAGAGCGCAAACGAGATCTCTCCCGGCGACCACCAATCCTCTTGGTCGCCGAGCCCTCGCTGTCGTTCCATCGGCAAATAGAGCCGGCGATACCAATCCGGCGCATGGCTATACCGGCCGTTGTGAAAGGCGTGCACCCGCGGCAGCGCGCCATAGGGCCGCCAGGTGACCCGGCCCTCGCCAACCGATGCCTGCGCGGACAGCTTGTGGTTCTCGTGGTGCGTCGCATGGTAATCGCGGCCGGAGAGCATCGGATTCACTTTCAGTGTGACGCGCTGGGCACGGCCGCCCGTTAGCCGCCATCTGATCACAATGAGGTCGCGCCCCCACGGACAGAAGAGCTCCCGTTGAAGAGACAGCCCGCCCTCCTGATAAATCCACGTCGGCCAGGGCTCGGTTGAAAATTTCCGGCATCGGCGATAGCCGTCCGGGTGGACGACCTTACCATAATAGAGGTTCGTCGAGATCGGAAACGCCTGCGAACCCCACTCCACCCATTCTTCCAAATGATTCACAAGCACGTACCGGTTGGCCGGCGGTTCCAACGCCACCATCAACAGCGCGTGATAGCGACGGGTGTTGGCGCCCGCGACCGTTCCGGAGGCGAATCCGCCCCGCCCGTTCGTCTCCAGCCATTCCAGGCTCAGCGCTCGATCGAGATTCCGGCAGTCCTCCACGTCAACCTGCATGACTATCGGCGTCGTTCTCCCTACTCTCACTCCCCGCTTTGCTGGATAAGTTTGGCGACCAGGCCGGTCCAGCCGGTCTGATGACTCGCCCCGATTCCGGCGCCGTTGTCCCCGTGGAAATACTCGTAGAATTGGATCAGGTCGTTCCAATGAGGATCGGTTTGAAAGAGGCTCGTGCCGCCGTACACCGGCCGCCGGCCGTCCTCGTCGCGCAGGAAGATTCTCGTTAACCGGCGCGACAATTCACCCGCGACCTCCCATAATGTGACCTTGTTGCCCGAGCCGGTCGGAAGATCCACCGTGAAGCGGTCGCCAAGATAGTGGTGAAACTTCTGCAAGGATTCGATGATGAGGTAATTGACCGGAAACCAGACCGGTCCCCGCCAGTTGGAATTGCCGCCGAACAGCTCCGTCGTGGACTCCGCCGGCTCATAATCGACTCGATGCTCCACCCCCATCACGGACATGATATAGGGATGATCTTTATGACGGCGCGACAAGGCCCGCACGCCGTGCGGGGAAAGGAACTCGGCTTCGTCCAACATATATTGGAGCACTTTTCGGAGCCGATGACGATGAACCAGGGACAGAAAGCGACGGACGCCGCCGTCCTCCGTCTGGGTCTCGACGTGGCTGCTGAAGTCCGGCCGGTTCTCGATGAACCATTGCATCCGATGCTTGAAGCGCGGCAGCTTGTCGACGAGCTCCGAGTCCAACGTCTCCACGGCGAAGAGCGGGATCAGTCCTACCATGGACCGCACCTTCAGAGGGCAATTGCGCCCGTCCGGCAAATGCAGGACGTCGTAGAAAAAGCCGTCTTCCTTGTCCCATAATTCGATCCGCTCGCCGCCGATATTATTCATGGCGCGGCAGATATAGACGAAGTGCTCAAAAAACTTGCTCGCGACATCTTCATACGCCCGGTTGTCGCGCGCCAATTCCAGGGCGATCATCAGCATGTTGAGGCAATACATGCCCATCCAACTGGTGGCGTCCGACTGTTCGATATGCCCGCCGGTGGGCAGCGGTTTGCTGCGGTCGAACACGCCGATATTATCGAGACCGAGAAACCCTCCCTGAAAAATATTCTTCCCGCCCTCGTCTTTTCGATTCACCCACCAGGTGAAGTTCAACAGGAGTTTATGGAAGACCCGCTCGAGAAAAACCCGATCGCCGGTCCCTTTGCGCTTTTTCTCGATCTTATAGACGCGCCACGCGGCCCAGGCATGGACGGGCGGATTCACGTCCCCGAACGCCCATTCATACGCGGGAATTTGTCCGTTGGGGTGCATATACCATTCACGGAGCATGAGAACCAGCTGGTCTTTGGCAAATGTGGGATCGACCAGCGCCAGCGGAATGCAATGAAACGCCAAGTCCCAAGCCGCATACCAGGGATATTCCCATTTGTCCGGCATCGAGATGACGTCGGCGTTGTAGAGATGCGTCCAATCGGCATTCCGGCCCTGCCACCGTCGGCGCGGCGGCGGAGGCCCGGCCGGGTCGCCCTTGAGCCAGCGATCGACGTCATAGTGATAAAATTGCTTGCTCCACAAGAGGCCGGCAAATGCCTGGCGTTGAACGATTCGGCCGTCTTCCGAGAGATCCGCCGGCGCCAGGCCGTCGTAAAACTCGTCGGCCTCCCGAATGCGCTGAGTAAAGATGTGATCGTGTGAATCCCTACTGAGCGTCGGGTCATCCGCGATGTTGGTCAGTCGCAACCGGATCGTCGAGGCGCCGCCGGGCGGCAACGCGAGGACATACTGCGCGGCGGCTTTTGAGCCGACCCCGTCCGGGTTGACGGCTGCTTTATCCCCGTGAACGATATAGTCGTCGATGCTGTCCTTCGCGTAACGCGGACCATCCGGATCGCCATACAGCCTGCGGGAGTTCGTTTCATTTTCCGTAAACAGAAGAGGCGGTGCGCCTTCGCACAGCAGCCGCCGATACCCATAATAGTCGTGATTGAACTCGATCACGCTGAGATCACGTACGCTTTCTGCCCGACGCATCCGCGGGCGACGAACGTCGAGACCCCAGGACCAGGTGTTGCGAAACCAGAGAGTGGGCAGCAGGGTCAATTCGGCGGGATCAGGCCCCCGATTGATCGCCTGAATCCTGATAAAAATATCTTCCGGAGAATCTTTCGCATACTCGATGACGACATCAAAATAGCGACGGTCGTCGAACACGCCTGTGTCCACCAGTTCATATTCCAAGCTGTGCCGACCACGCCGGCGGTTCTCTTCCACGAGACGCGCATAGGGAAACGCCGCCTGCGGATATTTGTACAAAAATTTCATGTACGAGTGGGTGGGCGTCGAATCGAGGTAAAAATAATATTCTTTGACATCCTCCCCGTGATTGCCTTCATTGCCCGTGAGTCCAAACAGCCGCTCTTTTAGAATCGCGTCACGGCCGTTCCATAAAGCCAGCGCGAAACAGACATATTGATGCCGGTCGCAGATGCCTCCCAGTCCATCTTCGTTCCATCGATAGGCCTTCGAGCGGGCCTGGTCATGCGGGAATGCTTCCCATGCGGTGCCGTATGGACTGTAGTCTTCACGGACGGTTCCCCAGGCTCGATCGCTGAGATAGGGGCCCCAGCGCTTCCAGTGCTTCAGTCGCTTGGCATCCTGCTCGAGGCGACTCATCTCAGCCGATGGATGCATCTGTCCCGAATTCGTCGGCGCGGGCGTCTCTTCTCGCATAGCCACCTCGATCTTTCCCTTCAGTCACCGTTTTCCGTGGCATAGCATGCCCTCGTGGTCCGGGACAATCAATATCAGTGGCGGACTCCCACCATGGATGGGTCTCCTGAAGATCACACGGCTTGGCAAAGTACGGTCAGGGGTTTTCCAGATCCATTGAGGCTGAGGACATATCCTTACGGAGCGGAGAATGCGGAGAGTAGCGGAAGAAGGGGTGCCGGCCAGGCGGGAGAAAGCCGGTTAAGAACCTTACGCCTCGAACTAACTCCAGACGACGCTTTCCTGATTCATCAGATAGTCGATGACTTCGATGCTGTCACGCAATTGGAGCTGCGCCTGCTCCGACATCGGGAGAATGGCTCCGACGAGCTTCCCTGATTCAACTTCCTCCAAGGAAGGAATTCCGTCCGTGTCACGTTTCTCGAGGTTGGGTCGATAACTGGCCACCTATTATCCTCCAATTCTTTTTCGGTATTGCGTGAGCAATTCTTAAGCCAGCTCGAAACGTGTTCATTATATCTCACCGACCTTCTACACATTGAAGCATACCACATGGTTTTGTTCCACCGTGAAAAAGCGCTCTAACCGTACAATAACGCGCGGCTTTCGAGACTGGACGTTACTCAGATTGCGCCACCGGAGGCAGCGCCCCGAGATAGGAAAATCCACCGATCTTGACGAGCGAGGTATCCGCCCTCAAGCGAAAATCATCCGCTTTGGTGTCAACAAACTCCGCATCCACCGTCAAATCCGAGTCGGGCTGAAGGTCCGGAGCCGGCTGCGGCGGAGAGCCCTGACGCAGGTAGTTGCCTTCCTCATTATGAAGCGCATTGAAGCCCATCGAGACACGGCTGGAAGGACCGATCATGAATCCGAAGCGGTTGAGATTCACAATGTTCCCTTTCGCTTGCACTTGGGAGGCGCCTAGAAAGGCGGCGCCCCCTCCATTTTTGACGATCGTGTTGCCGATGAGTTCGGCCGTCGCCCGATCACCGACGACCACCCCTTCGAACAGGCTCCGGGTGATGACATTTCGTTCCAGGCGCACGTTGGAATTGCCGACCACATTCACGCCGTGATCGTTGTCATGAATGAAGTTTCCAACCAACGCCGCCTGGGAATCGACAAATTGGATGCCCGTGGTTTCGCTGCCGCCCAGAATGCTGTCCTCAATGCGGACATCCTCCACTTGCTGCCCGAAGAGCATGCCGTTCACACGAATCCGGCGCAGCACAATGCGACGCCCTAGAAACACGCCGACCGACTGTCCTCCATGCTCATTGACCGTGAGCCCGCTGATTTCGATGTCCGCCGCTCCATAAGGCAGCTTGCCCACGAACAGGACCCCGACAACATCGCTCCCGAGCAGGGTCACCTGATCCATGCCCGCGCCGACCAACTTGATTCGCTCCTTGTTATGGATTCTGACATCTTCACGGTAGGCGCCGGGGCCGATTAAGATGGTATCCCCCTTCCGAGCCTCGTCGATTGCGCTCTGGATGGAGCGGTACTGTCCCGATCCGTCCTGCGCGACCGTTAATGTCCTGGGACTCGAACCGGCGGGTTCCTCGGCGAGCGCCGAGTCCATGAAGCCGCAAAGCAATGCCAAGCAGAGGACCGTTCTAAGCCGATGCATCATGCTAGCTCTTACAGGCGCGCGCGCAGGCTTGTCAATCGGACTTCCATCGCGAGCCTTTGTTGGCCGGACCGGCATCTCCGTGATAAGGTCCGTCTCTATGATCGTGGTAGGACTCACCGGCGGGGTGGCAACCGGCAAGAGCACCGTCGCGGGCATGTTTCATCGATGCGGCGCGCACGTGATCGATGCAGATCAGTTGGCGCGCCAGGTTGTGGAACCGGGCAAACCGGCTTGGCGGGACATTGTCCGGACATTCGGCAAATCCATCCTTCGCGACGACGGATCCATCGATCGGCAAGCGCTGGGAGCCATTGTGTTTCAATCGCCCCGCAAACTCCGGCGGCTTGAGCAGATCGTTCATCCGAGGGTCGCACGCCTGCACGCTCGACTGACAAAGGCGATCGCCGAGCGGCAGCCGAATGCCGTCGTCATTTACGAAGTGCCGCTGCTTTTCGAGGCCGGAGTGGACGCGCGCGTCGATGAGATTATCGTGGTCAGCGCCGATCGCCGCACACAGATCGAACGACTGGCTCGACGAACCGGTCTCCCCCGCGCACAGATTCTGCGCCGCATCAACAGCCAGATGCCGCTTGCGCGCAAACGCCGAATGGCCGGCATTGTATTGGACGGCACCATGCCGCGTCCGAAATTGAGCCGGGTGGTTGCCCGTCTCTATCGCGAGCTACGGGAAAAGGCATGAGCCCTTCTTGTCCAAAACCGGCCGACGGTTTTAGAATCACGCCGGGATCCGACTCGTCCCTCCGCCTCAACCGGGAGGTTTTCCATGCCGACCTATGTCAGCCTCGTGACGTTCACCCATCAGCACGTCAGCACGATGAAGGAAAACGGCATTGAACAGGCGGATATGCATGGGGTACATCCGGACCACGACCATGCCGGTCGCGGCTCGGCATGAATGAAAGCAAGTCCTGCGGGAAACGGCGGGCAAGCGTAAGTAGCATTCGTAGTCTCCTTTAATCGGACGAGCGACGACGGCGAGCCTTAGGCGGCAGCAGCCAAGGCGATGCAATCCGCCGATCCCTGTGTTAGATTTTCATTATGCGCCACGTGATCATTATCGGATCGGGACCTGCGGGGTTGACCGCCGCTATCTATACCGCGCGAGCCAATCTCGATCCGGTGCTGATCGAGGGATGGCAGTCCGGAGGCCAGTTGGCCTCGACGGCCGAGGTGGAAAATTATCCCGGCTTTCCGACGGGAATTATAGGGCCGGACCTCATGAAGCAAGTCCGCGCTCAGGCCGAACGGTTCGGGACCCAATTCGTGACGGGAGATGTCACCGCTGTCGATCTGAAGACGAGGCCATTCAGCGTGACCATCGACGGCGACCGAACCGAACATGCCAAGGTCCTGATCATTGCGACAGGAGCTTCTCCGCTCCGGCTGGGCGTGTCCGGTGAAGAACGGCTATGGGGCCATGGCGTCTCCGGTTGCGCCACGTGCGACGGCTATTTCTTCAGAGGACAAGAACTCGTTGTGGTCGGCGGCGGCGACAGCGCGATCGAGGAAGCCATTTTCCTCACAAAGTTTTCACCCAAGGTCACGGTTGTTCATCGACGCGACAGGCTCCGGGCATCCAAAATCATGCAGGATCGGGCCATGAAAAACGAGCGGATCGTTTTTGCCTGGAACTCTGTCGTCGAGGAAATCCATGGAGAGAACATGGTGACCGGCGTCCGTCTTCTGAATATCATGACCGGCCAGAAGACCGAGCTGGCCTGCGGTGGAGTCTTCGTCGCGATCGGTCATAAGCCCAACACAGAGCTCTTCGCCGATCAATTGGACATAGACCAGGCCGGATACATCGTGACCAAAAAAGGAACCGCCACCAGCATTCCCGGCGTGTTCGCGGCCGGCGATGTTCAAGATTCCACCTATCGGCAGGCGGTCACAGCCGCCGGTTCAGGCTGCATGGCCGCCATCGACGCGGAGCGCTATCTGGAAGCGGAAGAATTCTGAATGAATGGGGGAAGAGGAATAAACCCCCGAACCATGCGTTGCGCGATCATCCATTATCACGAAGTGGCGTTGAAGGGACGCAATCGCGAGTTCTTCGAGCAACAGTTGCTGCGAAATATCCGTGAAGCTGTGCGTGATCTGGGGATCAGGCAGGTAGCTGCCCTCCGAGGACGGATGAAGGTCACCGTACCGGACGGCGTCCCGGCCGATCTTCTTCGCGACCGCCTCGGCCGCGTGTTCGGTATCTCCAATTTCCTGCTGACGGAAGCCGTTCGGCTGAACCTCTCCTCTCCGGATCTTGAAGACTTGAAAAAAGCCGCGTTCCGGCAGGTCCGCGACGCGCCGTTCCATACATTTCGCGTGTCGGCCAAACGGGCGGATAAGCGCCTGCCTCTGACATCGATGGACGTGGAACGAATCATCGGCCAACATCTACGCGAGACGACCGGCAAGACCGTCGATTTGACACATCCGGACTTGACCGTCCATATCGAACTCCTCACGAAAGAAGCTCACCTCTCAGCTCGGAAAGAGAACGGACCGGGCGGCATGCCGGTCGGCGTCAGCGGGACAATTGCCGCGCTGCTTTCCGGCGGCATTGATTCACCCGTCGCCGCCTACCGGATGATGAAGCGGGGCTGCCGCGCGGTATTTGTGCATTTTTCCGGCCGGCCGCTGGTAAGCCGCGCCTCGGAAGAGAAGGTTCAGGAAATTGCCCGCCTGCTGACCGGCTATCAATATCACTCTCGTCTCTACATCGTCCCGTTCGGAGAAATCCAGCGGGACATTGTCGCCGGCGCTCCGGCGCCGTTCCGCGTGGTGCTCTATCGCCGCATGATGGTTCGCATTGCCGAGGAACTGGCGCGGCGGGAGGGCTGCTGGGCCCTGGCGACCGGAGACAGCTTGGGACAGGTGGCGTCCCAGACGCCGGATAACCTCTTCGTCACCGAAGAGGCGGCGGAACTGCCTCTCCTCCGGCCGCTGATCGGCATGGACAAGATTGAAATTACCGATCAGGCGCAGGCGATCGGGACTTTTGAGACCTCGATCGAACCGGACCAGGATTGCTGCACATTGTTCGTGCCGGCCCACCCGAGCACACGCACCAGGCTGGAGACCGTGCGCAACGTCGAGCGAATCTTCGATGTGGGCGCCCTGGTCAAACGCGGACTCGAAAAAGCCGAACTCATGGAATTCATCTTTCCTTCCGCGCCCGCTCCATCGCCCGTTCCGTGACAATTCTGAAGTGAGCCTCCAGCTCGCGCCGCATCGCTACTGCGATGACCCAATCAGGGACGATCGTCTCAACCTCGACGATCAAGTCAAACTCCGCCCGCGTGTGCAGGCCGCCGTCGACGGGGGTGAGCTTCCAGACTCGATGATACTGTTTGAAATCGCCGTTCTTGAGTTCCGTCACGAGCCCCCCGGCGGGCAAACTTTCTGACTCGCAGACCAGTCTCCGGCCTCCCGGCATGAGCGGATGCTCGATGTACAAATCAGTGACCACCCGCCCCTGCCGTTCTTCGATGCTCGCAAGCCTCATCCGAACGTCAAAGAGTTCCGGCCATTTCCGGTAGTCCGTGAGGAGGCTTTGTATGATGTGAGGGGGCACCGGGAAGAGCAGGCCGGCCGTCGCCCGGACACCACCGGACGGATCGGACGCGACTGCGAGGCTTTGAATAGGCGAAGACTGGTCCAGAGCGCTTCCCGCATCAACGCACGTCTGGCCCCAGAAGACTGCAATGAGCGCCACCGCGGAGTATTTCACGAGCGCTCGCATCCCACCCTCCCCTCGCTGCAGAGCAGCTCTCTTCCCGCCGGAAATATGCAGACTCCCTAAGCCGTGAGGACATCGAGCAACCGCTGGTGGACCCGCCGGACTCGTTCCAATTGCCCCTTGGCGGGAAATCGCTCATAAAATCCGTCGGCCCGAAACTCTTTGCCGAGCTGCGACCACGGCTTCAGCAGTTCCGCGAAAGGCTTGGGTGAGCGCGCCGCTTCCCAGTCACCCATCAATTTGCGATCGATGATCAGGTCGTCCAAGACGCGCATGAGCGCCTTCAAAGTCACGTCCCGGGTGAACATATACCGCTCGTTGCTTCCCCAGACGTCACCCATGATCTCCTTCACGCCCTTCAAATAATCCCGCACCAGGGCATAGCAGCGGTCGGCGCGCATATTCAGATGGGACTCCATCCAGCGTTTATGGGCGCTCACCACTTTCAACAGCTCGTTGAAAATCTCCGACTGCAAAATCCACTTTTCCTGCTTGCTGCGCCCGCCCAGGCGATTGATCTTATACCGGAGCGGAGAATCCTGTTCTTCATACAACATGTTGACGACTTTGGCCGTGAATTTTTTCTCGGGGCTTTCCCATGACACCTTTTCATACAGGTCCACCAGATGCGAACGGTTGATCCGCGTATGAGTGGAGTTGATGATGACGAACATCTCCGTTGCAAAATCCGCCGTGCGGCCGTCAAAGAGAATACAGGGCACTTCGACCTGCGCTATCTGGTCGGGATGGCGCTCGCGGAAAAAATGCAGTCCCGCAAGCCGATGTTGACCGTCGATGACCAGATACGTACCCTTCGGCTCGCTCAAGTGGCCGAGCGACTCGGAATCCCCCGTTCGCTGAAAGCGCAGCGTCTCGTCCGTAAACAAAAGGACTGTCCCCGGCACCATGGGCTGGGACACAACGGTTTCATAAAAATTCACGATCTGTTTGATCTTCTGCCGATTGAGCGCACGCTGAAATCCTTGCTCGCTGCGCTCGATGCCGGCGATAAATTTCGCCACCTCATCGTGCTCGGAGATGGATACGGCGGAGATCTCCTCGCCTTCAAAGTAATACCGGCTCGTGAATCGGATTTTCCCCAACAGCGCCGAAGCCGGATAGGCGATGAAGTAGAAGGCGCTTTCTTTCTGCCGGATGCGAGTCGCGAGCATGGAGTGCTCCTTTCGACGGACCGCTCGGCCATGAGGCACTCAACGGGGCGCCTCAGTCCGATGGCTTAATTAACCTTGTCGAAGGAATTATACCTGGGAGGTCGGTGGCGACGCGAGAGGCCCTCGGAAACAAGTACTATCGGCTGTACAATAGCAGCCTTTTTCACGGAGGCGGACCGTCTTGCTACAAGGGAGCTCTCCGCAGTCGCCCCCTGTGATTCTGCTGTGCTAGGATGCCCCAATACAAAGGAGAGCCCGACTATGAAGCGATGGACGGCATACCTGTCCGCATCAATCTGTGCACTATTGTTTGTGGTGTCAGGCGAGGGGGCGAGCGTGTCAGCCCAGCCCCTGAATGATTATGCAGCCACCACTGAGCAATCTTGTAGCTTCGGCATGGATAAAGGCGACCCCGCCCACCGGTGTGAAGTGCCTTTTCCGAAAGATTGCAAGGTAGTCCATTTTCCGGGGACAAAGAAGCCATGGACCAACATTTCGAAGGCCGGAAAGACGTCATGCCACTTTGATCCCAAAGCCTCCGACTGGAAAACCAAAATTGTCGGCTCATGCAGCCGCTGCGATTCCATCCGCTGTTCCGCGCAATTCATCGTGCGGTTTGATTGTTCGTAAACCCCATGATTTCTCACTCTCTTGCCCTCGGGATCAAAGACGAGGCGCGCCGGCTGGGGTTCGATGCGGTCGGAATCAGCCGCGTCGCGCCTACGGAGACGTTCTCTCAGACCCTGCTTGCCAGGCTCGGATCATGGCTCAGTCGGGGATATCATGCGACCATGGCCTGGATGGCGCGGGAGCCGAACCGCCGCGCCGACCCCGCCCTTGTGCTCGCCGGCTGCCGGTCCATCATCTCGGTCGGCATAAATTACTACAGCGGTCATCGGGCGGATGAAGGGCCGGGGCGCGGTCGCATTGCCCGATACGCCTGGGGATTGGATTATCACAAGGTCATGGGAGCCCGACTCAAGCTGTTGGAGACTCACATCAAGCGCCTGGCGCCCGAAGCCGTCACCCGCTCCTATGTGGACACCGGACCCGTGATGGAAAAGGCCTGGGCCGAACGAGCCGGCCTCGGTTGGATCGGCAAACATTCCAATCTTGTCTCGCCGCAATTCGGCTCCTGGCTGCTGCTGGGCGAAGTCCTGACGACGCTCGATCTCGAAGCGGACGACCCGGGGACCGACCTGTGCGGGAGTTGCACCCTCTGCATTCGGGCCTGCCCCACACAGGCCATCACGAATCCCTACGTCGTCGATGCAGGCCGATGCATCTCGTATCTGACGATCGAATTACGAGACGCCGGTACGATACCGGATGACATCAAGGACAGGATCGGCAATCGCATTTTCGGCTGCGATGATTGTTTGGACGCCTGCCCGTACAACATACATGCCGTCGCCACCGATGAACCGGCCTTCCAGCCGTCTCCCCTGACGCTTGCGCCGGATCTGCGAAGGTTGGAAGTCCTGAGCGAGGCCGAATTTGCATCGACCTTCAGACAAAGCCCCATTCGCCGGGCGAAACACGGCGGGTTTCTGAGAAATGTCTCGCTTGCGCTTTCCAAGGAACAGGCTCCGCGCGTATGAATCGCACACCGCACAGCCCGCACTGAACCCACTTCTCCACTCTTTCCAATAGTGTTAGGCTAGAGACCGATTCATCAGACCCATGTTGATCGGCGATTGCGATGCCCCCTCCGACCCTGCTCATTATCGAAGACGAAGAACGCATGCGACGGCTGTTCGAGCTTGTCCTCAAACCGGCCGGATATGACCTCGTTCTGGCCAGCTCCGGCACCGACGCCGTTCGACTGATTCAGGATCAATCGCCGTTCGACTTGATCGTCACCGATCTTCAACTCGGAGCGGTCTCCGGCATGGAGGTCCTCGAGGCGGCCAAGCAATCGATGCCCGATGTGCCGGTCCTGATCATCACCGGCTATGGAACGGTCAAGTCGGCCGTAGAGGCCATGCAAAAGGGCGCCTACGACTACATCTCCAAGCCGGTGGACAACGAAGAGTTGAAAATCATCATCAGCCGCGCCCTGCAAGTAAAACGACTCGCACAGGATAATCGAAATTTTCACGCCGGACTCCAGGAACAATTCGGCTTCGACCGGATTGTGAGCGTGTCGAAGCAAATGGATCTGGTCAAACGTCTGGCGCAGGAAGTCGCGCAAACCGACGCGACCGTGCTGATCACCGGGGAAAGCGGAACCGGGAAGGACTTACTCGCTCGGGCGATCCATCTGGCCAGCCTGCGGGCCCAAGGGCCGCTCGTGGCGCTGAATTGCGCCGGGATACCGGAGAACCTGCTCGAATCGGAGCTTTTCGGCTACGAAAAGGGCGCCTTCACCGACGCGAAGAAAGGCAAACCGGGACGCTTCCAGTTGGCGGATCGCGGAACACTGTTCCTCGACGAAATCGGAGAAATGAGTCTCGCGGCCCAGGCCAAACTCCTTCGCGTTCTGGAGCATCACATCGTCGAGCCGCTGGGCGGGGTCCGAAGCACGAAAGTGGACATCCGCGTCATTGCGGCCACGAATCAGGAACTGCCGGAATTGATCAAGCGGGAGCGTTTTCGGCTGGATCTGTATTATCGGATCAACGTGTACCAGCTGCGCATCCCCGCGTTGCGGGAACGGCCGGAAGACATTGAGCCGATTCTTGATCTTTTTCTTGAAACGGCGCGACGGGAACGGGGGAGCCGCATTCAGGGAATTGCGCCGGAGGCGCTGGCGCTGCTCCAGCGTTACTCCTGGCCCGGCAATGTGCGTGAGCTGCACAATGTCGTGGAATGGATCACCATCAGCTGCAAAGGCGGCGAAATTCGCCCCGAACATCTACCGGCCACGATCAAGGGCGCCGCCGCCGCGGGCCCGGTCGAGGAGCCGATAGACCAACGCTCGCTCTTATCGTTCGGACTCTCCGTCGAGGAAATTGAGAAGGCCATGCTCCAGGAAGCCTTACAAAAGACCGGGGGGAACGTGTCGGAAGCCAGTCGCCTGTTGAAAGTGACTCGCAACACCCTCCGCTACCGCATGGCGAAACACAATCTGAAGTGAAGACGGCCACACAATGGACCAGCCGGCGCGCACAGGCGGCCTCCAAAAGAAATTCTTTTTCTCGTTGCTGGTGGTGGGCATCGTGCCGGGGATTGCCGCACTCATCGCCACATACCTTTACAGCACCGCCAGCCTGAAACAAGCCATCGGAGACAGCTTTCAAGAGATTGCCCGCTCCACGGCCATTCGGCTGGCCTCCGCCGTGGACAATGAGATCGATCGCGCCATCCGCCTGGCGCTCATTCCCGTTCAAATAAAGCAGCGGGTCGTCGCCGCCAACAGGCGTTATCAGGGGCGCGATGAGGCGGGCATTCATCGCCTCTTATCGGAGGAAGGCGCCGGCGGGGATGCCCGGCGGGATCGGGAGCAGGCGGCTCGATCGGAAGAGGCGGCTCGCTACCTTCGAGAATGGGCCGAGCAGACGGGATACTATGTCCGGGTGATGGTCGCCGATCAGCAAGGTGTTCTGGTCGCCTCGACGGATCCCCTCACGCGCCCGATCCAGACGGATCAACACTGGTGGCAGGAAGCCATGAAGGCGAGCGCCGCCGGATCATATGTCAGTTCCTTGATTCTCGATCCGCAGCTCAATGACTACGTGTTTGAGGTAGCCGCGCCGATTCGGGACGACGCGCGAGAGCGGCCCATCGGAGCAGTCGGCCTGGTGGTCCGGCGCGAGGTGCTTACCAATACGATCCTGCCCATTCATATCGGCGATACCGGGCACGGCATGTTGCTCGATACACAAGGGACGCCGCTGATCTGCCCGGTTCTGCCGCCGACCTCGCATTTGATCCCCGAACAACTCCTGAACAAATTGACCGGCACTCGCCCCATTTGGCTGGTGGCCGAGGACGATGCCCACGGCGGCAGGAATGCCATCGTAGGAGCCGCTCCCGTGCGCTTTGACCATGTGGTAACCCCGTCCAGTTTGGGGGGCGATCACTGGTATGCGTTCGTGAGGCAGGCGCCGGAAGAGACCTATGCCCCGATCTACGCCCTGCTTTGGACGGTGGGCGCGCTTGGGTTGGCGCTGGTGATCACGCTCGCTTCGTTGGGATTCGCCGTCGGGTCTCGAATCGTGCGCCCGATTACCTCTCTTCAGCGGGAAGCGGAAGCTATTCGGCATAGCCTGGGCCGCACAGCGTCCGGTGATGAACCGCCGCTTCCCCCGGCGCCTCAGGCGGACTATCGCACAGGGGATGAAATCGAAGACCTCGCCAGAAGCTTTCGAGCCATGCGCGACACGGTGGAAGAAAACCTTCGCACCATCAAATTGCAACAGCATGAACTGATCCGTCGTGAAAAACTCGCCTCCGTAGGCCAGCTCCTGGCCGCGCTTGCCCACGATTTACGCAATCCGCTCGGCGTCATCCGCAGTTCCGCGCAGGTGATTCTCGAAAAGCGGCAGGACGATGCGGTCAGGGAGGAAGTGGCCCGTTACATCATGGACGAGGTGGACAAGCTGTCGCACCGCATCAACGATTTTCTCCGCTATGCGAGGCAGAAGCCGCCGGATCTCCGGACGATCGCCGTGGAAGATGTCGCGCGGTCGGCTTTATGGCAGTGGCAGGCTCAAGGGGGAATGGAACGGCTCCGCGTCGAGACTCGGTTTGGCAGCGGCCTGCCTGCCGTTCGAATCGACCCGGAGCAGATGAAAGAAGCCCTGGTCAATCTGTTGATGAACGCGCGGGAAGCGATGCCGTCCGGAGGTCGCGTGACGATGACGACGCGGCGGGGGAACAACGGGTTTGTCGAAGTAGAGATCAAAGACACGGGACCGGGTATCACCACCGCGCATTTACCCCGCATATTCGAACCGTTCTTTACGACCAAAGAATATGGGACCGGACTGGGCCTGACGAACGTGAAACGCTTGGTCGAAGACAACGGGGGCATTCTGACTGTGAGCAGCGTCGAAGGATCGGGAAGCGTCTTTGTGACAAGCCTCCCCGCGGCAGCCTGATGTGGTCCGGCAAGGGTCTTGTGCTTCAGACCGCGACAAGACTACAATCGACATAATCTCATCCCATCGGCAGGTGATCGAACGTGTTTTGGGAAAGCCGCCAACCGAAGAGCAAACAGGACCGGCAATGTTCGTTCTGCGGCAAGCGCCAGAGCACGGTGAGAAGTCTGATTCAAAGTCCGGCTCCTCATCGTTGCGACTCCTGCCAGGTGAGCTCCACCTTGCTGATCTGCAATGAATGTATCAAGCTCTGCTCCACCTTTCTTGCCGAAGAGCATGCGGGGCAGACTACCAACGGGGACAGTTCGAATTTTCTCCTCCCGAAGCCGACCGAAATCAAGCGCATCCTCGATGATTACGTCATCGGACAAGATCAAGCGAAGAAAGTCTTGTCCGTGGCCGTTCACAACCACTACAAGCGCATCTTGAGCCGCGACCGGCTGAAAGGCGTCGAACTTCAGAAAGGCAACATTCTGATGATCGGCCCCACCGGCACGGGCAAAACCCTGTTGTCGCAAACACTGGCCAAGGTCCTGCATGTTCCCTTCGCCATTGCCGATGCCACCACGCTGACGGAAGCGGGGTACGTCGGCGAAGACGTAGAGAACGTGGTCCTCAAGTTGCTTCAGGCCTGCGATTACGACCTCAAGCGAGCCGAAACCGGCATCATCTACATCGATGAAATCGACAAGATCAGCCGAAAGTCCGAAAGCGCCTCATTGACACGGGATGTGTCCGGCGAAGGGGTTCAGCAGGCCCTGCTGAAAATGGTTGAAGGGACGGTCTGCAATGTGCCCCCGAAGGGCGGCCGCAAACATCCTGAGCAGGACTATCTGCGGGTGGATACGTCCAATATTCTGTTCATCTGCGGCGGCGCGTTTGTCGGATTGGATCAGATCGTCGCCCAACGGACCACCCATAAGCGGTTGGGATTCGGCGCCACGATCACCCCGCGCGAAAGCCTGGGGCCCGGCGGCCTGCTGGATCTGGTCCACACGGACGATCTGCTGAAGTTCGGGCTCATTCCCGAGTTCGTCGGCCGTTTCCCCGTCTTTACCACGCTCACGGACCTGGACGAGGGCGCGCTCGTCCGCGTCCTGACCGAACCCAAGAATGCGCTGATCAAGCAGTATCAGGCGCTGTTCGAGTTGGAGCATATCGAGCTGCAGTTCACCGATGCGGCCGTGAAGGCCATTGCTCATCGCGCCGGCACCATGAAGACCGGCGCCCGTGCGCTCCGCTCTATTCTTGAAGAAGTCATGTTGGATCTGATGTATGAGGTCCCGGCGCTCGAAGGTATCAAGTCGGTCGTCATTTCGGAGGACGTAATCCATGGCATCGGCCAGCCCTCGATCCTGACGTAACCTCCGCGCCGTCACATCGTCACCGGTCTCATCATCTCTCCATCATCGCGCCCTGGCGCGTAAACGTACGTCTACACCGACCAGCCGCGTACGGTGTGCCGGAGTTCTCACAACGTCATTCATCGATCGAGCCATTCCCATGCCGACGAGCTTCCAGCGGACGGTCAAGCCGAAAATTCTCGTCGCCGACGACGAACCGAACTGGCTGCGTGTGCTCTCGCTGTATCTTCGAGGACGCCAATGTGAGGTGACCACGGCCTTGGATGGACACGAAGCCATCCACAAGATCCAACAGGACAAACCGGATCTCATCATCGCCGATATCACCATGCCCGGCATGGATGGCTACGAACTGTGCCGACATCTCCGGCGGGATGCCGCAACCCGCACCATTCCGTTCATTTTTCTGACGGCCCGCGACCATGAAACCGAACGGATGAAAGCCCGCCGTATCGGGGCGGACGAATATCTGACGAAACCCTGTTCGCTGGATCGCGTGGTCCAAAGTGTGGACACCGCCATGGAGCGGATCGAACAAGCCAAGAAACTGTCGTTCGAACGCATCGGTTGGAGCGGACGCATCGATGACGTCGACATTCTGGACTTGGTTCAGGCGCTGGAACTCGAACAACGGACCGGGGCGCTCGTGTTGAGTCATGGCGAGCGGACAGGAACGATCTATATCAAGGAAGGGGTCATCGTCGAAGCGGACATCCGCTCACCGGCCCGCGAAGAACCGTTATTTCGCCTGCTCGGGTGGAAGACGGGCCGCTTTGTTTTTATCGCCGATGCCGCGCCTGAACAGATGCCGATCACGGCCAGCATGGCGCATCTCCTCTTCGAAGATCTTCGCCTGCTGGAAGAGCACGAACGCCATCTGGCACTGACTTCCCCGGAAGAATCATCGGACACCGTCCCCACTTCGCCGGCCGAGCCGGTTGCGGAGACCTTGAGGCTGCTCGAGTCGATCGGTAAACGGTATGCCCTTACCCGCATGCAGATCGCGCCTCCTTTGATTATGCGGATTCTGGTGGTCGGCGATGCGATGGCGGCGACGGGTGAAATGATCCAAGGACTGGTCATCGATCTGTCCGGATCGAAGTGGGCGGCCTTGGAACGGCAAGATTCGCCCGATACCTCACAACATGAAATCGGCCGGGTCCGTTTGTCCTCTCAACTGGCGCTCCACTTGGTGGCCGTGCGCGGGGAACAACGGTTTTGGCCCGTCTGGGAAGAATATCTGCCGGAATCGATCGGCACCATCTTTGTGCTGACCGGACAGTCGGAGAAAGAACGGGCCGCGCTGCGGAGCTACCTCATCGCTCGCGATATCTTCGCCCCGTCGATGCCGGTCGTCGTTTCGCTGCCGCCCGTATCATCGGATACAGCGCCCGCCGAGCGAGAGCCCGCCGCATCACTGCTTGCCGGAATGGCCGCCGAGCCCACACCGGAGATCATCCCCGGGTCTGCCGCGCAAGAAACCATCCGCCTCCGTCTGCTTTCGCGCCTCCTCCAACAGTGGCTGGTACTCAACCCTGAGTAACGGCGGCTATTTATCTGCCTCTTGCCTTTCCGGCCTTCAACGGGGGGTATGTCGCTCGGTGGGAAACCGGAATGAACAGCAGAGGAGAGACACCGAACCGCGCCGCCACCTTCCCGATTTGTCGTACGTTCAAGTCACGCTTGCCGGAGAGAATCTCGGAAACGACCCCCTGACTTCCGATCTTGGGAAGATCCGACTGGGTCAGTCCATGTTCTTCCATTAACGTGCGAAGGATCGCGGAGCCGGTGACATCCTGAATGCGCACATGATGGTTTTCATACGCCTCGATTGCGAGTGCCAGCGTTTCCGCCAAGTCAGCCAAAGATGGGAATCGCCTTCACCGATTTCGTCGATAATATCGTCGAGGACGGCGACGGCGCGATGGTATTCGGCTTCCGTCCGCAACGGGCCTAATGGAATCCGTCGCCGAATCCGCCTGTAGTCCGCATTTGCTTCATGGATGTATTTGGCCAACATGCAGAATATCGTTCCGAGAACGGCTGCTAAACAACCTTTCCCCTTTGCGCGAAGCGGTCCGGCAGCAGCACGCCGTTCGATTGGAGGCCGTTTGTCCGAATGGCTTCCTGCACCGCGTTGATCCTCATAGAAAAGTTGGGATGGGTTTTAATGAAGGCTTGATCGTCGCCTTTCAATTCTCTGAGCCGGGTCAACAGGCCGACATAGGCCGACGCATCGTATCCGACCCGCGCGGCAAGCACATCGCCCAAGGCATCCGCTTCGGTCTCCTTGTCTTGGTCGAACCCTTCATCGAGTAATGTTTTCACCGCATTATCGACGACATTCTTGAAGACCGCCGGATCTTTCGTCGCATAGCCCAATCCCTCCTCACCGATGCCGGCAACGCGTTTGGTCCGCTGGATCACATCGAGGAGATGTTTTTGGCTGACATGCGCAATCTCATGACCAAACACAGCGGCCAACTCCGCCTCATTCTGTATTTGCTTCAGCAACCCGCGCGTAACGAAAATGTAGCCGGACGGGGCGGCAAAGGAGTTGATCGAATCATGATTCAGAATGGCCACGCGAAACGGGACATCAGGCCGATCCGATGTCTTCGCGACGGCCTTCCCTACGAGATTCACGTAGCGAACCACGTCCGGCTGCTCGATCGTTCCGCCGTACCGCGCGACGACTTGCAACGCGATCGCCTCGCCGATGGACTTTTCCTCTTCATCCCCGATCGGAAGGGGACTCGCGGCCAATGTGCTTGCGCCGTGAGTGGCCTCAACCATCCGGGGATTACCTGAACGCCGCGCCGCATCTTCCGCCGCCGGCTGCATTTCGGCGCATCCCGCTTCCGCCAGCAGCACGGCACACAGGGCGACGATCGCGCTTCTGTTATTTCGCATACTCGCCCAGGCCTCCGTCTTTCAAAAATTCCTCGACTTCTTCATCGGGTATCTCATACGCGCTCATGCGAGCGACGGCCTGTCGATCCCGCGGTAAAATCCCCGCTCGATCGGCATAGGCTTCAGACGACTTGTCCAGACCGCGCGTCCCGGTGGATGCGGTAACGGCCGAAGCATCGCCGCTTCTCATGCTCGATCCCAAGCGCGCCGACGTTTCGCTGCCGCCGGATGGGTTGGATTGGGCCAGTTTGCTGGAGAAAATCCAGCCCTTGGCCCCTCCGGAGGTCTTGACCTCCGTCCAGTTGCCGTCACGTGACAAGACTTCGACCGCCTCGCCGTACCTGACGTTTCCAACCACGGAATCGAGCGACGTCTTGCCCGCTCGCAATTGCGCCGTCTTGGTTTGCACGTATAGAGTTTCTCCCCATGCCGGCGAATGACCGAACCAGAGGATCGCACCGAGTATCACCGTCCCATACCACCAAGCGTTTGCGCGCTTCACCCGTCCTCCTTTCGTCGAGTCCTTGTTCATCCTTCAATCATCGCTTCGTATTGCCGTTCGTGCGCAATCGTCGCCCTATTCACCGTCAACTCGTACACCCCATCCCACGACGCTGCCGGCGGCATGTCCATAGGTTCACGCGAGCGCACCAGATAACCCCTCGACGGTCCGTCCGCCGGATCCAGCTCCAGCGCATAGTCGAATCGGGCCTGGACCAGGAAGAAGTTGATAGACCGCCGCAATTTTCATGCTGCGGCGGCGGCAGCGCCTTTTCCACGCCAAGCCACCGGCCATCTGATCGTTTGCTGTCTCAAGAGGAGCATGCGGGCACTCGGCTAACCGAGAAGCGCACAGGCGGGACCTATCGTACTGAAGAAGGATTCAGGACGGAAGAGGATTATCGGAACGTTCCCGCAAGATGCTCAAAGCCGAGGGCCTTCTTCGCATCCCATCGGGCGATCCATTGCGCAACGAAACCCCAGGGCATCGTCACCCACTTACGTCACCTGCGTCTCGTCGCTCTGCCGGAAACGATACGGCCGGCGATGTGTCTATGCGGCGTGCCTGGTTTTCAACCGATTCCCGCCCTCGCCGGCCTCTCCGGATGACGACAATCCAAACCGGCGGCGACGCTCAGATTCACTCTCCGCCGACATCATGACGGCTAAAATCCAGATAAGCGCACACATCGTGAACAGTCCGATAATCCAGACCATAACACTTCCCCTTGTCTGTTGTGAGAAAGACGTCGAACGCGCCAACCGTCCCGGTCACGCCGCGTGTCGGCTTGCTGTCGGAGCATCCGTCGCCCGCCCTTCGATCGGCTCGCCCAATTCATCGAGCCCTTTTCTGGCATGGGCGTACAGAATTTCCATGCAGACGAACAACACGATGACCATCGACAGCAACCCGCCGACAATCCCCCAATATCCCCATGACATAAACAACTCGCTCGCCGTTGATACCAACATTCGCTTCTCCGTTGACGCCACGGCGGGCATCCCACGATGCCCGCCCCGCTCACGCTTACGCCGTCTTGCGAAACACTCGTTCGGCCGGCTCCATTCTGGGGTACGGCATGAGTTCCTCGGATGGACGACGGCTTGCCATGAGGAGTCCTGCGATCAACACTCCCATCAGTCCAAGAGCCGCGCCGGCCAGATGACCGGAAGAAATCTCGGGCCAGGGTTTGGACATACCGGTCGCCATAGTGGACACCGGCGTCGCTTCCACTTGCGCCAGTTGCGTGAATTCATCCGCTTGAAGCTCCGTTCGGATCGCGGCATTGAACAACGCCGCAGTCTGGACCTGGATCGCGCCACTCGCCTCTTCATAGCCGGCCTGCGCCTTGGCGACTCGAACGACCGCCGCACCGATGCTTTCCTGAGTCCGGTCCGCCGCCCGCATATTCGCAACGGTCGAACCGACGATCGCTTCGCCCAGATTCGCTTGCCATGTCGAGGCAAAATTGTCGGCCACCCGCGAACCAGCCACGTCGGCTTGCTCGATCATCCGGTCGTTGTATTGATTCATATACTGGTCGGCGGAGAGCCATCCGTGGCTGATCCCACGTTTGGTAAAATTAACGATCGCGCGGCCTTTGACCAACTCGGCCCGTGCGATACTGTCGGCTTCCATCCGCTCCGCCCAGGCCTTCGTTCCATCGAGTGAAGCGCCCGGCCCGCTTGCCAGCTCATAGCTCAGCATGGTCGCCCTATTCAGCTGCGCGGCGGCGGCGGCTGTCTCCTTCTCGACGGAGAAATCCAACAGCGCCTGGCTGACGATCGCCTCGCCCAGCGCCTGCTCCACCAGGCTCGTCTCAGACAGGCCTTGAGCGGACGCCATGGTTTCCCCGACAGGGGACCCGACGACTCCGCCGGAGGCCATGAGGAACAAGAACCCTCCCAGAATGGTTGCACAAAATCCGATTGCGACCATGATGTCCACCGCTTCAAATGTCCGTTTCATAACCGCCTCCCCTGTATGGGCTGCGCTTTCATCAGTGTAAGGCACCCCGACCGTCTTCCCCTAGCAAGCCGCACGTCCACAATACAGGAGGCAAGCATGATGCCGATCAAGCGGACCATAAAACGCCTTGAAGTTATTGAAATCCTGAGGATGAAGGGTCACGTCTGGTGGTTGATTCGCACCAGCTCTGCGTCAAAACAACCACCAGCCGGAAACAGGTTCCAATTCTGCGGCGCGCATCGCCGGCAGCGTCATCTACGAAGGAATCATATGAACCGACTTCTCCGTCACCTCAATTCGGCAATCGTCACCCCGTCTCCCCCTTCGTTCCGTTCCCCTGCCCGAAAACGGACGACATAAGGCGAATCGGCCAAATATTCTCGAAGCACTGCTTTCAGACGGCCCGTTCCATATCCATGGATGATGCGGATGAGCGGTTGGCCTGCCAAGGTCGCACGATCGAGCGCGGCCACCACCGATTCCAGCGCCTCATCAGCAGCTTGTCCCCTTACGTCGAGCACGCCCGCGATCCCCTGGTCCATCAGCTCTCGCTCCGCGATCGACCCGACGGTCCGTCTGCCGGCGCTCGGCGTAGGTGTCGGACGGGAGGTCCCGACGCCTAGGAGATCGGCCACCGTCGCCAAGACTTCCCCCTCTCCAACCTTGACGCGAACACGCTTCTTCCCCTCGGGCGCTTCGAGCAATGTGCCGATGATGCCCAACCCGGCCAATTCCACTTGATTGCCGGCAACCAGCCGGCTCACATCGACCGTCGCATGATCGGAGCCGGACTCGCGCACGGACTGCATTTCCATGTAAACCAGCCGCTCCTTGGCTTCCTTCGCCTTCTCCAGTTTTTGATTTCGCTTCAATTCGTCGATCGTCGCTTGCACTTGAGCCCGAGCCCGTTGAAATTCCTGCGTCATCTTTCGCTTCATGCCCTTGCGTTCTTCCCGTTCGGAGAGCTGAAGGTCTGTGAGCAGTTTGTTCGCCTCTCCCGCCGCCCGTTCCGCCTCGAGCCTGGCCCGGCCTGCATGATCAAGGTCCTCCGTGAGCTGTCGCTGACGCTCCTGCACATCGCTCAGCAATCGTTCAAGAAGACGATCATCCCGCTGAAGCCGGTTCCGAGCATCGTCCAAGATGGAGGTGTCCATCCCGAGGCGGCCGGCGATATCCAGCGCCGCAGAACCGCCGGGAAGCCCCATTATCACGCGGTATGTCGGAGACAAGGTGGCCAGGTCGAATTGCACGCTGGCGTTCGCGAATCCCGGCGTCGATTGAGCCAATGCCTTGAGCTCGCTATAGTGCGTCGTCACCACGACTTTGAGTTGTTGTCGAGCCAGGTGGAGGAGCAACGCGCTCGCCAGCGCCGCCCCTTCCATTGGGTCCGTCGAAGTGACCGGCTCGTCGAGCAACACCAGCACCTGTCGTAATGGAAGCCGCTCGGCCGGCACAGGGGACCGGTCCGCCACCTCACGAAGCAATTGGACCATCTGAGTGATGTGGGCGGAAAAACTGGAGAGATCTTTGGTGAGATCCTGCGCATCGCCGATGTCGGCGTAGATCGACGAAAAGAATCCCATTTCGGACCCTGCATCGCAAGGGAGGTGCAGGCCTGCCCGAAGCATTAACGCGTACAGTCCGAGAATTTTGAGGGTCACCGTTTTGCCGCCGGTATTGGGACCGGTGATCACCAGCACCGCCACAGACTCATCAAACAGGATATCGTTCGCCACGACCTCTTCCTTGGTCAGGACGAGCAATGGATGCCTGGCTTGCCGCAGCATAATCCGTCCCTGGTCGTTCAGAGAGACCGGCGCCGCCCGCAACTGCCGGCTCAGCGCCGCTTTGGCTATGAGGCAGTCCAATTCCGCCAGGATATCGAGCATGAGACCGAGCAGCTCAGCCCGTTCCGCCACCAGCGCAGAGAGTTCTCTTAAGATCCGCCGGACCTCCCGTTCAATCTCGAGGTCGGCCGCCTTGATGGCATTGTTGAGATCGACCAGCTCCCGCGGTTCGAGAAAGACGGTCGCCCCGCTGGCCGACACATCGTGCAGAATGCCCGGAATGCGTCCTTGCATCTCAACCTTGATCGGCAGGACATATCGTCCCTGGCGCTGCGCAAAATACAGCTCCTGGAGAACATCGGCATACCGCCTGGAATGGAGAATTTGATCGAGCTTGTCCCGCATGCGCTGCTTCAGCTCTTGCGCATGGTGCGTGAGCCGCCGCAGGTCCGGGGTGGCTGATTCCGCCATCGAACCGTCGGGCAAAATCGCCGTGTCCAACGAAAGCTTGAGCCGCCGAAGCTGGGAAAACTCCTCCAACGGCGTTGCCAATCGGGCGATGCGTGAAGACTCCCGGTGCCGGGCGACATAGCGAGCCGCCGTTTCGACCGTACTCAGAACCAGGGCGCAATCACGCAATTCCGGCGCCTCGAGCACCGCGCCTTTCTCCACCCGCCTCAAAACCTCGCTGATGTCTGGGAATCCCAAAGAGGGAAATGGATCCGACTGCTCCCGTAATGCCACCATTTCGGTCGTTTCTTCTTGCCGCATTCGGACAGCATCGGGATCAGCTTCCAATTTGAGGGTCGCGCACCGATGTCGCCCTCGGCTGGAATGGGCGTGGACCGCCAAGGCCTGTAATAATTTGGGCCAGTCGAGGACTTCCGTCGCTTCCAGCTGCAAAGTAGACAAGGTTGACATAGGCATCGCCGTCAGATGTCGGCTGTCGATGGAAACCGCCGCCTAGTGCGGGCGGTTCACCACTCTACCGGACCGCCGAAGAGCGGGGCAAGCCGGACGCCGGCAGGCTCACAGAGATGGGAATCGACATTTTTTCGATGGTTGACATGGGTGGAGGCTGCCAGTACTATCGCCTCGGACAGCGTCCCTTCGTTGGTTTATTCTTAGAGGATTGAGACACATGGCGACACGAATCGGCATCAATGGTTTCGGAAGAATCGGCCGCAACGTTCTACGGGCCTCACTCGGCGATCCTGCCCTCGAGTTCATCGCAATTAATGACCTGACCGACGCCAAAACGCTGGCCTACCTGCTCAAGTATGATTCGGTGCATGGAACGCTGGCGGTGCCGGTGGAAGCGAAAGACGATCAACTTATCGTCGACGGCCGGTCCATTAAAGTGCTTGCGATCAAAGATCCTAAAGAGCTGCCCTGGAAGGCGCTCGGTGTGGACGTGGTGATTGAATCGACCGGCCGTTTCACCGACCGCGAAGGCGCGGGGAAACATCTCGCCGCCGGCGCGAAGATCGTGATTATTTCAGCCCCGGCCAAAGATCCCGATGCCACTCTGGTGCTGGGCGTCAACGAAGGCGTCTATGATCCCCGCGCTCACCATAT
Organism: Nitrospira sp.; assembly: GCA_040981125.1. Classification (GTDB taxonomy): domain Bacteria; phylum Nitrospirota; class Nitrospiria; order Nitrospirales; family Nitrospiraceae; genus DASSBQ01. Next base: position 852,044 of record JANRMQ010000001.1, read on the forward strand.
CGTCTCGAATGCCTCCTGCACCACGAATTGTCTGGCGCCGGTGGCCAAAGTCCTGTTGGACAGCTTCGGCATCAAGCACGGCGTCATGACGACGATCCATTCCTATACGAATGATCAGCAATTGCTCGATCTGCCTCACAAGGATTTGCGGCGGGCCAGAGCCGCCGCCATGTCGATGATTCCCACCAGCACCGGCGCCGCCAAAGCGCTGCATCTCGTGCTTCCGCAACTCAAGGGGAAAATGGACGGGTTGGCGATCCGCGTGCCGACTCCCAATGTGTCGTTGGTAGACCTGACGGTGGAGACGGAACGGGATTGCGACGTGGCCTCGGTGAATGACGCCTTCAAACGGGCCGCCGCGGGCCCGATGAAGAATATCCTCGCCTACTCGGAAGATCCGATCGTGTCGATCGATAAAAAGGGCGACGCCCATTCCGCGACGGTGGACGCCCCCTTGACGACGGTGATCGAAAAGCGTCTGGTGAAGGTCACCGCCTGGTATGACAATGAATGGGGCTATTCGTGCCGGGTCCGGGACCTGGTCAAGTACATCGCCGGCAAACTCTAACGTTCTCCGAAGGACGTATATGAACCTGCACAAACAAATCATCGACGACCTCCGATTGAACGGCAAGCGAGTCATCATCCGCGCCGATTTCAATGTCCCGCTCGATGATTCGTTGCAGATTACCGACGATACGCGCATCAGGTCCACGCTGCCCACGATCAATCATGTCGTCGATGAAGGAGCCAGAGTCATTCTGTGCTCTCATCTGGGCCGTCCTCACGGAAAGTTCGACCCCAAATACAGCCTGGCCCCCGTTGCCAAACGACTGCAGCGTTTGCTCGGCAAGGAAGTGATTTTCGCCCCCGATTGTATCGGGCCTGCCGTAGAGGCGCTGGTCGCGAAGATGAAGCCCGGCGATGTCATGCTGCTCGAAAACTTGCGGTTCCATGCCGAAGAAGAAAAAAATGACGATGCCTTTTCAAAGGCGCTCGCCTCCCTCGCCGATGTGTATATCAACGATGCGTTCGGCGCGGCCCATCGCGCCCATGCTTCGACGGTCGGCATCACGAAATTCGTGAAGGAGGCTGCGGCCGGCTATTTGCTCAAAAAGGAAATCGAATATCTTGAAGGGGCCGTCGCTAATCCGATGCGCCCGTTCGTCGCCATCCTCGGCGGGGCCAAAGTCTCCGGCAAGATCGGCGTCATCGAAAATTTGGGCAAGAAAGTCGATAAAGTCATCATCGGAGGCGGCATGGCCTTCACCTTTCTCAAGGCCATGGGTCTCGAAATCGGCAAATCGCTCGTTGAAATGGACATGCTGGACTTCGCAAAGGGCGTGCAGGACCATGCCTTCGCCAGCGGCGTGAAATTCTATCTGCCGGTTGATTGCGTGGTGGCCGCGAGCCGCGAACCGGGCGCGGAAACCAAGATCGTGCCCGTCCAGGAAATTCCAAAGGGCTGGTACGGCTTGGATATCGGACCGGCGTCGGTCAAACTCTTCTCGGAAGCCGTGCAGAATGCCAAGACCATCCTCTGGAACGGACCGATGGGCATGTTCGAGATCGACGCCTTTGCCCGCGGCACCCTGGCGATGGCCCATGCGGTCGCCAATGCTTATGCCTTGAGTATCGTCGGCGGAGGAGAAACCGCACTGGCCGTGCATCGCGCCGGAGAATCGGAAAGCATTTCGTTCATCTCCACCGGCGGCGGGGCGGCTTTGGAACTCCTTGAAGGCAAGACACTTCCCGGCTTGGCGGCGCTCCCCAATCGCCCGAATTAGATACCCCTTCACCGATCAGTCCTCCGAGGTTCTGGTGAGAACACCCTTCATCGTCGGCAATTGGAAAATGAATAAGACCGCCTCGGAGGCCTCTGTCCTGGTGCGTGATTTCCTGCGCCTCTGTCCGCGGACCACTGAAATCGAAGTCGGCCTTGCGCCGCCGTTCACCGCCTTGCAGACCGTGCGCGACGCCTTGGGGCCGGATGCTCCCTTTCAACTGGGAGCTCAGAATCTGTTTTGGGAGGATAAAGGCGCGTTCACGGGCGAAGTCTCCGGGCCCATGCTTAAGGATCTGGGCTGCCGGTTCGTGATCATCGGCCATTCCGAACGCCGGCAGCATTTCGGAGAACAGAACGCATGGACCAATAAGAAGATCCAGGCCGCGCTGCGGTCAGATCTGCGGGCCATCTTATGCGTTGGAGAAACTCTGGCGGAACGTGAATCGGGGCTGACGGACAGTATCGTAACGCGCCAGATTCAGGCCGGTCTCGACGGTCTCGATAAGCAGCAGATGAGCCGGGTGGCGCTGGCCTATGAGCCGATTTGGGCGATCGGCACGGGACGAGCGGCCACCCCGGAACAAGCCCGGTCCGTGCATAGCCTGCTTCGAAACACCGTGCGCGATCAATGGAACCAGGACATCGCCGAGGCCTTGCCTATTTTGTATGGCGGCAGCGTGACCCCTCAAAACATCGGCAGTTTTATTTCGTGCGAAGAGATCGACGGCGCATTGGTCGGCGGGGCTTGTCTCGATCCCGCTTCGTTTGCTACACTGGCGACCATCGCACTGACCACACGCACATCCCGCGGATAATCAACCATGTATACATTGCTCGTTATTATTCATGTCATCGTCTGCTTGCTGATGATCGGAGCGATCCTGCTTCAGTCAGGCAAAGGCGCGGAAATCGGGGCCGCATTCGGCGGCTCCAGCCAGACTGTCTTCGGAAGCCGCGGCCCGGCAAACTTCCTCAGCAAATTTACCGTCGTGACCGCGTTGGTTTTCATGTTAACCTCGCTCACGCTTGCCATTATGGCGAAGAATCGGAATTTTTCCTCCACCGTCATCGATCTCGACAACAAACCGGCGCCTACCGCTCCGGCTTCTTCTTCCGGCACGGAATCCCAGGCGCCGGCCTCAGGCGAATCCCATTCGGGCGACGCAACCGGCTCGCACTAATCCGATCAGGCTACCAACTATTCAAGTGTTCAACATAGGCCGAGCACGTCGGATGCTCGGAACGGAGCGGTCTGCAATGCAGAGGTGGGGAAGCCCGCTAGACCGGCGTCAGCCACTGCCGGTGGGTCGTATCAACCCCGCGGACGACATCGAAGAATGATTTCTGCAAAGAAAGGGTCACAGGGCCCGGCTTCCCGCTTCCGACGGGACGACGATCGATTTCAGTGACGGGGGTCAGTTCCGCCGCTGTTCCGGTCACGAACACCTCATCGGCGATATACATTTCATCTCGGGTAAACCGCTCTTCCACCACCGGGATGCCGCGTTCCCGCGCCAACTGCAGAATGGAATTCCTGGTGATTCCTTCCAGAATGGACGTCAGCGGAGTCGTCTTCAATTGTCCACGGCGGACGATAAAGATATTCTCGCCGGTCCCTTCCGCCACATAGCCTTCAGGGTCCAGCATGATGGCTTCGTCGTACCCATCGGCTTTCACTTCGCGCTTGGCTAAAATTGAATTGACGTAGTAACCGGTGATCTTCCCTCTGGTCATCGACACGTTCACATGGTGGCGGGTAAAGGACGAGACCCTCGCCCGGATTCCTTGGGTCAAGGCATCGTCTCCCAGGTAGGTGCCCCACTTCCAAGCCGCGATCGCCAGCTGGATAGGATTCTCGCCCGGATACAGCCCCATGGCTCCGTATCCGATATAGACCAGCGGCCTGATATAGCAGGCCTCCAATCGATTGACGCGCACCGTCTCAATGATGGCGTCCGTCACTTGTTTCTTATCGTACGGCATCGGCATCAATGCAATGTGCGCCGACTCGAAGAGCCGATCGACGTGCTCTGCCAAGCGGAAAACCGCGGATCCGGAGGCTCCTTTGTAGCAACGAATTCCTTCAAAGGCGGCCAATCCGTAGTGAAGAGAATGCGTCAAGACATGAACGTTCGCGTCGGCCCAATTGACAAACCGGCCGTCCATCCAAATCTTTTCGCTGGCCTGGAGCATGTGCGCACTATAGCAGCGGTTTTCCGGGACCGTCAAGGCAGAGGCACAGGCAGGCCGGCGCACGACCATGCGTGCTTCCAGGTCGGAACATGACCATGCAAGAACGACAAGGCGGCTCTCCGGTTTCCGGAAACAGGGCCGTGTTCTTGACTCTCATTAAGCGGCTATGATATCTGCTTGTGTTCCGCATCGGAGGGATGACCACATGTATGCAATAGTCGAAACGGGTGGAAAGCAATATCGAGTCGAACCAGGCGCCATGATTCAAGTGGCGTCGCTGGCCGGTGAGATCGGTGCTGCGGTTCAATTGGAGCACGTGCGTTTGGTCCATGGAGACAACGGTGTGTTGGTCGGCCAACCGCTCGTGGCCGGCGCTCTGGTGACGGCCGAGATCCTGCGGCATGGCCGCACGAGATCGATTACGGTTTTTAAGAAAAAGCGTCGAAAAAATTATCGGCGGACCAAAGGACATCGCCAGGGCTTTACCCAAATCCGCATCACTGGCATTGAGACGAAATAGCGCCGGCAGAGGAGCATAGAAGATGGCAACAAATAAAGGCGGGGGCTCTACCAGAAACGGCCGCGACAGCAATCCTCAATATCTCGGGGTGAAGGCTTACGGCGGTGAAGTGGTGAAGGCCGGCTCCATTCTCATTCGTCAGCGGGGCACAAAATTCTTTCCCGGATTCAATGTGGGTCTGGGGAGAGACCATACTCTCTTCGCCTGCATCACCGGCGTCGTAAAATTCGAAGGGGGCCGGGGCCGCCAGAAGATCAGCGTCTATCCTGTTCCGGCCAAGGCGTAACTTCTACTCGCCCTTTCGCCAAGCGGCGGTTTGGAAGGCGTCCTCAGCCTTCGCACATCCTCCCCACGTGACAACTCCGTACGGTATGCTGCTGCGTCCGGCTTCATTCAACAGTTAGATCGATGCTCTATGTCGGCATTTGTCGATCATGTGCGTATTCTTGTCAAAGCCGGTCGAGGTGGAGACGGAGCATGCAGCTTTCGCCGGGAGAAATATGTGCCTCGTGGCGGGCCGGACGGCGGCGACGGTGGGCATGGAGGCCACGTGATTTTTGTCGGCTCTCATCGCCTGACCACCTTGCTTGACCTTCGCTACCACCAACATTACGAGGCGGAGGATGGAGGTTCGGGAGAAGGCGGCAATCGGCATGGCCGGAACGGAGCCGACGTGGTCATCCCCGTTCCGATCGGAACGATCATCTTCGACGACACCACGCAGGAGTTGCTCGCCGACCTGACCGCCGAGGCCCAAGAATGTGTCGCGGCGGAAGGAGGCCGGGGCGGCCGGGGCAATTCCCATTTTGCGACCTCCACGAATCGGGTCCCGACCCATTACGAACTCGGGACGCAGGGCGAAGAACGCCGGCTGCGGCTGGAATTAAAACTGCTCGCCGATGTCGGCCTGGTTGGATTTCCCAATGCCGGCAAGTCGACGCTGATCGCCGCCGTCTCCTCCGCTCGTCCCAAGATCGCCGACTATCCGTTCACGACTCTCACGCCGAACCTCGGGGTGGTCCGCTGGGCCGAGGACCGGACCTTCGTGGTAGCGGATATCCCCGGTCTTATCGAGGGAGCACATGAAGGCAAGGGCCTCGGCATTCAGTTTCTCCGCCACATCGAGCGTACGGCGTATTTGCTCCACCTGATCGATGTCTCGGAATGGGCAACCGAAGACCCCGTGCGAAGCTTCGAGATCATGCGGCATGAGCTCCAATCCTATGATGCGGGATTGGCCGCTCGCCCGTTCGCGGTCGTGGGGACCAAACTGGACGTCCAAGGCGACGGCGCGAAACTCGAGCAGCTCCGGAAATACTGCACAAGGCGCCGGTTGACATTCATGGCGATTTCCGCCGCCACGCGGGAAGGCTTGGATGATCTCGTTCAATTTGTGGGGCGGCAAGTGGAATCCCAGCGAAAGGCGCCGTGCGAGACGAAGTCCTGATTCAGGCCAAGCGCGTGGTCATCAAGGTCGGCAGCAGCCTGGTCGCATCGCGCGAGACCGGGCTTTCATCGGAGAGAATCGAACGGCTGGCGACCGAGATCGCATCCTGCAGGAAGGGACGGGAAATTCTGCTCGTCTCGTCCGGCGCCATCGTGTCCGGCATCAAGAAACTGGAACTTCGGGAATATCCGAAAAGCCTCCCGGTCAAACAGGCCGCGGCCGCGGTCGGACAGAGCCGGTTGATGTGGGCGTATGAGAAGGCCTTTGAGCACCTGGGGCTCAAAGTGGCGCAGATTCTCCTCACGCATCAGGATCTGGCGGATCGCCGGCGTTTTCTGAACGCCAGGCATACGCTTCAAACCTTGATCGGATTCGGGGTAATTCCCATCATTAACGAGAACGATACCGTCGCAGTCGACGAGATTCGCTTCGGCGACAATGATGCGCTGGCCGCTCAAGTCGTGCATCTGATCGACGCCGATCTGCTGGTGATTCTCTCGGACGTCGACGGACTGTTCACCGAGGATCCTCGCCAGAACCCATCGGCAACCTTGATTTCAGTGATCCAGGACATCACCCACGATATTGAGCGCCGCGCCGGCGTGTCGAGCACGTTCGAAGGCACGGGCGGCATGGCGACGAAGGTCCGCGCCGCCAAAAAGGTCGGAGAGTACGGAGTTCCGACGCTGATCCTGAACGGGACGACGCCGGACTTGTTGCCGGCGGTCCTGAGCGGGCACCCGGGGGGCAGCTTGTTTTTGGCCCGCGAGCGCCGGATGAACAGCCGGAAACATTGGATCGCCTTTACGCTGCGCTCCCGCGGCCAGATCATCTTGGATGACGGCGCGGTCGAAGCGTTGGTCCGCCGCGGCAAGAGTCTTCTCGCCACCGGTATTCACCGGATTACCGGCCACTTCGATGCAGGTGATCCCGTCAGCTGCCTGGATCCGCAGGGGAAGGAATTCGCCAAAGGCCTGGTGAATTTCTCCGCGGAGGTCCTGACCAACATCAAAGGACTCAAAACCGCGGACATCCAAAAGCTGCCCGGACTGCAAGACTATGAAGAAGTGATCCATCGCGATAACTTGGTCGTCCTCGATGAGCGGCCCCCATCATGATCGCTTTGCCTGCTCAACCCACACGAGCATAGCCATGACACGCCTGGGGCTGCTCGGCGGAAGCTTCAATCCGATTCACAAGTGCCATATACAAATCGCCGCGCAAACCCGCGATGCCCTGGGTCTGGATCGCATTCTCTTCATTCCGGCCGGCGATCCTCCGCACAAGATAGCGGGCACGCTGGCTCCTGCGATCCATCGCGAGGCCATGGTCCGGCTTGCCATTGAAGACGAGCCGTCGTTCGAACTCTCGGACATCGAGATCAGACGTCGAGGGCGTTCCTATTCGATCGATACCGTCCGCGCTTTGCGGGCTCAACCGGGCCCGGAGACCGATCTCTTCTTCATCATCGGGCTGGATGCCTTCCTTGATTTCGCTTCATGGAAGGAGGCGGACAGGCTGCTTCACGCCTGTCATTTCATCGTGGTCTCGCGTCCGCGGTCGACCTTTGAGCAGCTGATTACGATGCCGCTCTTTCCTCCGGCCGATCTGGAGCAGCTCCGGGCGTTCGACCGCGGGCAGGCCGATCGCCTGTCTGTCCCACTCTCCGCCGGACATGAGCTGACATTATTGCGACTGCCTCCATGCGACATCTCCGCATCGGAGATCAGACGGCGCATCCGCCAAGGCCACAGCTCGGCGGATCTGTTGCCCATACCTGTGGAATCTTATATAATTCAGTACGGTCTCTACTTGGAGGACAACGATCGCACCTGAAGCTAAGGCCAAGGCCCTCGCGATAGCAGGGGCGATTCTTGACAAGAAGGCCACCGATGTCCTCATCCTGCATATCGCCCAGCTGACTTCCGTCGCAGATTTTCTCGTATTGTGTTCCGGGGACTCGGAGCGCCAGGCTCGAGCGATAGCGGACCACGTCGGCGGCATTCTGTCCGACCAGGGCCATGGCCCGCTCAGCATTGAGGGGGCCGGCTCGGCAAAATGGATTCTTATGGATTTCGGCGATGTGGTCGTCCACATTTTCCAGAAAGATATCCGTGAACACTACGCCCTGGAAAAGCTGTGGGCTGACGCCAAGAAAGTGCGTCTTCCATCGGAACATACCCCCCGCACGTCCTTGCCGGCCCGCCCGGTGACTATTCGCGCTTCCCGTACGCGGAAACGAGTGTGACATGTTCCGCTTGCTCGCCACGATTTTTCTGGTCGCCGCCGGAACGTTCATCTACAGCTATTTTCGCGAGTTGAACCCGGGATCGGTCGTTATCAACGCCGGTCCGGACACGTCGTTTGAACTCAACACGGTATCGTTGATCCTGCTGGCCATGGCGGTCGGCGCCGTGGCCGTCGCCGTTCTCGTGAGCGCTCATCAGACGTCCCACGCCATTCTCAACTGGCGGACCAACCGCTTGCTTCGGCGGAAGGAAAAAGTCGACGTGTTGCACCGGGACGGCACCCACGCCTTCATGTCGAAACGCACCGCCGATGCGGTCGCCTTGTTTGAACGGGCCCTGGTGATCGATCCCAATCGAACCGATTCGCTCCTGTGGCTGGGCAATATCTATCGAGCCGAGAGTAATTTCACCGAGGCGATCCGGCTGCATCAGCAGGCCCATCGAGTCGAGGAACGCAACGTGGAAATTCTTCTGGAATTGGCCAAGGATCTGGAGGCGGCGAAGCGGTATGAAGAGGCCCTCCAGACGCTCCAGAAGATTCTTCGCATCGAATCGGAAAATTTGACGGCCCTCATTCGCAAACGAGACCTCTATATTCGCCTCGAAAAATGGACCGACGCATTGGAAGTCCAGCATCGCCTGTTGAAGGCGACCCTGCCGGAACAGGAAAAGCGTGCGGAGCAGCAGTTGCTGGTCGGCTGCATGTATGAAGTAGGGCGCCAGCTATTGGAACGAGGGCATCCGGACAAGGCGCGCCGCTATTTCCGCGGCGCAATCAAGAAAGACCGCACCTTTCTCCCGGCTTACATCGGCATCGGAGAGATCCTCGTTCGCGAAGGCAAAACCAAAAATGCCGTTGAAATTCTGAAGAAGATCTACGCCAAAACGAACAGCATCATCATTCTGCACCGACTCGAGGAACTCTTCCTGGAACTGGGCGAGCCGGATGAGATTATCCGGGTCTACCAAGAAGCGTTACAGCAGGACCCGCGGAATGTCGCCATCCAGTTTTATCTCGGCAAGCTGTATTATCGACTCGAAATGGCGGACGAAGCTTATGACATCCTCTCGACGCTGGACGGTTCACATGAGCAGCTTGTCGAGTATCATAAGATCATGGCCAACCTCTATCTCCGCAAACAACATATGGAGGAGGCCGTCGGCGAACTGAAGAAAGCGCTGAGCTTCAAAAAACGTGTCGTCGTGCCGTACGTCTGCACCCACTGCCACCATCAACAGGTCGAATGGTCGGGCCGATGCCGCCGTTGTGGTCTCTGGAACACCTATGCCACTCTTCCCGGCCTGGATGCCTCGAAATCGGAGACCGACCGGGACAAGGCCTCGTCCCGCCTTCGCACGGTTCCCTACCAAGGCATTGCATCTCCATTTGAAACCGTGTAGGTTTTGTCCGCTCTGAACCCGTTCGCGGCAATGAACCGCGCGGCGGCGGGGCCGATTCACCTTGCCCCTGCAGGACGAAGGAGACCGTTCGATGACCGATTTTCGCGCACTGTCCGCCAAGGCTATTCACGAGACAACTCTGACCCGCCAAGAATGTCTGGCCGTTCTCCAGGCTCCTGAAGAACAGATCCTCGATCTGCTTGCGGCGGCTTTCGAGGTCCGCCGTCGTTATTTCGGCAAGACGGTGCGCCTGCAGATGTTGCTCAACGCCAAGAGCGGCGCCTGCCAGGAAGACTGCCACTACTGCTCGCAGTCGGCGATCTCACAGGCCTCGATCGATCGCTACGGCTTGCTCTCACCGGCAGAGATGCGGGAAGGCGCGCGCCGGGCCGCAGCGGCGAAGGCTCAACGGTACTGTATCGTCATCAGCGGCCGAAGTCCGCTGGACCGTGAAATTACCGACATCGCGGAAGCGACACGCGCGATCAAACGGGACATTCCCATTCAAATCTGTTGTTCGCTAGGGCTCTTGGACGAGACCCAAGCCCGCCGGTTGAAGGACGCAGGCGTCGATCGAATCAATCATAATTTGAACACGTCGGAAGCCTATCATGCTTCGATTTGCACGACCCATTCCTATCAAGATCGGCTGACCACCATCCGCAACGCCAGGGCTGCGGGGCTGGAAATTTGCTCCGGAGGAATCGTCGGGATGGGGGAGAGCGACGAAGACCTGATCGATTTGGCCATGGCCCTGCGGGAGGTCAAACCGGATTCAATCCCGATCAATACGCTGCATCCGGTCGCCGGGACGCCGTTGGAACATTGCCGCGACCTCACGCCGACGCGCTGCCTGAAAGTGCTCTGCCTCTTTCGTTTCCTGCATCCCAAAACGGAAATCCGCATCGCCGGCGGACGGGAACACAATTTACGCAGTCTCCAACCGCTCGCTCTCTATCCGGCCGATTCCGTGTTTGTGAACGGCTACCTGACCACGCCGGGACAACCGGCCGCGGAGGTGTGGCAAATGATCACCGATTTGGGATTCCAGATTGAGGTTGACCGATCGCCCGTCGATGATCGGATTCCGTCCGCCGAACCGGCTGACGTTCACTCATAGCGGAGTCCATCGATAGCTGGTTGGCGTGAAGCCCAGCGCGCCGGCCAATAGCCTGACAGCACCGCCACTACCAGCGACATCAAAAACGCCACAACCCAAACCTCCGGCGTCCATTCCACCTGGATGGTCCATCCGAACGACTGCTTGTTAATCACTTTGATCAGCATATACGACAGGGCGACGCCCCCGGCGATGCCTAGAATGGACCCGATTAGGCCCAGGTATAAGGCTTCCCACAGAACCAGCGCTTGGATTTGTCCCTCGCTTGCCCCGATCGCCTGCAATGTGGCGAACTCACGTCGCCGCTCCAGAACCGATGTCACCAGCGTGTTGACGATACCGAGCACTGCGATCAGCACGGCAATTCCTTCCAATGCGTAGGTCAAGAGAAAGGTGCGATCAAAAATATCCAGGATTTCACGGCGCAGCTCCGCATTACTGACAATCGACAGACCGGCACCCGGACGGTCATTTTGCTCTAAACGGCGGCGAATCGCTTCGCGTACCGGAGCGGACTCGGCGCCCGCCGCCAAGTAGACCGGAAAGACGGTGACCGCCTCATCGGCTGCCCACCACCGGCGGTAGGTCGCGCGGTCCATGACGATCTTGCCTCCATCCGTCGCGTAGTCGTAAAAAACCCCTACCACCGGAAAGGTCTTGGGACCGGAGGGCGTCGACAGCTCCAATAACTGCCCGGTCGTGATATTCAGCAGGCCGGACAGCACCTCGGAGACTACAATGCCGCCCTCGTCGGCCGCCTGTCGCAGGAGACTGGAGGAATCGCCCGATAGGAAGAGATAGCGGCTTCGCTCGGCATGCACCCGCAAATCACGAGATACCAGCGCCGCCGATCTGTCTCCAAGTCTGATGCGAACATCGCGATAGAGATCAACCGCCGCCACCCCGTCGACCCCTCGAATATCATCCGCCCAGGATGATGGCAGCGTCCGCTCTCCCGCGCTTGGTCGCGATCCGTGAAGCCAAGCCTGAGGGGTCACAATGAGATCCGCAATGACCGTCTCTTCAATCCACACTTCGACCGTGTGGCGAAAGCTCCGGACCATCATCACCACGCCGACCATAATAGCGACTCCGACCAATAGGGCGGATACGGTTACGCTGCTGCGGCCGGAGCACCGTACGATCTGCTCAGCAGCGATCTTTCCCACGGTACGTCCTGATCCCGATGCGGCCCCAGCCCGGGATTTCCGTTGGGTCCACCAATGAAGCGCATGGATCACCGGGAGAATCAACGCCGACAATCCCGCCAACAGACAAAATGCTGCCGCATATCCGAAGACCGGGATCCCATTGATTGGTCCGCCCAATACGAGGACGCCGGACGCGAATAACAGCAGGCATCCAACCAGGGCGGATGCGCCCACCGCCGACTGCCTGGCGACGTCATAGCTCCCCGGCGCAAGAGCCTGCACGACCACCGTCCGAGCCGCATCCAGGCTCGGGGTCAACGCTCCGAGCGCCGAAACGAGGGTGCCCACAATTCCACCTTGAAGCAGGACCGGCAGCCATGGACCGGTTTTTCGGCCCACCATCGAATCCGGCACCGAGGCATACAGTTCGCTGACGGTCCTGCCGAGCAGGCCGGTCAACGTAGTGGCCGTCCAGACACCCAGCAAGGCGCCTAGGAGGCCGCCGATCAGCCCCATGGCGGCCGCTTCGGCCACGAACAAGACCGACACGGTCCGTTCCGACATGCCGAGGGCTCGGAAAATTCCAATCTCCCGTCTCCGCTGAATGACGCTGAACGAAATGCTGTTATAGATAAGGAATATGCCGACCAACAGGCCCACGCCGCTCAATACCGTCAAATTGGTCTGAAACGCGCGGACCATGTTTTCGACTTGCTTCCCGCGCGATCCCGGGCGTTGCACCATGACAGAAGCAGGCAACGATTGCCGGAGCTGTTCAAGAATCTCCTCCAACGGCTGAGAGGACGAGGTGGTCAGCTCGATGCGATCCAATCTCCCGATTGAGTCGGATATCTTTTGGGCAGCGGCAATATCCATCACCGCCATGCCGCTCCAGACGGACCGTATGCCGTTTCCTTCCTCGAACACCCCGGCTACGCGCAGAGTGATCTTCTGCGATCCCACCGAGAGGTCAACGCGATCTCCCTCCGCCACGCTCCATTCCGCCGCCAGGGCCCGCCCCAGGAACAAGCTATCGGCGGCCGTGAGACGCTCCACTCCCTCGGCCGACTCCCGCCTTCGAAACGCGATGGTTTGCCGGGACAACATCTCGATCACATCGACACCGAGCACGGTGATGTCCCGGCTTGCGGCAGGCTCCCGCACCAGGCGGGCTTCAACGGCCAGAATAGGATCGGCGGACACAATGTCCGGCACCTGCCGGACGACGGTAATCAGGGTTTCATCCAACGGGGCATCCACGCCTGTCATTTCGAGGGTCGCGGTTCCTGAAACGACGGCCACCGTTTTTTCAAACGAACGCAACACCTCGACGTTGGCCGTCCGCACCGCAATAAAGGCCGACACACCCAAGGCCACGCCCACGACGGTCAAACCGGTCCGTAGTGGCCGCTCCACCATATGGGCCAGTCCAAGACGGCAGAGCATCAATGGATAGGCCAGAGTCATGAAATGGGCGGCCGAAGGAAGGAAAAGCCGAGCTCTAGTAGCTTTTGTTTACAGAATTTCCGATGCATGCTAGACTACGTAGCACTATCACTTCGAGGTGGTATCTATGCCGAAACCACGGCGATCCAAAAAACAACTGAAGAAACGCCCGCCCCGCAAGAGTCCCGCCGGCAAAACAGCCGGAGGACTCACTCCTCGGCAGCGGGAAATTCTCAAGCTGGTGTCGCAGGGCTATACAAATCGTGACATCGCCCGCCGCTTGTCCATCAGCGTTCGGACCGTCGAAGTCCATCGCTTCAATCTGATGCGCCGGCTTCGGGTCCGCAATGTCGCTCAATTGCTTCGGCAAGCCCTGATGCGGGGATTTCTCCCGAAGAACTTCGCGACCCGCTGATCGCTAAAGTTCCTTTAATCGGCCGCGGCAGGCCGCAGGAGAATCGTACCCTTTTTCCTCCAGCACCAGTGCCAGCTCATGTTCCAGCCGGTCAAAGAGGCCGACGCCTTCTTCGACCAGAGCCGTGCCGATCTGCACGGCCGACGCCCCGCACAGAAAATGTTCGAAGGCATCAAGGCCGCTCACCACGCCGCCGGTGCCGATGATCGGACACTGTCCGTCGAGAAGCCGCCAAAAAGCCCTGACATTGGCCAGGGCGACCGGCTTGATGATCGATCCGCCCAGTCCGCCGAATCCGCCCTTCGGCTTGATCACGACCGCTTCCTGTTCCGGATCGACGACCAACCCGTTGCCGACAGAATTGATCAGCGTCAAGAAATCGATTCCTGTCCGCCGTAGGACGTCCGCCATCGCGGCATGATGGGCCGGGTCGAAGTAGGGAGGCAATTTGACCCCCATAGGCACCGTGACCAGCGGCCGCACCCGCCGGAGCAGCCGCTCCGAGTCCTGGGCGTCATAGCCGATCTGCGGCTTGCCCGGAATATTGGGGCAGGACAGATTGATCTCCATCAGGTCCGGTTTGGCTCCGTTGACGGCTTCCGCGATCGTGACGAAATCGTCTTCGCATAGGCCCGCCACGCTCGCAATGATCGGCTTACCGAAGCGGCGCAGGTCCGGAATGAGATCGACATAGGCCCGGTATCCCAGATTGGGCAGTCCCATCGAGTTGATCGACCCACCGGGGAATCCGACATAACGTGGTTCGGGATTGCCGGTGCGAGACTCCATCGTCATGGACTTCGTCACAATGGCGCCGGATCGCGATCGCCCCAGCGTCGCGAGTTCCTCGCGGGTGACGCAGAGCGCGCCGGAGGCGTTCATAAAGCAACTTGGAAATTTCACGCCGGCAATGGTGATCGACAGATCCATGAAAAGCTCCTACGCTGGATGTGTGTATTCGTTCACGCGCCCCAATAATCTGCCGTCCCGCATTTCCCAGACATAGTCCGCTGCTTGCGCGGCAGCCCAACTGTGCGTGACCAGCATGACGGTATGGCCGAAACATCCGGAAATCGTCCGCAGGAGCTCCACGGTTTCGCCCCCACTCCTGGAGTCGAGATTCCCGGTCGGTTCATCGGCCAGGACAAGGCGGGGTCGATGAGCAATGGCCCGGGCGATCGCCACCCGTTGCTGTTCTCCTCCGGATAATTCCGCCGGACGATGGCGCCGGCGTTCCCACATCCCGACTGCTTCAAGAACTTCTTGAACTCGCCGCGATACCGGAATCCCCCGTTCGCCTTTGAGTAACAAGGGCAACGCGACATTTTCATCCGCGCTGAGCCCGGGAATCAGGTGGAACGCCTGAAAAACAATGCCCAGACATTCGCGGCGCATGACGGTCCAGTCGGCATTGCTAAAACGGCCCGCGTCTTTCCCTTCAAGCAGAATCGTGCCCGAGGTCGGACGGTCCAGTCCCGCTATCAAATTCAACAGCGTGCTTTTACCGCACCCGCTGGGCCCGATGAACGCGCAAAAGTCTCCTTGCGCCACCGCCAACGTCACGTCACGTAAGGCTTGCACGCTGGTATCACCCCGCTCATACACCCGAGTGAGGCCTTTGAGCTCGACGACAGGTTGCGATTGTTCGAACGCCAAGACATCCATGCAACGATTGGCAGGCCCCGATCCTGAGACATCGACGGGCACAAGGGGCCGAAAGACGGGATCTTTCCTATATCACAGCGCCTTCCGGAACGACAACCTTGACAGCAGAAGGCTTATTTACGATAACATCCCCGGCAATATGATGACGACTTCCCCGCTCTGCGGCCGCTCGGGACGGTGGCTGCAAGATTCCGCCCGGTACGCGGCGCGACTGCTCTTTCCGACTCCATGCCGGACGTGTCAAAGCCGGTTGACGGATGACCCGGTCCCATTCTTTTGCCGAACATGCTGGCAATACATTCGCCCGTTGAAAGGACCGGCCTGTCCTCGGTGCGCGCGTCCGTTTATATCGCCGCTGGCTTCCGTCTACAGCCCGACTCATTTGTGCGGGGATTGCCGGAGAAGAAAACCGGCTTTCACAAGAGCGTGGTCGTTGTATCCCTATGTGTCGCCCCTGCGGGAAGCCATCAGCCTGCTGAAGTATGAAAGAAAATACGCCTTGGCTGATTCGCTCTGCCGCCTGCTTGGGGATGCCTTGCCGTCCGAATTGAACATTGATGTGATCATGCCGGTCCCGCTTCACCCGATTCGGCTCCGCGAACGGGAATTCAACCAATCACTGCTCCTCGCGCAAGCCGTCAGCCGGCGGCTGGGGACGGGACTTTCATATACCAATCTGATCCGAGTCGCGAACAAGCCGGCTCAAACATCGCTGTCCCGATCGGCTCGCCTTGCAAACCTCCGTCAGGCCTTCCGCCTCCGGACGCCCGAGGCGGTCCAAGGATGCCGCGTGCTGCTGGTCGATGACGTGTTCACCACAGGCACCACGCTCCATGAATGCGCGAAAGTATTGAGGAAAGCCGGAACCGGCGCCGTCTACGCGCTGACATTGGCACGGGCGCTCGATCCTGCGATGCTGCCGGATGCTGTTCTTCTCACGCCGGCTCGAGAGACAGTTCGAACCAAAGGAATGCAACCAGATGCCCATTTATGAATATCAATGCCGGGACTGTGGCAAGCGAAACAGTTACATCATTTTGAGTCAGACGAGCCGGACCTCCGTCGCCTGCAAGCAATGCCGTAGTCTGAACTTGGCACGTCTGATGTCTCGTTTCTCCGCGCCAAAATCGGAGGAAGCCCGGATGGAAGCATTGGCGGACCCAAGTAGACTCGGCGACGTCGATGAGAACGATCCCCAGAGCATGGCTCGATTCATGAAAAAAATGGGACAGGAAATGGGAGAGGACCTTGGAGAGGATTTTGATGCCGCAATGGAGCAATCGGGAGGAGATTTGGGAGAATCGGGCGCGAATGACATTGATTGACCGGCATTGTCATACATCTTCCTTGACAAGTTGAGTCTTCTTTTTTACCATTGCCCCATCATGGTGCCCCTGGGCCTCGTGAGGTTCCTTTCTTTGGCGGCATATGCCGGGCGAGACCAAGAACGAACTCTGGACGGTCATGGAAACATGCCGCTATCTGAAGGTTACGCCCCGCACCCTCTACCGCTATATTCAGCAACACCGACTTCCCGCATTCAAATTGGGCAAGGAATGGCGCGTTGTGCGATCCGACCTCGAACAATGGGTTCGAGCACGGGCCGATACTGCAATTGAGCCCGAGAGAGAGGCGCCCACATGATGTTTGCCGGCGAGTATCTCTGCAAGGTGGATGAGAAGGGGCGCTTTCTCGTTCCTTCTCCGATCCGCGAGCGCCTGGAAGCTGCAGGCAGCCAGGTCATGTTTCTCAAAGGAGCCGAGCAATCGTTGTGGATCTATTCCGCGACCGAATGGGAACGGGTCTTAGAGCGGACGAAGGCCGCCCTCGACGAAGATCAGAGCCGGCTGTTTATGCATCATATCGTCTCGGAAGCAGGCACATCCGAGATCGATAAGGCCGGCCGCGTCTTGATTCCCGGCCGCCTCCGTAAGCTGATTCCGGTCGATGAGGATCAGGAAGTGATCCTCGTGGGGCTCTACCATCGCATGGAAGTATGGAACCCTTCCCAGTGGCGCCGGTATCTCGCGAAGACGGAAGATCGGTACGAAGAAAACATGGCAAGGATTCAGAATCTTCTCTAGCGTCGTAGGTTTTCTTGCCTTCCTCACCTCGCCATCGCCGTTCCCCGATCGTGCTCAGGAGCAGGTCGTTTCGCCAAGGCGCGCTTCCCCCCCAGACAGCTATCGCTTCGTCCGCCTCTTCATCCTCCAAGTCACGCCGCGTCCCACAGTCCGCGGGCGAGGCTCCGCCAGGACCACTGTCCCATTGCTCGACGATGCCCGATTCGTCTACCATGGAGCCCAAGGTCCTTTCGCTGACTCTTCCTATTCCTCCCAGCATCAATCATCAGTACGCCACCGTCAACGGACGCCGCCTGCTTTCAGCCGGAGGGCGGTCATACAAGGCCCAGGTCGGACAGCACGTCATGATCGCCTTGTCCAGAATCTCCTGTCGCCATACCTTACTGGCTGCCTTTCGGAATGGGGAACTGGTGTTATCCATTCGCTTCTACTTCACCTCGCGTTTGCGCCGGGATGTTGATGGAGGCCTGAAGATCGCCCAAGACGCCCTGTGCCAGGGCCTTGGTCTCAATGATAATCGCATCGTCGAGACCCATCTCTATAAAGACGTGGACAAGGCCGCCCCGAGAATGGAAATTCGTCTCTCCCTGGCTTCCGACGTCTGACCATTGACGGTATTGGGCGCCTCAGCGGCGACTACGACCGCTTGCTGCCTCAAGATCGCCCGCGAATCTGCCGACATGACCGTAGGTCCAGGATCGACTGACCCCGGCAGCCCTTGACGTAGTTTGACCATGGCCCATCGCCGTATTCCACTTGCCGCTTTGCGCGTCGGCATGCACGTCGCCAAATTGGATCGCTCTTGGTTCTGGTCACCCCTCTTTGCTTTCTCGTTCCGCATCAAAACCACCCGGCAGATCGAGAAACTCCGCCGTTACGGCATCAAAGAAGTGGAAATCGACTTGGCCAAGGGACTGGATGTCGGTGACGAGCCCGACGTCGGAACTGAAACCGGAGAGACAGCTGCTATCCTGGAGCGGGCGGCGCCGAGGAATCAGCCGGTTCCATGTTTGGACACACTGCTCCGGGATCTCATGCTGGCGCGTGAAGCCAGGCAGCGGCTTGAACAATCTGTCCGATCCACCTTTTCCAGCATCGCAGCCACCGGCGCGGTCCCGCCGCAGGAGGTCCGAAAAGTTGCCATCGAGGTCGTTTCCGTTGCACAAACGGTCCCTAAGCCCGCGCTACTCATGGCATTCAGTCGCGAACGAGATGAAGATCCGCTTCTGAGCCAACATGCCCTGGCGGTCAGCGGGCTGGCGATGATGCTGGCCCATGCGGCTGATTTCGATCTCATAGCGCTGCTCGACGTCGCGACAGGGGCGTTGCTCCATGACATCGGACTGCTCCAACTGCCGACAGACCTACGCCGGCGGTGCCATGAGACGTCCGGACTTTTCTCGGGCCGCCAGCAGGAGCTCTACCGGTCTCATCCCAGATTGGCCGCCATGGCACTCCAGCGCCAGGGGTCCTTCTCGCCAGCCATCTGCCAACTGGTCGCCGACCATCACGCGTTGCTCGACAATACCGGCTTTCCCGCTGAGACTCCCGGGCGCTTCACCACCGAAATGACTCGGCTTGTCATGGTCGCCGATCGATATGACGAGTTGCTCACAGGGTTCGGAGGGGCCTCCCCGCTGACTCCGCATCAAGCACTCCAGCGGCTGTATCAGGAGGGACAGGCGGGAACGTACGAGTACCGGTATATCGCGTGCTTTGTCAAAGTGCTGGGCATTTATCCGGTCTATAGCGCGGTTCGGCTCAATACGGGCGAGCAGGCGATCGTCACCGTGACGAACTCCGGCAAGTTGCACCAACCCATCGTGACGATCACGCATGGCGCCGACGGCGCGGCCTCTCCGGTTCCGCTGGTCATCGACCTTGCCGATCAGGAAGAACGGGCGCCGGCTCGATCGATTGAGGCGCTTATGGAAGGCGACCCGACCGTACTTGATCAGCCGGCCATGCCGACATAGCTCTTACGACCCCGCGACAAGGCGCATCAGAGATAACCCGGCCGCTATATGACCACTCACGCGGCTATTCGTATCGCAGCGCTTCGATCGGATTGAGTCGAGCCGCTTTGTTGGCGGGGTACAAACCGAAAAATAATCCGATCCCGACGGAAAAACTGAAGGCCGTGGCGATAGCATCAAGTGAAATGATCGTCGGCCACCCGGCCACGATCGTCGTCATCCTGGCGCCCACCACCCCGATGACAATCCCGATCAGACCACCGACCAAACTCAGGGTGACCGCCTCGATCAAGAATTGCATCAGGATGTGCTTCCGCCTGGCTCCCACGGCCATGCGAACCCCGATCTCCCTCGTGCGCTCGGTCACCGACACCAACAGAATATTCATGATCCCGATGCCGCCGACGAGCAGCGAAACTGATGCGACGGCAAACAGCATCACCGTCAATGTTTGGCTCGTGCCTTCTTGGATCTTTCCGATATCCACCTGAGTACGAATGGTGAAATCGTCCGCCTGCTCCGGCTGCAACCGATGACGCATCCGCAGGACGGCGCGAATCTCTTCGACCGCCTCGATCAAGTCGTCGGATCGTTCGGTCGAGGCAAACAGGGCTCCGACCGATCCCAGGAAGTGCGTTCCAAAGACCTTCCGTTCCGCGGTGGAAAAAGGAATAAACACAATGTCGTCTTGATCGGCCCCCTGCGCCGATTGCCCCTTGGGGGCCAGCACCCCGATCACGCGGAACGGGACATTGCCCAGTCGAATCGTAGACCCGACCGGCTCCTCCCCCGGGTCGTACAAATTTTCAACGGTTGTCTGTCCGATGATCGCCACCCTGGCGGCGCTGTCCAGATCAAATTGAGTAAAAGGACCGCCGCTCGTAAAGAGCCAATCGCGGATGGTGAGATAACTCGGCGAGATCCCGGTGACCGGTCCGTTCCAATTCCGGTTGGCATTCACGAGTTGCAACACATCGCGCCTGGCCCAACCCGTGTCGGTCAGCAGGGGAATCCGCTTCTTCAGATCCAGCCCATCCGCGATCGTGAGGGTGACAGCTCCGCCCTGCCCTCCCCGCACGCCGCCCACGGTGGTGGCGCCCGGCAACACGATAATGACGTTGGTCCCCATGCTGGCGACCTGCGCCCGGACGGCAGCTCTGGCCCCTTGACCGATGCTCACCATGGCAATCACGGCCGCGACCCCGATCACGATACCGAGCATGGTCAGCCCGGCCCGCATCCGATTACGGCTCAATACCCGAAGCGCGGTCATGATCGTCAGCAGGACAAAGGCGGGCATCGCGACGTTACCCCGGCACGGAAGACTGTTGAACGGTCGGCTGATCTTCGTGGACTCTACCGTCTCGAATCACGATGCGCCGGGACGCACCGGCGGCGACGTCCGATTCGTGCGTCACGACGATAATCGTCATTCGATCCTCACGGTTCAGCCGCTCCAATATCGCCAAGATCTCCCGGCTCGACTCCGTATCGAGGTTTCCGGTCGGCTCATCGGCGAACAGGATCGCGGGAGACCCGACCAGCGCCCTGGCGATCGCGACCCGCTGCTGTTGTCCACCGGAGAGTTGCGTCGGATAGTGATGTTCCCGGCCGATCAGGCCGACCCGCTCCAGCGCGGCTCCGGCCTGGGCTCGTTGCTCCTTCAACGAGAGTCCCCGGTAGAACAGCGGCAACTGCGCGTTCTCCAGCGCGCTGGTCCTCGGAATGAGGTTGAAGTTTTGAAATACGAATCCAATGCGCCGATTCCGCAGGTCGGCCAATTCGTCCGGCTTGGCCCCGGCGACATCGAGACCATCCAGCCAATACCGTCCGCGGGTCGGATAGTCCAGGCAGCCCAGAATGTTCATGAGCGTCGATTTTCCCGATCCCGAAGCCCCCATGATGGCAACAAATTCCCCCCGGCCGATGGCAAGATCGACGCCTCGCAATGCTTGCACCTCGACGTCGCCCACCCGGTACACTTTCCACAGATCTTCACAGTGGATGAGAGAGCGCATGAAGTCCTTCGCGAGAGATTGACTGAGGCGGTCGGCGTTATCCATAGACCCGGATGAGACCCGGATGCGGGAGAGAATCTTCACATGCCGCGGTCTCGCCGGGAAGGACGCGGCTGTCCCGATCCAAATCCGGGCGGCAGGTCATTCGACCGTCGATCTCCACGCGGCATGTCGATACCGATGATGAGATGATCGCCCTCCTTCACATCGCCGGAACCGGCCTCCGTGGAGATTCCGTCCGAAATACCGACCTGCACGGCCGCGCTTTCCGGGTCTCCATTCGTATTCAATCGCCACACGAGCTTGGCTCGCGGATCATGCAGGGCTGAACCGGCGCGCGCCTCGCTTGAAGAGCGTGGCGATCCGGACGACATCGTCGCGGACGGCGCCGATTCGCGGCTCACAAGATTCGGGGCGAACCGGAGCGCGGCATTGGGAATCTTCAGGGCGCCGTCGCGGCGGGCGATCACGATCGACACATTGGCAGTCATGCCCGGCTTGAGACGGAAATTCGGATTGTCCACCTCGACCACGACATCGTACGTGACGACGTTTTGCACATTGATCGGAGCATTTCTGACCTGGCGCACTTTCCCTTGAAAGACTTCTCCCGGATACGCGTCCACGCTGAAGGTCGCCTCTTTCCCTTCGGTAATCCCGCCGATATCGGCCTCGCTGACATTGGTATCCACTTGCATCTTCGTGACATCTTCCGCGATCAAGAACAACGTCGGAATGGAGAAACTGGCGGATATCCGCTGTCCTACCTCTACTTGGCGGGAGATCACCACGCCGTCCACCGGCGATCGAATCACCGTGTACTTCAAATCCAACTCCGCCGCCTCCAAGGCCGCCGCCGCCTGCTTGACGGCCGCTTCCGCAAGTTTGATCTGCGCGGCAGCGCCCTCATACGCGGTCAGCGCCACATCCATCTCATTTTGCGAGACAAACTGCTGCCCGATCAGCGTTTTGGCCCGATCCATTTCGCGTTTGCGCTGGGCAAGATCGATCCGGGCCTTTGCGGCTGACGCATTGGCATTCGCGAGATTGGCCTCCGCCTGATCTCGCCTGGCCCGATAGGGGAAAGGATCGATACGAGCCACGACCTGGCCCGCCTTTACCTTTGAATTGAAATCGGCGTGGAGGCTTTCAATCATCCCCGATACCTGACTGCCCACCTGCACAGTCGTAATCGGATTGATCGTGCCGGTGGCGGTCACGACTGAGACAATGGACCCCAATTCCACCGGAGCGGTGCGATAACGGACGGGAATCTTGCGCTCGCCGTTGAAAAATACATAGCCACCGATCACCAGACCGATGAGGAGAACTCCAACAATCATGATGACACGGCGCATCGTGGTAGCCCTGGATGGGGAATCGACCTAGTTTATCAGGAAGCTTATGGGAGAAGCACTGTGCACGATTCCGGAAGGGCTCTCGTCGCCGGAAAAGCACGAAGGCCGCTCGCTGATCAGCGAGCGGCCTTCATCACAGTCCGTATGAATCGGCTCATCGCCTTCGAGATCAGGGGCTGACCGTGATCCGGTCCTTGATCATATCGAAGGTTTCCTTCGGAACGACGTTCTTTGCGACCAGCTCTCCCTTAACCCGGTACGGCCGATTGCTGATTACCCGGTCGGCCATATCTTTTGTCAATCCAAGGACAAGCACCATGTCACTGGCTGAAGCTTTGTTGACGTTCATCAGTGATGCCGCCGCGCCCGCCGAAGGAGGGACGACCTCTCCGGGACTCGGCGGAGGAGTCGGCGCCGCAGAGGACCCGATACCGGGCGTCCCCGGCGAGGACGGAGTCGAAGGGGTGGGGGTCGCGCCGGGAAGCGTGCGCGCGCGCTCCTTCATTTCCTTCTGATACCGGGCCACCAACGATTTGAGCTGTTCGTTGTGGCGCCTTGTTTCATCATATTCCTGGCGAATGCCGCGGTTCTGCGCGGTCAACTGCTTGATCTTATCTTCCAGTTCTTTCGTTCGCGCTTCGATGGTATCCCGCTCTTTGTCGCGGCCATGTTCGATCCGTTGCAATTCGTCGCGGGCCGACTGAGTTTCGGCTCCGAACTTGGAGTTCAATTCCTTGAGCGTTTTGACCTGCTGCTCGAGGGCGTTCTTTTGAGCCCTGGTTCTCTCGAGCTCGGCCTTGGCATTTTCGGTCTCCGTGACGGCTTCGCGATATTTCTTTTCCGCCACGCATCCAGATAGGGCCGCCACGCCGATCAGCGCCAGCCCTGCCATCCACACTTGCCTCATGAGTCTCCTCCCCCGTTCGATCCGAACTCACAGTCCAGCTCTTCTTACTGTGTGTATGCCAACGGTCTGCCTTTGTCAATATATTTGCCCCGAGGGCGACGCACGGCAATTCCGAGCCGGCGAGGATCGGATTGCAACCGCTGAACCGGCCGGCCGCCGCCACCATTGCACGGCCTTCGGCTGCAATCGAAGCGCGTCTTTACTTGACGGACGGTGATAACTCTGGGATTATGCGTACCAGCTATCGGTTCAACCGTCCACCCGCGACAATCGCCGGATTTACATCAACACACATGATGGATTGGGGTCCAGAGCTTGCCGTCATCCTCGGCATTATTGAAGGTCTGACTGAATTTCTCCCTGTGTCGTCCACCGGTCATCTCATCCTGGTCGGACATGCCCTCGGCTTTACCGGCGACGTCGCCTCGAACGTCTCCATCTCCATTCAATTGGGAGCCATTCTGGCCGTGATGGTGTACGAGCGATCCAAAATCAGGTCCCTGCTGTCGCAGGGGGTCGCGGAACAGGCCGAATTGCGCCGGATGCTCGCCGGGCACTATTCAACCAACCGGGCCGCCGCGCTCAGGCAGTCTATGGCATCCCATCGGAACTTGTGGTTTCTGATCGGCATCGGGGTGGCTTTCTTGCCGGCCGCATTGCTCGGCTTCCTGGCGCACAATTGGATTAAAACTCACCTGTTCACGCCGGTCACGGTCGCCGCGTCCCTCATCCTCGGAGGAGTCATCATTCTCGTCGTCGAGCGATTCGTCGATCAAGCCAAGACCAAGCATTTGCTGGATGTGTCGCCGCGGTCTTCGCTGTTGGTGGGATTGGCTCAATGCGCCTCTCTTATCCCAGGCATGTCTCGATCCGGCGCGACGATTGTCGGCGGCT
Source organism: Nitrospira sp. (assembly GCA_040981125.1). Taxonomy (GTDB): domain Bacteria; phylum Nitrospirota; class Nitrospiria; order Nitrospirales; family Nitrospiraceae; genus DASSBQ01. The sequence goes on from JANRMQ010000001.1 coordinate 876,674, forward strand.
TGCTGGCGGGATTGGACCGGCGCGTGGCGACTGAGTATTCCTTTTTCTTGGCGTTGCCTACGATGATTGCCGCCACGATTTACCAGATGTTGAAATCGCAGTCCGCCTTCAGCCGGCAAGATTATTTTGCATTGGCCATCGGCCTTGTCGTCTCCTTTTTGGTGGCATGGGCCGTCATCGCGGCGTTCCTGACCTACGTCCAGCGACACACGTTGCGCGCCTTTGCCTACTATCGCATGATCTTGGGCGTGATTGTTTTAGTCGTAGTCGGCTGAAGGAGAGCGGCGATGAGCGATACCGATCCGGATACCGTGCGCGTGTTCGACACGTGGGTACAGGGCGCAAGCGGTCGATTGCATTTCGACGTGATGACGACCGATCAAGATCAAGCGTTGAAGCTGGCCCGGCAACATCTAGACGGGATCGGAGAGACCAATGCCACGGTCACGGTGAAAGAATGTCGATTTTGCCACAGCGAGCCGCTCGTCATGTTCTCCCCCGAACAACAACGGCAATTCCGTGAACAGGGAGGCTTCATCATCACGCTGCCGTCCTAGGAAGCCATTCCAATAGTTCAGGTGCGTCTCGACGCACCGGGATGAGCGGGTGAGAAAGAGACCTTTTCAACATCCCGGCGTCATGGTTTGACCGACCGAGGATCTTCTTGCAATAGCGGCTCCGGTTCTTTCTGTTTTTCGAACGCAAAATGCAAAATCAAAAAGATGACGCCGACGGTGATGGCCGAGTCCGCGACGTTGAACGCCGGCCAGTGATACGTATCGATGTAGACGTCCAGGAAATCAATTACTTCCCCATATCGCAGCCGATCCAATAAATTCCCGATGGCCCCGCCGAGAATGGCGACGACGCTGATCTGCCCCATCCAGTCATCTTTCGGCATCCGAACCAGGATCGTCCCGAGCAAGCCCAGGGCAAAGAGCGACGTGATCCCGAAAAAGATGAACCGGAATGATCCGCTGCTGCCCGACAAAATCCCAAAGGCGGCGCCCGGGTTCCTGATATAGGTAATGCTGAAGAGATTCGGAATGATCACGATGGATTCATGCAGCCGCATGGTCTGCATGATGTACACCTTCGTCGCCTGATCGATGACGATAATGCCCAGGCTGACCAGCCCGAGGAGGACATATCGCGATGTCGTTCCATTCACGTGGTCGCCTCGCCCAGAACTTTGCGCACCGGCTCGATACATCGATCGCATAAGGTGGGATGGTCGCTATAGCTTCCCACGGCCATACGATAATTCCAACAGCGCTCGCATTTTTGGCCGGCCGCCTTCTCGACCGTGACCCTGAAATCAGGGCTATGCGGCAAATGATCGGCCGGGCGCAACTCAACGTCCGAGACGATGAAGAATGCCGGCAGGTCTTGAAGATATCGCTGCAGCGATTGATACCGGTCGGCATTGGCTTCGATCACCACTTTCGCCTCTAACGAGGATCCTATCACCTTTTCACGGCGCCGGCTTTCGAGCATGGCCAGCACCGCCGTCCGCACCTCCAAGAGTTCGCCCCACCGCTGAGACAATTCTCGATCCGCCCAATTGGAATCGCCATCCGGGAAGCCGGACAAATGGACGCTCGCACCGCCGGCTCCCTTTCGGGCCGCCTCCGGGAGCGCTCCCCAGATCTCTTCGGCCGTGAAGCTCAAGATCGGCGCCATCAGTTTCGTCAACGCGGTGACAATTTCGAACAGCACGGTCTGGGAACCGCGCCGCAATGGAGAATCTTTCTCGAAGGTGTAGAGGCGGTCTTTCAGGATATCGAGATACACCGCACTCATATCCACCGAACAGAAATTGTTCAACGCATGGAAAATGGCATGGAACTCAAATGCATCATAAGCGGTTTTGACCCGCGGAATCAGGTCGCCAAGCTTCATGAGCGCCCATCGGTCCAGCTCCGGCAATCGTTCGTACGGAATACGATGGATCTCAGGATCGAAATCGTACAAATTGCTCAGCAGGAAGCGGCAGGTGTTCCGAATCTTTCGATACGCTTCGATGAGATGATTCAGGATCTCCTGCGAGATTCGAAGATCTTCGCGATAGTCCTGCGCCGAAACCCATAAGCGCAGGATTTCGGCGCCTGACTGCTTGATCACGTCCTGCGGTGCGACGACATTGCCGGCGGACTTCGACATTTTCTTTCCGGCGCCATCCACCACGAAACCGTGCGTCAGCACCGCCTTGTATGGGGCCCGCCGATCAGTGATGACGCCCGCCAACAACGCGCTATGAAACCAGCCTCGATGCTGATCCGATCCTTCCAAATACAGATCCGCAGGCCACCACTGTCGAGGCTTCAGGACCGCGGCGAAACTCACACCCGACTCAAACCACACATCGAGAATATCCCGTTCCTTCTCAAATTCCCGGCCGCCGCAAGCCGCGCAGACCATACCGGGCGGCAATAATCCAGCCGCAGGATTGGCAAACCAGTAATCGGTGCCGTGTTGCTCGATCAGGCCGGCGACATGGTCGATCACGACCGGCGTCGCCAAAACGGTGCGGCAAGCGGTGCACGTGAACCCGGGAATGGGAGTGCCCCAGACTCGTTGCCGAGACAAGCACCAATCCGGGCGATTGGCGATCATGCCTTCGATCCGATCCTGTCCCCAAGGCGGCACCCACTGCACCCGACCGATCTCGGCCAAGGCTTCCCGGCGAAGATGATTGATCTCCATCGAGACAAACCATTGCTCCGTCGCGCGGAAAATCACGGGCCTCTTGCACCGCCAACAGTGCGGATACGAATGGTTCAGCGAGCCCTGCCCGAGCAACCGTCCGTTCTCTTTCAACCGCTCCACGATGGCGGGGTTCGCTTTGAGAACATGCTGGCCGGCGAATTCGCTCACCGCTTCGGTGAACCGACCGGCATCATCCACCGGCGCCAGAATATCCAGGCGCTCTCCGGCGCTCGCCGTGGTGTTGTAATCGAGCACCAGGAGATAGTCTTCCATGCCGTGACCGGGCGCGATGTGGACGCAACCGGTTCCCTGCTCCAGGGTCACAAAATCACCCAGCAGAACGGGCGACAACCCTCTCGTCAACGGACGCTCCGTCTCCAATCCTTCAAACCCATCTTTGCCCTTCTTCACCCCCAGCACGCGATAGGCGGACAAGTCGCAGGCTTTGGCGACGGCATCGATCAGCTTTTCCGCCATGATAAAGACGTCATCCCCCACCTGAACGAACGCATAGTCGATGTCCGGATGCAGGCAGACAGCTTGATTGGCGGGAAGCGTCCAAGGAGTCGTGGTCCAGATGACGACCGAAATTCGCTTCACCGTATCGGGAAAAGACAGGCCCTTGAACGCGGTCTTGGCAAGCACCTCAGGCGGACTGACCAACGGAAACTTCACATAGATCGATGGCGAGGTGTGGTCATCATATTCAACTTCCGCCTCGGCCAAGGCGGTCTGATCATGAGTACACCATAGGACCGGCTTCAGTCCCTTATAGACGCCGCCCCGCTCCACAAAACGGCCGAATTCCCGAAGGATTGTCGCCTCATATCGCGGGTTGAGCGTCAAATAAGGATGTTGCCACTCACCGAGTACGCCCAGCCGCTGAAATTCTTCCCGCTGGATCTTATAAAACTTCTCCGCGTACTCTTTGCATAACCGCCTGATCGTGAGCGTATCGAGATTTTTCTTTTTGTCTCCCAACTCCTTCAATACCTGATGCTCAATCGGCAACCCGTGACAATCCCACCCCGGCACATACGGGACATGGTAGCCCGACATGGTTTTCGATTTGACGATGATATCTTTGAGGATCTTGTTCAGCGCATGTCCGATGTGAATGCGGCCGTTGGCGTAGGGAGGGCCGTCGTGCAGAATATAGAGCTCACGCCCCTGTCCCATTTCCTGTATCCGCTCATAGAGACGTTCCTGTTCCCATCGAACCAGTAATTCCGGCTCCCGCTGAGGCAGGTTGGCCTTCATGGGAAAATCAGTCTTGGGCAAATTCAGTGTCGATTTATAATCCATGGCTGTGCAGGATCGGACTTAAAGCCAAGCGCGGCGCCGGTGCGGTAGGACTATACCCAATCGAAGAGCGGGGAACTAGTGATTATTTAGCTGATCGCCATCATCCGGTCGAGCGCCACTTTGGCCCACTCCTTATCGTCCGACGGCACGACGATATGGTTGACGACATGTCCCTCAGCCAAATTCTCCATGGCCCAACAGAGATGCGGCGCATCGATGCGATACATCGTCGCGCATTGACACACGGTGGAAGAAAGAAAGAAGACCCGCTTGTCGGCTTGCTCCCGCTTCAGGCGATTGACCAGGTTCAGCTCCGTGCCGACCGCCCAGGTCGTCCCGCCCGGAGCCGCGCTGACCGTCCTGATGATGTATTCGGTCGAGCCGACCAAATCCGCCTTATCGACGACCTTTTCGTGGCACTCGGGATGCACAATGACGGTCCCGTCCGGATATTGTCGGCGGAAGTGATCGACATGCGACGGCTGGAACATCTGATGGACGCTGCAGTGCCCCTTCCAAAGAATCAACCGCGCCCGTTTGATCGCCTCGGCGGAATTGCCTCCTCGCGGCATATAGGGATCCCAGACAATCATTTCTTCACGGGGGATACCCATTTTATTCGCAGTGTTTCGACCAAGATGTTCATCGGGAAAGAAGAGAATCTTCTCGCGGCGAGCCCAGCTCCAGTCAATGACGGCTTTGGCATTGGAGGAGGTACAGGTAATCCCGCCGTGTTCGCCGCAGAACGCCTTCAACACGGCTGCAGAATTCACGTAGACTACCGGCATGACGGCCTCTTCTACCGGCACAATGCGGTTCAGCGTGTCCCAACACTGTTCCACCTGTTCGATGGCCGCCATGTCGGCCATCGAGCAGCCGGCGGCCATATCGGGAAGGATTACGGTTTGATTCGAGCGGCTCAGAATATCCGCCGTCTCGGCCATGAAATGCACCCCGCAGAATATCACATAGGGACGGTCCGACCGTTCCTCCGCGATCTTCGACAGCATCAAAGAATCGCCGCGAAATTCGGCATGTTGAATCACTTCATCGCGCTGATAATTGTGCCCGAGGATCATCACCTGATCTCCAAGGGCGGCCTTCGCCGCGCGAATTCGCATACACAGTTCGTCGGACGGAAGGTCTTGATACTCGGTGATGGGCCGTGGCAGCGTCGCAAGACTTTTCATCGTAGTCATCGAGTCCTGATTGCAGATGGCGTTTCCCATGTCGAATAAAAAAGCGACAACGTTGTCATTCTACGATAGCACACCCCCACAATCAACGAACCGGCGCGCGGGCAAAGGGCCTATCCATGCCCCTTCACGGATGGGCCAACGAGCCTGGGGCTTCCGCGCGCATTGACAAGCTGTTTGCCGGCTAGTACCATCGCACCGACAGCTAGGGGTGCCTTCCGGCTGAGAGTCCGAAAATCGGACGACCCTCACAACCTGACCTGGGTAATACCAGCGTAGGGAAGCGAAGGAAAGCTGGTTTCGTGGTTGATGAAGCCGCACCCTTGCCGGATGCGGCTTTTCTTATTTTGAGCGCTCGATTCACGTCACGCCCGCGGAGAAAGGATCGCCACCATGAGTGAGCCTCTTGCAAAAAATGCACATCAACACGGGACCGGGCAGCCATCGATGACCTCCCCCTTGACCACTGCGCCGTTTCCGGCATCCCGCAAGATTTATGTGGAGGGAACGTTGCCGGGCGTTCGCGTGCCGATGAGAGAAATCAGCCTCTCCCCCACCCGCGCTCTGGATGGGCGGGAGCCGGCGGCCAATTCCGCCGTTACGATTTATGATACATCAGGACCCTATACCGATCCGCGCCAACAGATCGACGCCAAAGCCGGCTTGAATCCCATTCGAAGGCCATGGATCCTCGGACGTCACGACGTCGTCGAGTTGGCCGAAGTCTCCTCTCATTATGGCCGGCTCCGGGCGGCGGATCCCAAACTGAAAGATTTACGCTTCCAACACATCCGCAGGCCCTTGAAGGCCAAGTCCGGCCTGAACGTGACCCAGATGCACTATGCCCGGAAGGGGATCGTGACGCCCGAAATGGAATTTATCGCGATCCGCGAGAACCAGGTGCGGGACACCGCCCCCTCCATCCACTCAGGCCGCAACGGCCATGGAGGAGGAGTCGCGCAGCATCCCGGACAGGCCTGGGGGGCTCGAATTCCCGATCGCATCACGCCGGAGTTTGTTCGCGATGAGGTCGCGCGCGGCCGAGCCATCATTCCGGCCAATATCAATCACCCCGAAAGCGAACCGATGATCATCGGACGCAACTTTCTGGTCAAGATCAACTCCAATATCGGCAACTCCGCTGTGGCGTCCTCCATTGAAGAAGAAGTGGAGAAAATGATCTGGTCGATTCGATGGGGCGCCGACACGGTCATGGATCTCTCAACCGGCAAGAATATTCATGAAACACGGGAATGGATCATCCGCAATTCCCCGGTGCCGATCGGAACGGTTCCCATCTACCAAGCGCTCGAAAAGGTCGGCGGCAAGGCGGAAGACCTGACCTGGGAAATTTACCGCGACACCCTCATCGAGCAAGCCGAACAGGGCGTGGATTACTTTACCATCCATGCCGGCGTCCGGCTTCGCTACGTTCCCCTCACGGCCGGCAGGATGACGGGCATCGTCTCGCGCGGCGGCTCGATTCACGCCAAATGGTGTCTGGCGCACCATGAAGAAAATTTCGCCTATACCCATTTTGAAGAAATTTGCGAAATCATGAAGGCGTACGACGTGTCGTTCAGCCTGGGCGACGGTCTGCGGCCCGGCTCAATTGCCGATGCGAACGACGAGGCGCAGTTTGCCGAACTTGAAACATTGGGTGAACTGACCAACATCGCCTGGCGGCATGACGTGCAGGTCATGATCGAAGGTCCCGGCCATGTGCCGATGCATCTGATCCATCAGAACATGGAGAAGCAGCTGAAAGAATGTCAGGAAGCGCCGTTTTATACGCTCGGACCGCTGACCACCGACATCGCCCCGGGATACGATCACATCACGTCCGGGATCGGCGCGGCCATGATCGGTTGGTACGGATGCGCGATGCTCTGCTACGTGACGCCGAAGGAGCATTTGGGCCTGCCCAATAAAGAAGACGTCAAGACCGGCGTCGTCACGTATAAAATCGCCGCCCATGCGGCGGATCTGGCAAAAGGCCATCCCGGCGCGCAGGCTCGGGACAACGCGCTCTCAAAAGCCCGGTTCGAATTCCGCTGGGAAGACCAGTTCAACCTGTCACTGGATCCCGATACCGCCCGCGCGTTTCATGATGCGACATTGCCGGACAACGCCGCGAAGGTCGCCCACTTCTGCTCGATGTGCGGCCCGCATTTCTGCTCGATGAAGATCACGCAGGACGTGCGGGAATATGCGGCGCAGAAGAAGCTGGACGAACAGCAGGCCCTTCAAATCGGCATGAAAGAAAAGTCCGAAGAATTTCGGCAAGCCGGCTCGGAAATTTACTTGTGATTAACGGGTGAGGATGCTCACAACGGTCTTTCAACCAGCCCGCAGGGAGCGACCCCCCCGAGACGTACCGCCCTATGGGTACGTTGAGGGGACGAGCGACCGAGAACGGTGTTGAAGGCTGTTGTCAGCATTCATTGAGGAGTACCCCATGGCCAAGCCCAAACCAGCGCCGTTGCGCGAACGCGATATCACCCGGCACATCGCCCGGGAATACTATAAGGAGTTCGACCAGCTCATCGAAAGCGATGTGATCATCGTGGGGGCCGGTCCCTCCGGGTTGATTTGCGGCCGCGACCTCGCGGCAATGGGATTCCGCACGCTTATTGTCGAGCAGAGCCTGGCGTTGGGCGGCGGGTTCTGGTCCGGCGGGTATCTGATGAACAAGGCGACGATTTGCGCACCGGCCCATGAAATTTTGGGAGAAATCAGCGTCCCCTGCAAACCGGTCAAGGAATGCGACGGGATGTATATCGTGGATCCTCCCCACGCCACCGGCGCTCTGATTGCGGCCGCTTACCAAGCAGGCGCAAAAATCATGAATCTGACACGGGTGGTGGACCTGATCCTTCGACGGGATGGAATATTGGAAGGAATCGTCGTGAACAGCACAACCGCCGAGATGGCGGGACATGATATCATCCATGTGGATCCGATCGCGCTGGAAAGCAAGATTGTGGTCGATGCGACGGGACACGATGCCGTGGTGGTCTCGCTCTTGAACAAACGCAAGTTGTACCAATCGGTCCCCGGCAACGGCGCCATGTGGGTGTCTCGTTCCGAAGAAGACGTCATGGAGAAGACGGGGGAAGTCTATCCGAACTGCTTTGTCATCGGCCTGGCGGTCGCCGCCGTGCATGGGACTCCCCGGATGGGACCGGCCTTCGGCTCCATGCTGCTCTCCGGCCGGTACGGCGCCGAATTGATCAAGAAAAAGCTGAAGCAGGAATGAAGGTCGAGGCGAGTGAGTGACTGAGAACCAAGCTGGAGACGCTTTTCAGCGGCCGATCATGGATGTGCAGGACTTTCTCATTCAGGGCGAAGGCAGCGAAGAAGACAAGCGGGACGCTTGGCAGCTGTTTCAACAGGCCTACGAGCAACAAATGAAAGGCCAGTTGGAAGAGGCTGTCAACCTGTACAAGCAATCGATCGCCGCCCATCCCACCGCCGAAGCCCATACCTTTCTGGGCTGGACCTACAGCTTCATGGGCAACCTCGATGAGGCGATCGAGGAATGCTATAAAGCGATCGACCGGGACCCTGATTTTGGAAATCCCTACAATGATATCGGCGCCTACCTCATTGAAAAGGGTCAACTCGACGAGGCCATCCCTTGGTTCGAGCGGGCGATGCAGGCCAAGCGTTATGAGAATCCGGCCTTTCCCCATCTGAATCTCGGACGGGTCTACGAGCGGCAGGGAAAATGGGCGGAGGCGATCGATTGTTACAAAAAGGCATTAACGCTGAATCCCGACTATGCGCTCGCGAAACGGGCGCTGGGTCGGCTGGTCAGCTCGATGAACTAGCTGAGCAAGACAGGAAATCGAGGTCTGTTCAATGACCACTATTTTGGCGGCCGTGAACGATATTTTCTTCTACACCAAGCTTCGCGACGCGATCAAACCCCATGGCTATCACCTCGAGCGAGCTCGCTCGCAGCAAGACGTGCCCGACAAGATCGCCTCGATTCACCCCGCGGCGTGCGTTCTTGATATGAATGATCCGGCGCTCGATGGTCTCAAGGCGTTGGAAACGATCAGGACCGATGCTCGTTTCAAGAACCTTCCCGTCCTCGCCTTCGCCAATCATGAGGAAGTCGGCACATGGCAGCAGGCCAAGCGGCTCGGTGTATCGAAGATCGTCTCGCGCAACGAATTCAGCTCCCGTACGCGGGATCTCCTGGCGGAAGTCTTGAGCGGCGCTCAGGCGGATGGGATCCAACAGGAGGCACCGATCATTCCATGAAACAATCGCCTCTGTACGAGCGCCATACCTCCCTCGGCGCGACGTTTGAAGAGCAAGCCGGCTGGTCTGTGCCGGTCCATTATGGCGATCCCCTCGCTGAACATACAGCGGTCCGCCGGCAAGCCGGCATCGCCGATCTGTCGCACCGGGGAAAGCTTCGTGTGACCGGGGACGATCGAATCAAATGGCTCCAAAGCGTCATCAGCAACGACATCCTGCCGTTGAAGCCTGGTCAGGGCCGCTATAGCAGCTTTCTCAGCCACAAGGGGAAAATGCTCGCCTATTTCCGGGTGTATATCCAGCCGGACCATGTGGTGGTGGAGGATGTCGGCGACGTCGGCGACGCGACCTTTCTGGCGCTCCGGAAGTTTCTTCTGTACGGCACCAAAGCGAAACTGGATAATTGCGGGGAGAGCTGGGGCTTGGTCCTGGTAAGCGGTCCGCAGGCGGCGGCGATTCTAGGAGCGGCTTTTGGCTGCGATCCGTCCACGCTCAGCCTGCTGGAATTTCTGACGGCCGACATTGCCGGCAAACCGGCGATGATCATCCGAACGGAAGAGACGGGCGAAGAAGATTTCGAGGTTCTGCTGCCGGCGGACGCCGTTGCGGCTGCCTGGGATCAGGTGATGCAAGCGGGGCAGGCGCATGGAATCAGACCCTTCGGCAAACAGGCGCGGGAGGCGCTGCGCATGGAAGCAGGGCTTCCCCAGGCCGGACCCGATCTCAATGAAGAAATCGTGCCACCCGAAGCCAACCTTGAAGGCAAAGCCTTCAGCCTGTCCAAGGGCTGCTATCCGGGGCAGGAGGTCGTGGCGAGGATGGACACCTATGGGAGCGTGCGGCGACGGCTGGTGGGGCTGATGATCGACGCCGCCGTCATTCCACCACGCGGAGCGAAGCTCTTCAGCGGGGATCGAGAGGTGGGATGGGTCAGCAGCGCTGTGCAATCCCCGCAACTGCGATCCGCCATCGCCTTCGGATTTCCGTTACGCGATTTTTCGAAACCCGGCACGGCCCTCACCATCGACATCGACGGATCGCGCCATCAGGCAACGGTGCACGCCCTCCCGTTCTACTCCCGCACTACAGCAAGCTGAGAAAGTCTCTATTTCACCCACCCAACCCGGGTGGATTTACTTTACCCACCCGCTCACCGATTGCCGTGCAATCGATAAACGCGGGACGCACCTCGCCGCAGGCGGCGTTCTCGCACCGCTCAAGTCCTCGACGTACGACCCGGGAAAAGAGCCCGTCTCGGCGGGCTCGGGGCGGGCCGGGTAAGAATGAGTACGCTTCGCCTTCAAGACACTGCAGGCTCACCGACTCGCCGGCGTGCACAAGGATTCCAAGACACCGGGCGCTCACCGTCTCGCGCCCATGCGCAAACACTGACGATCCTTGTTCGTCGTCTCGCGCACCTCATTATTCTTCGCGTCGTGCACCTCGCTGCGGCCTTGCCGGACGGTCCTGCCTACTTAGCTTCCGGATTCCTGACCGACGCCACCGCGGTCGCAAATCCCAGCAGGCTCCGACGCTCGTCTTCATCAAGCGCGAGCAGAAGATGCGTCTCCTCACCGTGCATGAGGCGGAGACTGAGGAACGGCTCCTCACGGCGCTTTTCCCGGTTGTCCCAGACCGCATCGATGACCTGGACCTTATCAAGTTGCGCGATGGACACGACATCGTACCGAAAATACTGATCGCCGAGGACGACATCGAACACGACGTTCCCGGCCGTCAACAGCACAAGATTCAACCGGCCTTGATCTTCGTAGCCTTCGGGCAAGAACTTATTCACATGGCAGCGCGCCACCTTGCGGTCACCCAGCGCCGACCGAAATTTTTCCTTCAAGGCGTCGTAATCGATCTGCAATGCCCGTTCGTCCGGCCCGGTCGCCGCGACCGCCGCCTCCCTCGCCTTTTCGTATACATCATCCGCCGACATCAAGCCCGCCATGGTGCCTTCTCCTTCTCGATCATGCCGTTTGAAAACGATGTCAGCCCGTTGCGCGAGGCGAGTGCCTCGCCTTCCAGGCCCGCACAACTCCGACGATTCCCAAACCCGCCCACGCGAATTCCAACAGGATGAAACCGACCTGCCGCTCAGCCACGGCAACGATTCCCAGCAAGAGAGACCCGGCGATGTTCAACGCCAGATATCCCGCATCCAGTTCCCGCCAGATACCGTTTTGAATCAAGCCGTACGCGGCTAAAACCATCAGCGCGCCCAAGACCGACAGGACCTGCATGATCACGATAATTTTCCAAACTATGAAGAGCGCGCCGGCGAAGCGGGCTGACGCGGTACGGTAACTGGCGTACCGAGAGGATTGCAAGGGGATTTTCGACCAGCCGCGCGTTACCGGGCCTCCAGGTGATGCGCGAAGCGCCGGCGCCCGGTCTCATCGACAATGGCGACATCAAAACTCACCTCGTCGGCCCGAATCGTCCCAAAATTTCGATAGCCGCCCTCCTGAACGAGCGTTCGGATCTGAAACGGACTTCGCGGCGGCACCATGCGGCCGCTTGCGGCGGACAGGGGCCCCGCGACGAACTCATGAAAATCGGGCGTTCCGTCGCCGTCAACGTCGTATATATTCGCCTCGACGAAATGGACATCCGCCGCCAGCCAGACCACATTGCGCACCTTCTGGGAAACAATCCATTCGGCGATGCGCTTCAATTCCGTTTCAAATCCGGTTCCATCCGTTCCATTGGCCCACCCGTCATTACCCGGCGTATGAAGCGGCCCTGGTTTGGGCACCGATAACGGCACGCTCGACGCAATGACTTTCCACACGGCGGTAGAGCGCTGCAGGCCGTCGAGCAACCAGGCCAATTGTTCCTTTCCCAACATGGTCTTATCCGGTCCGTCGGGATCGCCGTTCCGGCTCCGATATTGTCGCGTATCGAGGATAAACACCTCGAGGACGGCGCCCGCGCTTACCCGGCGATACAACCGGTGCGGATCAACCGGATCGCGGCCAATCGGCCAATATTCAAACAGCGCTTGTCGAGCCACCGGCATTTTCTCCTCAAATGGGCCGGAAAAGTTGTTGCGGACTTCATGATCATCCCAGACGACAAAGACAGGGACGGAGGCCAGAAACCGCTGAAGCGCCGATGAGGCGCGTTGATACCGGTGTTTGGCTCGATAATTTTCCAGCGTCACGGCCGCAAAGTCGCTTCCCGGAGCGTTGGGGGGCGCGGAACATCGCTCGTCCGCATAGACCGTGTCGCCCAGCAGCAAGAAAAATTCCATCGGAAACCGACGGAGGACGTCGAAAATGGGATAGCCGGCGGCCATGTCCCGGCATTGCGCTTGACCTCCCACATCGGCGCTCCAACCAAAATGGATGGGTTCGCGGGCGGAGGAATCAGGCAGGGTCATGAACCGCCCGGTTAGCTCATCGGCCCTCGTTTCGGTTCCGGAAGAAGCGGCAGCTTGGCCTGAGAGCGGCGCCGCCGTCATTCGAAAGGCATAGGGCGTCGAAGAGCGCAATTCATCCAGGCCAATCGTGAGGGTAAAGTCCTGACTCGCAGTCGTCTCGTGGGTCGCGGTCGATCGGGGACCTGATGAGTGGACAGCCTGTAACCCGGCTTCCGATTCCGGTCCTACCGGCCAATAACTCACGGTGATTGTGGCCGGTCCGTCGGTTCTGACCCAGAGCATCGCCGAATGACTGGACACGTCCCCCACGGCAATTCCTTGAGCCAAGAGCGAGTGAGCCGGTGTTTGAGCTTCAGCAAAGGGACTGCCGGACGGAAGACCGGGCAAATGTGACTCCGAGCAACCGAGCCACATCATGGCCGGTCCGAGGAGGATCACGGCAAGCCGGCGGGGAACGATCCGCATGCTATTGGAGATAACGGAATCGCTTCAGTCGCGTCAAGCGCTGTGGTCGCGGGCCAGTTTGCCATCTGAAGCATTGAAGTCTGTCATTTGCCCTTGATATGAATGGATACCCGCCTTCGCGGGCATGATGCAAAAGGAAAGTGCCCCACTACTTAGTGCTGTGAGGCGCGTTGCATTCCGAACAAATGATGCGGCATACTGGACGTTGCGACAACTATATGCGGGATCAATTTATCGTCCCGGGGAGTGCGAGAGGATGAGCGACCAAGGCTGTATGATCGGCGGCTGCCAGGCGAAAGTCTATGCTCCGGCCGGCACCCAATCGGTATGCAAAGAGCATTTCATGGGCTTCCTCAATTGGCGTCGGCGGCGGGGACCGCAAATGTTCATGAAATACGCCGGCATGGCCATGGACCAACGGGACGCGGTCGCGGCCGAATGGCAGAAGACCGTCCGAATAGAGGAAATACCGAGCGCCCTACCGGGCAAGCGCTAATCTAGAGCGCTCTTGCCCGATGGTTTTCGTTCCCCGCCTGGGCGCAGTCCATTGCCGGTCAGGCAATGGACTGATCGACGACATCGAGCGCGCCCCTCGGTTCACCGACCAATGAGATTTGCAGCAATCCCGCCTCAAATGCCGCCTTGACCAATTGCGCGGTGTTCGAAGCGCGCAATTTTTTCATCATGTTGGCGCGATGCGCCTCGGCCGTTTTGATGCTGATATTGAGCTGTTCTGCAATCAATCGGCTGGTGTTGCCGTCCCACACCAATTGAAGAATTTGCCTCTCGCGCGGCGTCAAATCTTCAGGCCGGCGCGCGCGCCGCTCGACTGCCGGTTGGGCCAAAATGGCCTGCGGTCCATCCATTTTTCCATTCTTTACCGCGGGTAGTTCCTTCAACATAAGATTCTCCTTTCCTTGGATGACAGTAGCGGCGCCGGGCTGCTGCTGCCTTGATTAGTGATCCAGAACTTGGAGCGGGCCTGACATTTGCCACAATCGATGAAGATAGCTGAGCACCGCCATCATGACCTGCGTCCGAGACTGTTGTGAGCAGTCCTCTACATCGAACCAATCGGTATCAGCCGACTCCCGCATGGCCAATTGCTCAAACATTCCGCCACCTGCCGGTTGAACAGACAGCAACAACTCCTCTTTGTCCGCTCCCTCGATCAGAAAGCCTTTGACCTTCACGGAGTCTCCTTTTCTTCGGATCGTCACACGAATTGATCCGACGCCAGACTGTTGTAGACAGCGCCGCCTGCTCGGGACCTCTTCCAACGGCCTTTCCACTACGAATGAAGCGTAATCAAGTTATATGCCAACGAGACAATTATGAAATATTCACATTATTTCAATTGGTTGAACGGATGGACGACCATCGTGAGCGATGCCGAGTTGTGCCACATGCCCAGGTGCCTGTGCCACCTGCCCATGGTGCCGCTAGATTCTAGAAATGGAAACCGATCCGGCCGCGGTCGCGGACCGATCTGCTGAAGCGCGAGAGGGAGGCAAGGAAGCAGAGGGTGGTTATCCGGCTAATCAGTGCATTGGCAGCCGTCCAGAGACCGGCTTGCAATGTAAGTGAGGTTGTTGGAGTACCTCGCGAATCCCTTTTGACGGCCATAGAGCCGCAGGAGGCATTCCGAACGTGTGTGCTGAACGAAAAAACTATAGTCGGCTCCGGAGGGAGAAGACACACCGAACGGCCGAGGACCCAAGGCGCCGGTCGCCAAGACGGTGGTGGTGTTTACAGCCAGCCGCTCGGCGATATCAGGCTTTTCGCCTTGCTCCAGCAAAACCGAGTTGAGTTGATCCCGCACCGTGCTTTTGCACGCCGGATCATCCAGAGTGGTGACCTGCGCAACGGTCGCGCACCCTGTGACCGCCGCCAGCATCGCCGTTACGCCGCCTGCTAAGATGAACTCTCTCATCGCCTGCCTCCGGCGCAGCCGATGATACCGCGCCTGTACTTCTCATGCTGAGAGCTTGCATCATGCGGCAGGACGGTAGCCGGACGGAGATGAAATGTCAATGAAGCGGTCATCACGATATCCCCGATGACTTACTTGATATCCAAGGTTCTCAGGCGGCGATAGTGGGCCGCCGCCTTCATTCGATTTCCACACGCGCTCATGCTGCACCAGCGACGGCTATGGTTTTTGGTCGTGTCGTAGAAGAACAAGACGCAGGCTACGTTTTCACACTTTTTGATGAGAGAAGGGTCTCCATAAGCCAGAAGATCGCAGGCCGATTCGGCGACAGGCCACAAGAGATGGATCGGCTCTCTGAAATCGCTCTGGAATCGTTTTTCAAAGCCGCCCTTCACACGCCTGAGTTGTCCGCGCCCGACGTGGTGCTGAAGCAACTCATTAATCTGATCGACCACGGTTTGCGGCACCGCCTTACCCTCAACGACTCTCTCTACCATGTGGCGTAACGCCGCCCTGAATGCCCGTGCCCGCTCAATCACTCTTGCAGTTTCACGATCCTTACCCCAGCTCCTGATCATTGTTTTCGACCGCTCCGTGTCGAGAACTCGGCTCTGAGCCAACCAACCAGCGAGATCATCAAAGCGGCTCAAAAGATCCACCGGCCGCCCGTTCTGGACGATGAGTGTATTAACGAAATCCAAACATAAGTAATTGCCAATTAAGATGAATGTGTCGCCTTTTGGTTCATCCGATATCGCCATCCCATCTCTCTCCTTCCCAGCACCAAGGCATAACCGTTAAAATGGCCATTGACAGGTTAGCCCTCCGAGAGTATAACCGTCAAACATACACTTTAACGGTTAGTCTCACTACTTTTTTCAGAAAGGAGCTTCCGATGACTCCTCGCAGCACGTACAATCTCACAACAGGACACGTGGGTCTGAACGTCAGTGATGTGGATCGCTCCAAACGGTTTTACCGGGAAGTGTTCGGTTTCCATGTCACGGGGGAATCTCAGGAACCAAGCCGGCGTTTCGCCTTTTTGAGCGATGGAAGCACACTCGTCCTGACCCTCTGGCAACAGGGAACCGGCCGATTTGAGAGAACCCATCCCGGCCTCCACCATCTTTCGTTTCAAGTCTCGGCCATTGAGCAAGTCAAAGAAGTTGAACAGAAGCTTCAGAGCATGAATGTGCCGTTCCTCTATGACGGCATCGTGCCCCATGCTGAAGGAACGGAATCCGGTGGAATCTTTTTCGAGGATCCGGACGGCATCAGGCTGGAGATTTATGCGCCGAGCGGCGCGGAAGATCGAACGGCTCCATCGCCGGGCGCACCCTCTTGCGGGTTCTTTTGACCTTCAACGTTGAATGGAGAAAGGAGCTGGAGATGACTTTCATCTATCATCCCGGCGAACGGGCAGTACAAGCACGCGCCAATCAACGTGACATCGCGGATCGTATCGGCAAGTCCATCCGCGCCGCCGTCCCGCCGGCGGCGCGGGAATTCCTGCTCCACCAGCCCATGGCCATTATCGCAGCTGTCGATCGCGACGGCCGGCAGTGGGCTTCTGTATTGAGCGGCCATCCCGGCTTCATGCAGGCGGTCGATGGTCAGACAGTGAGAATGACCGCTCGCCCCACGGCGGGCGACCCACTGGCTGAAAGCCTGGCAACCGGCGGCCAAGTCGGCATGACCGTGATCGACTTTGCAAGCCGCCATCGAATGAGGTTGAACGGCAAGACCGAAGTACGGGACAGGGCGATTCACTTACTCGTTCAGCAGGTCTATGCCAATTGCCCCAAGTATATTCAAGCGAGACAGTGGCAACCGGCCGGTGAAGCACTCGAAGAGGCAAAGGTTCTGCGCACTCCTATTCTTACCGAAACGCAGCGGCGTCGGATTCGTGAAGCAGATACATTCTTCGTAGCCAGCAACCACCCGGACTGCGGAGTCGATGCGTCGCATCGCGGCGGCCCCCCCGGATTCGTGCGTGTGGTGAACGAGAGCCGACTGGTTTGGCCGGACTATTCCGGCAACATGATGTTCCAAACTTTGGGCAACATCGCCGTGAACCCCCGTACCGGATTGCTGTTCATAGACTTCGAGAAAGGCGACACAATACAACTTACAGGACGGGCCTCTATCAATTGGGACGCTGACCGTGCGGGGGACTTTCCCGGCGCAGAACGTCTCGTGGAGTTTGAGATCGAGGAAATAGTTGAAACGACCGGCGCACTCCCCTTCCGTTGGCAATTTATTGAGGCTTCACCGTTCAACCCAGCCGGGTGAGGAAATGGCGGATCAGCGGTACAGCAAAGCTAAGCATTTAGCGCGCGTACTCATCATGGGGGTCGGTCATGTGAGTACCGTAATGGATGATGGATGTGGAGCCGCTATTTTTCCGAATTGGGTATGGCGCTAGTTGATACAGTCCTCAGTTTAAACATTAGCTTCTCGCCTGCGGGAGTGAGTGACCAAAATAGCGCCATGTCGCCTTTAACCGTTTTCGAATAGTTTGTTTTCACAAGACCAAGCGCCTTCAACTGCACACAAACAGTTCGGAAATCCTGATCATCTAAGTCCGCAGAACTTCCACCGAAGAGGCGAGCTTTTTTAAAAAGAGCTGATTCTAGAACCGATTTAACGTAAGCATCATTAGGATACTTTTCCATATATGGAGATATATGGGCAAATATCTCGGACCAAGTCGCTTTAACATTCCAATCTCGTTGTCCGTATCCATCTTTGTGATACCGCCCATGCAGTTCAATGTGCTCATCTAGGTTTGCTATATTTTCAACAGCTGGGCGTAATTGGCTTGAGAGATCAGATACCATTGTGAGGAGCTCGGTGTTCTGTTTACGAAGTTCATTTATTTCATTTAGAAGATCTTCACTCGCAGCTCTGTTCGCCCTTATCCATCCGACAGCGGGAAACATCATCATGGTTCTGGATAGATTAGTGGCAACCAAACTTGGAAGTTCTTCAGCATTCTTCCAGAATCTCACTAGGCGGTTAGTCTTAACTTTATCTTTGAACTGTTTCAATCTCTCTCTCAGTACAGGATCCGTCTCAGATTTCCCGAGCGGGATGTCGTCTGGATTTTCGTGAAGCAACGAGACGACTTTCAAGCCACGACCAATAGCGTAATCGTATTCCTGTTCTGTGTAACTAATTCCAGCTTCGGTGGTCGACCCGTATCTGCCTCCAATGATGAGCAAGTAATAATCGCAATCGTCTATTATCCGCTTTATGAACTCGAATTGCTCCTGGTCCGCAGCAGGGAAAAGTTCCATGCCCGCCGGAATGCACTCCAGTTCCATAAGAGTCTGAATAACGCGCCGCCTTTCTTCCTTTAGATCCGCGTAGGTGGAACTTACAAAGACTTGGTACCGCTTATCCATTCGAGTTTCCTGCTCTGCTACCTATCGCACCCTCCTGAGTCCTGTATTTATACAATGGACGCTGCTTCATATCTATCCGAACCTTACACTTGCGGAATCGCACGCCATCCGTTCGACGTCACATTTGGCGGACTTTAGCCAAGGTCGCCTACTGTGTCAAACATCCTCCTATAGGTATCGGATCTGAAATGTGCAGCCTGCTATTCCAACACCACAATAGTTGCCACGCTTGGTCCATCAAGGCCTGTGGCCGCGACTTTGTCGGCGAGCCGCGCTGATGTGCGGAGGTGCAGGACGAGCGAGGCCCGAACGGCAATGCCATCACTTTATGGCATTGCCGGATCGGAATCCCCCGAGTTCCTACGTGGGGACTGGGGGGAGTCGCAGCCGTTCTGCCGCTCGCTTACAGCAGACCCGGCGAGCCGGCAGAAGCGAGCACAGGTCTTGATGGACTCAGACCGGAGTTGACCAACGGATTGAAACCCGATTAGGAAATTAGGATTAGAGAGCCGCAACCATCTTGTCGCACGCTACAGCAGCGAAGTAGGCCTGTGCCCCGAGAAGGACAAGTTCAAGAGTCCTTGGCCGTGTCTTTCGTCTCAGAGTTAGCCGCTCTGCCGCTCGCTTACAGCAGACCCGGCGTGCCTCATCTGAGCAACGCCCCTCAGAAGCAGGTGCTAATTCGAACAGCCGCAGAGCCCTGCCGCCTCACCGTCTCGGCGGCGTGAACAAACGTGAGGCTCGTTAGTCCTCGCCTCGTTCACCCCATGACCGGCGAGCCGTGGTGATGGATCATCAGCCACTCGTCCCCGATTCGCTCGAACAGATTCGTCGCGAGCACGCGGGTCTCGATCGGCTGCTCGCCCTGGCGGCTGGCAAGATTCTCCGTGCAGATCACCCACCCGATGTCGCCGGCCACCTGAACCTGCACCTCGGTCAGTTCGAATGACATGGAAAAGGTATTGTTGAAGATCAGCACCCAGGAATCGCGGACGGCGGGCCAGCCGGACCGCAGGGACCAGCCGGGATGGATGCAGGTGACATAGTCCTGATGCGCCCAGATCTTATCCATCTGGGCGACATCCAGACTTTCGAAGGCTTCATAGAAGGCACGATTGGCTTGGGTCACCTCTTCGATTCTCTGTTCAATCACTCGCCGCTCCTGTGATGAGGTCCGCTATCATACTGCAAACCACCTCACAGGAGCGAGCGCGATGTTGGGCGCGGGGCGAACAGCCGGCGCGGGAAACGGCGGCGGCTCGAGGTCGATCACGAGGCTAACCGCCGCTTGCCGCAATGATCGGTCAACGGCTGTCCATCCCCGCAGCGAGCAACCCGGTTTCAATGGCGGTTTTCAACAGCTGGGCCGTATTGGACACCCGTAGCTTTTTCATCATGTTGGCCCGATGCGCTTCGACGGTTTTAATGCTGATCCCGAGTTGATGCGCGATATAGCGATTCGTGAACCCGGCCCATACCTGCTGCAGAATTTCCCGCTCGCGCGGCGTGAGATCTTCCGGCCGATGCCGCCGCGCCGGAGCGTCCATTCCCACAGCTTCGCCGCGACCCGACATGGCCACCAGGGTGCTCGCGATTCCTTCCTCTTTGTACAACATGGCCCTCCTCCTTTGTTGCCGGCGACCCGGCTTATTGTTCGACTTTCGGTATCCGCTGCGTTGTTTGCCACAGTCCTTGGAGATATCCAAATACGGCCGCAATGGCCAGGCTACGGTCCTGCCACGATGTTTGCGCATTGCTGCCCAGATCAATCCAATAACCGTCCACTTTCTCCCGAACGACCAAGCGCTCGAACGGACCCTGCGCCGAGGGCTGGATCGTCAGCAAGAACTCGCGATCCGATCCATTTTGAAGCAGAAAACCTTTAACGGTCATGACTCGATCCTCCTGAGCGAACGATTCAGTCCCTGGCGACGGCTTCCTCTGGGAATTCGAATGGTAGGTTTGGCGACTCGCATGGACATTCCTTCACTCAAGCTCCATGCCAGCCACGGTGCGCAGCCGTATCGGCCTTTTTCAACGGGATAGAGAACGCAGATCAGGGATGGCAACTTTGGAGCTGTGCCAACGCTGTGCCATGATGGAAGCCTGTGCCAGAGCTGTCACGGCGTGAGGGATGGCGGCGTCAGATAGTCAGGGGCAAGTCATATTCGAGGAGTCGCCGATAGAATGTGCGCCGGCTCATTCCCAAAAGACGAGCGGCTTCGGAGCGGTTGCCGCCGGCTTCCCGCAAGGCGATCAGAATGCGGTCCCGTTCGTCGGATGACGGCCGTTCACCCGCATGTTCCGGCGGGAGATCGGGCGCGATGATCTCCGGCGGGAGATCGTCATACTCGATCATCGAGCTTTTGCAATGGATGACCGCCGCTTCGATCGCGCTTTTCAGCTCCCGAACATTCCCGGGCCAAGTGTATCCCGCGAGCCCTTGCATGGCGGCGTCGCTGATCTGATGAACCGGCTTTTCCATGATCGACCGGAACTGGCCGAGAAAGAAATGCGTCAGGACCGGCACATCATCCTGCCTGGCGCGCAAGGGCGCAATATGGATGCGCGCGACACGAATTCGATATAAGAGATCGCGACGAAACGTGCCCTTCTCCACATCATCGGCCAGCTTGTGATGCGTCGCCGCCAGAACGCGCACATCCACCTTGCGCGGCTTCGCTTCTCCCAGTCGCGTGATTTCCCGCTCTTGAAGCACACGCAACAGGCCGGTTTGGACGGCAGGCGGGATGTCGCCGATCTCGTCGAGGAAAATCGTTCCACCATTCGCTGCCTCGAAAACGCCTTCCTGCGAATCGATCGCTCCGGTGAACGATCCTTTCTTATGGCCGAAGAGCTGACTCCCCAGAATCGATTCGGTAAAACCGGCGCAGTTGACCGCAATGAACGGCTGATCCTTGCGGCGGCTCGCCGAGTGGATCGCTCTGGCGACCAGTTCCTTCCCGGTGCCTGTTTCCCCTTCGATCAGGACTGTGGAGTCCACTGCCGCAATCTCTTGGATCTGCGTGTACAACCGGGTCATGCAGGGACTGTGGCCGACGAGGTCGAAAAAACGACCGGCTTTGGCCAATTGACGCTCTAAGTCCTGCGCTTTGTCTTCCGCTTCAAAACGCCGGGTCAGATTCTCGACCCATTGCTCCGCGACACCGAGACGCAGCTTGAGCAACTCCGATCCGAGCGGCTTCACCAGATAATCGTTGACGCCGGCCTGGAGCGCCACCTTGAGACTCTCGGGTGTATTGTGCGCCGTCACCATAATGATGACACATCGCTCCCCGCGCCGGTCCGCGCGGATCTTCCGGCAGAGCTGAATACCGTCCATCCCGCCGCATCCCAGCTCCCAATCCAGCAGGATCAAGGGATACTGTCCCCTCTCGTAGGCTCTCCATCCGGCCTCGCCATCCGCGCACGCCTGCACGTAATGGCCCAACGATCGGATGACTTGCCCGAACAAGTCCCGGATATCTTCCTGGTCTTCGACGATCAGCACCCGCATGAACAGCATGCTCCGGGATTACACAAAAACCAATGCCACCCGATCCAAATAGTCGTTCAGTGCGGTCACATCCGCCTCGATCGCGCCCGCGTTCCGCTCGGCCGCCGCTTGCTCGATATGCTCGCCCAGGCGACTGATGACCGCGGACCCATACGTTCCACCGGCTCCTTTGATGCCGTGTCCCAGCGCCCTGATTCGCTCGAAATCGCCTTTGGTGAGTTCCGCGACGATCTGCTCCGCGTCCCGCCGGCGATTCGCAAGAAATTTCGGCATCAATTCCTCCAGTTCGGCGCTCACCTCCAGAACCAACCGGTCGTCCGGACCGGACTTCGAGGGAGGGGCGTTAGTCGCCGGCCGGCCCTCCGTATGCTGCATGATGGCCTGGAGCAATTGCGCCTTGCGGATGGGTTTCACCAGATGGGCGGTGCAGCCTGCCGTCAGGCTTTTCTGCACCTCGCCTTTCAAGGCATTGGCGGTCAATGCCAAGATCGGCGCCGGAGGCCGACTCTGGTCCGCTTCCCATTTTCGGATCAATCCGGTCGCCTGATAGCCGTCCATGACCGGCATCTGGATATCCATGAGCACGAGGTCATAGGAAGCCCGGGCGAACATTTCCACGGCAATCTGTCCATTCGCCGCCATATCCAACTGATAAGGACTCTTCTTCAGATACAATTCAATCATGCGGCGGTTATCGGCGAAATCCTCGACCAACAGAATCCGCAAGGGACGCATTGGTCGCGACAGGGCCTGCTCTTCACCTTCCGAAGACGGGAGCGGCAAAGCCGTTTGCGCCCCGACGATAGCCATGATGGCGTTGAAGAGATCGGACCGTCTGAACGGTTTGGTCAGGTATCGGGTAATGCCCAGCCGCCGAATCATTTCTTGATCGCTGTGGTTTCGCTCCGAAGCCAACATGATAATGGGAAGTTTCGACGACACCGGCTTGCGCGCCATCGATTCCGCCACCTGCCAGCCGTTCCGGCCCGGCATTCGCACATCAAGGATAACGAGGCGGAACGGTTCTCCTGCCTCGCCTGCCCGCGCAAGCGAGTCCAACGCATCGTCCCCATCTGCCGCTTCCTCGACGGGAATTCCCCATGACACCAATGTCTCCCGCACGATCAACCGGTTGGTCGTGTTATCATCCACGATCAAGGTCTTCAACGCCGCCAACCGCTCCCATTGCGGAAGAAGCTCCGCCGACGATTGCATCACTCCCACTCCAAAACTGGCGGTGAAGAAAAAGGTGCTGCCCGAGCCGAGTTCACTTTCAACCCAAATACGCCCCCCCATGCGCTCCACCAACTTCTTGGAAATCGTCAGCCCCAGGCCGGTGCCGCTGTACTGCCGGGTAGTCGAATGGTCGGCCTGACTGAAACTTTCGAAAATGATGTCCAGTTTGTCCGCCGGAATTCCGATACCCGTATCGCGCACGGAGAAGAGCAGCGCGCCCCGCCCGCCACCGGCGGGATCGGACTGAATCTGCAACACGACTTCTCCCGCTTCGGTGAAGCGAATCGCATTGCCCAACAGGTTGATCAGAATTTGTCGCAGCCGGTTCGGATCACCGATGAGGAATCCCGGCACATCCGACTTGATGCGATAGGCCAACTCGAGATTTTTCTCATTGGCTCGGATGGCGACCAGTTCCGCAACCCGTTGAACCAGGTCGTGGAGATCGAATTCCACGGCGTCCATTTCCAGATGCCCCGCCTCGATTTTAGAAAGATCCAGAATGTTATTGATGAGGCCCACCAAGTTTTTCCCGGCATCCCGGAAGATCCGCACATATTCCTGTTGGTCTTCGTTCAGCGGCGTCTCGGATAACAAATCGGCCATGCCGACGATTGCATTCATCGGGGTCCGAATCTCGTGGCTCATCGTGGCAAGAAAATCACTCTTGGCCCGATTGGCGGCCTCCGCCGCCTCTTTCGCAATGAGCAGCGCTTGCTCCGCTTCCCGCCGATTTGTCGCTTCATAGGCGAGCAACACCACATGCGCAATGGCCGACGCAAACTGCTGCTCCGCCACGGTCCACCGGCGAGCCGGCCCGACATGTTCGTGGCAGACCACGCCGGCCAGTCTGCCTTCTCGGGAAATCGGCACATCCAGCACCGACGTGACGTCCGGCGGAGCCGAGGCCGACAGCGTTCGTTCGCCTGCCCGGCTGTCGCTGCGCACCTCATCCACGGCGATCACTCCTTCCCGGGAGAGCCGCTCGAAATAGTCCGGATGGTCGCCGGCCGACAGCACCTGCCCGTCGCCATGGCGAGCGCACGACCGCTCGTATAGCTCCACACAACGCAACTGGACGCCGTCGCGGTCGAACAACCACACGCTGCCCCGTTCGACATCCAGGCCTTTGGTGGAGGCCTCCATGATATCGCGCAGGGCGTCCGACCACTGCCCGCTGCTGATATGCGCATTTTGTGTCAGGCGCATCAGCGCCTCCTGATGTTTCAGGAGCACCTCTTGATTATGGTGGAGCGCATCCTCGGCCTGTTTGCGCCTGGTAATGTCCAGGATCAGAGTCAACAGACACTGTTCGCGCCCAATGGTCAAAATCTCGACATTGAACAGGCAGTGCCGGACGTCTCCGGATTTGAGATGATAGGCTTTCTCCATGAAGCGAATATGCCCGTCGCGTTTGAGGGTCAGGAGGAGATCCTCGCGGTCTTCCGGCTTCACCCATAACCCGAAGTCGAGCGCGGTCGTCCCGATGACTTCCGCTCGGGTGCCTCCGAAGGTGCGCAGGAACGCCTCGTTCACGTCCAAAAGCCGGCCGTCCTTATAACGGCTGATCACCATGGCGGCGGGACTGCTCCGAAACGCCGTGGCGAATCGCTCTTCGCTTTCCCGGAGAGCGGATTCGACCCGCTTGCGTTCGGTAATATCCCGGGCGACGACTTGAAACCCACTGATTCGCTCGGCCTCGCACAGCAACTGCACATTCTGTCCCAGCCAGACTTCCGCGCCTGTTTTAGAGATCACAGGCAATTCGTAATAGGTGCGCGGGCGCTTTCTGACGAATTGTCGCCCGTAAAAGCGTTGCGCCTCCTGTCGATACGCCGGGTGCACCAGCGCCAGGCAGTGGCGGCCGACCAATTCTTCGGGCGCGTACCCCAGGATTCGCTGAGAGGTCGGATTGCAATAGGTAACAATCCCCCGCTCATCGGTCCGATACATGATGTCGTTGGCGACTTCAACAATGTTTCGATAGCGCTCTTCGCTGGCCCGCACCGCCGCTTCGGCTTCCTTGCGGGCCGTAATATCTTCGACAATCCCCTCATAGCCGATGATCGCCCCGTCATTGTCGCGAAGCGCCCGGACATTCTCCCAGATCCAAATGAGGCTCCCGTCGCTGCGCCGCACCTGCGCTTCAAATTTCGTCACCACCCCGGCTGCTTGTATCTGCCGTTTGAACTCCGCCCACCGCTCTGGATCGACATACAACTGTTGCGCGATGCCGGTCACGAGGCTCAGCATATGCTCCGGCGAATCATATCCATAGAGCTTCGCCAGGGCTTGATTGACCGTCACATAATGCCCGTCTACGGTGGCCTGAAAAATCCCCTGCAACGCATGCTCGACGATACTGCGGTACCGTTCCTGAACCAGCCGCAGTGACTCCTCCGCGAATTTGCGTTCGGTCATGTCGATGTGGACACCCGTCATGCGGACCAGCGCCGCTTTCTCGTCTCGAAATGCCGATCCGCTGGTCAAAATCCATCGATAGGATCCGTCCTTGTGCCGCACCCGATGTTCAATGTTGTAGATCAACAAGTGGCCTTCGAGGTAGGCGCGGATCGTCTCCATCGCCCGTTCGCGATCGTCGGGATGTATTCGTGATTCCCATTCGTCGAACGTATTGCCGATCTCATGGTCGGCATAGCCCAATTGGCTCTTCCAGCGCGGAGAAAAATACATGCGGTTGGTCCGCAGATCCCAATCCCAGACCCCTGCGTCCGCGCCTTTCGTGGCCAACTCCAGTCGTTCACGACTATCCCGTAACGCCGCTTCAATTTGCCGCCGTTCGGCCAACTGTTGCGTCAGCTGGAGGTTCACCGTTCGGAGCTTATGGGTCTGGTCGGCCACTTGTTGTTCCAGCCGCTCTTTGACTCTCAGAAACGCCTGCTCCGCGCGCCTGCGATGCCAAAACAGGCCGGTCATTCCCCCCAGCACCCCGATGCCGAACAGGCGATTCACAATTGCCATTGACATATCGATTCCCCGCGGTGACATCACCATCCCCCCCGCCGTGAGGGCCGCGCAGACTCCGGCGGCCCA
Organism: Nitrospira sp.; assembly: GCA_040981125.1. Lineage (GTDB taxonomy): Bacteria > Nitrospirota > Nitrospiria > Nitrospirales > Nitrospiraceae > DASSBQ01. Next base: position 903,159 of record JANRMQ010000001.1, read on the forward strand.
GAGAACCGCTCCCGGCGTAAGAAAACGAAAGGCCAACCAGATGGGAATGAGATAGAGCAGAGGAACCAGATAGCCCAACGACGTCAACACGTCCGTGAGCAAGATCGCGCCGATGAGAAGGGCAACGCCGAGGTATGCCACCGCCTGACCTCCTGGGGAAGAGAAGCTGCGGCCCGACCACCGTCCTGCAAACGCGCCTCACCATACTCCTGTCTCGTGTCCAGGTAAATTCTGGCCAATCGGCCCTAGGCTCCTCAACTTACTTTACGGGATAGCGGATTCAAGAGCCGGCAGTCCGCTCAGACAGGCGCAGTCATGCCGTGCAAAAAGGAATGAAACCATTTCGTGGAGGCCGGATCAGCGAGCCGGTTTGATTCGGGCCGATTGCCGGCCTACCAGCCAAACGCCCGCGAGGATGAGCAGGATGCCCGCACCTTCTCTCACTCCGATCGATTCTTCGAGCACGAGCGCGGACAATAACACGGCGGAGACGGGAATGAGATTCACGAAGACGCCGGCGCGCGAAGGCCCGACTCCCTTGACCCCATAGAGCCACGCCTGCTGGCCTAATGCGGTGGCGAATACAATCAGGTAGACCAACGCCATCCACCCGCCGAAAGAGACGGCGGATACGCCGGTGTCCAACATTTTGTGATCCGTCGCCAACAAGGGGGCCTGTACGAGAAGCGAAATCAACAGGGTCGTCCAATTGACCGTCAAAGGAGAGAGCCGTTCCATGATGCGCCGGCCGCCGATCGTATATAAGCTCCAACTGATGAGACCCAGCATAACGAGCATGCCGCCGAGCCAGGGATTCGAGCCGGCCGGTCCTCCACCAAACCCCGATACCAGCGCGACACCGGCAAAAGATAAGAGGCAGCCGCCGGCAACCGAGGAAAACGGAACATCCCGGATCAATAGCGCGGACAGAAAGGCGGTGATGGCCGGGCTTGCCCCGATGACGACCCCCGCCGGAGCCGCCCCGATGTACCGGAGTCCGATCAACGTAAGGAGATGGTTGCCCAGCACCCCTAACCCGAGCGCGGCAAGCACCATCAGATCTTGCGTGGAGAACTTGACCTGAGGTCCTTCTTGCCACCACCAGAGGGGAATCAGAATCGCCAACGCCCCGATCCCGCGTATAAGGGAGGTCTCCACGGCTGAAAACGTATCCAATGCGATTTTCTGCGCGACAATCGATCCCCCCCACACGAAGGCTGCGGTGGCCAAGGCGCCATAGGCAACCATATCCGGAGGGCGTCTCATGCGCCCCTCTCGGAAGCAAAACTCTGCAGAGCGGCGCCGTTCACGGTCTGGTCGGCTTTACGACAAACAGGCCGTCCCGGACCGTGAGCATGACGGCGTTGACAGTAGAATCGGCTGCGACCACCCGGTTCAATTCCTGAATGGCCTCCGTCCGTTCGTCCGGGGGCGGTTGTCGGACAACGTCACCGTCCCACAGGACGTTGTCGATGAGGATGACGCCCCCGGGTGCGAGCAGTTCCAAGGCCCGCCGGTAATAGTTGACATAATTCTGTTTGTCCGCATCAATGAAAATCACGTCAAACGGATCGGTAAGCCGCCGTATCGTGTCCAAAGCCGGTCCCATTTCTACCCGGATTTTCCGCCCGACCGGCGAGCGGGCGAAATAACGCCGGGCGATCGCAGCGGCCTGTTCATCCACCTCGCAGGTCACGACCACTCCCTCTTCGGGCAAGGCTTCGGCAAAGCAGAGGGCGCTATACCCGGTAAACATGCCGAGTTCCAATACGCGCGAGGCCCCGACGAGCCGCACCATCATCTTGAGGACGGCCCCTTCCAGCGGTCCGACGATCATCTGTGCATATTCCATGGTCCGGATGGTCTCTTCCCGCAATGCCCGGCACCAATCGGATTCGGGTGTTGAATGATTCTGAGCATAGGCTTCCACGTCGGCTCTCACCAGTTCCTGCATTACGTCGCTCCCCTTGTTTGAAAATGCGGCGCCGGGTCACGTAGACTGGCAATCATAGCACGCCACACCGGCTCGGTAAGGAGGATTCGTGTGAAGACCGTCGCCACTCTGGAACCGTTGACATCCCGGCTCCTTGAGATTCAACGCATCGGCAGCGCCGCCTCCGTGCTGGGCTGGGACCAGGAAACGTACATGCCGGCAGGAGGTGGAACGGCCCGCGCCGATCAAATCTCCACCTTGCAGGGCTTGGCTCACCAAAAGCTCGTCGCGCCGGAAATTGAACGTTTGCTTCGTGAATGGATCGATCCGCTCAGCGGCCAGGCGATCGACACCCGAGGTAACGGCTGGGACGAACCCTCCCGTGCGCTCCTGAGGGAAGTGTGGCGGGATTTTAGCCGGGCGAAAAAACTGCCCTCGGAATTCGTGGTTCGCCTCAGTCGGGAATGTTCGCTGGCCCAGCAAGCCTGGGTCACCGCGCGCGAGGAGAACCGCTTCAAAGATTTTCTGCCGCATCTCCAAACTATCCTCGCGTTGAAGCGGCAAGAAGCGGACTATTTGGGATACCGGGCGTCGCCTTATGACGCCTTACTCGACATATACGAGCCGGGCGCCACGGTGGCGTTTCTCGAGCCTCTTTTCGGCCGATTGCGATCTCACCTCGTGCCGCTGCTTCAACAGATCATCGCCGCCTCCGTGACGATCGACGAGCATTTTCTCCATCTGAGCTATGACGGCGTCCGCCAAATCGAGTTCGGCCGCCTCGTCCTGACCGCCATGGGCTATGATTTCGACCGAGGACGCCTGGATTTGTCGGCGCATCCGTTTACCACCTCATTCCATCCGACCGACGTTCGCGTAACCACGCGCGTGCATGAGCAGGACTTGCCGTCCTGCCTCTTCAGTTGTATTCACGAAGGCGGGCACGGACTCTACGAACAAGGCCTCGATGTTCGATATTACGGCACACCGCTGTGCGATGCCGTGTCGCTCGGCATCCACGAAAGCCAGTCGCGATTGTGGGAAAACTGCGTGGGACGGTCCCGGGCGTTCTGGCAATTCTTCTATCCGATTCTTCAACAGACCTTCCCCGACCAGTTGAACGAGATCGCGCTGGATCAGTTCCATGCCGCGATCAATCGAGTGAAGCCCTCGTTGATCCGCGTCGAAGCGGACGAACTGACCTACAATCTGCACGTCATGTTGCGCTTCGAAATCGAACGGGCGTTGATTGAGGAACGCCTGCAGCCCGAGGAGCTTCCCGAGGTGTGGCGGGAAAAGATGGGACAATACCTGGGAATCGAGCCGGAGCGGGATGCCGACGGGGTCCTTCAGGACGTGCACTGGTCGATCGGCTCTTTCGGCTATTTCCCTACCTACACATTGGGCAACCTGTACGCCGTACAATTCTATGAACAGGCTAAGCGGGACATGCCGCAATTGGAGCACGACGTCGCGTCGGGCCAACTCATGGAGCTCCGTCGATGGTTGGAGCAAAAGGTCCATCGCTGGGGCAGGACCTTTTCTCCCGACCGCCTGATGGAACGAGCGACCGGATCCACGCTCCAACCCGAACCCTTCCTCCGATATCTCGACGACAAATACCGCCGCCTGTACGGTCTTACTTCATCACCATCATAACGCGCTCATCTCCGTCCGAGTTCCCTGCGCCCCGTGCCGCGTCCGAAACGCCCGATGAACCACTGAACCATCACAGGGCTCTATGGACCGGCCTATTCGGCTCTATTGTGCATCGGCGGTTCGATGTCTAGAATCCTTGCCTCGGGAATGGTTCTTAGTGGGCCAGGATTCATTCATCCTGCGCGGAACTCTTCGCTGTCGGAGCGGGCCTTTCGCACAATGCCAGGAGGCGAATACCTCACGTATGGGCAAGATCCCCGCGCCGCACAGCAAAGGGATATCGATGCTCTTGGCCCTTGAACGAAAATGGTTGTTGGCCGGCCTCCTCGGCATCCTCTTATTCCTCTTCAATATTTACCTCTCGGTCACGAACGCGCTGACGATCATCGAGCTTCGCCATTCCATCGAGCATGCCCATAAGAGCGTCGCCGGCTTGCATCGCTTTCTCGCGACGGCCCAGGCGGCGGAGGCCGGACAGCGGGGATTCTTGATCACCGGCCTGCCCGAATACCTGGAAACATATAATGCGGCTCTGGCCGAAGTGAACCAGGAGCTCGATCGCGTCGCCGAACTCACGACGGATATTCCCGAGCAACGACAACGAGTGAGCCAGATGAGGGGCATTTTGGCGGAGAAGCTGACCGAACTCGCCGAAATCATTCGCCTGAGGAAGGAGCGCGGATTCGATACGGCGCGCAAGGCTGTCGCCACCCAGCGGGGCATGCAACTCATGGACGGCCTCCGGTCCGTGGTGGGGCAAATGGTACAGGAGAATCATCGTCTCCTGAACGAACGGGAACACCTATTCACCCGCACGTCCTATCAAAGCCTGTTTGCATTCAGCGCCACTGCGCTGTTGGCCCTCATCGGCTTTGCCATCGCCATCGCCTTGGTGCAAAAGTACGTCTCCATTCGGCGGACGGCCGAGGAGCAATGGAAGCACTCCTACGAACAGCTCCAAGCGGCGGGGCGGCTGATCACCGGAGCGGAGAATGCGGAACGCCGCCGCATCGGCCGAGATGTCGATGAGGATTTAGGGCAACTGCTGAACGGCATGCGGTTCGACATGACCTGGCTTCACAAGCGCTGCACGGCGTTGCCGACCACATCCGAGCGGCGGGAGATTACCGACAAGCTGAGCGACCTGATCGGACTGGCCGACCGCGCCTTATCATCGGTTCGGCGGATCAGCGCGACGTTACAACCGGTCCCTTTGGACCAGATCGGCCTCATCTCGGCCGTTCACACCTACGCTCAGCAATTCGAGTCCAACACCGGCATCGCATGCGCGGTGGCGGTTTCTCAAACACTCGATGATTTTACGTTTGATGAACACACGGCCTCGAATATCTTCCGGATCATTCAAGAGCTGCTCACCAATGCGGCGCGCCACGCGGACGCCACACTGATCACCATTTCCCTTACCTTGGCGGACGATACGGTCCTCATCACCGTGGAAGACAACGGGAAAGGGATCACGCCCGAACAGATCAGACATGCGCAATCACTCGGCATCGTCAGCATGGAGGAGCGGGCCCTGTTGATCGGCGGTGAGTTTACCATCGCCGGCACGCCGGGAGTCGGCACGTCTGCCCGGCTGGCGATCCCGATCACGCCCAGTCAACGCCGCGAACGGGACGTGCTCAAGGTACGCTCTTAAGCGCCGAGTTCTTGCTGCCGCCAAAGCCCTTCGTGTCGAATCCCCCAGCGGACGCCATCGCGGGCCGGCTTAATATCCCATAGCCGCGTTCAGCTTACCCACCAGATTCGGAGCGAAGGTAAGTTCCGTTTGGACCTCGATGCGGCTGGGGACCAACAGGGTCGTGTGAAAGACGATATCGCGAATCGGAATTTTGAGGTCCGGTTCCTGTGGAGTAACGAGTTCGACCGATTCCACGGATTTGATAATGGCGCTGCTGTCCTGCGGGCCATAGGTCGCCACGACGGCCTGGACGATCTCACTGATCTTCTGGTTGGGCTCCGTTCCTTCGAACCCTCTCGTCAGCAGCGGGAGCACGTCCTCCCGCGCCTGATCGGACAAGGTGAAATTCTCAATGCGTTCCTTCCGGCGCAGCGACGTGAGGTCGTTATCGAGATCCTTGCTGAACGCGCCATAGGCAAACCGGAAGAATTCAAAATGAAGTCCTTTCATGCCTTTGCCGAATAATTGCAACTCGCACAAAAAACAGAGCTGCTGAAGCTTGACATCGTTGAGCAGGCCATAGGGCTCGGCCAAGTGCAGGATGAACAGCAGCAGCCCGCGATCAATCGTCATCTCATGGGGTTTTCGCATGGCATCATCTCATAGCTGGAGTGGTCCAGGACTATAGGCCGGCGAAAACACAGGCGTCAATCGCGGGATTTGGCGACTCCTGGAGTTGGAACGGGCTGAGAATATCAGGATCCTTGCTTGCGGCTTTTGAAGGCAGTCCAGCAACTGAGGAGTGGTATCAGGTATAACAGAGTCTCCCGCAGGAGGCACTTGACCAAGCATGCCATTTCGTCTTTTAATAAACGGGCGGTGACTAATGGAAACCCAAATGAATAAGAGCGTGAAAGAGAAAGAAATGGAGACGTTGAGGGAGCATCTCGCCAAGCACCAATTGAAGCTCACCCGACAACGCGAACTCATCCTCACCGCGTTCCTCAAGCAGGAACACGTCACAGCCGAGACTCTGTACCACCAACTCGCGAAGAAAGACCCTCATCTGGGTCTGGCGACGATCTACCGCACGTTGAATCTCTTCTGCGAGGCCGGCTTGGCACAGGCCCGGCACTTCGGCTCTCAAACACAATATGACAACGTGTCGCACAAGGGACATCATGATCATCTGATCTGTACCGGCTGCGGGAAGATCGTGGAGTTTGAGAATTGTGAAATCGAGCGCCTGCAGGAGGAAGTCGCGTCCAAAAACGGCTTTGTCATCCAGACCCATAAATTGGAACTGTACGGGTTGTGTTCCCACTGTCGCCATTGACCCGCCACGGCATTTTCCGATCAGCGGAGCGCGGTCCTACTCGTCATCGACTCTTGCCGTCCACCGCTCATAACCTCGACAGAATGTTCGACCCCGGAGGAGCAATGCTGCATATGATTCATCGGCGATTACGATGGTTATTCGTTCTCATGATGATCTCCGGCTGTCTGGCCATCACGGAAGGACACACGGAGGCGGCGGACTCACTCGTAGTGTACTCCGGCCGCGCCGAACGGTTAATCAAGCCTGTGCTGGACGACTTCCAAACAAAGACCGGCATTCAGGTGGAGCTGTTGTCATCGGGCACGACCGAGCTTGTGAATCGGCTCAAAGCGGAAGGAGAGCGCAGCCCGGCCGACGTCTTGATCACCAATGATGCCGGCAGTCTTGAATATGCCCGTGAATTGAACCTGCTCCGACCTCTGAGCCTCCGGGAAGTCGACCAGGCCATTCCCTCCCAGTTCAGAGCGCCGGACAACAGCTGGATCGGGTTGTCGGGCCGTTTTTGGATCTTGGTGTACAACACGCAACAAGTGAAGCCGGATCAGATCAAATCGTTGCTGGACCTTGCCGACCCGCGATGGAAAGGCAAGATAGCCATTCCCAATGCCGGCAGCGAATATCTTCAGGCCGGTGTCTCGGTCATCAAGGCGACCAACGGCGACGAGCGGACAAAACAGTTCCTAACGGGGCTCAAGGCCAACGCGGGAACTCAGGTGTATCAGAAAAGTTCGCAAATCGTGGAGGCCGTCGCCAAAGGCCAAGCGGCGATCGGTATCGTCAACCACTATTACATCTATCGGCATCTGGCCGCCCAGCCCACTGCTCCGATCGCCGCACTCATGCCGGACCAGCAAGAAGGAGGCATGGGCGCGATCATGAATGTCGCCGGCATCGGCGTGACGCGACATGCCCATCATGTGGAGAGCGCGAAGGCGCTCGTTGAATTTCTAGTCGCGCAGGCCGGTCAGCGGTTTTTTGCGGAATTGAACAAAGAGTATCCTCTACATCCCGATGTTCATGCCGACCCGGCTCTTGTCGCCCGCGCGTCTTTTCGAGCGGCGGTGGTTCCACTCGCCCGCCTGGCCGAGCTTCGCGAACCGACGTTGACGTTGATCGAACAAGTCGGCCTGCGCTGACCGGCTCAGCCGCCATGGTGACGACGCTGCGTCGCAGTCTTTCGAGTCCCTTGCAATGGATCACTCTCGCAACGACTGCGCTGCTGGTCTCGCCTGTTGCCTACATTACATTTCTGGCGTTCCACGGCAATGCGGCGGTATGGCGGAGACTATGGACCACCCGCCTGCCGGAGTTATTGTGGAATACCGTCGCGCTCGCCATGAGCGTGTCCGCCCTGACATTCGTCGTCGGATTCTCCCTGGCCTGGCTCGTCGTCCGATACGAGTTTCCCGGGCGCCGGATATGGGAGTGGGCCTTGGTCCTCCCCTTGGCCATGCCGACCTACGTCCTGGCCTACGTGTACGCCCATTTGTTCGGTATGGGCGGCCCGGTGGATCAATGGTGGCACAGTGTGTTCGGACCCGACGCGCGAACGCCGGCGCCTCAAAGCTTTACCGGGGTCAGTATTATCATGGCGCTGGATACCTTTCCGTTTGTCTATCTACTGGCCCGCGGCGCATTGCTCACCTTGAATGTCTCCTACGAGGAAGTGGCCCGCGTGTGCGGGGTCCCACCTTGGCAAACCGTCTGGCGGGTGACGCTCCCGTTGATCCGCCCGGCGGTCGTGGCAGGGCTCGCCTTGGTGGTCCTGTATGTCATCTCCGATTTTGGCGCGATCTCTCTCCTGCGTTATCAGACGTTGACCTATGCGGTATACCAACAAATGACGGGCCGGTACGATCAGACCGCCGCCGGCATCCTGAGCGTCCTGCTGGTCGTCATGGCCTTGCTCTTTCTGGTCATGGAGCGGTGGTTCCGCCGGCGGAGCCGTTTCTATCAAACAAGCGGACGCTACAAGACCATCCAGCGGCGGCATTGCGGCCCGGTCGGCGCATGGGCTATCACCGGCTTGGCCACGCTGGTATGCGGCATCGCGTTCGGACTCCCGGCCGCCATGCTTCTCTATTGGAGCGTCGCGGCCGTTGATCAAGGGGCCCTCGATACTCGGTTTATCGGGTTTGTGTGGAACAGCGCCTTTCTCTCCTGCATGGCGGCCAGCTGCGCTATCGTGGTCGGACTCCCCCTGGCCTATCTCGCCAGCCGACGTCCGACGAGGTTGAACCTCGCCTGCCTGCAAGCCGCCTATGCCGGCTATGCGTTACCCGGGCCGGTTGCGGCCCTGGCGGTGCTGGCTTTGTTTACCGCCTTCGTCCCGTTTCTGTATGGGTCCGTGGTGATTCTCATCGTCGCGTACGTGATTCATTTCCTGCCCGCCGGACTCCAATCGCTCGAGCCGGCCATCCAACAAGTCACGCCTAATCTCGAAGAGGCGGGGAGAACACTGGGCTTGCGAACTCGCGAGACATTATGGTTGATCACCTTGCCGCTCATTCGAAATGGATTTGTCGCCGGGTGGGTCCTGATGTTTTTGCAGACAATGAAGGAGCTGCCCGCAACCCTGCTTCTGCGCCCCGTTGGATTTGATACACTGGCCATCAGAGTGTGGCTTGAGGCGAGTGAGGAGTATTATCAACTGGCGGCCCCCAGCGCATTGCTGATCGTGGTCCTCAGCCTTCCGGCCTTGCTCCTGCTGGTATCAAGAGATTGGCGCACCGCGTAACGGCATTCAAAAGGAACGGCGTATCCGGTGGAACCTCGAATCGGCACATGGTCCCCGCCTTCGGCATTCGGAGAGCCGGCAGCCGGCCAGGAGGTCATCCTTCAGCTCCGAAATGTGTCCTGCGGCTATGAGACGGGCCGCGCGGCGGTGTCTGACATTTCTTTCTCGGTGCGGCATGGAGAAGTACTCTGCCTGCTCGGCCCTTCCGGGTGCGGCAAAACGACGATTCTGCGCGCGATCGCCGGATTCGAGCCGGTCACACACGGGTCTATTTCTCTGTCAGGACAAGTCGTATCTTCACCAAACGTACTCATTCCTGCCGAAGAGCGGCATGTCGGCATGGTGTTTCAGGAGTACGCGCTGTTTCCTCATCTCCGCGTCGGCCACAACATTGCCTTTGGATTGCGTCGCGTGCCCCGCGCGCAACGGAACGCCGTGGTCGAAGATCTGCTGAAGCTGATCGGACTGACGGGGCTCGAACGCCGATATCCTCACGAACTGTCGGGTGGCCAGCAACAGCGGGTGGCATTGGCCCGCGCCCTTGCTCCCCAGCCCGTGTTGCTCTTGCTTGATGAGCCGTTCAGCAACCTGGACCCCGATATGGCGACCCGGATGCGCCAGGATCTCCATGATTTGCTCAAACGAACAAAAACCACGGCTATTCTCGTCACACATGATCACGATGAGGCGTTTGCAATGGCGGATCGGATCGCGGTCTTGAATCACGGTCGCCTGGAGCAATTCGATGTCCCGGAAGTCATCTATCACACGCCGTCCACGCCGTTCGTCGCCGATTTCGTCGGGCATGCGGACTTTCTGCCCGGCATGGCGCGTGGAGAACGGATCTGCACTGAAATCGGAGAGTTTCCCAATTTGAAACGGCTCGCGGATGGCGCCAATGTCGTGGTGATGATTCGCCCGGATGATATTCATGTGGTGCCGGACAAAACGGGCAATGCCCATGTCGTCGGAAGGCAGTTTAAAGGGTCGGAAAATTTGTATACGGTCCAATTGCCGTCTGGGCAGGTGCTTCACAGCAGCGAAGGGTCTTTGCACATTTTTCCGGTCGGCACGGCGGTCAGCCTACGCATCCTTGCGACTCACACCGTGTTGTTTCCGACGGCCGAGAATAGAGACGGGCCGACTTGACAATCTTTCGGCTCCCCTGGCATTCATAGAGCCTGACACCCTCCAAACCGCAAGCATTTCAGCAACCATCGAGGAGCACGCTATGGAGTTTCTACAACATACGGTTGATTATGGAATCATCGGAGTCTTGCTGGCATTAAGCATGTGGTCGGTGGCCGTGGCCGTCGAGCGATGGCTTTTTTACCGCCGCGTGGATCTGGCGCAGTTTCCCAATCCGCAAGCGTTCGAAATCGCGCTGACGAGGCGATTGGTCGTTATCGGCACGGTGGCGGCCAACGCTCCCTATATCGGCCTTCTCGGAACGGTGCTGGGGATCATGCTGACGTTCCATACCATGGGAACCTCGGGCACGATGGCGGTGAATACAATTATGGTCGGCCTCAGCTTGGCGTTGAAGGCGACGGCCGTCGGTTTGCTCGTCGCCATTCCCTGCGTGGTGATGAACAATGTGTTGCGGCGGCGCGTGGCCGAACTCATCACGCTCTACAAGGTGCAGCATGGAACGTGACATCGATCAGATTAACGTCATTCCGTTGGTCGACGTCATGCTGGTGCTCCTCGTCATCGTGCTGACCACCGCGACGTTTATCAGCACCGGCCAGATTCCGGTCAATCTCGCGAAAGCCAAAGAGGTGGGCGATCATAAGGATGTCCCGATCGTGATCACGTTGACGGCCGAAGGAACCTTATATCTCAATGATCGAGCGGTCCCTGGGAACGAGCTCAAACCGGTGCTCATGTCGCATCCCCGCGAATCACAGGTAGTCGTGCGCGCGGACAAGGTGACGTTACTCGAGCGATTTGTCTCCGTTGTCGATGATGTGCGGGGGATGGGTTTTCAACAGGTCAGCCTGGAGGTAGTACGCTTATAAAGCCGTGTGGCAGCCCAGCATCATCGGGGTCCCGAGTCCTTCGCGTTCAGCAGCTTCCAAAGCGATGCTCTCGCCTCTCCCTGTTTTGTCGAGGCGGTTCCAGCTCCTTATTTCACGGCATCCCGGGACCCTGCTTTGGCCCGTTCTTCAATAGCGTGCGGGTTAGTCGCTCGGGATAATTAAGGATAAGTCGCGATAAATACCGCACCATACTTCTCCACTTCCTTCTCTCAGCGTTCTCATATATCCTGAGCACCAATCTCTCGCCATAGTAGTCTTTCCAGTGCGTCTTTCCTCTTTTCAGCGCAGCCTCCAAGAATGGATTGCCTTTTACCACCGGCGCCTGTTTTCTCAAGGCAAGGAGGCACGCAGGCAACATGACGGCCGGGTCGTTGCTCATATTAGTCCCGTGACGGCGATATTCGAGGACGGGTTCAGTATGACACGCGATGGGGAACGCATAGGTGAGACGAAGGTATAGATCATAGTCGCCCGCCGCTTGGTTGGCGGAGTCGAATCCATCCATCGCCACGAGCGGATCCTTTCGATAGAGCGCCACCCCCGGATTTCCGATGAAGTTTTGCTCCAGAAAATCACTATATCCATATCTCCGCTGGGTGACAGGATAACAACTCCCTTTTCTCGTCCCCTCCTGGTCGATCATGTAAAACGTCCCGAATGTGAGCGCGCAACCGGGATTGGCCCTCAGGCTTCGAATGCCGATCTCAATGGCCTTTGAAAGCAATCGATCATCCGCATCCAGAAAGACAACATATGAGCCCGCGCTCAGCTTGAGACCGGCATTGCGTGCGGCGGTGACACCGCGATTTCTTTGTTTTACATACCGAATACCTTGATACGCCTTGACCACCTGCTCGGTTTCATCGTTGGACCCATCGTCGATCACAATGATTTCCACCGGCCCGTACGTCTGTTCCTGCACACTTTGGATGGCGTCGGGAAGGAAGCAAGCATGGTTGAATGATGGGATAACGACTGAAACGAGTTCCGCCGCCTGTCGGGGAGCGTGGCATTCACCGGTCTTCGCCCCGTTCAGCCCCTTCTTCTTATTCAACTCAGTGGCGGCCAACGCGCGGCTCCTCTCAATAAACCCACCGGATGGTCACAGCTGATCCCTTCTCCATCACAATGAGATCATTCCGACCAAGACAAATTGGCCCGATCTTTGCTTGCGCGTAATGTGATATTGATAACAGTTATCAATGTATGATGGAATTTTGTCAAGGGTATATTTCAGCGGTCTTACATCCTGGGAGGTCCGTGCCGTCTCACTGCTCGCCATGCGTCACTTCCAGCGCGGCATGCCGCTCGGGGTACGGCATCAGATAAACCCAGTAGCGTTCTTCCTTGAGAATACTCCGCTGGAACGAAGCAAGTTCCACTGTGCCCCCGCCGGCGCTCCCGAGGTCATAGCTCAAGATCATGACCACATTGTCACGGTTCAACCGGGACAACTCCGCTGCCTTCCGGACGACTTCCTCAGGAGTGGCGCGGGTTCGCTTGTCTTGCCATCGAATGAACGTGCCGGTCTGTTTGTTTTCAATGTAATACACCGGGTGATTAAGATAGCCGGCGACTGCTGAGGCCAAGTCGAATTTACTGCCGACCATGGTGGCTCCCATGAGGCCGCCTCGTTCGATGAATTCAGCCGTCTCTTTACTGGCGGAAAAGGGATACATCACGTCGGTAGCAGCGGCTAATCCCCCGGCCACCGTGTGGCCTGCGAACAACACCGTGACGAAGACCATGGCGGCTCGCCCAGCCATCCTCCCGATATCCTGAAACTGCTTTCGAGCGAGCGAAAGCCACAGGCATCCCACGAAGACCAGAAACGCATGGCCGGTATGGCGAATACCGTGATTCACCTTGAGATGCAAAAACAACAACAGTCCGCCGGTCGCGATGACATAGACGAGCATAATGGACGGGGTTCGCGCCAGCAGAAGCGCCGCAATCCCGAACAGCCCGACCGCCAACACCGACTGAACATCCCGGGATTCGAGCACCAGCTGCCCAAGCCGGACAGCCGGCATTTCATCCAGCAGATTCGAATTCCAAAAGTGCGCGAGGTCCAGAGGAAGCGGCACAAACGATCTCCAGATTGCGCTCACGGTCTTTTCCAGCGAGCTGCCCAAGAGAATCGTGTTCCAGGCCAGCATTCTCGGCGAATTATCCGGAGGGGGAGTACTTTGCATACCGGCAACGGCGAGCCCGAGACCAAGCACGCACACGACTCCCAGAATCACGACCGGGGAAGTCCTCTGCCGGCGATCGAATGCCTCGATCAGCAGCCAGCCTCCGAGCGCTAGAGCGATAATCGCTCCGAAGGCGCTGGTATTGACCATGACGGCGAGAAGAAGAGCGGAAGTCAGAAGTCGCCCAGGCCGCTTTGTCTGCACGGCGCAGAAAGCGCACAATGCCAACACACCCAACGCATAGTTCCGGCTCACGATGAGATATTCGTAGAAGGGGAAGTAGCCGAACGAAAGACAAACCTTTTGCAATCGGGTGAACGGCGCGTAGCGACACAGCAAGAATACCGCTCCGACCCCGACCGCCAGATGGAACAACTGCATGAGGACGGGATTATTCGAGAACCGACTCAAGACATACAGACAGAAATACCAGAGAGGCGGATGGCCTTCATATCGCGCATTGTTCAGGAGTTCCGACACAGTCCGGCTACTCGCGGCAATACTCCAGGCCTGCAGCTCATCACGCCACATTTCATGATGAAGGATCACCCCCAAGCCGATCAGAAGGGTCGTCATTGAAACGACTGCGGCAAAGCGCGCGTCCGTTGCGGGCGGCGAACCGTCGGTCACTGCAGGCGCCGGCCGCGACCACATCAGCCAGGCAGACAACGTCAGAAGCCCGGCAAAGAGTACAATCAGACCAGCCGCAAACAGTGCGCCGGCTGTATCCATCAATATCGGCCAATTCTGGTAAAGTTTGGACGACTGTACGGACAGGGTTTCCGACTGAGTCAATATGGCGTGATGGCTGTCGTCGCCATCCCAGACATCTACCGGCGCGCCTCCGGCTGTTTTGGTGATCAAGAACCCGTAATCGACCGTGGATCCGGCCTCCGCCTGAAGGGTGACCGTAAACCATTTCTCGTTGCGGATCATGGGAGTGGCCATCACTTGTTTACGTATCACAGTCCCAGGGGGTCGGATGTGCTCGCTGACCGGAAGCCATCCATTCACTCCCCACACGAACAACACTTCCCCGGCGGCGGGAAGTTGGTATCGGATCTCGAGACTGACAAGAGAATCCTGAACGGGCGCAGGCCATGCCGGCTGCGGGGACAGCAGAAATGGGAAGCAGAAGACGCCGAGGAATGCCCCTATCCGTGAGGCGATTGCACGAAGGCGCACAATTGATTGAGTCATATCACTCCGGCATCAGGATCGTTCCGGCCGATGCGCCGGTGTCTCGCCGCGGTGGCCAGTCCTTGCGCCACTCAACGCCTGCCCGAAACATCCGGCCGCATTAGCGAGCTGCGCCGTCATTAGTAGGGACAGGTCCCGCACAATATGACGGGTCAGACCTTTCGACAACGGCGAGCGCAGCAATGCCCGATAAAACTCCCAATCAGGCCGGAACCGTCCCGTCCCGCGGCGCGCGCGCGCCGTATGATAGAGCCACGCTCCTCGCCCATACCCGGCATGTTGCGCCCAAAATGATCGGAGCGTCAGATGATGCGCGTGCGAGATGACCGCCTCCGCCGCGTACTGCAAAGAAAAGCCTTTTGCCCGCCACCGATCGCACAAGTCACGATCTTCGGACGTTCTGAAATTGGCATCGAAGCCATTCAGTGCTCGAAAACGATCAGCCGGAATGGCCATATTATTGGATGCAAAGAACTGCGCGTCCAATGGATCGCGATTGTAATGGGCATACACCACGTCGATGATCAGTTGGCTTGCGCCGGCATATGGATTCTTATGCAAGGCGTTGACCGTCCGTCCGCCCACAAGCGCTCCGTCGGTCGCTTCAAACTTTGCTGCGAATGCTTGCAACCAGTGAGATGCCGGCTCGCAGTCGTCGTCGGTAAAAGCAAGAATGTCGCCCTTCGCGTGCGAGGCTCCGAAATTTCGGGCGGCGGCCGGACCGGCATTCGGCTGCCACACCACTTTCATGTGGAGATCACGAGCAACCGGTTCGAGCAGCGGTTGCAATGGAACGGCGCCTCCATCATCGACAATGACGACCTCGAATCCCTCCCGCGGATAATCGAGCGCCGATAACGCCTGCACGCAGACACGCAACGCCTCGGGCCGGCGGTAGGTCGGGATAATGACTGAAAACATCGGCCGATAACGGCTCATAGGCTCTCTTCTGTCCTCTCTTCGGACATATGCCGGATACTAAAAGGAGACGGATACCCGATGAGCCCTTCCCACCAGCCATAGCTGGCAACAAGGATGATTGCCGCGCTGGGCAACCCTAACAGCAGCCAGACCGGCCCTGCCGGGGCGATTGTTGCCAGCCCCCAACCGAGCGCTCCGAGAAACAGTGCGCGGCCCAGGCTTTGGATACGGAGTCGGACGAGACGTAGAGATTGCGCGACCACATACGCGAAGACACCTCCAACCAGCATCGTGCCGCTCGTGACGGCTGCGGCGCCGGCTGATCCCCATGTCGGAATCGACCATAGGTGCCCGCCCAGCGCCAGCAGTAGGAGGGCGCTCCCAATGGCCGCCGTCCAATGCCAGTCACCATTCGCCGTCAGAACAGCCATCAACATCCCCATGAAGACCTGCGCCATAGCGCCAACCATGAGCACCGATACAAACGGCGCAGCCTCTTGGAATGCGGGCCCGAAGCACAACAGGGCAATCCCGGACGCCGCCCCGGCCACCATCGCGACCGGCGGGAGCAGACAGAGCACCACTTGAAGCGATTGTTCGGCCGCTTGACGGAATGCAGCCATTCGTCCTTCGACTTTTGTTCTCGTCAAGGTGGAAAGAAGAACAGCGGAGACCGCCTGTCCCAAAATTCCGGGAAGGATGGCGAGATTCTGCGCGGCTGCGTACAGACCCGCCTGTTCGACCGGCATTCCCAATATTTTGATGAGAAATAAATCCATCTTACTGATCAGCATGATGCTCGCAGCCGATACAACAAGCGGCAGCGCAATTCGCTTCAACATGGCGCCATCCGAGGCGCCCGCCGATCCGACCGGTCCCACGGCCCATCGTCCGATCGCCAGTTCAACGAGGGAAGCGCCGATACTGGCCATAATCGCGGCGGAAATCGACAAGCCGATCTCGACGGCAAGGACGATCAACACCAATCTTGCAAGCCAACGGCTCGCGCCCGTGACGGCCCTTGCGGCGAATTGTCCGCGGCCGGTCAAAATGTTTCGATACGCTTGGGCCAGCAAAAAAAACGGAAGGTCGCAGGCAAAGAGCGCCAGGTAGGTGAACAATGCCGGCTCGCGCAGCAATTCTGCAAGCGGCCGAGACAAGATCCAGAGCACCGCCAGGACCGCCACAGCAAGCGCCAGATGCCAGCCGAGCACCGTCCGAGCCACCGGACGCCAGTCCGACGCGTGGCTGAGACCATGAATCGTGGGACGTGACAAGATCGACGCCAGCCCCCATTCGACACCGGCGATCAAAGACGCCGCCAAGGCGAACATCCCATACCCTTCGGGACCCAGCCAGCGAGTGAGGAGCGCAACCGTCGCGAGGCCGGTCGGGACCATGAGGAGATCGGCAAAAAAAATGAGCGCGCTGCCGCTCCAAAGGTTCGACCACCCATCGAATGCCGATCGGTTGAACTGGCCGATACGTTGCGCTAGCATGGCCCCCCACCATGAGGAAACATCGCTCGTCCTCCGCCGTCGATCAGAACCCGCACTGGACTTGGCATGTGCTGGCTGCTTTGGCCGTCTTGCTGCTCGGTGTCGCAATGCTGCTTGTTCAGCTTGCCCCGGCCCACCAACAATTCGGACAGGCGCAACGGCATGTCCTCGCCGCAATCTGCGCCATGCTTGGAATAGGCTGCCTCATACCATGGTCGTTGCGTCGAATGCTCTCTCGTGACTGGCGCGCCGCCGTGGCTCGACGACCGGATTTCCTTTGCCCTTCGACCCACGATATCCTTCCGGCCGTTCGCCCTCCTGCGCTCAAAACTGCTTTGTGGCTTATCCTGATCCTGTGGATGGCATGGGTGATCTGGACGTTGACGATCAACGATGGCCCGGCGGCCGGCATGACTCTCGAGAACGGCTTGTTGCAGCACCTTACGGTGCTCTGCTATGGCGTCGCCGCCATTCTTTTGTTCCGGCTGGTGCTCCAGACTCTTGGGTCGGATGCCGCCCCCGGGTTTCGACGCTGGTGGCTTCTCATCCTCGCACTTGGATGCCTGGGAGTGGCGGGCGAGGAGATCAATTGGGGCCAGAGCCTCCTCGACTATGAAACACCGGAGTTTCTCGCCCACACGAACATTCAACAGGAGGTAAGTCTCCAT
This sequence comes from Nitrospira sp., assembly GCA_040981125.1. Lineage (GTDB taxonomy): Bacteria > Nitrospirota > Nitrospiria > Nitrospirales > Nitrospiraceae > DASSBQ01. The sequence goes on from JANRMQ010000001.1 coordinate 920,994, forward strand.
AACTTAGAACTTCCAGGACTACCCGGTCGCCATTGGTCCAACGACATACTGTGGGGAATCTCGTTGTTGGGCGGCGCCGTTTTACCGATCGCCTTGTTGGCAAGCGCGCGGTTTCGACGAATGGCTTGGCGATGGGACATTCCTCTCCCACCCTGGATCAGCCAAAGTTATTTCTTGGCGGCCGCTCTCATCCCCCGCGACGGCAATATGCTAGGGCAACTGAGCCGTGACAACATTCCCTCTGAGCTGAGAGAAGTGACGATCGCTTTCGCCCTGCTGGTCTGGGCATGGGCGTTGTGGCGAGGACGAATCATTACACCGGCTGATCTTGAGGATCATACGCGCCCAGGTGGCGGACCCGATGAAACTCGAATTCAGCGAGTCTAGGCCGGGCCTGTCCGGGGCCGGCGCAGTACCCCACGAATTCTCCGAGCGCGCTGATGAACAGGCCCAACAAGAGCATCGGCATGACACCGCGAGGAACTTTTTGCCATGCCCCGGATTCCCGGGCCTGCCCGATAATTCGCTTGATCCGTACAAATGGAATCAATGGTGAGGCCATTGCGTACAAGATTCGCCTGCCTATGCTCCAAGAACGGGATCGAGAAGAAGCAAAGACACGGCCGCTGTAAAATTGCGCCTGGAGCCAGGACGACAGCCGGCCAAAATTGAGGTGGGCGACCTGGGCGGCCGGCTCCAAATGAAGCTTATACCCTTTCTGTCGCAAGTCCCAATGCAACACGCTCTCCGCTTCGAGCATGGCCTCGAGATCGGAACCATACGCGAGAAGCACGCTTTTCTTGTAACTGCTATTGTGTCCGGGGAGATGCTCGGGATGTCCGGCTTTGCCAGGATACAGCCAGGGCGCATACGCAATGAGCAGATCGGCCCAGCTGACGATGCTCCGCGGATTGGCATTGCGGACCACCGGACCGACCGCGGCCCATTCGGCATGATGCGCTGCCAGCAATGCCTCCGCCCATCCCGGAGCCGGAAAGGCATGATCCTCCGCCAAGGCTACGATCGGCGCTTTCGCCCGGCGCACTCCGGCGCAGTTGGCATAGGCAATAGATTGAATCGGTCCGACCTCCACCACTTGATACGTCAAGAAGCCGCGTAGCTCGTCGGGGTCCAGCCGCAGATCCTGCTCCCGCGGGACGACTATGACGAGTTCCATGCGATCACGAGCCTGCTGCCGCAGGAGATAACGAATCGTGGTTCGAATGGTCGCATAGGTGTCTGGTGTGACGAGGATGACAGATAACTCCGGTTCTTGGACTGGTTTCATATGGACGCTCCAATGGATCAGGTCTTGACAGTGATCGACTGTCCGGTCAACAAGGATTCCGTGGCAGCAACCGCCAACTGCACGGCGCGCCGTCCGTCCTCCACGGTGCAGCCGACTCGGGCGCCGGTTCGAATGCAATGGAGGAAATGTCGCCACTGCGCGTCATAGGAGGCGGCGATCTCGCCTCCGCACCTCATCCGGCTTACGGCATATGGCCATGCCATGAATTTGCCATACGCGCCACGGATGAGGCCGGCAAGACCGGCCCGCTCCGGATATTGGTGCAGGCCGTCGTAGCGATAGCAGGAAACCTGGAGCCGGCCGGCTTCACCATAGCATTCCAGTTCATGGGTTTCGCTGGTGCCGCTGGCGGCCACGGAAGAGACCAGTATGCCGTTTGCCATCCTCGCCGACACCACCGCCGCCTCATCCTGCCAACGTTCCGAGCGGCCGGAGACGGAGATCTGCTGCACGTCGGTTGATAAGAGAAAACGCCATAGATCGAAATGATGCACGGCAAGATCCTGGAGGACGCCCCCGCCAAGAGAACGATCGCGCCGCCACGCCGGGATACGATCATCATGGCGCAGCGCGTTCGTGAAAATGGTCCGCACCAGCGAAAGCGAGCCGAGTCGCCCCTCATCGAGCATGGCCTTCGCCTGCAGAATCAGTCGATGCCAGCGGAGATTGAACCCGACCAAGACCTTGCGATCCGAGCCTGCAACGCATTCCACCAACCGATCCGCCTGCTCGATCGACAAGGTCATCGGCTTTTCGATAAACACATGCTTGCCGGCATGTATTGCCGCGATGGCAAGATCGGCATGATCGGCGGGGGGCACACAGATCGCTACGGCCTCTACGTCCGCGCCGGCGATTACTTCAGAGGCCTCGGAAAAGCAGCGCCGTATGTTGAAGCGGCCACCGAGTTCCTGCGCTCGCTGCAAGTCCCTATCGACCAGCGCCACCACGGCGTAACCGGGAATCCTGCGCAAGGCGGGCAGATGCAAGTTGGCGGTGGCCCACCCGCACCCGATGATTCCGAGTTTCAGCTTCTCGTTGTACCCCGTCGACATGTCGAGACCATCACCTATACCGTCCGTGACAATTGCTTCGAAGGGCGCGCCTCTCTCACTTCTTCCAGGTAGTGATCGTGTCCCGAGTGTTTCCACGTCGTTTGGCGCTCGCCACGGACGACCCGTTCGGCCGCCTTCATGCCGGTCAGCATCGCATGGTCTTGATTGTCGTACCTGTGCAGCCCATTGCGGCCGATCGTATGGGCGTTGTGAAATCGCTTCACATATTGCTCAATGGTCGCCAAGGCGTCCCGATAGGTGGAATCATAGATCGGATAGGCTTTCGGCATACGGAAGACGCAGCCATCTTCGACTTCCTCTGGTCGGATCAGTCCGATTCTGGCGCTCTCCCGTGTGCCGAGCGCAATGAGTTGGCTGTCGGATAAAGACCACAGGTCGTCTCCCTCTTGGCAGAAATATTCCAGCCCCAGGCTGGATTTCGCCTGATCCGGCACCATGTCGGGGCTCCAATTCTTGAAGTTTTGTATCCGCCCCACCTTCACGTCCGGATCATGGATATAGATCCAGTTGTCGGGGAAAAGATGGGCGCGATTGACGATGAGGCACACGGTTAAAAAGTCTCGGTAGCGCAAGCGACGAGCCGCGGCGAGCACATCGGGCGGGGGTTCCGGGCGCAGCTTGAAAATGAATTCGGTGATCGGCATGCTCGATATGATTTCGGAAACCGGGACATGCTGCCGGCCGTTGGGAGTCTCCATCACGGCCTCGCGGATCGCATTTCCATCGTGGCCTATTTCGATCACGGATAAATTCAAACGAACCGTGCCGCCATATTGGCGAATGCGCTCCTGCACGGCGCTCCACATCATGCCCGGTCCCAGGCGGGGATAGGAAAATTCTTCTATCAATGTGCGAATCCGGCCTTTTCTTCTCCACATCATATTGAGGAATGCGGTCTTCAGCGACAGATCTTTAATCCGTTGCGCCGCCCACTCGGCCTTCAATTCGGAGCAGGATATCCCCCACACTTTCTCGGTGTATCGCCTGAAAAACGTTTCGAAGAGCCGTTGCCCGAATCGATTCGTGACCCACTGCTCAAAAGTTTCCTCCCGTCGATGAGGAAAACATTGCCAGTACAGATAACTCACGATAATACGGACCGTTTCGCCGAGTCCCAGGTGACCCAATACATTCAGTGGGCGTAGCGGGTAATGGAAAAACCGTTGTCTGTAATAAATGCGCGACAACCGCGGCCGGATAAGGAAATCTTTTCCGAGCATGTCTTCCCAGAATTGTTTGACCAATTCCGACGTGGTAAAGAACCGATGACCGCCCATGTCGAACCGGAATCCCTTGTAACATTCGGTGCGCGCCATCCCTCCAACGGTGTCCGAGCGCTCGGCCACGACAGGTTTGAGACCACGCCGCGCCAACTCCATTCCGGCGGTGAGACCGGCAGGCCCCGCGCCGATTACCAGAACGGTTCCTTCTCTAGCTCCTTGATGCCGCTGTTCCTGCAGCCGATTGTTCGTTGAATTCACATGCCACCCACTCGAAACTTGCCTGACCGACTCATGATCGACTCCCGCTTCCGATTGAGGCCGACTTGGATGTTCGGGCGATCATGGCACGGAAGAACATCGTCAGCCGGGGTACAAGACCATAGCGAAGCAACCCGGCTGCAAACGCCAGACCGCCGTAGGCGAATGATAGCCAGTGCAGAGGAATAACAGTCAAAGCGAATACTAAACCCCGTTGCGCGATAAAAAAACGATAGAGTCGGGCATTGAGCATCAATAGGAGAAGCACCAAACTTGCCGGCACGATCAGCATCGCCGGAGACCATGCCACCAGGGCCGTGGTCGGCAGAAGAGCCAACACAGCAATAGTGCTTAGGCGGTCTGAATATCGCAAGTTGAGATCGTTGCGGAAGACTCGATGGCGCATGAGAAGCTCGGTCCACGGCAGCGCTCGATCATGAATGTCGGAACGGAGGAGCGAGACGAACCTCCAGGATTTGAGATGTTTGACCTGCAGCGTCTTATGGAGGCGTATCGGGTGGCTCGCCGCCCGTAAACGATACCCCAGATCGATGTCTTCAACGCAGGGACGGCGATACCGTTCATCAAATCCGCCCATTGCCGAAAACACATCACGCCGAATCGCGCCGCACGCTCCCCAAAACGTCATGGCCTCTTCATTCGACTGTTGGTGCACGTAATGATGCAAAAGATTCTTGTACTGAGATATGACGCCCGGCGCAGCCGGATCACGATCGTACGAGCCGATAATCGCAGCCGCATGCGGCGCATCGTCGAAACCTTCGGCAACTCGGCGTAGAAGATCAGGGGGCACCGCTATATCGGCATCAATGAACAAGAGGATTTCGCCGCGCGCCCGCCACGCTCCCTCATTCCTCGCCCGAGCGGGACCTCCTCGTTCAGCGAGACGGATGACGTGGGCATTAAATTGGCGGGCCATATCAGCCGAGCCATCTGTATCTCCGTCGCACACCACAATCAGCTCAAGCGGCGCCGGCTGTAACGCGCTCACGGTTTCCAAACAATGCCGAAACTTTTCTCCGCCGTTGTAAACGGGAATCACGATCGAGATCGTCAGAGGATTATCCGCGCTTCGATCACTCACACCCTGCAGGGCTTTCCACACCGTCGGATTCTGGTTTTTATTATCAATATCAGTGACACGCATGCAGGCTACGGCCCCTTTACTTCTTTGACGAATCCCCTAGCGATAAAGTGAGAAAAAATGGAAGCGCGAGCTACAGAGATGTCCGGCGACGAGAGGATGCAAGACAATCAAGGGTCGTGAGGTCACCGATAACAGGCGCATGTCCGTAATGATACTCGGAAATTAATCATCCCTGTCAATACGAAACTGATGCTGAAGTATAGTTTTCATTGAGCCGCGGTGGATTCCTCGATTAAATAGGATGATTGCTTCACCGGCGTCTTTCACTCAACACTGTAATGGAAAAAGGAGGCAGATCGATGCGGGTTGGATCTGCGATTTCAACATCGGGGGACCGTTCCCATATTGGAGCGGTATCGGTTGGTCCGGTCCCTCTGAACACCCATCGTTCCAAGGACTTCGAAGCCACCGGCCGGGTGGTGGAGACGGAGGCCGCCTGAACACCCGAGTCCTTGTTGAGCAGGAAAATTGTCATTCCCTCCCCTTCCGGCATGTAGGAAGCGTAGGCACGGATAGGGTCATGGCTGGCCGCAGCCACCAACTGACCGCCGCTATACTGCCCCCAAATGGCAACGGCTCGTCCCACCGGAAGCAATTCATTGGCAGGGCTTAACGCATCGTACACGCTAGGCGGAAATCGTTCCTCTATCCACCTTGTCGTCCAGAGGTGAATGAAATCGATTTCGGGTACCGAGAGCAGTCGCCCGAAGAGGTCAAACGCAACTAAGGCATGGCCCAGATCGTTGTCGTTCGCCCAGGTGAAAATCGGTGACCAATCCCCTACGTTGGCCTCAGTGACCGCAATACGCAGGCGCGGTCTATCCTGTGCCGGCGCATACGCATTGACGGCTTCAATTGCATCGACGACAGGGTCCGCCGGGTTGACCGATCTCCGGCGGTAGTAGTCATAGCTTTCCCAGCCCCACACGGGGTAAACATGAACGCTCAAAAAGTCTATTTTTGACGTAACCGAGGAAAGGACCTCGCGCCACCATTCCAAACCAAGTCCATTGGCGCCGATCTTAATGGTGGGATCCACAGCCTTCATTGCATCCGAAAACTCCTCCAAGTCGGCGGCATATTGTTCGGCAGTGGTGGACCCATTATTGGAATCGAGATAACTTTCATTCCCGATTTCCCAATACTTCACCCCATACCCTTTGGTAATGTTTGCATAACGCACCCATTCGACGGCCGTCTTCAAGAGCCGCGCTTTGTCGGGTGCAGTTCCCCCGTCTTCAGCCGGCTTGTACATGGAGTCGTAGCAGACCACCAAGACCGGCTCGGCCCCCAGTTCGTTTGCAATGGCCATAAACTCGTCAAAATCCAGCGTGTCGCGCAACGTTCTTCGATCGGGGAAGGTAAACCGAACATCGTTCGCGGGCCACTCTCCCCTTCCCGTTCTTGCGAGCGTGGGAACACTCTCGGTAAACGGCGGGACCGACCACAAATAGCCGTCGGAATCCTCTCCCCCGGGAAACCGCAACGATCCGACTCCCATCTCTTTGAGGGCCGCTTGCAGAGGTCTCCGGGGCCGGCGGGCTGCCTCATCATCCAAAAGAAAATTGAGGTTAATTCCCAGGCGCGTCTTTGTCAGGTCCGCCTTCCTTCGATCCGGGTCGATGAGAACGGCGCCGGGGGGCAGTGAGGATAGTGAGATGAAGTCATCCCTACCGGCTCCCTGTATTGGCCGGCAACCGGTCAATACCGCGACCATGATCAGCCCAAGACCAACCGTCGCCGTCACGATCCGGGAGATTTCTTGGAGGCGCGCGCAGCGGCTGTCGCTGCGGATATCATGCGTGGCTCTCATCAGGTCTTGGCGGTAAATCTGAGAATGTGACGAACATACACAGTCTCGTCCACCACGTTCAATTCCTGCTGAGTTTCACACCAGGCCTTTAGCTCCTGCAACCAGGGCACCTTGCGGCCGCCGACAGTAGCGTACATCTTCTGTGGCGTGATGCAGATGGGAATGAGCTCACCTTTCAGTGCCGCCTCCCACGTTGCCGCCGCCACGCCCGGGGTATGGGCCGACCTATAATCATCAATGGCGACGACACCGCCCGGTTTCAAGAGATCGCAAGCCGTGCGAATATCTTGACGTATGATTCGATAAAGATGGCTCCCATCAAGATGGACGAATCGGAAGGTTCTCCGTAGCTTCGCCAGGCGTTGAATTCGATCGGAATTGCAGACGAATATTTGTGGTAGCTCCGAATGGAGCTGAAGGTAACGCAATTCAAATGTTTGGCGGTCCAGGCCGGGATACCAGGCTTCTTTCTCGGCCTGGTTCTCAGCACTCTTTGCCCGCTTGTCGAATAAATCGCACACGATAAACCGCTCGTGTGCCTCGCGGAGAAATCCCAGAAATGCCGCACTTTTGCCGTAGTACACGCCAATCTCCAAGAAATCACCGCTCATGCGACGACCGGTCTGTATCCTATTGATCGCCTCAAATATGATTGCATCTTCGCTGTAGAACCAGCCGTCAATGTCTTGTACGGCTTTGAACCGTCTATGTGGGTCCAACATCGAACCTCCACGCACCGGATTTGCCGCCGCGGCCAAAAAGAGTCTTGACTTGCGCCAGCCGCACTTTCTAAGCTCTGTGAGCTGATGAATTATCTCCTACCAATTGATCTCGAGTGATTTACTCCGCCGATCTTATATGGCATTTGGTGCAGCGTGATTTCCAGCTCAGCCACATCGGCTCATTCCTTGGAGTCGGTTGGCGGATCCTTCTTCCGCTGGCCCAGCTCGCATTGCTTGTTCTCGTTTTCGGTTCCATAGTTCCACTTGATATTCCGGACTACCCGGCATTCATTTACAGCGCCCTGCTTCCATGGTTGTGGTTCAACAGCACATTGGGTTCGTCCGGTTTCCTATTTCTCGGCAACCGCGATCTCTTGCGCCGGCCGAATTTTTCTCCCATTGTACTGATCGTGGCAAACATGATTTCAACTTTAATTACCTTTCTCGTGAGTCTCCCGCTCCTCTTTTTCTTGCTCGCGTGGTACGAGAGGCCGGTGAGCGGCGCCGTCGTATTGTTTCCTTTAATCCTTCTTGTTCAAGGCGTCCTTATCTTTGGGCTCAGTCTTATTATTGCGACGTACAACGTCTTTTATCGCGATATCGCCCATTTTGTGAGCATTATTCTGCCCATGCTGTTCTTCATCACGCCGGTTTTTTATCGCCCGATGGCCGAAGTGGAATATAGTTCTTGGTTTCAACTGAATCCCATGACGGCCTTGGTCCGCGCATATCGGGCGGTTTTCTTCCACGGAGCCATGCCGGAATGGAGCGCCGTCCTTATCGTAGCAGCCATCAGCCTGGCTCTATTGTGGGCCAGCTATACGGCGTATCGAAATCGGTTACCGGACATTATTGATATCTTGTGATCATCGCAAGGCTTCGATTCCGCGCCGACCGAGGGATCTAGCGACACAAGGACCGGTGTCATGCCGCTGGCAGTGAAGGCCGACCATCTCACCAAGCGTTACCGCGTTCTACGCAACCGCCCTATGACGCTTCGGGAATCCTTGCTGCGTCGCCTTACCGGAAAGGCCGCGGGCCAGGACCATGTGCTGGCGCTTGATAATGTTACGTTCTCAATCGAACAAGGACAGATCGTTGGAATCGTCGGCCACAATGGAGCGGGTAAGAGCACGCTGTTACGCCTTTTATGCGGTCTGGGCCGTCCCACATCCGGCCGAGTCACGTCGAACGGCATGGTCAACGGACTGCTTGAACTGGGAACCGGCTTTCATCCGGATCTGACGGGGCGACAGAATATTATGACAACGGGCATTCTGAATGGACTTCGGCATTCAGAGGTGGTCAAGAGACAAGATGCCATTATCGCGTTCGCCGAACTGGAAAGCTTTATCGATCTGCCGGTGCGGACCTATTCCAGTGGAATGTACCTTCGATTGGCCTTCGCGGCCGCCATGGAATTTGATCCTTCCATCCTTATCATCGACGAGGTTCTCACGGTCGGCGACGAACGGTTTCAACAGAAATGCCTCGAGCGCATTCAGACATTCCGGGCGCGGGGCAAGACTTTAATCGTCACGTCGCATGATGCCGGCCTCATTCAAAGCCTTTGCGACCAGGTTCTGGTCCTTGAAGAAGGGCGGGTCGTCGTACAGGGAGATCCCAAAAGCGCGTTGACGTGCTATCACGATCTCATGCGGGAACGCACCAATCGCCGGGCTTCTCTGGTATCGTCCAAGGCTGTCCTGCCTCATTTATTAAATGCCCAAGGGAGCCGGCAGGGCACGCAGGAAGCCACCATCGCATCCGTCCGGCTGATCTCCAGGGGCAAGGAGATCGTCGAACCGCTCAGCAAGGGACAAGACCTCACCATCGAGCTGGCGATCGAACTCCACGTTGCGTTTCCCGACCTGGCCTGTACCGTCGGCATATTCAGCGAAACCCATGTGAAATGCTTCGAGGCCGTGATCTCATCGATGAAAACCACATTCGGCGCGGTTCAGCACCACAGTCTGCTGCAATGCAAAATTGAATCATTGCCGTTGCTTCCGGGAACGTACTTTGTCAACGTGGGTCTGTTTCCGACCGATTGGAGCTTCGTCTATGATTTTCATTGGCAGATGCATCCGTTCACCCTGATCTCTTCAGAAACACCGGGCATGAATGCGGCCGGAGTCGTATCATTGCAGACCGAATGGGCTGTCACATCAATTCCGGCGAACGCCTTCCGATCGGCTTCATCCATGTGACACACGAACATCTCTGCGGCTCATCATCCATTCCGGACCGAAAATCTCAAGGGTAACAATGGCTCCCGCGAGACGCTTTAATTTGAACGGACGGACGTAGTAGCATAGCCGTCCACCAGGCTATACAGGATCGGTTTCAACTTGCGCTTCGTACGCTGAACAGCCGCTCGAGGTCGTGACCCTATGCCAACCGCCGTGCTTGATTTGGATTTTGCTCATCTTCCGCGGGAAATCACCGGGTTGGAGCGCTATCACGAAGCGTACATCCTGATCCGACTGCAGGGCGTCCCGATCGCGCGCATAACCCTCCCTGTCCTCGAAGGTCGTATTGACGGCGTAGAATTAAGAACGGCGGCGGTTCAAGCCGGCGGATGGCAGCTTTGGGAGACATGGTTACACCAGTCGTTGGAATGGGAGCAGATCCTGCTGGCCCATCATCCGGTCCCCTTATCGACCATTGCCATATGCACACGGGATCGGCCACACGATGCTCGCCGCTGCCTCGAAGCGCTTTCACGTTTGGAAGATGACGGGCAGGAATTATTGGTCATCGACAATTGCCCTTCCACCGATGACACTCGGCGGGTGGTCGAGACTTTTCCGCGCGTGCGCTACGTCCGAGAGGATATTCCGGGACTGAATGTGGCAAGGAATCGCGCACTCAAGGAGGCGGCGCACGATATCGTCGCCTTCACAGACGATGACGCCGCTCCGGACCGCGGATGGTTGCGGGCACTGGTCCGGAACTTCAATGATCCTCTGGTGTATTGCGTAACGGGGTTGACGCTGCCGATGGAACTTGAGACGGACGCGCAGGAATGGCACGAGCGGTATAGCACGTTCAGCCGTGGCTTCAAGAGGCGCTCGTTCGAACGTGCCTCGATTAATCCCATGGCAGCCGGTCAAATCGGAGCCGGAGTCAATATGGCGATGCGCAAGAGTGCGATGGCGCTGGTCGGACCGTTTGATGAAGCATTGGACGCGGGTACACGAACCAGATCGGGGGGCGATTCCGAGATGTTTTCGAGGTTGCTCGCCGCCGGATGCCGCATTGTGTACGAACCGCGAGCGGTCAGCTGGCACCGCCACAGGCGGTCGTGGACTGAGTTGAGGAAGATGATCCACGGATACGGCGTGGGAGTATATGCGGCTTGGACACGAAGTTTCCTTGTCGAGCACGAATGGTCCATGTTCCGCTTAGCCTCCAGGTGGTTTTTTGAAACTCAGCTCCCGAATCTTTTCCGTTCAGCCTTCTGGCGATCCTCGCCGGTGCACTTCGATCTGGGCCTCCTTGAGCTGCGAGGGTGTCTCGCGGGCCCATGGCATTATCTCGCTTCACGCGCGGCCGTCCGCAAGAGAATACGATAGTGGACTGTGACGCGCCTGCCATCAGTATTGTGATTCCTACCCGTAATCGATGCGGCTCCCTTCGGCGCACTCTGGACGCATTGCAGACCCAGACCATATCCTCTTCAGCAATGGAAGTCCTGGTCGTTCTTGATGCCTGCACCGACGACACCCCGCGCATGCTGGAACACTATAAGACGAATTTCAGCCTTCGGTCGCTGGCCCTCGATCCTCCGCACAAGGGACCTGCGACGGCGAGAAACCTCGGCGCTCGTTCCGCTCGAGGCCCCTTGCTTCTCTTCTTGGACGACGACGTCGTGCCGGACACCCGTCTCGTGCAGGCGCACATCGATGCGCATACGGCCACTCCGAACTGTGTCGTCCTGGGCCCCTATTTGCCTGTGTTACAGCGCAACGCGGACTGTTTCCGTGTTCTGCAGCAGACATGGTGGAACGACAAGTTTCTCTCACTCCAGCGGTATGGCCACAGGTTTTCCTACACTGACGTCCTTTCCGGCAACCTTTCCATCCAGACACGCCGGTTTGCTGAAGTGGGCGGCTTCGATGGTGGTTTTCCGGCGGCGCATGAAGACTACGAATTGGGCTTGCGCCTGATTCAAGCAGGGGTCCGTATCATTGTGGCGAGAAACGCCACCGCACGTCACCATGAACATGAGCACATGACCATTGACCGGTCATTCGAACGTGCACGGCTGGAAGGCCGCGCGGATGTACTCCTGGCGCGGCGCCATGCAAGTGTGGTCCACACATTGCTCTTTGTGGTCTTGCATGAACAGTCGGCTGTGCCCCATCGCATCATTCGTTCGCTGGCTTATGACCGCCCGTCGCTCGGCGATACACTCGCGAAGCTCCTCGGCTCTTTGCTGCCGCTGCTTGATGGATGTCGCTTCAGGACCAGTTTCCATAGGCTCTATAAGGCCCTGCGATACTATTGGTACCTGCGTGGGGCGGCACAAGAAACCGGAAGCGCTGCCGCGGTGACTGTTCTGCTGGAAAACAATCGCCTGCGGAGTCAACAGCAGCATGAAATCGACCTTGATTTGCGCAAGGGTCTGACGGAAGCGGAGGCGGAAATGGATCACGAGCGCCCCGAAGCCGCACGACTCTGGTATGGTCGGCAATTCATTGGAAGGATACCGTTTGTGGCCGGGAGCGAACGATTACGGAGTGAACATCTCAGGCCTATATTGGCGTCTTCTTTATCTTGGTCCTACCTAATGTGCCGTGTTATGGAGATCGCCGGCCAATCGCCTCCTGCGCGTTCCACCGAAGATTTGTTCCAATCCCTGGCCGCCGATGAGACTTCCCATGCCGGTAAAATTAATTGACTGGGACCTTTCAGAGCCGCTGAAGGCGATCTGGGGGATGGAGGGATACGAAGGCGTCAGCCTGCTTATCCGCTATCACGGCAAACCGATCGGATGGGCCTATGCTGTCGGATCCAACCGCAGCTTTGTTTCGTCCGAGCAAGTATTGCAGGCGATTGACAACCAGATCAGTTGGCAATGTGTTGAGGCGGTATTAGGGGAAGTTCCCCGCGATATCGAGGAGGTGCCCGATAAGAATCCCGCAATCAGTGTCATCGTGTGCTGCGGGGATTTGACGAGACGCATCACCGATTGCCTCGCCCACCTTCGGCAGATCGCATACCGCGAACGAGAGATCATCGTCGTTGATTATGGGACTCATCCACTGCCGGCCTCGGTGTATGAGCAGCATGATTGGCGCGTCATTCGCATGGAGCAAGCCAATCTGAGCCTGGCCAGAAATCGAGGAGCCGCTGAAGCTCGCCACGATATCGTGGCCTTTATCGATGCGGACGGCTATCCAGATCGTGAATGGTTGAATGGCATCGGTCGTGCGTTCGTCTCTCCCGGCATCAAAGCGGTCTGCGGCCTCGTGGTTCCCACAGAGTTAGAAACTCCTTCGCAATTTCAATTTGATCATGGAGGATACGGCTTCGGTAAAGGATTGGAGCGCAGGGTATGGCGAGGAAAACACTTGAACCAGCGCGAACTTCTCCGCGTTGAAGACTTCGGAAGCGGCGCGAATATGGCATTTCGTCGCTCGGCGCTGGATGAACTCGGAGGCTTTGATCCTCGGCATGACGTGGATTTAATCAGTGGAGGGAGCGAGGTGGAACTTCTGCATCGCTTCCTGGCAAACGGCCATACCTTACTGTACGAACCGAGCCTCCTCACATGGCATACCCCCAAGCGTGATCCCGAATCACTTCATCGTATCGCTTTCGAACGTGGAAAATCAGCGTGGCTCTACCTGTTCATGTGTTTTCGCAAACACACGGTGGGTCGCGGTGCGCTCATAGGATTTCTTTCGCAAGACTGGGCATGGCGACGGATTTGCAAGCGCTTGTTTCGCCCAGGAAAGGCCACGCGAACATTGGTCCTCGCCGAACTGGCGGGCGCCTTGGCCAGCCCTCTCACGTTCCTAAAGAGCCGAAGGCGGTTCGGCAAGCTAGCCGCGGCCGCGCACGCTGCGTCCACCGCGTTGCAGCAATCCATCACCACGCGCCGGAGGAAGATCACCGAGACTGACTCACCGGCCTCGGATCCCTCATTTGACGATCCCAGCCTAAGCCGGATCACGATTGTAAGGACCTGGTATCCTCATTGGGGAGCTTATTCAGGCATCCACCAGTATCTGAAACATCTGAATCGGCGGAAATACCGCCCGGCGACCGTCCTGGTGCATGAAAACGACTCCCAATTTCCGATCCGAAGCAATCGGCTACGGAATTGGCTTCGTTATCGGTGCCAAAAGCACGACATGGCTTGGTATAACCTCAGCGATCTGCGGGCGGAGTTCTCCATTTTCACATCGTGTATCTTTGAGCGCCCGGATATCGTGCACTATTTGGACGGGGAGCATGCCGCGCAGTGGATTCCCCGGCTCTCTTCTCTTCCGCCTCGCATTCGGCCGGCTTTCGTTGTTTCCTATCACCAGCCACCCGATGTAATGGAGTATGCGGTTCGCAAACAGACTATCGGGCGTTTCGACCACGTCATCGCTGTCGCTCCCGAACAAGTAGACTTCCTGCATCGATTCACATCGCCGACCAATGTGAGTCTTATTCTGCACGGGATCGATACGGACTTCTTCCATCCTTCTCCAAAGACGATTACTACGGATCGTATTAAATGCCTTTCGGTCGGCCACAATTACAGGGATTATGCCACCATTCGGCAGGTGGCCATGAAGCTTCAGGCTAATCGCCGCATTGAGTTCCACATCGTCTCGGCAAAGGCCACAGGACTGGAAGGTTTCCCCAATGCCGTTTTGCATAACGATATCGATGATGTCGGCTTGCTGAAATTGTATCAAGAGGCCGATATTCTTTTTCTTCCACTCTTAAAAGCGACTGCGAACAATGCCTTGCTGGAAGGCATTGCGTGTGGTTTGCCGGTCATTTCTACCGCGCTTCCCTCGGTCAAGGCATATGTTCCCGGATCCGAAGCTATCTTGATCGATACCAACAATCCATCCCATTACGCGGATGCCGTCCTTGCCCTGTCAGAGGACACGCAGCGACGGCGGCAAATGGGCAGGCTGGCTCGGCAGAGAGCCGAACAGTTGAGCTGGCAAAACATAACCGTCGAGTACGAAGCGCTTTATGCAAAGCTCGCGGGACGCTAGACCAATAGATCTCCTGCTCATCCTCGTACTCGTTGTCTTCACGTGCGCGCCGGTCCACGCCAGCGAGCAACGGCCTGTTTCGCTCATTCCACAGGAAATTCGATACATTTCTCAAGAAGCCGGCGAGGTCGTTCTTGTGTGGGGCATTAATGACTGGAAAACGATGCCGGATGAACAGAGACCGGCCGGGACTCTTCTCAAGAAGTCGGTCATGCATACGCCCATGACTCAACATGACGATCACTTTGCGGTCACGTTACATGCGGAGCCCGGCACGATCGTGGACTTCGGTTTTTTGGTTACACGGACCAAGAACGGTGTCGATGTCCTGGTGTGGGAAGGCGACGGCAAGGATTCTTTTCATCAAAAAGTGCGTAGCGATCATGTCATCAGTGTGCCATCCAGGGTAAACCTCCTGCAAAGCGGTAAAATTCCAACGGATAAATGGGATTCCCTGCCTTACCTGATAATCCCCATATTGTACTTTTCGTTGGCAGTGAAGGCCGCCATCGCCCTTGTCAAACATAGAGACAAGGTATGGCGGCATCGAATTTTACTGCCGGCCTTTAAAAAGCCGCGCCGGCCTTCTACCGCGGGCAATGCGGCGCTTGTTGGAATCAGCCTATTGATCGGTTTCGCCCTGACGGAATTGACGCTTCAGTTGATGAATCCTCATGGAGGTTTTGGAGCAGCAAGACCTCTGGAGTGGCTTCGCAAGGGAGGGCAGGAGATCGACCGGTCGGTTATGCTCGATCCTACAGTGGGCCTTAGACCGAGACCAAGCGGGGGATTATATGATGAAAACGGGACGGTGATAAATTCCTATCCCGCCAAGAAATCTCCCGGCACAGTCCGTATTCTGGCGCTGGGTAGCGCGGCTGTATTCGAAGGCCAACTTATTGAGGCGCTCCGTCATAGTTATGCGGAAAAGGACGTGGAGGTTTGGAACGGCGGGATTCCTTCCTATGGGACCGTTCAGACGATTGATTTCTATCAACAGCATCAATCCAAAATCCAGGCCGATAAGATCATTCTTTTCATCGTATCCGGCGATATTGAGACGACGCCCATTACTTACCGAGATGGCACTCATAATATCGTGGCGCTCGTCCCATATTTGCCCGCCAGTTCACTGAACTCATTCTTGTTTATCCACAGTCGTCTCTACAGACTTTTCATTGGCATACAAGCGTTCATCAGCACGGAGGCCGGAGTGCTTCAAGAAATCCGCGGCAAGCTGTCAGATTTGGCCGCATCATTGAAAACGGACCACAAGGATCTCTTAGTTGTCCTCCTACCGTTGCTCTACCCGGAAGAGATGTGGACTCCTGCGGAACAAGAGCGGCGAAACGCGATTCTCAATATGCTTGAGATTGCAGATGTTCAATACATCGACCTATTACCCCCGTTTCGCGCAGCGATCAAAGACAAACTTGACGTACGGGAGCATACCGGAAGCCCGTTTGCACCGACAACAGTCCTAGCGAATCGCTTTGTAGCGTATCTTGAGGAGCATGACGTCGCAAAAATACTTGATGCAAGAATCGAGCATCCATAGAAGCGATGCCAACAACAAGCGGCCGCTGTAACACCGTTACGCCTCCGACCTCACCCGCAAATTTGTAGTTGCGTGTTCAATTGAGAAGTATTATCATTCTCCACGCCATTCTCAATGCATAGATTGGGTTCGCAATCACACCGATTCCTTTCGGCCTTGAGGCCCATACGTGTTTCGCCCTGAAGATGCACGGAATCCAAAACGCCTAGTGAGGGACCTTTACAGGGAAAGTCTTAAAAGCAAAGCGGAACCACGCATCTTACACATCAATTATGAGATTCAGCAAAAATAAGGCCGGGCGCCGTAAACCGTGACGACGATGTCTCTAAATTTCGAGATTCTTCCAGACCGAATATCGGGATGGCTTGTCTCTTTAGTCACGCATGCAGTCGTGACGGGCATGGCCATTCTACTGATGAGTGACCTCCAGTTGGCTAAGCAACCCGAGCCGTTTCGCTGGGAAGTCTCTGTAAGACCAACTTCGACCCCGCAAAAAGTTGAAGTTCCTTCGCCACCGACACCTACTCCCGCCCCCGCACCAAAGGTCGCTCAACCCCCTACCCCGGTACAGAAGGTGGCGACACCCACCAATACACGTGTTGAGCAGGTCCGGCCTGCCGCACAGGCCGTTCAAACGGTAACACCGGTTACCCATCAGGAAATCCGTCATATCGAGCCGGTGACGCACTCCAAACGCTTGCCCGTGGAAACTACACAGCCCCAGCCGGCTGTAACGCAAGAAATGTCACCCAGTGCGCAGGTAGAGACCCGTTCCATCGCCACAAAAACAGCCGCTACACCGACCACAGAATCTGCTGTAACCGAATCCGATCACTCAGTTGTGCAATCATCTCCCATGATCGAACAGGAGGTTGTCGAGCGAACGGATGCCGTAGCTACTGGACCGGTGGCTACCTCTGAGAGAAATGTCACAGAGGCGAGCGAAGTGATCACTTCTGTCTCTTCTCGGGTAGAAGTCTCAGCACTTGAGACCAAACCCGTTGTAGAGACTTCCTCAAGTCAACAGGCTATCGAAAGTGTTCCAGTCGAAACCTCCCTCGTAGAGACAATGCCGCTTAGTGAATCGTCTCGGGTTGAGCCGATGCCTCCGGCACCCATCCAACAGGCATCAATTCAGAATGTGCCCATGCAATCCTTGCCTGCGGCAAAGGCCGATTATGATTGGCTACTCGACACCCTATGGAAGCGAGTTGAGAAGCTGAAGCGCTATCCACACATTGCGAGAGCCAATCGTTGGGAAGGCCTCGTCATTCTGCAGGCCGTGATAGACGGCAACGGGCAACTTCTCGATCTGAAGGTTGCAGAAAGCTCAGGATATGCGGTGCTCGACCAAGATGCAATGGATGTCCTGAAAAGGTCTTGTCCTCTTCACTTGAAGCATTCGTTGGGAAAGCCGCAGGTGGAGCTCCGAATTCCCATCAGCTATAAACTTCGGTAGACAATGGCGGAAACAGGAGGGACGGCATTGAACCCACGTTCATTCGGCATTCAAAAAGTTTTGCTCACTCTTATCGCTGCGATGTCGTGCGTGATTTTTGAAACACCTTGGTGCTCGGCTGAAGGTCAAGCCAAAGATCGAATCTTCAGCGCAGTCGTAACCGACTCTGAGGGCATAGAATCCGAGATCAAGAACGTCCTCTTTTATTGGGAAGAAAAGGTCAGTGAGACGGCATTCGTGCCTCACGAACTAAGAGATGTGCCTGTCAAGAAAGGTGCGGCAACGATTAAAGTGAGATTCGACCAAATCAAGCAGATCGATATCAAGCCAGCCCAGGATTCAGGCACCCCTCCCACCCTTGTCATTAGCTTAGCCAGTGGAAAAACCGGCGAATTCTCGCTGGCTATTAACGGAAGCTTCAAGGGATTGTCTGATTTTGGCGAAACGGAATTTCCTGCCACCGGTCTCAGGAGAATCGTTTTCAAATAATCGTTTTTTCATGGCCACCCGCCGGCAGTTCGTCGTCATTAATTAGTCAAGCCAAGGTACCGCAACAAGAAAGGGAGGGAATATGCGTGGGCATCTGATTCGTCATAAATTGATAATAAGAACTAGAATTGTTATTAGCTTAATGGCGTTTCTCATGATTGTGGGCAATCCTTACGGCCCCCAGGCCAGCGGTCAAGATCGGCCTAAGGACGAGACCCTCCAAACGGAGCCGTTCGGCACCACCGAGGAGGATCAGAAATCCCCGGTCCTGCCATCCAAACAACAGGGTCCGGAAGCATCGCGCGAGGAGCCGCTACGTGTCCCACTTACAGAGGTGATTGGAACCGGACCCGAAGCGTTGGAACACATTCCAGGATCCGGCCGGGTCGTGACCCAGAAAGAAATCTGGGAAAACCACCGCCTCACAGTAAACGAAACATTGCGGGAAGTTCCGGGAGTGAATGTGAGGGATGAGGAAGGCTTAGGCTTACGTCCGAACATCGGTATCCGCGGCCTTGATCCCACACGCAGTCGAAAAGTTCACATCATGGAAGACGGGGTGCCGATCATGTTGATGCCCTACGGCGACCCGTCAGCCTACTACTTTCCGCCCATCTTCCGATTCGACAGGATTGAGGTGTTAAAAGGCAGCGGGCAGTTGCTCTACGGTCCTCAGAGCATCGGCGGTGTGATGAATTTTATTACCAAGATGCCGTCTCGCACTCCACAAGGAAACTTCGAGTTTAGGGGTGGCAATCTAAATTACTTCAACACCCACTTCGACTATGGAGGCACCTGGGGCAAGAGCGGGTACCTTGTCGACTATACCCATTTCCAAAGCGATAGCCCGCGCTTCACCAATAACCGTGTCAAGGTGGACGACATCACATTCAAGACAGTACAGGAAATCAGCGATCGAACGACGATTCTGGCGAAATTTAACTATTACGGTGAAGAATCCAAGCTGGGCTATCAGGGACTGACCGAGGCGGACTGGGGAGCTCGCGGTAGCGATCGATATACTTTCTTCACAAATGATAAGCTCGAGTTTCGCCGGCTGGGAGCGCATGTTGCCGTTCAGCATATGTTCAACGCCAATCTCAGCACGACCGTGAACTTCTTCGGCCATTATATTTCACGCGATTGGACGCGACAAAATCAGCAAGGCGTGGATGCCAACGGAAATCCTGTCGGAGGCAGCGTCGCCGGGAATAATATTCCCGCCACAGCGTTTAGCGTCGTGCCTTCGAATCAAAGCTTTACCAATGCGCGCGAGTATTGGGTCTATGGAGTCGAGCCGCGCTTCCATCTGACGCACCGTCTCTTCGGGATCGCGAACGAAGCCGACTTCGGTGCGAGAGCGATGTACGAGCAATCGGACCGGAAGCAGTTTTTGAATCAACTTTCCGGCGCCGGCGGCGCATTTACCTGTTTTGCCTCCGACCCCAACGGCGTATGCTTGAACGAAAACAACGTCCGGCACACGGAAGCCTATTCACTCTTTTTTCAGAATCGCTTTTTCGTGACGGATAAGATCACGATTACGCCTGGATTCCGTGTCGAAAATGTCAACTATGATCAGTACAACAAACGCAACCCGCCGTCGGAGACTTATGCAAAAACTAATATCACCGAGGTGCTGCCTGGAATCGGAGCGACCTATTCTCCGTTAGAAAATTATACTTTCTTTGCCGGTGTGCACCGCGGCTTCGCGCCGCCGTCGATTTCGGACGCTATTACGGGAGCCTTTTCGCCGGGACCGACCGTGATCAACGACCTGGACCCCGAGCTTAGTTGGAACTATGAAATCGGTCTCCGAAGCACTCCGATTCAGTGGCTTGGCTATGAACTCACCCTTTTCGAAATGGACTTCCAAAATCAGATTGTCTCCCAGTCAGTCGCGGGAGGCGCAGGCGCCACCCTTACGAATGCCGGAAGAACGCGGCATCGCGGCATCGAGTTTGGAGTCAAGGCTGACATGTTCGATATGGTAAGAGGTCAGAACAAGGACCAAGACATCATTTTGGATGTCAATTACACATGGCTGGCGGAGGCGGAGTTCAGGGGCGATAGAAATAGCTCGATTTCCGGAGCGGCGCTTCTCCCGGATGAGCCGGCCGTCGTGAGCGTCAGTGGCAACCGCTTGCCCTATGCACCAAAGCATATGATTACGGCCGGCTTGGGCTACACGAATCGCCCTGTCGGATTCAATGCCAGAATAGAAACTCAATGCATCAGCGATATGTTCGGTGATGACCGTAATAGACACGACCCGACGCCAAACGGCGCACGGGGCATTGTTCGAGGGTGGTGCGTTCTCAATGCGGCGGTCAATCAATACGTCAAGCCGATCAATACAACGTTTTATGTAGTAGGCAAGAATCTCCTTGACCAACTATACATGGTCGACCGATCACGGGGCATTTATCCCGGGCTCCCCCTCATGGTCCAAGCCGGTGCAAGGTGGACATTCTAATATCGGAACAGCTCGAATTCCTCCGGATACCGCCGGAACGTCAAAAGACGATTTGCCGCAGTTGGGGCGGAGCAGATATCTCGTCATTCCTTGAAAGAGATGACCGGTGATCCAACAATATAAGCTGCAACATTCAGCAGGCTCCGATCTGACTCACGAAATTATCTATCTGTGAGCACGATAGGAACCCCACGCGACAACCCGGTAAATTCAACAGAGGCCTCAAGCCCGCGCCATGCCTATGGACGTTTCACTTCGCCGGCATTGGCGCGGGCCCCTCGGATCTGCCTACCGCATTTACCGACTCCATGTGCAACCGGCCCCCGAGGCCTGATGAAATCCACACCTTCCCATTTCGATCGACGATCAACGCCTCAACGTCCGGCAACCGTTCGACCAATTCCATGCCACGTTCGGGTCCCAAAATGAAAATCCCGGTGTCCAGACCATCGGCCATGACTCCCTCTCGTGCAATAATAGTGACGCTTTGGCAGGCGCGTGCGGGCAGAAGCGTACGCGGGTCCAAAATATGGTGATACATGACGCCATCTTTCTCAAAAAAGCGCTCATAATCTCCAGCCGTTGAAATAGCTTCATCTTGAAGTTCGACGCGCGCCAACAATGCTCCTTCGACACGAGGATGCCTGATACCAAAACCAAACGGCCTCTCGTCCGGCATCCGGCCGAATGTCTTGATGTCGCCGGACAAGGCAACCACTCCGGCCAACGCTCCGGTTGCCTTCATAGCGGCCACGGCGCGGTCCGCCGCAAAGCCCTTTCCAATTCCTCCGACATCAATCCGCATATGCGACCGTGAAAGGAATACCGTCCCGTCCTCTTCATTAAGGTGCACTTGAGCAAGGTCAAGCAGAGGCATTAGACGAACCAACTCGGCATCATCGGGGATTCGCGGCTCCCCTCCCACATTCCAGGCGTCCACTGCCGGCCCGACCGCGATATTGAAAGCCCCGCCGGTCAGCCGCGCAATTTCCAGCGACCATTTAAGGACGGTCATGGTTTCCGGACTGACTGCAACCGGCTTCAGTCCGGCGGCGGCGTTGACATCAGACAATTCACTCGTGGAAATCCAGGTGCTGAGGAGCCCCTCCAGCCGCCGAATTTCAGCGAGACCGGCGGCTACCGCCAGACCGGCAACCTGCTCATTTGAACCGATGGCCGTGATCTGGACCAAAGTGCCCATCAACAATTGGCTGCGCTTCACGGTATGCAAACGGCTAGCAGAACTGGGGGTCCAAGCGCAGCCACCGGCGAGCAATAAAAGCCCTACGATGGGACACCAGATATAGCGGACCACAGTATCTCGCGAGCGAGCCGGACTCGGCACACCACAGAATATTGTGAAGGGACTCATCTACCCTTGGCCGCCTGCCATGAAGGGCACTTTCCGGATCCACATTTCATACATGGGGATGGCCATCATCACCAAAAAGCTCGCAACCATAAGAAAATCTCCCGCCAACATCGTCAAGACGAAAATCGGAGAGACATAGCTGATCAGCCAGGGCGAGATCAAATCCAGCATGACCCCGCCGAATCCGGCCCACGTCATCCATATTTTTATCCGGCTGCTCGCCATAGTCAGGTACAACACGTGGACAAGAATGATAAACACGACCGGCATGGTGAACAAATGGAAGTGGGTCACCTCGGCCAGTTCGCGAAAGGACATGGGTTCGCCGAATGTGGCGTCGGAACCTAGATAGTGATCGGCAATCCCCTGAGGAGAAAGACCGGTCATGCTGTGCGCCCAGAAGAAGCTAAATGCGAAGCCGGCGAACATGCAGAAAAGAAAGAGGGTATAGACTAGCCGGATCTGGCGATCGCTATCGCGGAGCCGGAATCGCGCATTAAAATTACGCATCTTTCTCAGCGCGCTAGAATCCGAACAGCGTTCCCAAGAATCCCTTCTGATTCCGTCTCGCCTGGACGCTGTCACTGCCGCGGCCGATCGGCTTCAGATACAATTCATCGACCATCACCAGAGTGCGTTTGACTCCCGCACTGAGCGATCGAACCGACATTGTCGCCCCACTGATATTAATGATATCCTTGTTCATGCGAATCGGATCGAAAATTGTTTTCCCCTCGTATTGTGAGTTAAAGCGTTTGGTTCGGACTTCGCTCCCCCGTGATTCTCGGTAGACGAGCACCTCAATATTGAGCACTTCGCCGTTGGGATCGATTCCGACCATATAGGTGATCGGTTTATGCTTGCCGATCGTATTCTGCACAATGGCGTACCCATCGATCTGAGAACCGGTCTTCCCCACATAGATGGCAAACTCGCTCTCAGGGAAATTCCAACCGATGCGCTCTTGGATGACCTTCTTTTGATCGTGCGTCAAGGTAATGACTTCCTGACCGATGCGCTCCGATTTGGGGAACATCAAGCGCGCGGCTTCATCCTCGGTGAGGTAGACATCCTCCTGCATCATTTCCTGGGGAGTGAGATACCGTTTGAGCTCCGGATCCCAGATTGACTTCGCCCATAGAGGATCGGTACCAAGGACTATCCCAATGGCAAGGGCACAAAAGAGAAGTTTCATGACGGCGTACATCCTTGTGCTTTTATCTTGGAATTGATACGTGAGATCACGGCGACCATCGCCTCTTCGGAAGGCTCAATCGGCCACCATTTGGTGGCCTGACTCGTCACGCCACCCTTCAGGTGCCAACGTTGCCTGTTTTCGGTAACGCTGACCTCTGTGACTTCATTCAACTGCTTGATGGTCAGTAGTATCCTGGCGCGTTCCTTATTGCCGAAGCCGGTGCTGGTACGCCGAAATAATCCATAGCCTCGTTCCTCCCCTTCGCTCTCCATCCATCCCGTTTCGATCCGTCCCTTGTCCTTGTCCTTTACACGCATAGGATACGCCTGCATGGTGTCCGTTGCTGCCTCCCACACTGTGTCGTAGGGGCATACGACATATTGGTCGTGATGTTCTTTGGGGAACAGCGCGCAGCCGTAAAGCAAGGAACAGAACGCCAAAACCACCACAAGCCGAAACAACATATTCCACTCCTTCTATCGAAAAAACACGGGCGGCCCGGAGGCCGCCCACATAACTCACTTGCGCCCGGTCTTTCGTGGCTCAGAAGTATGTCGCCATTGATAAAAGAAATGCGGTGTCGTGAATCCTCTGATTGTTGCGATTAACTGCTTCCGGACTATATTGGTAATCAACTTTGAAAACGGTGTCTTCAGTCGGCCGGTAGTTCACGCCCACCGTCAATCGCTGGAGATCTCCAAGCCCGCCGGGCTGGTCTTTGTTCGTGTTGACCTGTTCCCAACGAACCATCGCTGTAAAGGTGGAAACTTCCGGACGGAAGAAGCTCGGAGCGAGACGCGTGATCCATTCCGGAAGAAAATGGTAATTGCCTTGGATATAGTAGCCTTGCATCCGTTGAGGGCAGAAATGTCCCGGCGCCATTCCGCCGATTGATGTCGCATTCGTACAAGGCGTGCCGTTCAGATTCTTCGAATTTTCCTCCACGTAGGTCCAGTGCGATTCACCGATCAATTCGAACGGACCGCGGACGACCGTCCAGTCGATCGCCCACATGCCCAAATGACGCTGTCCATACGGATCATAGGTCCCATAGTGCCCGGATCCGCCGATCTCCATACCTAAGAACGGACTGAAGGCTACCCTTCCGGCTACGGCCTTGCCATTGTTATTGTCAAATCCAAATTGGACATTGGATTTCCGTTGGCGTGCATTGGCCACGCCGCCTACCTCATTGATGAAGGTGCCGCATAACCCGCTATTGGCCTGGACGCTTCCGGCTTGGCAATTGCCATATCCGTTGTACCCAGTCGTGACGTAAAGCTCGTAATCGAGCTTCGACCGAGCAGACGGATAGAAGGTGCCATAAAAGCCCGCGCCGGTTTCCGACAGCACAGACCCATACAGCAACTGGGTGACGAGGGGCCGCTCCGTCAGGTCGCGCAATGGCGCGTCATGTAACAGATTGAATTTGCCAAGCGGCACCAGGAGAACTCCGCCTCTGAAATTCAGCTTCTCATTGACCAAGAAATCGATGGTGGCGAACTCAAGACTGACCTCACTATGCGGAGTCTGGGCACTCTCAAGAATACCGTGTTCAATCTCGATTTCCGCGGCCATTTTCACGTGCTCGCTCACATCGGCATAAATAAATGGGACAAACCGATGGACATCGATGCTGCTGGGCGTACCTTGATGCGCGCGATTGATGTATTCCACATCCATATATCCGCCGACGATTGCCTTTGGACTGGCAACAAACGGCTTGGCGTAAATCAATTTACCTGACCCCTGCATGATCGAGCCGTACTTTCGTTCGGCGCCCTGCTCCTCGGCACTCATCTGCTGTATGTTTGGAGATTGCCCTTCGTCCGTCGCCGGCGGCTGCCCTTCGACCTCCCGCTCAAGAGCCTCGTGCCGCTTCATTTCCTCAATGGCTTCTTCCAGTTTTTTCAATCGATCATCCACGCTTTGAGCGAAGACCGTTCCATTCACCATCCACACATACAGAATCAAGACCACAAACCATAGCCGTCCCATGGATTCCTCCTTGAATTAGGCTGCGGGGACGCTATGGTCCTCTAAACTAACCTTGACTACTTCGTGTTATGACCTCCTATGATCTCGGCACTAGTGGTGAGAAGCTTAGCCAATCGTGTTGAATCCCTCTCAAATGGGATCAGCAGCAGCCGTTTGCACCGCTTGCACTTCAGTTCAACGCCGGTTCTTGTCAACTTGGCGACCAGGTGACCACAGTGGCATCGCGCCTCCTCGTTATGAGCGCTAGAAATCATCGTTGACACGTCAAAGGGATGATATTGAGAACGAGTCTTACTCTCCCTAATAGAAGGGTGCGCAGCTTATGTCAATCACAATTTATCGAGATTTCAGTTTTTCTCACGGAGGCACATCGAGCGGTCATCCTGACGGTTTAGACAGTCAGGCAAAATCAGGCTCGATATCGCACCATTATGAGGTATGATGCCGTCGAAACCACCAAAACCTTGGGTAGGGAGGAACTTCGTACAGACGCGTCTCTATCGGGGTGGGGGCTAAGAGGTAGGTTGAAAAAGGATACTCTCGCAACGAGTCATACGATACCAGTGCCCGGCGGACAACCTCGCGATCTTCCTCGATAGCGGACAATAACGCGCTACGATCATACTGAGGTGATTCAATACCGAGTCGCCAAGTTCCGACGTATGTGATCCGCCTCTCGATTACTTTGAAACCTGGATTCAGCCCCGCCGTTGATTGAAACGCCCCCTCGGAAATTTGAAGACGGCTCAATTCATAATCTCCCGGAAGCAATGGGACAATAAACCATCGATCCTTGCTTTCAATGTCTACTCGAATTCGCTCTTGTGTCGCTGTATTGATCAGTTCAAAGAAGCGCAATTCCGGAGCATACGGACGCATGGTCGGTCCAATCAGCACCGTGACCACATGGCCGACCACAAGGGCGGAAGACAGCGTGACTTCGGAGGAATCGGGCGACGCCGGCAGCGTGGTGACACATCCACCAAACGTGAGCAACACGAAAGAGAGAACCACATGTCGCATGGCGTCATTTCAAATGAGAAACACTGTCATTGTAACAAGGAGAGACCATCCGGCACGGAGAAACCTACCTTTGCAGACGACTTACCTGAGCGTAGGCGAGCTGGTAGCGTTAGATCACAAAGATCCTGTACGCCCAAAGGAGAATAGCAGAAAACCGTGCGGGAAAGTGAGAGGGAGAGTCTCGATTCAATCCTCCCCCTCCCAGATATCGGTCGCCTACATCTGCTCGGAGAGGTACCGTGCTAATCCAACTTGTTCAACAGTCCGCAGCTGCGTCTCAAACCAGTCGATATGCTCTTCGGTGTCTATGAGCATATGCTCAAGCATATGTCGAGTGGTGTAGTCGGCTACCTTCGTGCAATGGGCAATCGCCTCACGCAAGAGCTCCACATCATCTTTTTCAAATTTTAGATCTCTCTCGAACAATTGTTTCACATCAGACCCGGTTGCGACAGCTTCGACCTGTTGCATGTCCGGAACACCGTCGAGGTAAAGGATTTGATCGATCAACTGTCCCGCATGCTTCACTTCCCCCTGAACCAGGGATTCAAACTCGTCATGCAACCGCATATAGCCCCAGCTTTTACACAATCCGGCATGAAGCAGATACTGGTGAACGGCCGTCAATTCCGCCGTCAGGATCCTTTTCAGATTCTCAATGACACCCTCTTTCGCCTTCACCGGTCTCCCTCCATCGAACCATTGGTGATCATGATCATACTTGTCTCAGCGCCATCTTGCTTACTTATCTCCATCTGATGAATCAACTCTCCTTCTTAATCTGCTCGGCCAGATAGTTTTCCAGCCCGATCTGCTTCACGGTTTCCATCTGCGTCTCGATCCAATCAATGTGCTCATCGACATCTTTTACCATATCCTCAAGCATGTGTCTGGTGGTGAAATCGCCGACTTTTGTGCAATGCGCGACTCCCTCACTCAGCAGCGCCAACATCTCCTGCTCGGCCTTGAGGTCGGCCTTAAATTGTTCCGGCACGGTTTCTCCGACATGCACATTGTTCAGGCGTTGCACGTTCGGGACGCCTTCCAAATAGAGAATATGCTCGATCAGCTCATCGGCGTCTTTCATCTCGTCAAAAGACCGTTGCTTCACGTGATGGTGGAGCCGTTCATAGCCCCAATTCGCGCACATTTTGGCATGCACAAAATATTGATTGATCGCCGTGAGATCGGCGGTGAGGATTTTGTTCAACAGCTCGATAATGCCTTCTTTTGCCTTCATCGCTTGCTTCTCCTTCCGGCCGGGAGTTAATCGCGGGCATCCGTCACGTCCGAAGCGGCCATCAATGGCGCGACGGCTTATATCTTTCACTTACATGCTTCATCATTATCGACATCCCGCGGATCATGTCAAGCCCGTTGTTAAGTAGTTCTGACTAACATTCTCATCTTCACTGAGAAGAGAACTCATTCTTGGCGCCGGGCGCGGCAAAACGCAACACAGGACCCGCTGTCGATTGGATCAAGCGCAATACGCCGGCCGGCACGCTCGGCTGAAATGTGGGACGGGAAGATGAGCAGCTTCAACCGGCTTCGCGGTAGCCGCACTCTTCATTGCGGCACTGTACCGTGCGACCGCTCTGCTTGGAGATTCTCTCAATGAGGAATGGAGCTTGGCATGTCGGGCAGGACTTGTTCACCGGACGATCCCACAATGCATACTCGCACTGAGGGTACCTGCTGCAGGCATAGAACGATCGGCCTTTTCTTGTCCTTTTCTGAACCAGATCACCCCCACACCCAGGGGTGGGGCACTTGATGCCCAGTGCGATGGCTTTTGTAGTCTTACACTCGGGATAAGCGGAACAGGCGAGGAATTTTCCAAACCGCCCGCTTTTTACCACCATGGGGCTGCCGCACTTCTCGCACTTCTCGTCGGTCGTCAGTTCCTCTTTCGGCACAACCTTGATGCTGCCGTCAGGAAGTCGCTGGAAGTTCTGAGTGTTCTTGCAGGGCGGATCTTCTTTGAATCCCGGACAAGCAAGGAATTTCCCGTTGCGGCCCCATTTGATCTCCATCATGCGGCCGCATTTTTCACACGGAATGTTCGTAGGCGGCTCCACAGTATCTTTCGGCCCGGGAATGTTCTGAGCATGTTCCATATCTCTCGTAAAGGGAGTGTAGAATTCCCGAACCGCCGTCACCCATGGTTTATTGCCTTCCTCCACCTCATCCAACTGCGCCTCCATCTGTGAAGTGAATTCCGTATCCAGAAGGTCCGGAAAACCCTTCATCAGAAAGTCGTTCACCGTCTTGCCGGTTTCAGTGGGAGCAAACCGTCCCTCCACTCTCTCGACATACTTGCGTTCCTGAATGGTGGAAATGATCGAGGCGTAGGTGGAGGGACGTCCGATACCCTTTTCCTCAAGCTCCCGAATCAGCAACGCTTCATTGTACCGGGGTGGAGGTTGAGTAAAATGCTGCTTTGACAGAAGTCCCGGCTGATCCTGTCCTTCTCCGGCAACTAAGCGCAACGATTCGCCTTCCGACAACGCCGGCAACTGCCGTTCCGAGTCATCGTCGCTCTCCTGTTCCGCCCTGGTCTTTTGCGCACCGATTTCCTTGTCTGTTCCCTCCAGATACACAGCCGTGTGGCCGGGGAATTTCATCACGGTGCCCGTCGCTCTGAAGACATAATGATCATTCGTGCCGACAGGCGTACAATCAACCCGCGTTACATCAAAAATGGCCGGCACCATCTGCGACGCGATGAACCGGTTCCAGATCAGCCTGTAGAGCTGATATTGGTCCGCCTGAAGGAACTGCCGAATGGATTCGGGGTCGCGAAAAGCCGAAGTCGGCCGGATGGCTTCATGCGCTTCCTGCGCGGCCTTTTGCGTCTTGTACACATTTGGGACCTGCGGCAGGTACTCCTCCCCGAATCGATCCCTGATCAATCGACGCGCATCTTCCGTCGCTTCGGATGAAATACGCGGCGAATCCGTCCGCATATACGTAATCAGCCCTGTGGCGCCCTCTGCTCCGATTTCAATCCCTTCGTAAAGCTGTTGGGCCAGGGTCATAGTTTTCTTCGGAGTAAAGTGCAGTTTTCTGGCCGCCTCTTGCTGCAGACGGCTGGTGATAAACGGGGCGACCGGATTCCGTTTCTTTTCCTTTCGCTCGATTGATTGGACGGCGAACGACTTCCCATGAACGGCATCCACAATGCCATGAGCCTGCTCTGCCGTCGATATATCGGCGTCCTGACCGTTGATACTATGAAGCTTGGCATCGAACGGCGGGGGCTGCTCTCCCGCCAATGTAGCCACGATCGACCAATATTCTTCCGGACGAAAGGCATCTCGTTCCCGCTCCCGGTCGCAAATGAGCCGGACGGCCACGGATTGCACGCGTCCCATACTGAGCCCGCGGCGCACCTTTTTCCAGAGCAACTGGCTTCCCTGATATCCCACGATTCGGTCCAGCACCCGACGGGCCTGTTGCGCCTGTACTAACTTCATATCGATCTGGCCAGGAGACTGAAGCGCCCGTCTAATCGCCGATTCGGTGATTTCATTGAACAGCACTCTGAAGACTTTTCCGTCCTTCTTGCTCTTCTTTCCGTTCAGCTCCTGAGCAATGTGCCAGGCGATGGCTTCTCCTTCGCGATCCGGGTCAGGGGCGAGGTAGATTTTGTCGACCGCCTGCGCTTTCTTCTTGATCTCCGCCAACACTTTGGATTTGCCTTTGATGGTTACATACTGCGGCTCGAAATCATTGTCGAGATCCACGCCCAGCTTGCTCGTCGGCAAATCCTTCACATGTCCCACCGACGCCATCACGGAGTAACCGCGCCCCAAATACTTAGTGATGGTCTTCGCCTTCGTTGGAGATTCCACAATGATGAGTGATTTCGCCATATGAATCCTACCGCCCTCTTCGCTTACGCTCGATGTCCTGTCTCTGTCTTCACTATAGCAAATTTCAGAGATGTCTCCGCAAGCAGAGGCCTAACTCTCTGAAACTACAGACGTAGATATTCATTGCCCGGAAATTGGCGAACACAATTCTTCAGTTCCAGCGCAAGAAGAGCCGTTGCGACCTGTGAAGGCGCCAATCCGGTTTTTCGTATTACGGCATCCATAGATTGAGGCTCGCATGACAAGGCATCATACACCAGAGTCTCTTCATTTCCAAAGCACCGATCAGAATGCTGGGCACGTGCGTCGCGCGTTCGAAGCCGTTCCTTGAAGACTCCGTCCACCTGCGAAATGAGTTCATCAATGACATCGCTTCCCGACTCCACCAATTTTGCACCTTCCTTGATCAGCGCGTTCGGCCCCCGACTGGTTTCGCACTTGACCATTCCCGGCACTGCGAAGACTTCTCGTCCCTGATCAGCCGCCAATCTCGCTGTAATAAGCGATCCGCTGTTCAAGGCGGCTTCGGTTACGATCACGCCGAGAGCCAGACCGCTGATGATTCGGTTCCGGCGCGGGAAATGATGACTATGAGGAGGCGCGCCGATCGGCAACTCCGACAGCACCGCCCCTCGCTGCTCGATGTCGCGCCGCAGCCTGGCGTGAACGGAGGGATAGGTCCGTTCGATTCCGCAGCCCGAAACGGCGATCGTCCTCCCTCCGGCCTCGATTGCTCCTCGATGAGCAGCCGCATCGATACCTAACGCCAAGCCGCTGACAATGGTAAATCCGGCCATTGCCAATTCATGGCTCAATTCTTCGGTAAACAGACGTCCGGCATGCGAGGCTCGCCTGGACCCGACGATGGCCACAGCATACTGATCTGTGGGGTCCACCCGTCCCGAGACATACAAAAGCGGCGGAGGATCCGCAATCGCCCGTAGGCGAACAGGATAGGCGTCATCGGAATAGACCAATACAGTGACGCCCAAACGATCCAGGGATTGAAGCTCCCTGTCGATCCGGCGTTCCATACTCGCCGGAAGGCCGGAGCGAATTGCTTGAGCCAACCTCGGGCGGCACCCGACCTGGACCAGGGTCTCTTCGGATGCTTCCAGCACCGACTCGGGTGAGCCCAATGCTTGGACAAGAGCCAGCATCGTCGTATCACCGACTCCCGTGACGGCGCGCAGCACCAACCACGGGCGAATCATGGCAGTATTCATACGAGAGTTGGATCGAGCCGATATGCGGACCTGCGGGTGCGGACCATCCCGGACGGCAATAGCAGGAGAGGCATCGCGAATACGCAATGGGATTCCTGCAGGGCGGCGTGGGCGCACAACGCCGTTTCAAGTTACATCATGACCAAGTCGTATTGCTCCAAATGCAACTTGCTGTCGGGCATGACGATGATCTTTGCCGCATAACGCCGTTCGAGATCTTCCAAACCTTGCTGCTCCTCTTCCTGAAGCAGTCTCGCAACGGAAGGGTGGGCTCCCACGATAATGCGCTGTTGCTCCGATGAACTGCCGAGGCGTCGAATGTCGCGAAAAATCTCATAAGCGACCGTCATCGGCGACTTCGTGTAGCCTCGGCCGTCGCAATAGTGACAGGGCTCCGACAACGCCCGCAGGAGATCTTCCCTGACACGCTCGCGTGAAATTTCGATGAGGCCGAGATCTGAAATCCGGGAAATGCGGGTTCTCGCCTTGTCGGCCGCCATCGCATCGACGAGGGCATGATAGACCTTGTCCCGATTCTTCTCGCGTTCCATATCGATGAAATCCACAATGATGATCCCGCCGATCCCACGGAGTTTGACCTGGTAGGCGATTTCTCGCGCCGCCTCGAGATTATTGCGCAAGATCGTCTCCTCCTGGTCTCGCTTGCCGACGAACCGGCCGGTGTTCACGTCGATGACGGTCATGGCTTCGGTATGATCGATAACGATGTACCCTCCGGATTTGAGCCATACTTTTCGGCTCAGGGCGCGCGCGATTTCTTGCTCGACACCAAGATAATCAAAGAGGCTCTCTTCTTTGTCATAAAAATGGATGCGGGACGTTTGTTCCGGCGAAAAGCGCTGCACAAAATTTCTGATGGCCTCATATTCATCGCGGGAATCGATCAGCAGTCGATCGACTTTTCGCCCGAACAAATCTCGAACGACTCGAAAACTCAGGCTCAGATCGCTGTGCAGCAGGGCCGGCGCCGGATGCTGATCGCGCTTAGTCAACACATCCTGCCACAACACATGCAAGAACTCGACATCGGCGCGGAGGTCTTCTTCCTTCACTCCTTCGCTGACGGTCCGCACGATATACCCATACCCAGGCCTACGAACCCGTTTCATAATCTCTTTCAAACGGGCCCGCTCTTCATCCCGAGCGATCCGTCGAGAGACTCCGATATGCTCGACGGTCGGCATAAAAACCAGGTATCGGCCCGGCAATGAGACATAGGTGGTGACGCGAGGTCCCTTGGTGCCGATCGGACCTTTCGAAATTTGAACCATCAGCTCTTGCCCTTCACTGAGCAGTTCCTCAATCGGCTTCGAGGTCTGTCGCTTGGGGCGAGGCACTTCGGAATCCCGATCATCGTCCTCCGCATCCACGAGAGTATCCGCCGGTTCCGTATCTTCGGACAGATCGGAGACATGCATGAAGGCCGCTTTCTCAAGACCGATATCGACGAATGCGGCCTGCATGCCCGGCAAGACCTTGGCCACCCGCCCTTTATAAATATTTCCGACAAAGTCTTTATCTTTCGCCCGGTCGCCGTATAGGTCCGTGACGACCCCATTGTCGAGTACCGCGACCCGCGTCTCTTCGCGGGCCTGGCTGATCGCTATCTCCACACTCATATCAACTCCTTCAAATCCGGGTCAGACGCGATGCGGGTCGGGCGGGGGCGACAGCGCCCGGGTATCGATGCATCCCTCACTCACGCGGCTTCCCTGTTTAACGATCGGCCGCAGCCGAATCTACGTATAGCTCCATAACGGTTTCAATAGAATAATGCTAATCGCCGGCGCTTGACATTCAACAAGAGTCCCAGCGACGCCATGATCATGATGGTCGCACTGCCTCCATAGCTCATCAGAGGCAGCGGAATCCCCACGATCGGAAACATACCGGCTGTCATGCCGATGTTCACAACGACACAAAAACATAACATAGCGACGATCCCGGCCGCTAAAAGCACACCGAGCGTGTCTTTGGCGCGAGTGGCGATCTCAAGAGACACCCAGATCAACATGACAAACAGCGCAAGGAGAGCCAGGACTCCCAGGAATCCCCATTCTTCCGCAAACACCGCAAAAACAAAGTCGGTATGGCCTTCCGGAAGAAATTTCAGCTGGCTTTGCGTGCCGCCGTGCAATCCCTTGCCGACCAACTCACCGGACCCTATTGCAATGCGCGATTGAAGGGCATGGTACCCCTTTCCTCCCGGATCATACTCCGGATCGACAAACGCCATAATGCGCTGGCGTTGGTAGTCATGAAGCGAGCCCCACACGTACTCCCAGGCGAAGGGAAACAGCATCAATGAAAAGAGCAGGATGATTCCCAGCGCCTTGGATCGCACGCCCACCATGAGCAACATAGCGGCATACACGGCGACAAAGCTCAGTCCACTCCCCAAGTCAGGCTGCCTTAAAATCAACAGTAATCCAGGCAACACCAGGAGGCCCGGTATGACGACCCGCTGTATCCATCCGACCCGCGGCACAGACGAATAATATTTTGCCAATACAAGAATGAGCACGAGTTTGGCGAATTCCGACGGCTGAAACGCGAACGGCCCAATGCTCATCCACCGTTGCGCCCCATGGGATGTTTTACCCATCATGAGCACGACGGCCAGCAGCACAAGGACCACAGCATAAGCAGGATAAGCCAACCGTGCAACTTTATGATAGTCGGACACCAGCATGACAACAAAGGCGACAGAGCCCAACCCGATCCAAACGACTTGTTTCAGATACAGGGGCACACCGCTGTCCTGCTGATACGTCACGCTGTAAATCGAGATCAGCCCGAATGAAAGAATCGCTAGAATCAACCCTATGAAACGGATATCAAAACTATCCAATCCACGACTGTCGATCACACGGTCAATCATGGCGACGATGTGGGGCGGATTCCGGCGAAGCGGCGATCAATCCCGCGGCCGTATGGATCGAGGGGGCAGAGGCGGAAAATTTCGCGTACGCTTCAATGATTTCTTTCGCGAGTGGCGCGGCGGCCGAACCACCGTGGCCCATATGCTCCGCAAGCACGGCTACCGCGATTTTAGGATCATCCACCGGCGCAAAGGCCACGAACCACGCATGATCGCGGAACTTCTTGGGGATGTCCTTCTCCGGCCCCGTGCGTAACGCGGCCGTCTGCGCAGTCCCGGTCTTGCCGGCGATAGATATGAGAGGCGATCTCGCGCGCGTCCCGGTCCCTTCCTTCACGACGCCGGCCAGCGCCTCCTTAATGACTTTCAACGTGCCGGGTTTGACGGACAGCCGCCCTCGCACGGTCGGCTCAAGGTTTTTCCTGAGTCCGCTGCTCCGATCCATTACCGCTTTGACGACTCGCGGTCTGAAGGCCACCCCGTCATTCGCGACCGTCCCAATCACACCGGCCATCTGAAGCGGAGTCACCGTCACATAGCCTTGTCCGATAGAGGCGGAAATTGTTTCACCGGGAAACCAGGGCTGTCCTCTCGCCTTTTGCTTCCAGGCTGTGGATGGGACAATGCCGACGCGCTCCGATGGCAACTCCACACCGGTTTCATGTCCCAGCCCGAATTGATGGGCATAGTCCGCAATCGTGTCGATTCCCATACGCTGTCCGACGGTGTAGAAATACACATCGCAAGAATGCACCAATGCATGATTCATGTCGACCGCCCCATGGCCCGAAGCCTTCCAGTCGCGGAATAGACGATTGCCGAACTGATATCCTCCGGTGCAGCGGACAGTGCTGGACGGCGTCATCGTGTTTGTTTCCAACGCCGCCGCCGCCATCACCACTTTAAACGTGGACCCCGGCGGATACTGTCCCTGGGTCGCGCGATTGTTCAGCGGGCGGCCTTCGTCCTGCACGATGTCCGCCCATTGTTTTGACGTGAGTTCCTTCGAGAGCACATTGGGATCAAACGTCGGCCGGCTCGCCATCGCCAGGATGTCCCCATTGGTCGGATCCAAAGCCACGATTGCTCCCGTGTCTTCACCGAGCAGGTCTTCAGCCAGTTTTTGCAAGCGCGCGTCGATCGTCAAGTATAAATCATCGCCCGCCACAGGCATATCCGCCACGACCGCCCGCTTTTCATGTCCCAGCGCGTCGACCTCTACG
Source organism: Nitrospira sp. (assembly GCA_040981125.1). GTDB lineage: Bacteria > Nitrospirota > Nitrospiria > Nitrospirales > Nitrospiraceae > DASSBQ01. The sequence continues at coordinate 956,597 of JANRMQ010000001.1, forward strand.
GTTTTTTGTCCCGACCTGCCCCGAACTTCCCGGTCAAAAAATTTCTCGACCGCATACTGTCCCACAATGCTCCCCTGATGAAGATCGGCGAACTCAGGCTTTTCCAGCTGCTCAGACGAAATCTCTCCGACATACCCGAGAAGATGGGCGGCAACCGGCCCTCCTGGATAATTACGCTGCGACTCGACCTGAATCATCACTCCGGGCAAATCGAGTCGGTGGGATTCGATGATCGTAGCTTCCCGCAACGTGAGCCGGTCTTTGATCTTCCGGGGTTGGAGTTTGCTCAGCCGGCCGATGGACAGTTTCTTCTGTATGAAATCAGGCTCCAGGTTGAGCAACGTCGCCAGCGTGGACACCAATCCTTCGCGATCCTTCACATCCTCCAATGTCACGTACAAGCTGAAGCTCGGAACATTATTCGCCAGCAAAATACCGTTCCGATCATAGATCAGCCCCCTGGCCGGCTCCAAGATCACCGAGCGAGTCCGATTGTTCTCGGACAGATCACGGTAATAGGGGCCTTCGCGAATTTGGAGATGCCATAATCGTAAAGCAAGAAGCGCAACCACCAGCATCAACCCGACACGCAGAATGCCGAGCCGTCGTTGAACATCCACGAACTCATTGTCTTGAATACCGGCCGAGGCCATCACACCCGCCCAATCCTCACGCGACTAATAGTGATCACCGACCCCCATCGAATCAGGCGCCGACCGACGCATGAACCACCAGTACGCCGCCGTGCCCAGAGCCGCATCAAAAACCGCTTGAATCAGGATCTTGGAGTGTATCGCATGCCAAATCACATCCCAGTCCGGAATTCTCATCGAGAAGAGAACCGCCAGGTTGGACAGGCACGAAATGGCGGCAAGACCGACCAGGAGGACCGGCGGGGTAATGTAGGCGAGATGCCGTCCGGCCGAACCGGCGAGGAATCCTGCTCCGCTTTTCGACACGACGTTCATCCAGAGGTCGCCCGCCGAGAGCAAATCCTGCGACCAGCCCAGCATCACTCCCAAAAGGAGGCCGTCCAACTCTCCTCCGAAAAACCCGACCAGGCACACGACAATGAGCCCGAGATCCGGACGGATACCCAGAATGTTGACATGATTCAGGAGCGTGGCCTGAATCGGCGCCACCGTCAACACCAGCGCCGCGTACAACAACATTCTCACGGCTTCTTCTTTTCACCCGGCAGATTCTGCATCATCTTTCTTGACGCCTCGGCTCCTTCATGCGCCATGCGGATGACCAGAACTTCTTCGAGTTTCGCGAGGTCGACTTCAGCCTCGAGCTCCGCCGACTGAAAGAGATCGCCCTCTTCTTTCTCAATATGCGTGATCACCCCGATGGCCAGTCCCCGGGGAAAGGCGTCGGTCAACCCGGATGTCACCACGCGGTCGCCCGGATGGACGTTGGAAAGCAGGGGAATATACTTGAGGCGCGCTCGTCCATTCCGCGTCCCCTCCACAATGCCCTCGTCCCTCGTCCGCTGCACCAGCGCGGCAATGGCGTTGTTGGGATCCGTCGCCAGGAGCACGACCGATGAGGCGGCTGTCGCTTTGACTACCCTGCCGACCACTCCGGCCGGAGTGACCACTCCCATTTCCGCCCGCACCCCGTCCTGCTCGCCCTTGTTCAGAATCACTCCACGATACCAATTCGTGGCGTCACGACCGATGACCTGAGCGGCGACCGTATCGGGAAGCGCCGTTTGCTTAAGGTCGAGGAGGGCCTCCAGCCGCTCGGTCGCCACCGCCGCCTCGCGCAATTGGTTGTTCTGCCCTTGTAAAAACTCGACTTCCTTGCGCAACTGCTGGTTTTCATCTCGGACGCCGCGGAGGGCGACATATCCCTCCCATAGATCCGACATTCCTCGGTCGAGGGAAGAGAAAGCTTGGAGAGGAAGGCTAAGAATCTGCCCGAAAGGGCCGCCAAGGACCTGCAGCAACCCCTGACTCTGACTGGGAAGCAAGAAGAGAGCTGCCAGCAATAGAGCAAAGAGCACGACGGCCAGACGCCGGCTTCCGTATGTTGAGCGCAATAGAGCCATCCACACTCTGGATGGAGATCATCGAGTGGTGCTGCACTGCGACATGACGGAAACCTTGCGCAGGAGATCCAGTTCGTCGAGAATCTTTCCGACACCGAGCACCACGGATGTCAGCGGATCATCCACGGTAATAATCGGCAGATTCGTTTCTTCACGAAACCGCGTATCCATTCCTTTAAGCAAGGAGCCACCGCCCGTCAATACAATACCGCGATCAATAATATCTCCCGCCAATTCAGGAGGCGTGTTCTCCAACGCCACCTTGATGGCATTCACGATCGTTCCAATCGGTTCTTGAAGCGCTTCTCTGACTTCGGCATCGTCCACGACGAGTGTGCGCGGGATGCCGGAAATGAGATCACGCCCCTTGATCATCATGGTCTTTCGCTCCTCAAACGGATAAGCTGACCCGATCTCGAATTTGATGCGCTCGGCCATATGCTCGCCGATGAGGAGATTGTATTTCTTTTTGATGTAATTCATGATCGCGTCGTCCATGCGATCACCGGCTACCTTGACGGATTCGCTGTATACGATGCCGCCCAGCGAAATGACCGCAATGTCCGTGGTGCCGCCCCCAATATCCACCACCATGTTGCCGGACGGCTCGGTAATCGGCAATCCCGCCCCGATCGCTGCGGCGACCGGCTCCTCAATGAGGTACACCTCACGCGCTCCCGCCAGTTCGGCCGAATCGCGAACGGCCCGCTGTTCCACTTGCGTGATCCGCGAGGGCACGCCGATAATAATGCGGGGCCGCACAAACGCGGTCCGATTGTGGGCCTTCTGGATGAAATGCTTCAGCATGGCTTCAGCCATCTCAAAATCAGCGATCACTCCTTCCTTCATCGGCCTGACCGCGACAATATTCCCCGGTGTCCGTCCCAACATCCGCTTCGCTTCGGCCCCGACCGCCATCACCCGCTCGGTCTTCTTCTCCACGGCCACCACCGACGGCTCGTTCAGCACGATGCCCTTTCCATGGACATAGACGAGCGTGGTTGCGGTGCCAAGATCAATGGCCAAATCGTTCGAGAACCAGCCGAACATATCACTGACAAAATTCACGGATGCTCTCCCTTCCTGGTATCTTCCACATCCCGGTCCGTCACGATTTCATCAGTCGGGCAGGTCCAGTTGACCCGCGTCAAGCACCTGCGTTCTCGCGATCTCGTCCCCCAGCCGTCGGCCGTGCCCGTTGCCGATGATCAGCAGCCCCTCCAATGACAACATGGCCATTGAAACGATCCACCCGATGTATGGAATCTCAAACATCAAATAAGCGAGACCAAATGGAAGGTTGCGGACGATCGATTCTTTGAACCCGGCAGCCTCGCGTGTTCGCGGCAGAATGGTCTGAAGCCCGATGAGCCGTTTGCCTATGCTGCGCCCTCCCGCAAACCCGTCGGCGACCAAGATATAGGCAAGCCCGGCAAGAAAACCGACCGGCGGCACCAGCTTGTCGGCCGCGGCCACGATGAGCAGATCGATCAGCTTGGCGATGAAACGGTTGAGAACCTGAGCCTTGGGATAAACCCCGATGTCGATCGGCGTTTCTCCACTGATCGCCTCCGCCAATTGCGGTCTCCTCGAATAGCGACACTATAGCAAATTCATGGAGTGGGCACAAACAAAGTTGAAATCTTGTCGAACCGATCAGGCCGTCAGCCGCTTGCCTTTCCTGCGACGGCATGAGTAAAATCCAATTTTCATCGGGAGCCGAACGAACGCCGTGATCAAGCTTCTCCGCGAAGTTGGGCATGATTACCCATGGTTTCTCAAATCCATCATGGGGGTTCTTGCCATTGCCTTCATCATCACGATGGGTTGGTGGGGATTCGGCCAACAAACCGGAAATGTCGTCGCCTCGGTCGGCGATATGGCAATACAACAGGACGAATACCGACGGGCCTACGACAACACCTACCGTTTTTATAAGGACAAGGGACAAACGGATATCAAAGACGAGTTTCTCAAGCAATTCGTGCTGGAACAACTCATTGAAAATCGAATGTGGCTGATCGCGGCTCACGACATGGGACTGACGGTCTCGGACGATGACCTGCGCAGCGCCATTACACAACGACCGGAGTTCCAACGGGACGGCGCGTTTGATCCGGACGTCTATCGCCGGCTTCTTGCGGCCAACCATCTGACGCCGGCGCTGTTTGAAACCATGGAATCCAAAGATCTTTTGACGAACAAGGCCCGTATGGTCATTATGGACGCGGTGGCCCTCACACCGTCGGAACTGTCCGAGGCGCAGAGCTTGCTTACCAGACAGGGAGAAACGGACCCAGCCAAGGCGGCGGCGGCTAAGGAACGCATCTTTCAAAGCTTCCTCTTTCAAAAGCAGCAACGCGCCTTGATGGCCTATGCGGAATCCATGAAAACGCGAGTTCCGATCAAGGTGCATAAGGAACTGCTTTAGTCTTCGAACCTCAACGAATCAACATCGCGTCTCCATAGCTATAGAACCGGTACCGCGCCGTCACCGCCGCCGCGTACGCGTTCCGCAACCGCTCCGTCCCTGTAAATGCCGACACCAGCATCAACAAGGTCGTTCGCGGCAAATGAAAATTGGTGAGGAGTCCGTCTACCGCGCGAAACACGAACCCGGGCTTGATAAACAGCGATGTCTCCCCACGCAGTGACCGTACCTGTCCCGTCGTCCCGACGGCACTCTCCAGCGCACGAGTGACGGTCGTGCCGATGGCCACAACTCTACCGCCATGGATGCGCGTATCCTGAATCATTTGCACTGTTCGTTCGGGCACCTCCATGACCTCCGCATCCATGCGGTGCTCTTCAACATGGTCGGCCGTCACCGGGCGGAACGTGCCCGGCCCTACATGCAGGGTCACAGTGGTGAACCCGATGCCTCGGCCCTGCAAATCGGCGATCAGCCGCTCCGTGAAGTGCAATCCGGCCGTCGGCGCGGCGATCGCGCCCTCAGAGCGCGCAAATACAGTTTGATACCAGTCATGATCTTCCCGGACCGGCGGCCGCTTGATATAAGGCGGCAGCGGCATCCTGCCGAATTCTTGCATTAACTCGTCGACGACTCCCCCGCCTTCGATTCGGACGGTCGTGCGCACCCGGCTTCGCTCCGTCACGAGCAGGCTGACCTGCGGCGAGACCTGAATGATGTGTCCTGCTCGCAATTTTCCCTTGATCAAGACCTCCCATGTCCCCTGCCCGACATCCCGCACGAAGAGAATGTCAACCGCCTTTCCGGTATGAGCGACATGACCGCCGACTCGAGCCGGCAAAACCTTGGTGTCATTGGCCACCACCAGATCGCCGCTCTTCAACAGCTCCGGCAAATCGGCCACCAGGTGATGACTAATATGCCCGGTGGCGCGATCCAGAACGAGCAAGCGGGCTCGATCGCGCGGAATCTCGGGATGTACGGCGATCAGCGACGGATCGAACGGAAAGTCAAAATCCGAAAGCAGCATTACGGAGAAGGAATCGAAGGCGCCGACAACGGCGTCACAGCGGCGTTACGCAGTTCCGTACCGGGATAATAATATTGCAGAATACTCGCAAACGGATACCCGAGTTCCGCCAGTTCCTTTGCGCCCCACTGGCAGAGACCGACGGCGTGGCCCGCACCATATCCGGCGAAGACCACGTCCACGCCGACCGATTCGATCTCAAACTGAGTGCTCGGGATCACCGTGTAACCGACGGCTTTCCGTAACTCTTCGCCTCTCAAGAGCAATTCCCCGCGGGAATGCAAAACCCTGAGTTTCGTGACACGTCCCGCGCGGCTGTAGGCGATGGGCGTAATCGTCGCGATGGTTCCGATAGAAAAGCCCTGTTGGCGCAACTGCTCTTCAAGACGGTCCATCTTCACACTCGCCTTCCATTGATAGTAGGGCGAGCTCAAATCGAACGGGCATTCCACCCCCTTGAGGTAAGGCAAATCCTTGGCCCATACATTCATGGAATCCTCGGTCGGGCCGGCCGCCGTCGATGAAAACGCCGCGTAGATAGGAGCATTCTGGTAGGTCATTACCATCCCTCTGGTCAGCTCAACCGCTTGCTCGACCCGAGCATTCACGCCGTAGCGGCCGCGATAGACCTGATCCTGAATCGTAGCCACGAGATCATACTCGCGCGCAACGCTCAACGCCTTGTTGTAGAGGGCATAGGTTCGGGCTGCCACAGCTTGGACCTTTAACATTTCCGGGTGCCAAGAAGAACTCACTTCGGAAGGTACGACGCCTTTGACGTATTCCTCGAGATCGACCTGATTAATAATCGAGAGTCCTTTCCCCCGGCGTATGATGCGAACCATCCCGCTAAGCGCCATACCGGGGACATCGGCCGAACTCAAGCCGGCCGTCGTCGCAGCCTTTGACTTACCCTGCGACGCGGGAAGCGTTTTCGGAAAGGCCAGCGACAGGATGGAGCGGCTTGGCCGAATTTCCACTTGTTCGCCCGCGACTTTCTTCCCATTCACCACCAGACCGGCGCCGATCGCGGACACCAACACGGGAGACTTCACGGTCCGAGACGCACCGTCCCGGAACACGACAGCCACATCTGTCGCTGAACGAACTTCGACATGAGGCACTTCTTGGGCCAGCAGCACACGAACCGATTGTGCGGAAACTATGGCCGGCGTGCTCACAAGAAAAACCGATAGGGCGAGGCTAAGCGAGACACGGGCTGGGACGAGGAGCATTACCGGCGAAAGAGCCATGAGAGAAGATACAGCAAGAGGCTTACCGCAACACTCACGACCAAACTGGTCGCGACCGGGAAGTAGAAACTGTAATGTTCCCGCTTGACTGCAATGTCGCCTGGAAGTCTGCCGAGCCAGCTCAGGCCGTTACCGAGCCCCGGAATCCGGTCCGCGAAGCTCAACAAAATTCCGACCACCATGATCCCGAGCCCGATCAGAATCAGCCCACGGCCGAATCCAGTCCACTCCGACATGGCTCATTGTACCAAACACTCGGCAATTTGCACGGCATTCAACGCCGCGCCCTTTCGGAGATTATCCGCGACAACCCAAAGATTAAGACCATGGGGAATCGATTCGTCCTCTCGAACCCGTCCGACATAGACATCGTCTTTTCCGGCTGCATCGAGCGGCATCGGATACAGCTTCCGCGACGGGTCATCAAAGACCAGCACGCCGGGCGCCGCGGACAGGACGGCTCTCGCATCATGCGCGGTAAGCTTGCGCTCGGTTTCAATGTTGACGGCCTCGGAATGGCTCACGTACACCGGCACCCGAACCGTCGTTGCCGTAACTTGGATGGTCTCATCGCCCATGATCTTCCGCGTTTCATGAACCAGCTTCATCTCCTCTTTCGTGTAACCGGAGGGCAGGAAATCATCGATGTGCGGGAGACAATTGAAGGCGATTTGGTAGGGATACACCTTGGGCGCCGGCTCTTTGAAGCTCAGGAGGTCCTTGCATTCCTCCATCAGTTCATCCATCGCCTCCTTACCGGTGCCGGAAACCGATTGGAAAGTCGTCACCACGACACGCTTCACGCGGGCGTGGTCATGCAACGGCTTCAGCGCGACCACCATCTGAATGGTCGAACAATTCGGATTCGCAATGATGCCGTTGTGTCGTGCAAGATCGTCTCGGTTGACCTCAGGCACGACGAGCGGCACACTCGGGTCCATGCGCCATGCGGCGCTGTTGTCGATGACGACCGCTCCTTCTTGCACGGCAATAGGAGCATATTCACGGCTGACATCAGCGCCGGCCGAGAACAAGGCGATGTCTACCTCGCGAAACGAATCCTTGGTCAACAGTTGGATCGGGATATCGTCACCGCGAAAGGTCACGGTCCCTCCGACGGATCGGGAGGAGGCAAGCGGAAGCAAGACATCGACCGGGAAATTTCTCTCTTCCAACACGTCGATCATCTCGGTGCCGACGGCCCCGGTGGCTCCGACCACGGCGACGCGATAAGCCGGCTTCTTTTTGAGTAAAGACATGCTCTCAACTCATACCACGGCCGATACAGAGAGTTACGCTGTCAATCGCCGTACTCGATGGTTAAATGTGTCCGCGACAAGAATCGCTCCACGATCGTCGATCGCCAAACCGAAAGGATAGCTGAGGGCGGCGGCATCAGCCGGACCCCGGTCGCCGGAGTAGGAAGCCGCACCATTTCCCGCAACTCGGCAGGCCACACGCCGAGCTTTGTCGTAGACGCGCAACAAATGGTTGTCGGAATCGGTGAGAAAAATGTTTCCTTGCCGATCTACCGCAATGCCGTAAGGACGCGATAAGCCGACTGATTCGTCTCCGTCCTGGAAGCGATACTCGCTTCCGTCCCCGGCGGCGGTCTGGATGATCCCCGTTTCGAGATCGACTGAACGGATCCGACCGTTAAAGGTATCCGCAATATAGAGGACGCCATCGGATCCGAGGGCTAATCCGCTTGGCCCGGCGAGGGCAGCCTCAGCAGCGGGAATGCCATCACCGTTATACGCGGCGGGTCCGTGGCCGGCGATCGTCCAAATCCGATCCGTCTTCAAGTCCACCGCTCGCACGCGATTGTTGCTCTGGTCTGCAATATAGAGTCGGTCCCGCCCGTCGATTACAAGCGCAGCCGGATCTCGAAGAGAAGCCGAAACAGCCGGCCCTCCGTCGCCGGAATATCGGGGCTGGCCGGTGCCGGCAATCGTGCGAATGGTTCCGGTTACGGCATCAATTCTCCTGACTCGATGATTTAATGTGTCGGCGATATAGATGTTCCCGTCACTATCCACCGCCACAGCCGTCGGAAAGTTCAGCAACGCCTCCGAAGCCGGTCCCCCATCGCCGGCGAACCTCGCCCTGCCGACGGGACCGCCTGCCACAAATCTGACGGTCCCGCTCAGATCGGCGATCTGCGAAAACGCGGGAGCCTGTTGAGCCGGCGTGTCACCCAATGGATCTTCATCCACTTCGTCGGTCGAGCGGGATGCCGCAGGTTCAGTCGCCCGAGCCCCCGAAGAACCGTCACTGGATGAGCCGGCGATGGTCGAAATGATTCCGGAAACACGATCGACTCTGCGGATCGCATGGTTCTCGGCGTCGGCAATATAGAGATGGCCCTGGACATCGACCGCCAATCCTTTCGGTTCATTGAGCGACGCAGCATGAGCCGGTCCACCGTCTCCCAAATATCCGGGCTCTCCGATGCCGGCAACCGTTTCAATGATGACAGATTTGGCGGACATAGCCATACGAATTTCGACTAGGACACATTCGCTACGATCGCATTGCCCATGTCGGCGGTCCCCACGAGCTTCATCCCGTCCGCCTGAATGTCTTTGGTTCGATATCCCGATTCCAAGGTCCGGACAATGGCCTGTTCGATGGCCTCCGCCTCCTTATCCAACTGCAGCGCGTATGACAACATCATCGCCGCCGAGGCGATCGTAGCAATGGGATTTGCAATGTTCTTACCGGCAATATCCGGGGCACTGCCATGAATGGGCTCGAAGAGTCCCACTTTCGCTCCGATGCTCGCGGAAGGCAGCATTCCGATCGAACCGGTCAGCATGGCCGCTTCGTCGCTCAGAATATCTCCGAACATGTTATTGCACAGCAGCACGTCGAATTGCCTGGGATTCCTCACCAATTGCATGGCGCAATTGTCTACATACATATGCTGAAGTTCGACGTCAGGATAGTCACGCTGCACTTCAACGACAACTCGGCGCCAGAGTTCGGAGGATTCCAGTACGTTGGCCTTATCCACCGAGGTGACTCTTTTCCGGCGCTTCCGTGCCGCATCGAAGGCGACCTTTGCAATGCGCCGGATTTCCTCCGTTGTATAGACTTCCGTATTAAAACCCCGTTCACCTCCGGAAGGGAGTTTCTCGATTCCCTTCGGCTTCCCAAAATAGATGCCGCCGGTCAACTCGCGCACCACAAGAATATCTATGCCTTCGACGACCTCTCGGCGCAACGTGGACGCATCCACGAGACCGGGATAAAGTTTCGCCGGACGCAGATTGGCATAGAGCCCCAATTGTTCTCGTATGCCCAGCAGCGCCCGTTCCGGCCTGAGGCTATATTCCAACCCTTCCCACTTGGGCCCTCCGACTGCGCCAAGTAAGACCGCATCGGACTGCTTCGCCAAAGTAAGGGTGTCTTGAGGCAATGGCACGCCCACTTTATCGATCGCATGCCCGCCGATGTCTCCGGCCGTAAACTCGAAAGCATGGCCGAATTGATCGGCAACCTTCTTCAATACCTTGACGGCCTCGGGCACAATCTCGCGGCCGACCCCATCTCCCGCCAATACCGCTATTCTTGCCTTCACCCTGTTCCTTCCTTTGAGCAACTATAGGCTATTCGAGAATGTCTTCGTCTTCCATTTTCCAAGCCGGATCGACCAGGCAAAGAAACTCGATGGCCTCTGTCCCCTGGTTCAGCAATGACTGACATGCGCCGGGAGGTACATAAACCATATCGCCACGGGAAATTTTCATAGATCGGTCTTCCACAGTGAACATCCCTTCACCGGCGAGAAAAAAGTACACTTCCGACGATTGAAGCCGATGCCGGAAGGATTGATTCCCCGGATCCAGATAGCCGTGGGCCAGACTGTACCCGACTTTCGCATCCGTTTTGTCGGGATGCAGAAGTTCACGGAGACGGGTCCGGTCTCCGGCTATGAATTCGGCACAGTCATTGAGTCTGGTCACGAACATAAGCACCGAGCAATCAGCCAGATCGGCATATCCGGGCTTTTTCCACGAGCCTGCATCGTCGGGATTGTGGACTCTACCCTCAGGATACGCATCAAATCAAGCCGACCTTCCGCCCACCATCCCCTTGCTTGGATGAAAAATAGGCCAGCTTATTGAGCGCATTGAGATAGGCTCTGGCGGCCGCCGTGATAATATCGGTATCCGCGCCGTGTCCCGTCACCGTGCGTCCATTCTCTTCCAGGCGGACCGAGACCTCCCCCTGTGCATCGGTTCCTCCGGTGATGGCGTTCACTCCAAACATGAGAAGCCTGCTCTTCGTGTGAAGCATCGCCGCGATCGTCCGATACACTGCGTCCACCGGGCCGTCACCCGTTCCCGCCTGGGTGTGGGTGCGCCCATCGAACTCCAGCTCGACCGTGGCGGTCGGTGTCTTATTGGTCCCGCTTTCCACCTGAAACGACTTCAGGATCACACGCTCCGGCATCTTCGCCAGCTCCTCGGACACGATGACCTCGAGATCTTCCTCATAGATCTCCTTCTTTTGATCGGCCAAGCGTTTGAAGCGCTCAAAGGCGTGATTCACATCCTCGTCGGTGAGGGTATAGCCTAATTCTTCCAGGCGTTGGCGAAAGGCGTGGCGGCCGGAAAGCTTCCCCATCACGAGTTTGTTCTGCTCCAGTCCAATGGATTCAGGGCGCATGATCTCGTAGGTGGTTTTGTCCTTCAGCAGTCCGTCTTGATGAATGCCGGAGGTATGGGCAAAGGCATTCGCTCCGACAATGGCCTTGTTCGGTTGCACCACCATTCCAGTAATCTTGCTGACCAGGCGGCTGGTTTTTGAAATTTCCTCCGTATTGACGGCCGTATCGGCGCCGTAGACATCCTTTCGCGTGCGCAACCCCATGACAACCTCTTCCAGCGACGTATTTCCGGCTCGCTCGCCGATGCCGTTGATCGTGCATTCAATTTGTCCCGCTCCATTCGAGACAGCCGCCAAGCTATTGGCGACGGCAAGCCCGAGATCATTGTGGCAATGGACTGAGATCACCGCCTGGGCACTAGTCGGCACATGCTGTTGAATGCCGCGGATCAGACGCCCGAATTCCTCGGGAATCGCGTATCCGACTGTATCGGGAATGTTGACCGTCCCGGCTCCGGCCTCGATGACCGCTGCGACGACCTCATAGAGATAGGCGGGATCCGATCTGCTTGCGTCCATAGGGGAAAACTCCACGTCTTCGACATAACTGCGGGCCAAGCGGACCATTTCCACGGCACGTTTCTTCGCCTCATCCCTGGTCATGCGAAACTGATGCTTCAGATGGATATCCGAGGTCGATAGAAAGGTATGGATGCGGATCTTGGGGGCTCCTTTCAGGGCTTCCCAAGCCCGGACAATGTCTTCCTGTCGCGCCCTGGCCAGGCTACAAACCGTCGGACCTTGGACTTCCTGAGCGATCCGCCGCACGGCTTCAAAATCCCCGGGCGAACTATACGCAAATCCCGCCTCGATGATATCGACGCCAAGACGAGCCAGTTGCTTGGCAATCAGGAGCTTCTCCTCGATATTCATGCTCGCGCCCGGCGACTGTTCCCCGTCTCGCAATGTCGTATCGAAGATCCTGATCATCCGTGTCATAGCTTCCTCCTCCCCTGGCTCAGGGCGTTCCAAACGGTTTACCGCACAGCGGGACAGAGGCGACAACACCGCGTCCTCCAACGGAAGAGCCACGGTTCAGCACCCCGGTTAACTTCACCGCCGATAGGCTGTATTCAGTCGAGAGGAAGGAAATAGATCGGACAACAGACCTTCCTCCCCTCGCACTGTCCAGGGACGAAGGCCTACGCGCTCCGTGGTACCACCCCGATTCGGCGAAAAACCCCTTACGGTGGAGTAATCGCCCTTCATTGCCATCCGTTACGAGGATGAGTCGGAGCTCATTACAGCCGGATGGGTTCACGAGCTCGGCTCGGAGGCGAGTTCCGCGGGCAATCGGCTGGTTCGCACCATCCACCAGCTCTCTGTACGATTACGGCCGCGTACTACTCCTCGTCAGCACCGCTATTCTTTTGCGTCCAACACCGGCGTCTCCGACTTCCCCGCCTGCTTCCTCATCGCTTTCATCAACGCCGCAGAGGCCCGCATGACAGGACCGGAGAGGGCGTAGCCGGCAAAAATAACAAATATCATAACCTGTGGCCACGCCACAATCAGCATCAACGCCAGAATACCCCAGACCAGATAGGTGAAATGGTCGCCGCGCCGGAACTTCAGCTCTTTAAAGCTCCGATATTTGATCGTGCTGACCATCAGAAACGCGAGCCCCAGAGTAATGACGAGGATAATGATCGGTTTGACCTGAGACCCCATTTTTGTGATGTGCAAATCGAAAATGACCAGCGAAGCGACGACCCCGGCGGCCGCCGGTATGGCAAGACCGGTGAAGAATTTGCTGTCCGAAGAGGAGACCGTCGCATTGAACCGCGCCAGTCGTACGGCTCCCATGGCGACATACGCGAACATCACGGCCACACCGAACATCCCTTGTCCATTGAGGGCGAACGAATAGATCAGAAGTCCCGGCGCCACGCCGAATGAGACGACGTCCGCCAAGGAATCAAATTCCATACCGAATTGACCGGTGCTGTTGGTGAGCCTGGCCAGTTTCCCGTCCAACATGTCAAAGATCATCGCAACCAGAATCGCAATCGCAGCCGCAAGATGATTCCCATTGAAGACAGACAGAATTGAATACACACCGCAGAATAAATTTCCCGTGGTGCAGAGGTTCGGAATCAGGTACATCGCCTGGCGCTTCCGGTTTCCCCTGGTCAATGCTCCGCGCATGGCCGACGCCTTCATGGGAGTTCTCCTAGAATGGTTTCTCCACCCTTCACGCGATCACCGACCGCCACGCGCAAGGACGTCCCGGCCGGCACATAGGTATCCATCCGGGAGCCGAAGCGGATGAGCCCGAATCGCTCACCGCGCTCGACGCGATCGCCCGGCGACACCCAACAGACGATCCGCCGCGCAATGAGACCGGCCACCTGGACGCAGAGGATCTTCGCGCCGGAGAGCGTCTGAATCATGAGCGCGTTCTGTTCGTTCCGGACACAGGCTTCCGGTTTATTTGCGGGAACGAAACATCCCGGTTGATATTGTACGCCTTCGATAGTACCGGCGGAAGGAATCCGATTGATGTGCACATCGAAGACATTCAGAAAAATGCTGAGCCGGATGCTCTTGTCTTTCAGATAACGTGGCTCAAATTCCTCTTCAATGGCGATGACTTTGCCGTCGCCGGGAGCCACAATCGCTCCGGGCGCATCGGGAATAGTCCGGCTCGGATTTCTGAAGAACCAGGCTGTAAAGATAGTGAGTGCGCCGAATACCCCGGCCGGGATCATCCAGCCGATCACGCCTGTGGCGAGGGTTGCGCCGGCCAAGACGCCCACGAATGGAAACCCCTCCTTGGCGATGGGAATTCCGACGGCACGATCAGCCATGCTTCCTCACCTTCTCTATCAGGCTACCATAGGCCGCAGGACTGCGGGGTTAGTTTTTATTCTTATCGACCAATTGATCTTTCTTGAGCCAGGGCATCATCGCGCGAAGCCGGGCGCCGACCTCTTCGATTGGATGCCCTTCGCCCTTTTTCAATAATGCGTTGTAGACCGGCCGATTCGCCTGATTCTCCAGCACCCATTCCTTGGCAAACTGACCCTGTTGGATCTCGGCGAGAATCCGCTTCATCTCCTGCTTGGTCTCCTCGGTCACGACGCGGGGGCCGCGGGTGACATCTCCGAATTTTGCCGTGGTGCTGATGGAATACCGCATATTGGCAATGCCGCCCTGGTAGATCAAATCGACGATCAGCTTCACTTCGTGCAGGCACTCGAAGTATGCCATTTCCGGAGAATATCCCGCTTCGACGAGCGTTTCGAATCCGGCTTGAATCAATGAGGTGAGACCGCCGCACAGCACCACCTGTTCGCCGAACAGGTCGGTTTCCGTCTCTTCACGGAAATTCGTTTCGATGATGCCGGCCCGCCCTCCGCCGATCGCGCTCGCGTAGGCCATGCCGACTTGGCGGGTATCGCCGCGGGGATCCTGATGAACCGCCAACAGACAGGGCACGCCGCTGCCCTTCGTGTATTCCGACCGAACCAGATGCCCGGGGCCTTTCGGCGCGACCATAAAGACATTGACATCGGAAGGGGGGACGATTTGGCCGAAATGAATGTTGAATCCGTGGCCGAAAGCCAGATAGGAGCCTGGTTTCAGATTAGGAGCGATGTCTTGCCGATAAATCGCCGGTTGCGCTTCGTCCGGCGCAAGCACCATCACGACATCGGCTCTCTTCACCGCATCGGCCGACGGCATAACTTTGAGTCCGCTTGCCTCTGCTTTTCGCCATGAGCCGCCTTCGCGCAGACCCACCACGACATTGACGCCACTCTCCTTCAAATTCAGCGAATGTGCGTGCCCTTGGCTGCCGTATCCGATCACCGCGACCGTTTTTCCTCTGATCAACTGGGTGTCGGCGTCCTTGTCGTAATAAATCTTCATGTGAACTCCTCGGTGAACTGTGGCGTCGAAAGATTCAATGAAATCAGGCGGAGAAGCGCAGCTACTCCCGGGCGACCTTTTTCGGTTGGGTCACCGCAGGCCTGACCGGTTCGCGCGCGATCGCCACGCGGCCGGTCCGGATCAACTCTTTGATCCCGAGCGGTTGCAGCAGATTGATGATGGCTTCGATCTTTTTCGGATCCCCGGTGACTTCGATCGTATAGGTCGTCGGCGTGGAATCGATGACATTGGCCCGAAAAATATCGGCGATACGGAGCGCCTCCGCCCGATCTTCCGCCTTCGTATGAACCTTGATCAAAGCCGTCTCGCGCGAGACGAACTCGCTCTCGTTCAGATCCACCACTTTAATGACATCGATAAGCTTGTTCAGCTGCTTCACGATTTGTTCGACGATCCGATCGTCGC
Organism: Nitrospira sp.; assembly: GCA_040981125.1. Lineage (GTDB taxonomy): Bacteria > Nitrospirota > Nitrospiria > Nitrospirales > Nitrospiraceae > DASSBQ01. Next base: position 972,340 of record JANRMQ010000001.1, read on the forward strand.
CCGACGTGACAATCGTCATCTGTGACATCGTGGCGTCCAGGGTCGGGGCGACCGACAGGCTTTCGATATTGAACCCCCGCCCGCTGAACAGCCCAGCAACTCGCGACAACACACCGAACTTATTCTCAACCGTGACCGAGATGATATGTTCCATTGAGGACTTCCTGCTTCCTATGCCGTCAAAATGGTGTCTTTGTCCTCGCTCGAGCCTGAACCTATTCCCGCCTGCTTTTTCTTAAGCTCCGGCGGATCCTCCAGAATCATTTCATGATTGCAGCCGCCGGCCGGAATCATCGGATAGCAGTTTTCATAGGGATAGGTCGGCACGTCCACCACGACAGGCTTATCGGTATCGATCGCCTCTTTCAGAACCCCGTCCAAATCTGCGACGGCGTTCGCACGCAAGCCCACCGCGCCATACGCCTCCGCCAGCTTCACGAAGTCGGGGGTGGTATCCAGATAACTGGAGGCATACCGGCCCTCATAGAACAGATCCTGCCATTGCCGGACCATGCCGTGGAATCGATTATTTAGAATAATGACCTTGACGGGCAGCTTATGAACCACGGCGGTGGCCATCTCCTGCATATTCATCTGAACGCTGCCGTCCCCGGCCACACAGAGGACCAATCGGCCCCGAAACGCCGCCTGAGCGCCCATAGCGGCGGGAAACCCAAATCCCATCGTGCCCAGCCCGCCGGAGGTCAACCATCGGTTCGGTTGCGCCAACTTGAAATATTGCGCCGCCCACATTTGATGCTGCCCCACATCCGTGGAGACGATCGGGTCGCGATCCTTCGTCAGCTCGTAGAGCCGCTTGATGACATGTTGCGGCTTGATGGGGCCGCCGGGATCCTGCTGATATGCAAGCGGATGGGCCGTCTGCCATTCCCGAATTTGGTCCCACCATGGCTTTCTGAGCGCCTTTTGATCGCCGTTCACCGTCGCCTTCAAGATCTGATTCAATTCGCGCAGCACCGCCTTGCAATCGCCGACGATCGGAATGTCGACGTGGATGTTCTTTCGGATGGATGTGGGGTCGATATCGATATGGATGATCTTCGCGTAGGGACAGAACTCCGACACTTTACCGGTCACTCGATCGTCAAATCTCGCGCCGACCGCAATCACCAAGTCCGAATAATGCACGGCCATATTGGCCCAATAGGTGCCGTGCATGCCCATCATTCCCATAGACAGAGGATGTTCGCCCGGGAAGGCTCCGAGCGCCATTAAGGTCATATCGACCGGGATCTGTGTCATTTCGGCCAATTCAATGAGTTCTTTAGAGGCTCCCGAGAACACCACGCCCCCGCCGACGTACAGGAGGGGTTTTTTGGCTTTCATGATGGCTTCCGCCGCCTGCTTGATCTGCCACTTGTTGCCTTCATAGGTCGGGTTATACCCCCGGATGGACACCGAGTTGGGATAGGTGAATTCCGCCTTGGCCATGGAGACGTCCTTGGGAATATCCACCAGCACAGGCCCCGGCCGGCCGGTTGTCGCGATATAGAAGGCTTCCTTGATGGTCATGGCCAAGTCATTGACGTCCTTCACCAGAAAGTTATATTTGGTGCAAGGCCGGCTCAAGCCGATGTTGTCCGCTTCCTGGAAGGCGTCGTTGCCGATCAAGTTCGTCGGCACCTGTCCGCTGAAGCACACGAGCGGAACGGAGTCCATATAGGCGTCGGCCAATGCCGTGATGACATTTGTCATGCCGGGCCCCGAGGTCACCAGCGCGACTCCGGCTTTGCCCGTAGCTTTGGCGTAGCCTTCCGCCATATGACCGGCTCCCTGTTCATGTCGGGTGAGGATGACTTCCACATCTTTCTGCTGATGCAGCATGTCGAAAATTTTGAGCACCACCCCGCCGGGAAGCGCAAAAATGGTTTTCACGCCCTCGCGCTTCAAACTTTCGATAAAAATTTCGGAGCCGGTGAGCTTCATATGAACCTTCCCTTCATGCTCTGTCTGGATCTGACAGAAGGGTTGAACGATGAGGCATTACCCGGGATCGGCCGACGCGGACGAGAGCAATGTTATAGAAAAATCAACGGGTAAGATAGCGGATCGTACCACCGGGCATCAAGAGAGGTCAATAGAGGGCGCCAACATTCCATGCCGCGACTGACGGTGACGCATGACGTGATCGCCGGCGTCGCCGTTCGACATTCAAATCATACGGCTTCCCATGCCATTGCCCATCCCTCTTGTCACAATCTACTCGAGAAGCGGCTGTCATCTCTGCGAAGTGATCTATCGCATGGCCCGGCATCTTCAAACGGAGCTGGAATTTCAGTTGCTGTATGTCGATGTGGACGCCGACCCGGATCTGACTCATCGGTTTGGAGAACGCGTGCCGGTCGTGGTAATCAATGAACGGGAGATATTCTCCGGAAAAGTCACGGAGGGCCGGCTGCGACGGGCCATAGAAAAAGCGCGTTGGAGGAATCCTATAAGCCGGATTCTGTCTCGCCTGAAGCTTGCGCTCAAGCGAGGGTGATCATTTCTCTGCGACTTGAGTTACCTCAAGCCTGAAGCAGCCTACCCGGAGACTCGGCCGGGCCGGCCTTTTCTGATCCGGCCCGCAAGCGGGCCGTTCAGCCGTCTCCCTATTTGGCCTTGCTTCGGACGACGCTTACCGTGCCGTTGATGTCGCCACCAACGCGGTGGGCTCTTACTCCACCGTTTCACCCTTGCCTGTGCCGTAACGCGAGCGCCACGGCCATCGGCGGTCTGTTCTCTGTGGTGCCGGTGTCGGATTGCTCCGCCTGGGTGTTACCCAGCGTCCCGCCCTTGAAGTCCGGACTTTCCTCTCGTCTTGCGACGAGCGACCACCCGTATTCCCCCAGCGCACTGAGGAGTATACGGAGGACCGCATGCTGTTTCAACCGGAGAGCGAGGGCCATGCCATCGTCGATCAAATTGACCCCCTGTGTCGCGTTTGCTACATTAGCGTCACCACGCATCCATCCGGAGTTCCACCGATTGGCCATCGGCAGCGACTTCTCTTCTCTTCCGCGCATCGGCATCGATGAATCAGGCAAGGGCGACTACTTCGGCCCGCTGGTCATCGCCGCCGTCTTCGTTGATCCAGCCAGCGAGTCCGACCTTGCCCTGATGGGCGTTCGTGACAGTAAAAAGATTTCAGACGGGCGTATTCGCGAGATGGCTCCCGACATACGCCGGGTATGCCGCCACAGCGTGGTCGCCATTGGGCCGCAGCGATATAACGAACTCTATGCCAAGATCAGGAACCTGAATCGCCTCTTGGCATGGGGGCATGCCCGCGCGTTGGAGAATATCCTTCAGCAGGTGGACTGTCCTCTCGCGATTTCAGATCAGTTCGGCGACGAACGATGGATTGTGAACGCCTTGCAAGAGAAGGGCAAACGGATTCGGCTGGTTCAACGGACGAAGGCTGAGGCCGATCTGGCGGTGGCGGCGGCGTCCGTGCTGGCTCGCGCCGAGTTTCTCAACCGGCTGCAGCGCCTCTCTCAAGAAGTCGGCACGTCGCTGCCGAAGGGAGCTTCGCCGGCCGTCGAATTGGCGGCGCGTATGGTGATCAAGAAACACGGCCATGCGCGGCTCGGCGCGGTCGCCAAACTGCATTTCAAGACGACCGTGCGGGTGACCGGAGAGAGTTAAACGGACTCGCCTACTTCGAAATTCCGGGAGGCGTCCGGATCTTCGGTCTTCTTGCTTTCCGCGCCCGGCTCACCTTCCCAGTAGAGCATGCGGTGGCAGTAGGGGCAGGTGTGGAGAGTCTCCACGCGCTTGACCTGAGCCACTAACTGGGGAGGAAGCTGTAATCTGCATCCGCGACAAATGCCGTCTTTCACGGCCGCCAGCGCCTGGTCTTTCCGCGTGGACTTGAGCCTGGTGTACTGATCAAGCAGCGCTTTATCGACTTTAGCGGCGACTTCTTTCTGCAGGCCTTCCAGTTCAGCCAATTCCGCCGCAAGATGCCGATCCTGATCGTCGAGCGTCTTTTTTTCTCGACCGAAGAACTGTTCAGCCTCCCCCACTTTCGCGTGCGCCTCTTTGACGACTCGCTGGAGCTGATCCAGCTGCTCCATGGCCAAGAGAATTTTTTCTTCGATCTCGCCCTTCTTCTTGTTGGCTAATTCGACTTCAAAGAGATGAGCCTGATATTCCTGATTCGTTTTCAACTGCGCCGCTCGATCCTTCATTTTACCGATGCGGTCTTCGTGCGCTTCCAGATCCTTCTCATGGCCGCGCCGTTCCTTCGTATAACTTTCAACGGCCAGAGAAGATTCCGAGAGGACGCGCTTCGCATCCCGTAACGGCGCCTCGGCGGCCTCCAAACGTTGGGGGATCTTTCGTCGCTGTTCCTTGGCTTCGGCGATGCGTAGGTCCAGTTTCTGAAGTTCGATAAGTGGTGAAAGTTGGATATTCAACGGTCTCCTTTTTGAATTTGAATCTGACTGAAATAGTCGGTCGGTCTCGCCGGTCCACACAGAGAACGACTGGTGGGCCCACTAGGACTTGAACCTAGGACCAGCTGATTATGAGTCAGCCGCTCTAACCACCTGAGCTATGGGCCCGGCGTCACCCAAAACCCGACACGGCGCTTCGTCGAGCACACCGCATGAGTGATGTTCTAGAAAACAATTCACCGCGACGGCCGCCCCCAGCTTGCCCCTTGGATCATTTGCGATCGGTCCTGTCGCCAGCTGCTGAATCACAATTACACACGATTGTAGGCCGTCGTGCACCGTCAGTCAAACTTCGCGCCGAGCCTCTTGTTATAAGCTCTCAACGAAGCTGCGCAGCTTCTTGCTTCGGCTCGGATGGCGCAGCTTCCGCAATGCTTTGGCTTCGATTTGCCTGATCCGTTCGCGCGTGACCTCAAAGTCCTGCCCGACTTCTTCCAACGTATGGTCGGTGGCTTCGCCGATTCCAAACCGCTTCCGCAACACTTTTTCTTCGCGAGGGGTCAAGGTTTCCAACGCGCCGTTGATTTGGCGCTGGAGATCATACCGAATCGCCGCCTCGAGCGGCGACACGGCTTTCTTGTCCTCGATAAAATCGCCCAGATGGCTGTCTTCCTCCTCGCCGATCGGCGTTTCCAGCGAAATGGGCTCCCGGGCGATCTTCAGAATCTTCCGTACCTTATCGAGCGGCAGGTCCATTCGCTCGGCGATCTCTTCCGGGGTCGGTTCGCGACCGAGCTTTTGCACCAGATGGCGCGACGTCCGGATCAGTTTGTTGATCGTCTCGATCATGTGCACGGGAATTCGAATCGTTCTGGCTTGATCGGCAATGGCGCGGGTGATGGCCTGCCGGATCCACCAGGTGGCGTAGGTGCTGAACTTATAGCCGCGTTTGTATTCGAACTTATCCACCGCTTTCATGAGGCCGATGTTGCCTTCTTGAATCAAATCGAGAAATTGCAGTCCGCGGTTGGTGTACTTCTTGGCGATGCTGACGACCAGCCGCAAGTTCGCCTCGACCAACTCCGCCTTGCCTCGTTTGACCCGCTCCTCCGCGACATCGAGATGCCGCACGGCATCTTTGATTTCCTCCGCGGTGACCAGGGCCTCGGTGGTTTCCAACTCACGAATCCTGCCCTTCGCCGCCGTGAAGCTTTTTTTGATATCGAGCAGCGACTCTTCGGATAGACCGGTCTTTCTCTTGACCGTCAAAAAATCCTTCCGTGTTCGGCACAACTGCTTGAGCAACTCGGATCCGGGCTCTCCGCTGACTCCCAATCGTCGCTGGCAGCTCGATGCTTCACGTTCGGCCGTTCGGAATTGAACCGCCAGCTCCCGGACCCGCTGCACCATCCGATCCTTCAACACGGCATGAAGGTTGACGGTGTCCATCTTCTCGACCACCTGGGCGCGGACGGCATCGATCTGCTTTCTTAGTTTCTTCTGATCCGCGGGATCATTGCCGACATGGCGGCTTTTTTCATAGAGCGTTTTCAGGAGACTCGACACTTTGCGGACCGCATTCAGCGCGTCCAGGGTCTTCAACCGCAATTCCTCGAAATCCCGTTCTACCACCTCTTCTTCAAAATCTTCCTCCGTCTCGACGACCGGCACGATTTCCCGCACATCGATTTTGCCGTTCTTCAGTTGATCCCTCAGCGTCAGAACGAACTCCAGCGTCATGGGCAATCCATAGACGACGGTGGCGATGTCCTTCTTGCCCTCTTCGATTCGTTTGGCGATTTCAATCTCGCCCTCCCGGCTCAACAGGGCTACGCTCCCCATTTCCTTCAAATACAGGCGAACAGGGTCGTCGGTGCGGCTCAACGCGCCGGGGGTCAGATCGATTTCCTTCTCATTCTCCTCCATCCCGTCGCCGTCCTCGCCGTCCTCAATCGTGTCCTCGGACTCGGCGGCCTTGGGCGCCCGCTCGGCATCGGCCGATTCAACGATCTCAATATCCATCTCCCCGAACATCGTCATGATGCTGCTGAATTGCTCCGAAGACACGACTTCGGCGGGCAAAGTGCTGTTCAAGTCGTCGTAGGTCAGAAATCCCTTTTCCTTCCCCAGGGTAATGAGTTTCTTGACCTCGCCCAGCAGCTCTTGTTTCGGCATAATCACTCCTTCACTGCGGAGTCGAAGCCGGCAACGGCAGGCCGGCCTTCCGCATTCGCAATTCGTTGATCCGCACATTCAAACGGCGCACTTCATCGTCCTGTTTTGCGCATTCCGCCGCCTTTAACTCGACGATCAAATTCTGCAGATCCATCTCTCGTCGTTTACGTTCCAGCTTATCAAAACATTCTCTGACATGGGCCCCCAAGTCGTCACAGTGTGGCTCCGACAAAGACAGTTCTGTCGCCAAGGCTGCGCAATCGGCATCTGCGAGCATGGCATCAAGCGCCGGACGGGCCGAGACCCGCCCGTCGGATTGCCGATGCTGCAACGCCATTTCGATCGCGCGGCGGTAAATCGGCACAACAAACAGCTCCGGCGACAGGCGCCGGACGTCGGATGCCGATAATCGTTCCTGCAGCAAGAGGTGCAGCAGCTCTCTTTCTTCGGGATGTTGTTTGCTTTGCGGGGCGGCAGCCGCGACGACCGCCGCGCGGGTGTGTGGTTTCCGAACCGCGATCGCCTGGTAGCGATCGATCAGACGATGCTGATTCATCCCAAGTCGATCCGCAACGCGGCGAATGCGTTCCTCGCGTTCGATCGGATGATCGCCTTTTTGGATGATACGCAAAATCTCATCGACCGCGCGGATTCGATCTTCTAAAGATCCTCCCTCGGCGGTCCGCGCACTCTGTTCCACCGCAAAGTCCAGCAGGGTCGGCGCCGTTTCTTGTAAGCGAAGGAATCCCTCCGCGCCGTGGCGTCGAACAAACGTGTCGGGATCGTCTCCGTCCGGCAGTGACACGACGGTGACCCCCAATCCACTGTTGACGAAGAGATCGAGACTCCGTAGCGCCGCTCGGACGCCGGCTGCATCCGGGTCGAACAACAACACGACGTTCCTGGCGAACCGGCCGATCATCTGAACATGATCGGCCGTCAGCGCCGTGCCTAAGGTGGCCACGACATTACGAATCCCTGCCTGATGCAGCGCCACCGCGTCGAAGTAGCCCTCGACAACCAGGCAGGTATTGGATCGTGCCGCTGCTTCCCTGGACTGATCCAAGGCATAGAGGGTCTGACCCTTTTTGAAAAGCGGTGTTTCAGGGGAATTCAGATACTTGGGCGTGTCCGCTCCCACCGAACGGCCGCCGAATCCGATGACGCGCCTTCGCAGATCTACAATCGGAAACATGACCCGCCGGCGAAAACGATCATACGCTTGTTTACTCATGCCCGGTTGCGCGATACGCTCGCTCATACCCACTAGTCCGGCCACAGATAGGTCCTCGACCGAATGTCCTCGCTTCTGAAGCGCGTTGACCAATCCGTCATTCGGCGCGAATCCCACCCCGAACCGCTCCATCGTCTCCGGATTGATGCCTCGTTCCGCCAAATAGGTCCGGGCCTGTTTCCCGACCGCTGGATCGGCCAAATTCATCCGATACCAAGCCGCTGCCGCCGCATTGACATCTTCGATGCGAGCGGATCGAGACACGGGTCCGCCGGGAGCGGCGTCCGGCACGTCGATGCCGGCGCGACGGCCCAGTTCCCGGACAGTCTCTGGAAACGGAGCACCGGTAATCTTCGAAAGGAAGGTAAACACGTCCCCACCGGCCCCGCAGCCGAAACAATGGAAAATCTGGCGGGAGAGACTGACGTTGAAGGAAGCTGTTTTTTCCTGATGAAAAGGACAGAGGCCTTTCAAATTTTGGCCGGCCTTGGTGAGACTGACATGTTGGCCGATCACCTCGCCGATATCCACCCGGTCTCTAATTTGATTGATCAGCTCATCAGGAATCAGCCCACGGCCCATTGTGCCCCTGGCTCCAGTCGAATCGTCCCGCGTGCCGGCTTTCGCTCAGCAATCGGAACCTATTGAGCTCGATAATGAAACGACCGTACAGGCTAACAAACGCGTGATGTTGATGTCAACGGACACAGTCCTGCCGCATTATCCCGGCGGCCAGCTCATGTGGCGGCCGCCCAACACATGGAGATGCACATGAAACACGGTCTGTCCGGCATCCCGGCCGACATTCGTCACGACTCTGTATCCCGACTCCGCGAGACCATGCCGATGCGCCAATTCTTTACAAAGCAGCAAGAGCCGCGCCAGCAGGTCGCGATCCTCATTCGCAAAATCCCCAAGCGACGGAACATGACGTTTTGGTATCACCAGCAGATGGACAGGCGCCTGGGGATTAATGTCCCGAAATGCCAGGGACTGATCGTCCTGAAACAGGATATCGGCAGGAACGGTTCCTTCGACGATCCGGCAGAAGAGACAGGCACTCACAATACCCTCCTTTCGATCACGTGGAGCGCATCCCTGACTTGCCGTATCGGCCGGCCAATTCCGCCCACACCTCATTGATGGTGATGTCGTGATATCCCAGCACCAACAAGACATGAAACAACAGGTCCGCGACCTCGTACGTAATTTCCGCTCGATTATTGTTCTTCGCGGCAAGCATCACTTCTCCGGCCTCCTCCGCCACTTTCTTAAGAATACGGTCGGCGCCGCCTTCCAATAACTTGGAAACGTAGGATCCCGCTCGTGGAACGGTTTTGCGATCGAGAATGGTTTGATAGATCCGTTCCAAAATGCCGCCGGCAGCGGCCTCCGGGGAACTTGGCGTGGTTTCTCCAGCCTCATCGAGCCGAGAGAAAAAACATGTCCGGCATCCGGTGTGACAGGTCGGACCGACCGGCTCGGCCTTGACGAGGATGGTATCGCGATCGCAGTCAATCAAAAGGTCTTTCACCGTCAGGACATGGCCGGATGTTTCCCCCTTTTTCCATAAAGTCCGGCGCGAACGACTCCAGAAGTGGACTAATTTTGTGGAGATGGTATGGGCGATTGCCTGCTGATTCATGTAGCCGAGCATCAAGACCGTCCCGTCGCGCCAATCTTGAATCACGGCAGGGATCAGCCCGTCGCTATTGAAGACCGGTGCGTCGTGCTTATCCGACATCTGAAACCTCTAACGCCTCATCCCATGCTCTGCGAACCGGCACGCCGCGGCCCTGCAAATGCTCCTTGGCCTGGCGGATGGTATAAGTCCGATAATGGAACATCGAAGCGACCAGCACCGCATCCGCTCCGCCTCTGGTCAAGCCGTCATACAGATGTTCGAGCGTCCCCGCGCCGCCGGACGCAATGACCGGGATGGTCACGGCCCCGGCAACGGCGGCCGTCAGTTCCAAATCATAGCCGACCTGCGTGCCGTCTTGATCCATGCTGGTCAATAAAATCTCGCCGGCTCCATAGGCGGCCATGCGCTCTGCCCACTCCACCGCGCACAGTCCCGTCGGCTTCCGGCCCCCATGCGTAAAGATTTCCCATTGTCGGGAATGCTTTCCATCCGCGCTTCGCTCGGCGCCGGACGAACGCTTCGCGTCCAAGGCGACGACAATGCACTGAGTGCCAAAACGTTCAGCGGCTTCCTTGACGAAGTCCGGCTGCTGCACCGCCGCGGTATTAATACTGACCTTATCCGCTCCCGCGTTGAGTAAGTTCCGGATGTCGGCAACGGTTCTGACGCCGCCGCCGACGGTCAACGGCATAAATACCCGCTCCGCGGTCTTGGCCACGACATCCAGAATGGTGCCTCGGTTTTCATGCGATGCCGTGATATCAAGGAAACAGAGTTCGTCGGCTCCCTCGCGGTCGTAAATCGTCGCCACTTCGACCGGATCGCCTGCATCTCGTAGGTCGACGAATCCGACGCCTTTCACCACACGCCCGTCTTTGACATCCAGGCAGGGAATGATGCGCTTGGTCAGCATGACGGCCCCGCGCTCTCCGTGATCGTCCTGATGGCTTCAGCCAATTCTATTCGACCGTCATAGAGCGCCTTACCGACGATCGCTCCTTCAATCCTGGGTCCAAGCGCATGAATCGCCTGCAGATCTTCCAGGCGGGAAATGCCCCCCGACGCGATTACGGAAAAGGCCGATTGCTCGATCATCTCCTGTAAGCCGGCTACATTGGGACCCGTCAACATTCCGTCCCGTGCAATATCCGTATAGACGACGGCTGCCAATGGATAGCCGGCGAGGTCCTTCAATAACTCCGCGGTCCCGGTATCGGAAAGGCTGGTCCATCCCTGGATGGCGACCTTGCCGTTCCTGGCGTCCAATCCGAGGACGATGCGGCCGGGGAATTCGCGGCATGCTTCATCCAGTAGCGCTCGATTCGATAACGCCGCCGTGCCCAGCACCACCCGCCGGACGCCCAACGAAAGGTATCGGCGAACCGTGTCCATTGTGCGAATGCCGCCACCCACCTGGATGTGTGTCGTCACTGTCGCCAGAATCTTCTCAATGTGGGCGACGTTCTTAGGCCGACCGTCCACGGCCCCGTTCAGATCGACAATATGGATCAGCGCGGCGCCGCTTCCCTGCCATCGCTCGGCGACGGCTGTCACATCATCGGAGTACACGGTTTCAGCGGCCATATCCCCTTGGCGGAGGCGGACACAACGGCCGTCTTTTACATCAATGGCCGGAATGATCAGCATGTGTCGTTATTCCTTCCCGCCGAATGGAAATTCGCGAGCAAGTTTGTCCGAGCCATAGGCGGCCAGTTCCTCGGCGGTGACAAAAGCTCCATATCGTTGTATGAACCCCCAGAGGTCCTCGGACATCGGCCGTTGCCGTTCGTAATAATTGCCTTCCCAGAGCACAGTGCCGTCATTGCCCACCAACTTCATTTCAAACCCGACCGTGGCAGGCGGACTGGCGCCCACGCGACTGCCGACTCGCTCCTGATAGACGAGCACCGTACCGATTAAAGCCGCGTCCGCATCCATGCGCGTGGCGATTTTACTCCCGATCGCTTCCAACGACTCCGCGTCCTTGTCACGATCAAGCTTTCCGGCGCTCTTGGTAACTTCATCCGGCGAGATGACCTCAAGGCCGGGTTTGTCCTTCAGCTTTGTCCAGACCAAATTGGTGATGATCCGAGACGCAGAGCGGGGGACTTCCTGAGTAAAACGAGGATAGGTCTCGGTGCTCGGGGGCACAGCCACAGAAATGTCCGAACGCCTGACGCCTTCCGGCACGGACATCGAGGGGCTGTTAGGATGGAGAACCTGCGGGGTCGATGTCGTCTCAAACGGCACCACGGCAATTTTGTGAATGCGGTACTGCTGGATTTGTGGCGCGGTTTTAGTCGTGACTTTCGGCCCACTGCAGCCTCCGAAGGCAATCAACACCATTATCCACATCCATATCCATCGAGGTCGGCGCCGGCAGGAACTCATTTCCAGTCACCAAAATTTTTCAGGAACTGCAAGCCGACCGCCTGGCTCTTCTCCGGGTGAAACTGGCAAGCCACGACATTGTCTTTCCAGATGGAGGAGACAAAACGGATTCCATACTCGGTGTAACTTGCCGCCAGACCCGCATCCTCGGGAATCACGAAATATGAATGCACAAAATAGCAGTAGGCGCCGCCGGACACTCCGGCGAAAATAGGCGCCGGGCGGGCGATCTCGACTTGGTTCCAGCCTATGTGTGGAATCTTCAGATCCGCGGCGACAGATCCGGCCTGCGACGAAGCGCCCGGCGACGGAAATCGTGTGACGCAGCCCGCGATGACATCGAGCCCCTTATGGAAACCGAACTCACTGCTCTCGGTAAAAAGCAATTGAAGCCCGAGGCAGATCCCCAAAAACGGCTTCCCGGCCCGGATTGCGCGCACAATAGGATAGGCCAAGTCATACCGGAGGAGATTCGCCATACAGTCTCCGAATGCTCCGACCCCCGGCAGCACGACGTGACTCGCGTCGGCAATGACGCGCGCATCTCTGGTTACAACGGCCCGATGTCCCACCGCATCGAGCGCCTTGTGGACGCTGCGCAGATTCCCCATGCCATAGTCGATAATGGCGATCATTGGTGATGTTGCGTGCCTGAATGAAAGAGGCGGCTACAGTTGACCTTTAGTAGACAACACTCCGGAGACTCGCTCATCCAATGCCGTGGCCTGGTCCAACGCTTTGGCCAGCGCTTTGAAAATCGCCTCCATGATGTGGTGCGGATTCCGTCCATAGAGCAGATTGACGTGAAGATTGAAGGCGCCGTGCGTGACGAACGCTTGAAAGAAATCCTCGAACAGCCCGAGATCGAACGACTTGATCTTCCGATCCGGCAAATCGACGCGATACACGAGATAGGGACGGCCGCTCAGATCCACCGTGACCTGAGCCAACGTCTCGTCCAGCGGCACCGAAGCGAATCCGAACCGCTTGATGCCTTCTTTTTTCCCCAATGCTTGATTCAAAGCCATGCCGAGAACGATTCCGACGTCCTCCACCGTGTGGTGTTCGTCAATCTCGGTATCTCCCTTCGCTTGGACGGTCACGTCGAAGAACCCATGCTTGGCAAAAAGAGTCAGCATATGATCCAGGAACGGAATCGTCGTGGAGACGTTCCCGCGACCGGTCCCGTCCAAAAGCCATTCGATCCGGACCTGCGTCTCCGTAGTCGAACGGTCAACATTGGCCTGTCTGGATGCCGGGCGGGCGTTCATGTAAACCTGCTTTGCGCGGACTTCGCGTGCGCGTCAAATCCCTCGATGGTCGCCAGGCGAAGGATATGGTCCTTGGCTTTTCCCAATTCTTCCTTGGTGTAATGAATGATATTGCTCACCTTCACATAATCTCCTACGGACAAGGGTGAAAAGAACTTGGCCGTGGCCCCGGTGGGCAACACGTGGTTCGGACCGGCAACATAATCCGCCACGGCTGGCGGCGTATATCGGCCGAGAAATAATGCGCCCGCATGGTGAATACGCTCCAGATAGTCGAACGGGCGCTCGACAGAGAGCGTGAGATGTTCCGGCGCGATGGTATTGGCCGCTTCGATCGCGTCATCCAGTGTGGGCACCACAAAAGCCACGAAATGCCGGGCGATGGACTTGGCGGCGATTTTTTCCCGCTGCAGTCCCTTCAATTGAGTTTCCAGCATGCGGACCACATCCTTGGCCAACGGCTCCGACGTCGTGACTAAATAGACCTGCGCGTCTTCATCGTGTTCGGCCTCGCATAACAAATCCGCCGCGACGTGCGCGGCGTCGGCTTCACCGTCCGCGATGACAAGGAGCTCGCTCGGGCCGGCCACCATGTCGATGCCGACCGTGCCGTACAACATTCGTTTGGCGGTCGCGACATATACATTGCCCGGACCGACGATCTTATCGACCGCTCCGATTGTCTCCGTTCCGAACGCCATCGCCCCGACGGCCTGCACGCCACCTACCCTGTATATCTCGTCCACACCGGCAATATCAGCTGCAACCAGGAGATATGGGTTGAGGTGTCCCTTCGGAGCCGGCGTGCACATGACGATTCGCCGCACGCCCGCCACCTTGGCCGGGATCGCGCACATGAGCACCGAGGACGGGTACGCGGCCTTTCCACCCGGCACATAGACCCCGACGGCGTCCAGAGGGGTCACCATTTGTCCGAGTGTCGCGGCATTCTCCTGATACATCCAAGTCTTGATACGCTGGCGCTCATGGAATGAGATGATCCGCTGAGCGGCATACCGCAGCGCATCTCCCTCTTCTTTCCGAATGCGATAGTAGGCTTCCTTGATCTCTTCGGCTTTAACCCGTATCTGATCGGGCTTGAGCGTCGCGTGATCGAACTGCTTTGTGAACCGGATGACCGCCCGGTCCCCTGCCCGTTCCACCGCCGACAAGATGGTCTTCACGCTTTTCTCGACCGCCGCCTCTTGAATCCGGGAACGGCCGGCAATCCGCTTCAACGCGCCCGGAAAAGCCTTATCGGTCTGGGAAATGATTTTCATCGCGTCTTGGTCAATGCCGTTCCGGGCTTGCGCGGCCGAAGGACCGACCGCCGCATCTTTGCCTTGCCGTTGCCATCCGGAACGATCTGGTTCCGGAGAGCATCAATCAATTCCGTCAGCGGGCGATGTTTCAATTTCAAACTCGCCCGATTCACAATTAATCGTGCTGTCGAATGAGCAATGACTTCCGTTTCAACCAAATGATGGGCCTTCAACGTGTTGCCGGTTTCGACCAGATCCACAATCCGATCCGCCAGCCCCACAATGGGCGCAAGTTCGATCGAGCCATAGAGCTTGATGATCTCTACCGGAATGCCCCTTTGGTTGAAATAACGCTCCGTCACTTTCGGATATTTAGTGGCGACTCGGATCTTTGAGGACAGGCTGTCACAGGATGCTTGCCCCTCCCAAATGGCGACCGAGATTCTACACGCCCCCACCTTCAAATCCAACGGCTCATAGACATCACAATCTTGTTCCAAGAGAACGTCCTTGCCGACCACACCGGCATCGGCCGCTCCATATTCCACGTAAGTCGGCACATCGCTTGGCCGGACAATGAGAAACGTCACATCGGACTCGGAGCACCGGAACACCAGTTTTCGGCTACCCTTCGCCAAGACCTCGCTGTGATAGCCGGCCTGAGAAAAGAGCGCCAGGATGGGTTCGAGAAGCTTTCCTTTTGACAGTGCGATAGTCAGCATATCAACGTGAATATCATTTCAAAGAGGGCCGCCGGGCTGTTCTTTCTTTCGTTCAATGATCGCACCGATCCCCTGTAATTTCTCTTCGAGGCGCTCATAGCCGCGATCCAAATGATACACGCGCGAGACTTCGGTTATCCCTTCCGCAGCCAATCCAGCCAGGATCAGACCGGCGCTCGCACGCAGATCCGATGCCATGACAGGGGCACCTGCCAGTTGTTCCTTACCGGTCACCATGGCACGGTGGCCTTCCACTCGTATATCAGCTCCCATGCGGCGAAGCTCTTCCACATGCATGAATCGGCTCTCAAACACGGTTTCCGTAATCACACTCGTTCCTTCTGCGACCGCCATCAAGGCGACAAACTGGGCCTGCATATCCGTCGGGAAGCCCGGATGCGGACAGGTCCTGACATTGATGCCTTTCAGACGATTTCGAGCGCGCAGCCGGATGGTTTCTTTTCCTTCTTCGATCTGCGCGCCGCTTTCCCGCAATTTGACGAGCAGCGCTTCCAGATGACCAGGGCGACATCGATGAACCTCGACATCTCCGCCCGTAATGGCGCCTGCTATCAGATACGTTCCGGCTTCAATACGGTCGGGAATGACTTCGTGATCCGCGCCGTGCAGCGCCGAGACTCCGTCGATGACCATGCAATCCGAGCCGGCCCCATTGATCCGAGCCCCTCTTTTTGTCAGAAACTCAGCCAAATCGCATATTTCAGGCTCTTTCGCGGCATTTTCAATCACCGTCGTGCCTTCGGCCAAGCATGCGGCCATCATTACGTTTTCAGTCCCGGTGACCGTCGGAGTATCGAAATAAACTCGATCGCCTCGCAATCGGCTGGCTTTCGCTCTGATATAGCCGTGCTCGATCTCAATGTCGGCTCCAAGTTTAGCCAGTGCTGTTAAATGCAAGTCAACCGGTCGGGAACCGATTGCGCACCCACCAGGCAGCGAAACAACGGCTTCCCCGCAACGGGCCAGTAACGGGCCAAGAACTAGTACGGACGCCCGCATTGTCCTGACAAGATCATAGGGAGCTTGTGTGGATTTTACCGAGTCGGCGCGGACGACGGTATGCTCGTCCTCCCGGGATACCGAAATCCCAAGCATCCCAAGCAGCTTCCCCATGGTGACCACATCGACTACCTGGGGTAGATTCGACAAAACACACTCACCACCTCCCAGGATCGTGGACGCAAGAATGGGAAGCGCCGCGTTCTTTGCGCCGCTGATCCGAACCATTCCCCTTAGCGGCCTTCTACCTGTGATGATGATGCGATCCATCACGCCCCCAGCGACTGCATTCGAATGATGCGGTCGATTTGCGCTGCATCCCGACGAATAGTCGGGTGGGCATACCGTCCCGTTGCCAACGCGAATTGTTGGACCGCCTCGGATTGTCCGATTCCCATCTCCATAAACAGCCACCCACCCGGCTTGAGATATCGCCAAGCCTGATCGAGTAATCGGCGATGCACTTCGATGCCGACGCCGCCGCCGACGAGCGCGACACGAGGCTCGAAGTCTCGTACCTCGGGCTGAAGCGAGAACCATTCCGCTTCTGCAATATAGGGAGGATTGGACACAATGACATCCACTTGACCCGCGAGTCCCATGGATTCCAGCGGCCCGCAAAGATCTCCCAAGGCGCAAGTAACCCTTCCGGAAAGCGAGTGTCGGGCCACATTGTCTTGGGCCACCGCCAGCGCCGACGGAGAGCAGTCCAGAGCATAAACACTCGTGTTGCGCACGACGGACGCTAATGTCACGGCAAGGCACCCAGATCCCGTTCCAACATCCACAACGATCGCAGGAGGCTTTCCGATCAGCACGTGCTTCGCCTCCTCCACGAGCAATTCGGTTTCCGGGCGGGGGATCAGCACTGCGGGACTCACGTCAAAGTCCAGGCCGTAAAATTCTTGAGATCCGAGGATGTATTGGAGCGGCTCTCGCGCGGCCCGCCGCCCGATGAGCGCCTCGACTTCGGCGCATTCAGATTCGGTCAGGCGCCGGCCTCCTTCGAGAGTCAACCTCAACAACGTCGTCCTTAGGGCCTTCTCCAGCAGCCACACAGCCTCGTTCGAGCCGCTTTCTATGCCGGCGCGAACCAGCGTCTGCCGGCAGCGCGCCAATACTTCAGCCACGGTGGGTCCCGTCAAGCATTCAGTGGAGGTTTCTTCGTTCATTATCCCCCGGCGACCACCATTTGTTGATAATGCGTCCTGAGCGTGAGCACTATATCGTCAAGGTCCCCGTCCAGCACCTGGTCGAGTTTATGAACGGTCAATCCGATGCGGTGATCGGTGACGCGGTTCTGAGGAAAATTATACGTTCGGATTTTTTCGCTGCGGTCTCCGCTTCCCACCTGAGCTTTCCGATTCTGCGCGATTTCCGCCTCCTGCTTCTCGCGTTCCGCTTCGACGATGCGCGCGCGCAAGGTGCGCATCGCTTTCGTACGGTTTTTCAGCTGAGACCGCTCATCCTGGCAACTGACGACGACGCCGGTCGGGAGGTGGGTGATTCGCACGGCCGAATAGGTCGTATTCACGCTTTGGCCGCCGGCGCCCGAGGAGCAGAACGTATCGATTCGAAGATCCTTTGGATCAATATGGACGTCGACTTCATCGACCTCGGGCATCACCGCGACGGTGACGGCCGAGGTATGTATTCGACCGCTGCCTTCCGTGACCGGCACGCGCTGCACACGATGGACGCCGCTCTCATATTTCAATCGCCCGTAGGCGCCTTTCCCTTCGATAAGAGCAATGACTTCTTTATATCCTCCCATGCCTGTTTCGGAAGCCTCTACAATTTCGAGGCGCAATCCTTGCCGCTCCGCATACTTCGCATACATCCGAAAGAGATCTCCGGCAAATAACGCCGCTTCGTCCCCGCCGGTGCCGGCGCGGATTTCCAAGAACAGGCTTTTCTCGTCACGAGGATCTTTCGGCGTCAACAGTTCCCGTGACCGGTCCTCCAATTCCGACAATTGCCCCCGCAACCGGCCGCTTTCCTCGGCCGCAAGGTCCTTCATCTCCGACCCGGCTGCTGGATCGGTCAACATCGATTCCACCTCGCCAAGCTGCCGCCGCAAGTCGCAAAAACGGCCGTAGTCTTGCGCCAATTCTTCGATTTCCATCCGCTCCTTGTTGACTTTGTGCATGAGCGCGGGCTGGTTCAACACAGAGGGGTCCAACAGTTGGTTGGTCAGTTCATCATAGCGACTTGCAACGCCTTCCCATTTTTTGAACAAGGCTTCTTCCATAGGCGATCCACCTGCGTTCACTTCAACTTACAACGCTCCAAAAAACAAGAGACCCTGCCCCATTGATGAAGCAGGGTCTCTCGCAAGGCTGTGAACGGCTACTTGTCCTTCTTGGCGTACTTCTTTTTGAATCGTTCCACACGGCCTTCCGTATCGACAATCTTTTGCGTGCCCGTAAAAAACGGATGGCAGCTGGCGCAGATGTCAACATTGATATTTCCCACCGTCGACCGTGTCTTAAACGTATGGCCGCACGCACAATGGACCACAGCCTCACGATAGACCGGATGTATCCCCTTCTTCATATGCGCTCCTTCATGTGTGCAGGAAACCTTGCCCGAGCTCGAGTGGGCAGAATGTACACCGGATGGAGCCCGCCAGGCAAGTTTGCCGTCATCGATTCATCGATTGTAGGAATTCCTGGTTCGTCTTCGTGCCCTGAATCTTATCCATTAAAAATTCCATCGCTTCCATCGTTCCAAGCGGACTCAGCACTTTCCGGAGAATCCACATCTTGTTAAGCCGATCACGATCGACCAAGAGTTCTTCCTTGCGCGTACCGGACTGACTGATATCGATCGCGGGGAAGATCCGCTTATCGGCCAGACGGCGATCCAGATGCACTTCCATGTTGCCGGTGCCTTTGAATTCTTCAAAAATGACGTCATCCATTCGGCTTCCCGTGTCGATCAGAGCTGTGGCCATAATGGTCAGACTGCCCCCATTCTCAATATTCCTGGCGGCTCCAAAAAACCGTTTGGGCCTTTGCAGCGCGTTCGAATCGAGCCCACCGGACAGAACTTTGCCGCTTGGAGGCGCGATGGTATTGTAGGCGCGGGCCAACCTGGTGATGCTGTCGAGCAGGATGACGACGTCCTTCTTATGCTCGACAAGCCGTTTGGCTTTCTCCAGAACCATCTCGGCCACCTGCGCATGGCGCTGCGCCGGTTCATCAAATGTCGAGCTGATGACCTCAGCCTTGACTTGTCGCTGCCAGTCGGTGACTTCTTCCGGCCTTTCATCGATCAACAAGACAATGAGGACCACTTCCTTGTGATTCTTAAGGATCGATCTGGCAATGGCTTGCAACAGCATCGTCTTGCCGGTTCTCGGCGCGGCGACAATAAGACCGCGCTGACCCTTCCCGATCGGCGTCGTGAGATCCATCACCCGCGTGCAATATTCCTCTTGATCGAATTCAAGCTTAATCCGCTCTTCGGGATAGAGCGGGGTCAGATTGTCAAATAAAATTTTGTCGCGGGCGATCTCGGGATCTTCAAAATTGACCTTCTCCACCTTGAGCAGGGCAAAATATCGTTCGCTTTCCTTCGGGGGTCGTATCTGGCCGGAAACAATATCGCCCGTCCGCAAATTGAACCGTCGGATTTGCGATGGAGAAATATAAATGTCGTCCGGCCCGGGGAGATAGTTCGAATCGGGAGCGCGAAGAAACCCGAATCCATCGGGGAGCGTTTCGAGCACTCCCTCGCCGAAGACCACGCCGTTCTTTTCCGTCTGAGCTTGGAGAATGGCAAAAATCAGCTCCTGCTTCCTCAAATTGGCGGCGCCCTCTATTTTCAATTCGCGGGCCACCTCATTGAGATCGGCGATGGTCTTCTGCTTGAGTTCGGCAAGATGCATAATCTCCCCCTTTGCCTGTGCCATACTACTCCCTACCGAGCGCTGGGCTCTTTCAATTCGTTATACTGGATGAAAACCGTGGATCCACCATCAATCAATGTGCGGATTCAGTCTCGTGATGTCGGCCTGTGATTTCAAATGGCGAGGATATTCTACTGATGATTCAGTGAAGCGTCACGTCACTGCTTTGTTTCGAAGAAACGACCTATGTGGGATCAAAGGCAAGATCGCTCTTCAGAATTTCGGATTCAAGTCGTTGATTCGAGATGGGTCCCGGAAGTTGAAAGGAGAAGAGGTACCCTTTAAATTGGACCTGAAGCTTTTTCTAGCATAACGATCATGCTGGATTTTGTCAATACACTTTGATGTATGTCAACGCAATATGAAAATGTCCGCCTTTTGATGAGATCCAAAAATACCGACCTCTCATTCCATGCCCTTTATTCCCTCTGAGAGCAGACGCTATTGCAGCTCAATCAACGTTGTGCTAAGACGTGATCCGTATGGCGGCTGAAGAGAGCGATCACAGCGATCATTCGGATCGACTGTTCTCATTTGCGGAGGCGACAGAATTGTTGCCTCAGTTGAATTCGCGATTCACCTCCATTCGACGCTCCAAAGCGATTCTTATCCGCACGAGCGAAGAAATTAAGAAGGCGAGCGCCAATGCCGTGTACGGAGGAGGAAGCAAGAGCGGCTCTCTTTACATTCAATCACTTCACGATGTCAGCGCGAATCTGCAAGCTATTCATGAATTAGGGGTTGTCGTCAAAGATGTCAACATGGGCTTATGCGATTTTCCCTTTATTCTCGATGGACGCGTCGTCTATCTTTGTTGGAAATTCGGGGAAGCTGAGATACGGTGGTGGCATGAGGTAAGCCACGGATACAAAGATAGGCATCCGTTGGAAGAGACTGCCATTTGATATTTGATTCCTGCCGTTTACGCTCCTCCATGTACGTGATTATCTAACATCGCGATGAAATTTGTCATTCTTGGCTTTGATGGCCCGGATGGTCAAGCCAAGCGAAAAGTTTATCGCCCCGCCCATATCGAACACATAGAGCGTTGGAGCCGCAAAGGTCGGATCGTGCTTGCCGGCCCCTTGACTGATCACGTCGGCAGCCTGATCGTTATCGAAACTGATTCGCGGGAGGAGGCAGAGCAGTTTGCGCGAGAAGATCCATATTCGCTGTTTGGAGTTTTCGACCGAGTTGAGGTCCATCCTTTTCTGCAGGTCTTCCCACCTGAGCAGAATCGCGTTTGAACATATTGACTCAGTTCGATAACCGTCATCTTCAGCGGGCCACATCTGGCCTGTATTGCACGCATTGACAATGTTAAAGTTTCCTACCTATAATGCGCACTTAGGAAATTCTATTGGGCCGTTAATTTAGCCCAAAAGGCCTAACGGTCTTTTTTTCTTGTAGCCCTAAATTTCCTCTAGGTGGGCCTTCTGCCGTGTTGCAGACGGCATCGAAAAAGCATAGAGTAACGATGTCTTACGTGGAAGCAGGGTCCTTCTTTACTCTTCATCGTCAAAACTCAAACAAGTGAGCATATTCGAATGACTCAGTACCGCGTTCTACCAGGTCCGGAACATTTCCTTCCTCCTGCGGCAGCCAGCATGGGGATTCGTTTACCGAACCCCGGGGAAGCCCACATCAATGGAACAATTGTCTCGGAAGATAAAGCGTATGAAGAGGCCGCCAAGCAATTTCTTATGGCTCAAGTACCGACTATTTTCCCGGGCCCCCTGGTTTTATGGGCATGGAATGAAAAAGCCGCCAAGAAGGCCGCGGCGGTGCGCCATCTGTATGAAACCTTGAAGGAATGTGTTCAGCCTGGCCAGAAGGCCATGCTGATTCCTATGCCCGATTATCGTCCCAAGTATCCCAAGATCAATCCTGAAATCGAAATCAATCCCAATCACCCGAATCTGACGATTTGGCACAACAAAATCGACTGTTGCATGTTCGTCGGTGTCCATTGTCATCAGGCCAACCTGTCGTTAAAGATCATTCGGGGAGGGACGTCTTGTTATACTATCGCGATGTGCGCACAGGCCGGACATGAGGACGCCATGCTCTCCATCCGAGATACATCAGTTGAGAAAATCATGACGTTGGCCCAGTGGGTCAAGAAGCTAAAGGGAACCGTGCAACCACGGCTGGCGGCAGCCAAAAGCTCCGCTTCGAACTGATTCGGTTCGAGCAGGACGATTCGAAAGGAGGCTGGGCCCATGGGAGATATACATTCAGCCATCGGCAAACAAAATAAGAAAGGTCAGACTTACACGGACCCGTGGGTTCTGATGAATGAGGCTGTGAGAACCCCATCGTTCTATACAGGCAGCGAAGTCATTAAGGAAGCGGTTCGCCGAGCTAGCTGCGATGTGATGATCGCTTATCCAATTACTCCTCAAAGCGAGGCCGCCGCCTTAATCGGCGAGCTGTTTGCGGAAGGCTACATCGGAGATTATTTCCGCGGGGAAAGTGAATTTGCAGTCATGTCTCAATGCGCCGGAGCGGCGTTCGGAGGCGCCCGCGTCTTTACCACCACGGCCGGCCCCGGAACGATGCGAGCCATGGAAAATTTCCCGATGTGGGCAGGGGCACGGCTTCCCATCCAAATGATCGTCACGTGTCGAGGGATCAATTCGCCGCTGTCCATCCAACCGGACACTCTGGAAATAGCCTATTTGCTCAACACCGGCATGCTCGTGTGGCATGCTGAAACGGCCCAGGACTTTTTTGATTGGATTCTCAAAGGGTATATGGTTTCCGAAGAACCGGATGTCCATTTGCCTCTCGCCCTTTGTTGCGACGGATTTTTTGTCACTCATACGAAGGACGTCGTGAACTTGACCCCTGTAGATATGTGCTTACCACCGTACGACCCATATCGGTCACCGGTCCCGTGCATGGACATGGAATGCCCTCCTGTCCGAATGATGCGTGATCCCTTCGTAATGAAGAGCAACTATATCAGCTACGCGACACATGCCAGCTGGCAGCAAGAAATATGGGCGGCCGTCGAACGGTCCCGCAAGCATTCCATTCATTGGCTCAACGGCCTGATCGATTCGGAAAACACTGATGCGGATATTATGATTGTGGCGTCCGGCACTGCGGTTTCCCAGGGCCGTGAAGCGATCCGCATGCTCGAAGATGAAGGAGTCCGATGCGGCCTCGTGAAGGTAAAGACCATACGACCATGGCCGGGAGAGGAAATCCGTGAAGCGACGAAACATGCGAAGCATATTATCGTACCAGAGTTTAATGTTACCGGATGGTTGGCCAAGGAAATTCGCGCCACTATCCCAAACAGCGAGCGGGTGCATGCCGGCCCTCACGTCTGTGGAGGCATGACCATGCCGCCCGAGATCATCGTGTCCGAAATCAAGACAGCGTTGGGCATGAGAGCCGAATCCCTGGCCGGGCGAGGCAGTTGATCACCACCGGTCCAATAGTTCATCTGGTAAGAAGAGCATTTTGAGGAGGCATACATGAGCAAAGAGCGAATCAAAATTTCGCCGGATCTATATGACATCATGCCGTCGGACTATCAGGACCTCGTCCAACGCGCTACATACGGAAAGGAAGACCGCGGCTGGAAGGACATCGGGAACTCCAAGGAATTGATTGAACAGCACTCACTCTGCGCCGGCTGTCCGGAGTCGATGGCGTTTCGCTATATCTTGGCTTCGCTGCCCAATCCTGAGGATACCGTGATGGTAGGCTCCACCGGCTGTACGAGCCTCGTGTTCCCGATGGTGGCCGTTCACAACATCCACTCCTTATTTGGGAACCAGAATGCGATTGCCTCCGGACTAAAACGCGCCCTCAGTGTGAGATTCCCGGATCGCGTGAAGGATGTGGTCGTTCTGGCGGGAGACGGGGCAACGGTCGATATCGGACTCGACATGACTTTGCAGGCTTGGTTCCGACAGGAGAAATTCACCACGATCTGCTTCGACAATGAACTCTACGCCAACACCGGTGGCCAGGAGAGCGGGCTCATGCAAAAGGGGTTTGTCGCCAAGATGGCCCCGGTCGGCAAACTTTTCGAGAAAGTACGCCTGCCGGAGATTGCGCGTGAATCCGGTTGTCACTACGTCGTCAACTGTACGGTGAGCAAGCCGTCACTCGTCGAAAAGGTTATTCGCAACGCAGTCTTGATCGCACGTGAAATCGGTCCGACATATCTCCAGCTGTACACGCCTTGCATCCTTGAGATCGGAAAGAACAGCATGGAGGGACTACAGGAAATGCGTGATTCGGAGAAACCGACCGAACGCTTTGCGTACAAAGAATACATCAGTGAGCCGGCCAAACAACTGCTGGCCGAAACGGCCGCAAAGGAAAAGGAAAAGAAGGCCGCAGCCAAACAGTTGACCGGCCAAGGCGCCTAGGAGGTTGTCGATGATCAAGAAAAGACTGAATATCCGCATGTCGGGTCTCGGCGGGCAAGGCGCCGTCACAGCGGCTCATGTCATGGCCATGGCGGCCAATCGAGACGGCAAATTTTCCATTTCGAATCCGTTTTTTGGAGCGGAGAAGCGAATGGCTCCGGCCGAAAGTTATTGTCGTATCGGTATCGAACGCATCTTCGATCGGGGCGAGCTTGTTTTCCCCGATGTAATCGAAGTGTTTCATCCTCAGGTCATCACCATGGGGAAGAGCTATACGATGCCGTTCTATTCCGGCATAAAAGAAGGCGGAGTGGTCATCATAAATTCGGATATTCCTCTTCTTTCCGAGGAGGACATTCAGCGACTCAAGGATTTGAATGTCGCCACACTGTATATTCCCGGCACACAGATCGCCCTCGAGGTAGCAGGAACCGAACTTTCGACCAATATGACCATGATCGGCTCTGTGGCGGGCATCACAAAATGTGTCACGATGGAAGCTCTTGACGGGGCTCTTCAAGAGCGTTTCGGCAAGAAATTCGTCGCTTCCGGAGGCACCGCGTCGTTAGACGAAGCGATCAAAAAGAAGTTCGCCAAAAAGGAAATGCTGTTACAGAAGAATCTTGCGACAGTGCGACGAGCTTATGAAATCGGATCGGAATGGGCCGAAAAGAACCATGTGGAATTGAGAATCGGCAATCCGGCTGTCGCAGCATAAGAAAAGGAACCTATCGGCATGTATAACGTTGCGCAAGTTATTGATGAAAAGTGCGTCGCCAAGAAGGGATGCCGGCTCTGTATCATGTATTGTCCCGAGGCGAATTGCCTGGACCTCAACAGCACCAAAATGGTTGCCGAGGTCACCATTGATCGTTGCAAGGGCTGCGAACTGTGCGTCGTGGTCTGCAATGCCGCGAAACATCAAGCGATCATCATGCAAGCCGTCAGCGCCAACGGCAGCCTTATGTCGGAAAAGGGTGAATCTGCCGGCCTGGGCCAGGCGTACCAAGGTTAACGCGACCATTTGGTCGGCACGAACCCCGTAGCGCTCCGCTATGGGGTTTTTTGTTGGGGCAGCCCGCTTCAGTATCGTTAAAGATCTTGAACAATCATATGTCAATGCGGAGCGGAACCCATGCATAGTGAAGACAATGTTTTGGACGAACTCTTGAACGAGATTTCCAGCCTGCTAAGCGCCTTTCCTAAAGCCCTGGAACGACAAGCTTCCGTAATCCACGCAGGGGGAAAGGACCCAGACTTGGCCCAGAAACTGGTTAAAGCAGCCGATACAATGCGCGACAGCGGCAATCTCTACATCACATGGGCCAAGCACTACGTCGCCATGTCCCAAGGCAATACGGACGCCAGTTCCGAGGAAGACGAATCGGAAGATTTCGATATCTAAAAGCCGGACGGAACTGACGTTCTACAGAAAAAAACTTTCCCGGCCGGTTCCCTGTTTTGCTACAATATTAAAGTTTCGCCCTGCCTTAGTTCCCCGGTAGCTCAGTTGGTAGAGCAGCCGGCTGTTAACCGGCTGGTCGCAGGTTCGAGTCCTGCCCGGGGAGCCATCTTGTGATAAATGTCTTCTCATTATGACTGTTCCGCCCCTATTCGAATCCCCGTAGCCAAGCTTCGACTTCCCTTTGAGCCGCATCCCCTCCTTCGGAATCCCCATGCGATGACACTTGTCTCGAAGTTTTATCCACGCAAGGTCCTATTGCGAGATATTCCCCTTGAACTTAGACTCTTTACCGTCGCACCGCGCACTCAAGTACTCGGCCTTTGTCACTGGCAACACCGGCGACATGCTTGTGGGACAGTGGTAATTGTGCATGGTTTGGAGGGATGCGGTGGCTCTCACTATATGGAGGGACTGACCGCGAAAGCCTGGAAGGCCGGTCTCAATGTGATTCGTCTCAATCAACGAACATGCGGCGGAACCGAACATCTCGCGCCGTCTCTGTATAACTGCGGCCTAAGCGGAGACATCCGAGCAGTAGTCACTGAATTAATCGATAGGGACGGCTTGGGATCGATTTCATTGATAGGGTACTCGATGGGAGGGAATCTGGTGCTCAAAATGGCGGGCGAGATCATAGCGCCAATGCCGTCACTGTCCGGCGTATTCGCCATCTGTCCTAACATTGATCCGACACAATGCATTGCCGCCTTGGAACGCCCCGGCAACAGACTTTATCATGACTATTTTTTGAAACGGTTGAAATCTAGAATCATCAGAAAAGGGGGATTATTTCCGGGTCAATGGAATCTCGCCGCCTTACGCTCCATACGAACCATTCGTGAATTCGACGAACTCTACACAGCACCCGATGGTGGATATGCGAACGCAACCCAGTACTACGATTTATCGGGGGCACGCCATGTGGTCGCCGCTATTCGAGTTCCGACGGTGATCATCGCCGCCAAAGATGATCCGTTTATCCCCCATACCATGTTTGAAACCCCGGTTATCGCCGCCAATCCATTCATCGACCTGGTCCTCACCGCAAAGGGAGGACATTGCGGCTATTTTCAATGCCGGCGGAGTGACGAAGACTGCTATTGGGTGGAAAACCGGTTAATCGAGATGATATCGACACTTCAATCAGGCGGATCGGCGGATACCGGCTAAGCGATGAAGCGACCCACTGTTAGATAATCGGGGCGTAAGCAGGTTTTTCTATGCAGCTCCCTTGGGAGGTTCCGTCATGCTCCGAAAATCCCCACTCGCACCAAGCCGGGATTTGGCAACCAGCAGACCGACCGATCTGTCGGAATCCTGGTCGGCCGGCGGCGCCTGCCATTCGATGACTGGCGGGCTGACGGGTAAATTGACGGAAAAGCTTGTCCCACGATCTATCTCACTTGACACTTCGATATATCCGCCATGCTCCTGGATGATTTGATGGGCAATCGTCAGTCCAAGACCGGTCCCTTCTCGTTCTCCGCTCGCGTGCTTGGTCGTATAAAACGGATCAAAAATATGATCCAGGTCCTTGGGCGGAATACCCGGGCCGCTGTCCTCTATTTCAATCCTCACCCACGCCTCATGGGGATGCTTCACCAACCTTCTTGTCTTCACCGATAAATGTCCGCCGCGATCGCCGATCGCTTCCACGCCATTGATAAGGAGATTGAGCAGCACCTGCTTGATCTGCTGACGATCAAGCTTGACGCTGGGCAGATCGGGCTCAAGCTCACGGCGAATGGCGATCGCCTTGCTGCTTGCCTTGACCTCTATAAAGTACAGGCAGGATGACACCACATCGTTGAGGTTCTCCCGGGTCAGCTTTGGCGTCATATATCGGGCATAGTCGAGGATCTCATGAATCAAGCGCTCAATCCGCTCGACATCATCGCACACGACCTGACTGAACTGTTCCATGAACTCCGCGTCATCCCTGCGCTCAGGCGCGAGTTGAATGAACGTCTTGATCGACGTCAGAGGATTCCGAATTTCATGCGCAAAACCACCGGCCATGGTTTCAAGCGATCGCAATCGATCAGTGCGGCGCATGAGCAGCTGAGACCGCCGGAGGTCTTCATACAGCAAGGCGTTATCGAGGGCAATGGCCGCATGCTGAGCCAATGTTCGCAACAGGCCGAGTTCTTCGGTGGAATACATACCGTGATTGGTTCGCTGGCCGAGACTGCAAAATCCCACAAGACGGTCTTTATTAAGCAGAGGTATGCAGACTTCCGCATCGAGGGACTTCAACGACTCCAAGACCCGCATGTTGATATCGCCTCCGGCTTCATACGCCACTTCCTCTCGTACGAGCGCCGTTTCCGCTTTCATCAATTCACGGGTCAGGTCTGAATCCACCTTGATCATCGCAGCCGCATGATTTTCTGCTCCACTTCCATAATGAGCAGCCAAAGAATAGACTCCCTGTTCCTTATCCAACACAAAGACCGACGCCGTCTTGATGCTCATGACCCTGGCCAGCGTTTGGACGATCTCTTTCGTCAACGGTCTCAATTCGAGGATCGATACCAGCGATTTCGAGAATCGTACCAATGTGTCGTACGCGTCGTACCGTTCTCGAAACAACGTTTGCCCAATGGCTTGCTCCACACCCTTTTGAAGATTGGACAAGACTCCGGCCACCACGACAAACAACGCAAATAACACTCCGGCGAGCAGATAGTAGAGATTCCCCGTAAACATGCGGATGATCAATAAGATGACGAGATAGGCCGGAATCAAGGCGAGCAGTTTGATGGAGAGCACCACCTTCGGACGGCTCGGAACGAGGCTGACATCCATCAATTCGTATTTCACCATCGTGTAGGCTATGACCGTCACGCATAATCCCGCAAAAAGATAGCCCAGGGGGTAGAAACCGATTCCATATGTCTGCAAAAAATCGATCGACGCCGTAAATCCCAGCAGGAGCGCAATAAACGTGTATTTGAGCTGCGCGGAGAGAAGAATCGAAGAGCCGAGACTGATTCGATATCCTTGGTACAACCGGTAGAGACTCATGCCGGCGCCGGCTACCAGATACATCACAAATGCCGGATGCAGAGCGCCGGCTCGAGGATAACGGCCCCAGTAATAAGTGTAGTAGCCATTTACCAGCAGATCGGTAAAGGAGAGAAGCCAGAAGCCGGTGCTGGCGACGTACCCCCAGATGACAACCTTATCCCTACGAGCGGCACCCAAAAGGCTCTGTGTGAAATGATAGGCCAAGGCCGGAATATAGACGACACCCATATAGATTACTCGTTCCCAAAAAATCGCCTCCTGCCCATGTTTTGCAGAGAACATCATAAAACAACCGAACAACCAGAGGCAGGCCGCGCCGCAGAGAGAAGCGAACGTGACATTGGCAGCCGTACGGATGCCGTTGCCGAGGACCCAGAGACCGCAGATCATGAACAGTGTCCCGGCAAGAAGCGGCGGGGTAGAATGAGCCGTCGCACGATCGCTCAAGACGGCGCCGATCGAGGTGGCGACAACAATAATCCCGAGCACAATGGCGTACCCGAGCCCTTTGTTGATCACCAGGCTGATATCCATCAATCGATGCCTGACGATCGCGTACGTCATGATGATCGGATAGAGCACGATGGCGAAATTTCCATACGGATACAGATCGACGGAAAATATTGGCAGATAGTCGAGTGCGCCGAATAAATACCCGATCGACGTCGCGAGAAGAAAATAGGAAATTTGAGTTTTCTTCTGGCCCGTCCGATGCGAACCCGTCGCGAGCAGAATCCAGTGGCTGTACAGAACCGACCCCATCCACCAGATCACGAAATAGGGAAAAATTGCGCCCGGCACCGCGTAGTAAAACGACGAAAAGACATACCGCACATTGTTGAAAAACAGATCGGTGAACGCCAGCGGCGCAAATACGATTCCATGGAGATAGCTGCTCAGCAAAAATCGGGAAGCCGGGATTTCGCAAAATACATACACAAAATGAGCAAACAGAATCGGAATCCATACCACCCCGAAGGCAAACGCCGTTCTCCAGGCCCATAAGGCGTCTGCCGGCTTCGAAGCCACGCCTATCCACATCCCGCCCCATCCCCAAACCCCGACTGAAAGCGTGAAGACAAACCATAATCGATTGACGGACCGATGGCGGCCTTTCCCGTAGACAAAATACCCGAATGCCATCGAGGTGAGCCCGGTCAACAGCCCGGAAACCGCGAATGCATTCATGGGCGATCCGAAGCGCAAATCATATTGTGGTCGGCCTCATCAATCTGACGAGGGACCCATAAGAAGCCGGTCATACAATTCATAATTCTCCTGGCGCAGAGGGACAGAGACCGACCGAGCAACTATACGGAAGGCACGTAATTTTAGAACGCCACCGGAAAGAATACAAAGGAGATGATGAAAGGCAGAAGTCACTCCTTGCGGAATTTGCCCAGGCAGGCCGGCTCCGGATTGAAGCATACTATGGGATACGGCATATCGGATCGGTCCGTCCGCGCCCCACATCGGGTATAACAGCCCTCCAACGCCATCAGCAGATACTCCAAACTACGCCTTGCTGCAAATATCACCTTCTCTTCCAAATCTTTAGTGGTATAGAGTTTCATGACTTGCAACGCCTGAACCGGATGTAATTCGTCATATCTGGCGTGATTTTGCATCCAGGCATACGCTTTACGGCCCAACTGTATATTCGGCATTTCTGCATAGTGGGGAAACCCTTTGAGCGTTAATCTGGCGATGCCCTGAGTCACACCCTCCACGGCGTAATTAGTCGCACCGACGGCTTCTGCCAAGGATCCCTGGGCATTGATCGACCATAACCAATGGGTCAGCGCATCGACTTCGGGATATGGCACCACCGACTCCAGCGCCGGTTTGTTGAGCCCGAATCCCTCCGCCATATGGACCCATTGCGTCGCGTGCCGTTTTTCCACTCGAAGATTGTCGATCATGAATGCACGGCTGTCCAAATCCGGCACTTTTGCGATGGTCAAAGCGATCCATTTCGGAAATGTTTCAATAAACGGATACATTTGTATGATCCATCCGCGCATCCGGTCCAACGATAATGTCCCCTTGGAAGCTTCTTGAATCAGCCGACAGTCGAGGACGGCGTCCCAGTATGGTTTCGTTTGGCGTTGAAGTTCCGCGACCCAGGGAGGATCCCCGGATGATCCGCAAGGCCCACTGGTCACCTCCGTCGCCGGCCTCACGTACGGAACGGATTCAAACAATGGGGTGGCCTCTTCCGCAAGCGCATCCCTCGTCCCATGGATGGTTAACAGCGAATCCTGCCGGGCGGATGGATCGCGTATCACTTCGGCAAGAGCCGACCGGAGCATGTGCTGTTCGAATTTGCCGACCGCCGACAATTGAACCTCAATCAAATGCCTGCCGGCACCCGCAATATCGGCGGGAATGCAGGAGATGACTTGACCCCCGACGTTCAAATAACAAATTCCGGTGCCCATTCTAAATTGAAGCGTCAGAGGACAACCCGG
Organism: Nitrospira sp.; assembly: GCA_040981125.1. GTDB lineage: Bacteria > Nitrospirota > Nitrospiria > Nitrospirales > Nitrospiraceae > DASSBQ01. The sequence goes on from JANRMQ010000001.1 coordinate 1,003,733, forward strand.
CTTCAGGACCTGGCCGGTCAGCAGGCGTAATCGGTGAACTCCGATCGCCTCCGTCATACCCGGGACATCCTCCTCTCCTTTTTGGAAGCGCAACAATATGGCGATGGCGACGGGGAGCATGTCGTAGTCCTGCGTCGATGTCGCAGAGGATCCCGCGTCGGATGAGTTGGATCGTTGAAACGAAGGCAGCAGCTTTCTAGACATAGTCTTCATTCCTCGGTTCAATACACGCGCCGAAAACAGCGATCCGGCCTGGGCACGATTGCATCATCCGACTACCGGGATAAACGAGCTTGAAGGACACCAACCGCCCGCTTATCGGAGATCGGGCGGCATCCACAAGACTTGCTGTGCCGCAATGCGCTAGTTTAACGGAATATTGCGCGCCGCTTTTGCGGCCTCACGATCTAAGAAGGACATAAGGACGGGCAAGAAATGGAAAGTCCGATGAATTGATGACCGATATATTTGTATGTATATACACTTCAGTATTTATTGACAAGAACGAGCATAGTTCATACTTAATAAATTGGAACCATAATGTCAAACAAACGATGGTTTTATTGCAATGTTGCAGCTGAGTCACTTGCCCCTCACTGATAAGCGCCACCGGTCTCGCATCTGCGCCGCCTGGTGGCCGTTACTTGCCGGTTCGGACATGCACCGGCGCATGACCGCCGTGGAAACGAGCCGCACACGAAACGGCAATGACTGTCCGGCGCAATGGCTTGTCACGACAATGCACGAAGGTTGTGTTTCTCATGACGCTGTGCTAACGAGATGTTCCATGGAAACATTCGGCCTGATGCCGCCATGCCGTCCGATCTTGGCCTGCGTCGTAACCCTCTCGGCGCTGTACGCGATCAGCTGTGCTTCCTCGCCGCCCATCACGGAGGGGCACCAGGCTCAGACTCGTATGCGGGGGAAACTCAAAGCGGAGGTCTTATCGTGTGCGGGGCGGCCGATCAGCGAAACACAGGAAGGCTCCGTCACGGAACTGCGCTATTACCGGGAGGCGCCGATGCTTGAAGAATCGGGCACCGCCTCAAAGGGAAGCATGCCGAGCGTCCATCACGGCTGCTGGGCTTCGCTCATGCTGAAAGACGATCGGGTGGAAGAGGTTCGCTATCGATTTGTCCCGGATTTCGTCGATGCCTCGAATGACTGCGAGGACATCTTTTCGAACTGCGGCTCATGAGAATGAAGCCGCACCTGTTGCGCTAAATCGCGCATGATACAGCGTGCATACCAACCACGGCATGCGCAGGCTTGACGTGTTATTCTCTTCTTACCACTATTACATTTCGAGAGACCCAGCTAGTTGGATCCGGTATCTTGGCCGGCACGGCCCCCTGATGACTCTTCACCGATTCACCATGTGTGTGACGACATGTCTTCTGTTCTGGCACGCCGCGGATCCGATGCATGTGGATTCGACCGCCACGTATGGGTTGGAAAAGTATGGACGGCCGCTCCCATCCATGGAGCGGGCCGATGAAGGCGACCGGGAGGAAGAGGAAACGTTGTTCGGTGGATATCTATTGACCGCCGCTTTCGTCGACAATCCGACTTTCGCCGCAAGACCCGACAATACCGGCCTGGTCGGTCTGCGCCATATGTTGCATTTGGAGACCGATCTATATAAGCAGTATTTGACCTTTTACACCGACCAGAATTTCTTCTCGGATCGAACCGACGGTTGGATCGAGTTGTCAGAATGGGACAGCACCGTGGCCTTTACCGGTCTGCTTGATCGATTCAGCTGGCGTCTCCAGTACGAGCGGGACGCGCCCATTGACCGCAGCGGGATCAAGCAAGCCTATGCCGACGTCCTGGTCACCGGGCGATTTCAGGCTGTTCAGGATTCCGCCTGGTGGCGACGGACCTTCCCCAATCAGAATCTCACGGCCTATGCCGGCGGCGGCTGGCTGTTTTACAATAGCCGCTATTTTGCCCGCCCGGACAATACGGGACGCGCGCTGTTCCGCTATGTCGGTCACGCGGACTTGGACCTGTACAAGAACCGGCTCGTGCTCTATGGCGACGTCAATTTTTTTACGGATCGCGAAGCCGGCAATCCGGTCGCTCCGACCGAGTTGGATTGGATCGTCGGAATTGCAGTACGGTGGCGCGACACAGAGTTGGCCGTCTATCGGGAAGAAGATCGTCCGCTCGACCGGGCGGGCTTGATTCAAAAATACGTCGCAGTGCAACTGCGCTTTTCGTTCGATGTCCCGAAAGGGGCGGTCAAGGCTCTTGCATCCGGCTTCTAGCCTCGTCGATCTTGAGGCATTCGGCGATATGGCGCCGCACCTCCGCGGCATAGGTCCTAAAGGGATCCGGCATGGGAAACGGCTCGCCCCCGCGGATCTGGAACACGGACCAATTGATGATGTAGGCGGGAGGCCGCTGCCACTGTTCCCGCGCCGACGAATTCGATTCATCGGCCAGCAAATGCCGCACGAGTTCTCCCCGACCGAACGCGCGGGTATTTCTTGGCGGGCTGGTTTCGGCCATTTCCACGGCCTTGCCGGTCGTCACGCGAAGAGCCCGCCCTTCTTCTTCAAGACCGAAGTAGAGCCCTCGCTGCGGATCAAGATTATGATACTCAAGATCCAAGCTTTTTAAGACCGGATCATCCCAAGGAAGATCGTTTTCCTCCGCGCGAAAGGTTTCCAGCAGCCAGAGCTTGGACGCCCAGTCCACCCGTCCCACCAGTTTCGCGTAGTCGCCCGCGAGGTCACGCAGGACGGAGTCCCACTCCTGAAGCACCCAATCGGTCTCTTCGTCTTGCCCATGATAATGCAGCCGTGCCGCGTCCAGGAACGCGACCTGCACATCGATCGCCGACATGCTCTTTCCCGACTCCAAAGTTATGATCCATTTCCGCTCCGGATCGCGCGACACCTCGCGCAACGTTTCGACCGGTTCACTGAGCGTCAGGTCCTTTGGCGCATGACCGTCTTCGATCAGTTGCAACACCAAGCCGGTCGTTCCCATTTTCAGCGCGGTGGCATATTCCGCCATATTGGAATCGCCGCAGAGAAGATGAATGCGGCGGTATTGATTCGGATCGGCGAGGGGTTCGTCCCGCGTATTGACGATGGAGCGATTATGCTGCACCCACTCGAAGAAATCGTTGACGATGAAGTCCGCCCGTTGCGACAGTTGGAAAGGCAGGCGCGTGCGGTCCGGCGCATCACGGAGTCCCGGCCGATGCAGAATCAAGCCGCCGACCTGCACCCATTCATTCGGATCACTGGCCACTCCGACGCGCCCGGCGCCGGTGAAGATCTGCCTGGTCACGAGGAACGACACCAACGGAGCCAGCCCTCGGCGGGAAAATGGGAATCTCCTCGAAACGAGATAATTCTCATGCGACCCAAACGTGGCGTCGGTCTCGTGATCTACATTGTTCTTGATGAGATAAACGCTCTCGGACAGACCGAGGTCCTGCAAGGCGCCCTGGAGAATGCGATCGCCCGCACGATCCGCGGCGACGAGATCGATCAACGTCGCGCACTCGGGAGAAGCATATTCGAGGTGGCCCATATCAAGATAAATCCGCCCCGCATTGGTCAGGAATCCCCCGTTCCCCGGCGGTTCATCATGTCCCCGATGGTGCCGATCGAGAACGCCCCGCCGTTGGACATGAAAAATATGATCGCGTAAGCGATGGGCCAAGGAGGATGGAGACTGGTCCGGACGGTCTTCATTGATGAGCAGGCCGTACTCGGTTTCCAGCCCGAAAATCCGATTCAGCATGTCATGTCCTGGCGGCAGGAAGGAGATCCGATGGGAGCAACCCGGCGAGTTCTCCTGCCTTCAGCGGACGGTATTTTGATGAACCGGGTAGACTATGCCCAAGAATCACGCATTCCAGGGTCATCTCCGTTCCAATCGTGCGTAGATGTTCGCGCAATGCAGCGGGATCCGGCGCAGCGGCGGACTTTTGTGAGCTGGATTCGGCTGACGCGGAGGTCTGCTCCGGGATGGCGGAGTCCGGTTCCTCTTCGCGCTGAACCAACGACCCGACGGCCCAGGTCAGAAGAGACATGGACAGGGTTTGTGCGAGCGAGGCCCGTTGCGGATCGGCCTCTTGTTTCAAGAATGCGCGCATGGAGGCTTGTGCATCATCCGAGGCGCCCAAGACCGCCCAGCCGTGAGTCTCCTCGAAGGTTCCATCGTAATTGATCGTCAGAAAGGTATCGCGCCCCGCTTTTACGCCCAGTTCGGCCAAAAGAATCTTCACGATGAACGGCGCCTTATAAATCTCCTCGAACGCCTGCTTGATTGTCGGGGCCAATCCGTTCTTCATCAGCCTGGCTCCCGTTACATCGGACGGTGACCGGTTAAATCCCTCCACGTGGGCCATTTCCAACAGAGTGAACCGCAGCTTCTCAAGATCGGCCGGATGCCCCATCCCGGCAAAAGCCAGCCGGTCATAAATTTCATACAGTTTCGGCGTCCCCCGGCTGAATGTCACGAGGACAATGCCTTCGGCATAGGAGGCCGCTACGACAGGACTTCCTTTGCGAAACTGTTCATCCAGATAGTGGCGCCGATTGCCGACGGCTTCGACCCACCGGTACGGTTCTTCATACATGGCGACTCACCTGTTCCTCGAACAATGACTTCAGCCGTTGCTCTTCGACTCTCGATACGCCGCTGCTCGTAATGAGTTTGACGACCGGATAAAGATTGGCTTCGCGATTGACTCCTCCCGTCGCCGAATCGAACTCCGCCGCGCTCGTCAGCAGCCGCAGGGCCTGCGCGGTCGCTTCATCGACGGTTTGAGCGCTCAGCGGTTTGGCTCCCCAGGTATTGAGGTAATGCAGAATGCCCCGAATCACGGGCGAACCGGAACCCGATACCGCATATTCCACCGCTTCGAATTCTGCGCCGAGGATGTCGTAGAAAAAAATCTTGGCCGCCTCCTGGTCCGGGTCATATCCGGCGAAAATGGGAGCGACCGCGCCGGTTCCCGCCAACGCCGCGGCTACATTGTCCTTGAGCAGTTTGGATACGGCCCGTAGTTTCCCTTCGAAACTGAGTTCCTGCAGTTGGGTGCGCCGATAATACTTGAACGAGTGTTCCAGCACCCGCACCATTTCATAGGCGGTCGCAGGCACCCCGGCAATCGCCATGACACTGTATCGGTCGATTTCCAAGACCTTATCCGTGCGGTCATACATGACCATGTTGCCGGCCGTGGCCCGGCGGTCACCGGCCACCAGCACACCATCCGCGTACCTCATGGCAAGAATCGTGGTGCCGAACGTGATGTCGGACCGCATGACACCAGCCCCATCGCCGGCATGGGCCGCGCCGAATTGATAGCCCTGCTCTTTGAGCAATTGAAGAAAGTCCCCCTGCATCCCCATCCCCGACACCCCAGTGACGAATGTGAATGCTGAACTATGAATAGGGGTAGGACTTGTATCCGTTTGATCCGCTATTCGGGTCCGTTCAGAACTCAGCATTCACAATTCATAATTAATCGGCTACTGCCCGGTTCGCTGCCGATATCGTTCCGCCTGCTTGGGATCGACCTTGCGCATTCTCTTGAGAAGATTGTCCTTGTCCGGCGAGCCGGTCTCAGGACGTCTCGGCCCGGTCTCCTCTTTCGGATCGGCCGGGCGCGTAATCGGATCGAACGGCGCTTCCTTGCGTTCCCATGTGATCGGATGATTCATAGGTCATTGTCCTTTCATATTGTTCCATCGATCCAATGCTTCGGACGGGGTAGCCGCCGCGGAGAGAATATCGGCCAACGTCTTGACCCGTTCGGGTTCAAACAAATCGGTCATCTCCAACGTCCTAGACAAGAGTCCCCCGTTAAACTTGATCCGTTCCCATTGCACCGATGTGATGTGATCCGGAAAACGCCGGATGCAAAGCCCCCGGATGCCGCCGCGCGTATCGCTCGGTCCGGCCATGAGGGCTGCGTCAATGTCTGCCTCGGCGGTCAGTCTCCACGCGCGCCCATCACTTTCAAGGCCCAAAAACAGCCCTCGGTCCGGATCGAGATTGTGATACTCGAGATCCAGGCTGGTCAACCAGGGATCATCCCACTCCACCCGTTCGGCCTCGGCAAATGCTTCAAGCAGCCAGAATTTGGTGATCCAATCGATGCGCCCGATCAGCTGCGACCGGTCTTCCTCCAAGAAGCGAAGTACCTGATCCCATTCATACAACACCCAGGCTCTGTCGCCGTCTCCAGGGCCGAATCGGCGGCGAACCGCTTCGCAATAGAGCCGTTGCAGGTCCAATGCGGACATGGTCCGGCCGTCTTGCAAACGGACGCCCGCAGTCAATGAAGAATCACGTGAGATCATTTTGACGGCCGCGACCGGGTCCTCCAACGCCACGGCCGGTGCCTGCCCCGATTCGATTAGGTCCAACACAAGGCGCGTCGTCCCGACCTTCAGCGCGGTCGCGTACTCGCACAGGTTGGCGTCCCCGATGATGAGATGGAGCCGGCGGTAGAGACGCCGATCGGCGTGCGGCTCGTCACGAGTGTTGAGGATCGGACGGTTGTGCATCGTATCGACGCTCATCGGAGTCTCGATGAAATCGGCACGCTGCGACAATTGGTACAGGCCCGGCTGGAACACCCCTTCCTGCGCTTCAACACCCAATTTACCCGCCCCGGCAAACACCTGCCGGGTCACGAGAAATGGGATCAGTCCGGAGGCCAGCGCATCGAACGGCACCGATCGCGGCATCAAGTAATTATCGTGGCAGCCATAGCTGTGGCCGTGAAAGTCGGTGTTATTTTTGTACAATTGGACGTGAGGCCCGCCGAGCACGCGGTTCCGCCTCTGGGCCGCCCGGAAGAGAAGGCGCTCTCCCGCCCGATCATGCGCGACCAGATCCCGCAGCGTCCGGCATTCGGGCGTCGAATATTCCGGATGCGTATGATCATTGTAGAACCGGGCGCCGTTTGCCAGGACCAAGTCGCTCTTCATCTCATGGAATGAGAACGGCCGATGCGCGTCCATCTCGGCAAACTGATCTTCTTCCTTATCCTGTTGCAATCCGCTGACCCGAAATCCACGCGCGTCTTCATGCGGGTCCTCGCCGCTATAATCCCACCGCCGTTCAAATGCAGCCGTCAAGTGCGCACGGACCAGTTCCATTGATTCGATCACCGGATCGACCGAATCCAAATCGTTCCGTGTAATGCCGTATTCGGTTTCGAGGCCAAAGAGACTCATGACAATTTAGTATTTAACCATTGCCTTTGCCTTCATCGCACCATTCATCAATGATGCAGTGGAACACTAATACAATCTCGTATCAGATAATCTGCCCGATCAATCGCTCCTCCGCTTGCCGTCCGCGCCGGAAGGAGGAGATTCCCACGACTTGTTCAGGGTGATGGTCCAGCAGTTTCAACCATTCTTCGGCCGCATCATCAGGAGGCAGCACTTCGCCCTCTCGGTACTCATCGTTGACGGCATCCAAGAGGTCTTCGGCCCGGATGCCCGGATCGGCCGTCGATCCATGGAGAGTCCGTTCAATGGCCTTTTCTTTGGCCCGCCGGACGATTGCGGTTAAGATCGCCCCGCTCACCATATCCCCTCGATAGAGAACCTTCGTATGCCCGCTGCGTAAACGAACGGCCAGCAACCGATTTGCGTCGACTCGTGAAAAGAGATGGGTCACGACCTGCTCCACCAGCCGATCGCGAGCGGCAGCTTCGTCGCTTGCCTGCTCATCGGCAAGCGAAGAGCTGTAGGGCAAATTCGGCGTCAAATAGACCTTCAGGATTTCGGCGGCTGCCTCACGGTCGGGACGAGCCACCTTGATCTTTCGATCGATCCGGCCCGGTCGCAGAACAGCGGGATCAATAAGATCGGGCCGGTTGGATGCCAAGATGATGACTACGTCCCGAAGCGAATCAATTCCGTCCATCTCGGCACAAAACATAGGCACCAGCGTATTATTGATATTGAACGATCGCATGGAGCGGCGAGTCCCCAGAATCGATTCGGCTTCATCGATAAAGATGAACGGCAACGCTCCGTCCCGCCTGCGTGCCCTGGCCTGGGCAAAGAGATCCCGCACGATCCGTTCCGATTCCCCCACCCACATGTTCAGGATCTCAGGCCCCTTCACATGCAGAAATGCGCCGGTCGAGACCGCAGGTTTGTCCGGTAAATCGCTCCGCGATTCGCCGGCGGTGTCACGCATGACCAGCTGAGACAAGCTGGCGGCGGCGGCCTGACCGATCAATGTCTTGCCGCAACCGGGCGGCCCATAGAGAAGAAAGCCTTTCGGCTGCGTAAACTGATACCGCTTGAATGTCTCCCCGTGCAACAGGGGATATTCAATGGCCTTTCGAATGGCATCGATCGCCGCCTTCTGGCCCCCGATTTGGCTCCAGGTTACGGTCGGGACCTCGTCAAGCAAATGCGCGCGAGCCTTGCGATCTTCGCATTTCTCAATGGCGATCCGATGAGTGGGATCAATCCGGATTTCATCACCCGGTTTGAGATCCACGGAGGCCAAATCACTCGACCGGGGCAAAATCATCGCCTGGCGGCCCATGTCCTGTTCGAAGCGAAGCCGGCCGTCCGGCAACAATTCGGCGACCTTGAGCACCGGTCCGCTTCGGTCATACCCGAGCGTCCGGATCAGCGCGAACGCTTCGTTCACAAGAATCTGTGTCCCGATTTTGAGGTCCTCGGGCGCCACGCGGGGATCAACATTCGTATAGTATTCGGCGCCGCCGACGACAATACGCGCGAGCCCATCCGCCGGCACATCCAGCAGCATGCCGATACGATTGGCGGGCGCGGTCAGCTTGGCCACCACATCGTTCAATTTCTTAAATTCGTTGTCTCGTCGCTGATGCGCCACCGATTGGCTCAGCAGCACATGCCGCAACTTGTAGAGCAACTTCTGCCTGGGATCATCGTCCGGGAAGGCGGCCAGGCATGCGTCGATCAGTTCCAAGGGATCAGGATCTGTAGGGGCGCCGTCTCTGCTGTTCGACGCCGCGCTGCGTTGGGCTCCGTCCATATCGTTGCCCGGAGCTTCGGACAGGTTTCGGTGATCGCTCATGTCATATCCTCCGACCTTTTGAATCCAACCCGCATTATTCACCGGCGTCTCTGCCGCACTCGCGGATTCGCTGCTGCGATCAAAATCGGCGGTCTACACTCTTCGCCGCAAGATGAACGATCCGGCCGGTCAGGCTTCGCGAACAATGCGGGCGAGTGATCTTAACACACGCATCGGTCCGGCTGCTGCCCTGCGCATCGGTGTTGCAACTCACCCAATCAATTCACCGCCTGCAGGACGACGCGTACCTGTTGACGGCGATTGGCGCGAACATAGTCTACCGTCACCGTATCGCCCACTTTATGCCGCTCCATCACATCCATCAGGTCATCGATCGTTTCGATCGTTTTTCCGTCCACCGCGACGATGATATCGCCCAATTCAATACGCCCCATCCCCGCTTCCCGAGCTCCTCGAAGTCCGGCCCGCTCGGCCCCGCTGCCCCGGCTCACTTTGCCGATCACAAGCCCGCGCACTCCCCACCGCCGAGCCATGGCATCCGGCACGACCGAAATCCCGAGGCCGGGACGAATGAGTTTGCCGTGCTTGATAAGTTCGGGAACGATTCGCGCGACGGTGTCCACCGGCACCGCAAAGCCGATGCCGGCGAAGGCGCCGCTGGGACTGACGATCTGCGTATTGACCCCGATCAGTCGCCCGATCCCATCAAGCAACGGTCCTCCCGAGTTGCCGGGATTGATGGCCGCATCCGTCTGAATGACCCCTTCGATCGTGCGGTTGCTCATGGATCGGATCGTCCGGCCCAGCGCGCTCACGACTCCCGTGGTCAAGGTATGATCCAACCCGAACGGATTGCCGATCGCAAGTACTTTCTGACCGACCCGCAACGATTGCGAGTTGCCGATCGTCACCGGTTGCAACGAGGCCTCCGGCGCTCGAATGCGGAGAACGGCCAGATCATGATCCGGATCCGCTCCGACGACCGTAGCCTTGTACTCCGTACGATCCGATAAGGTCACCGTAATCGCGTCCGCCTGGTAGACGACATGGAAATTAGTGACGACATGGCCCGATTTGTCCCAGACGAAACCGGTGCCGGATCCCTGCGGCACTTCGAGCACATTGAAAGACCACGGATCGCGTTGCATCGCGGTATTGGCGATGAAGACCACGGAATGAGCCGCCTTTTCGAAGACCGTGATCGTCGCCTGCTCCTCCGGCGAGAGCTCGGACTGCTCGGCCAACGTGAGACGGCCTTTTCCATCGGGACTAGCGTACGCGAGGTCCCAGGCACACTGGCAAGCCAGGCTCGCGATGAGAGACAGCACGAGTACGCGCCGGCGGATCATCTGGAAAGTCGGCCACATACGATCGGCGGTCCGTTCCCTATTCGCCGATAACTTGGATCACGAGGTCGCGTGTGCGGGGGCGGGTATCGAAATCCAGAATGACGATTTGCTGCCAGGTCCCCAGGGTCATGGCGCCGTCTGAAAATGGAATCGTCAATGATTGACCTTGCAGTTGCCCGCGCAGATGACTGTGTCCGTTGTCTTCGCCGGGATTGCGCTGATTATGCTGCCAATGGGAGTCGGCCGGGATCAATCGCTGCCAGAGGGCCTTCGTATCAGTTCTGATTCCCGGTTCATCTTCGATAATAAGCACGGATGCGGTCGTGTGTTTGATAAAGACCGTGACAATGCCGGCAAGAAGCCCCGTGGACGCCAAGGCTTGCCGGATTTGTTCGCTGATGTTTTCAAACTGCGTATCACCCGGCATCGGCACGCGCAGGGGAATGCTGATGACCGCCATCCTCAACTCTCCTTCTTATTCGTGCGGCTGAGCCACACCCGTTCGCGCCGGGAGAGAGGCACGCCGCGGGCCTCCGCCAGAATCTGATCAAATTCGCCCTCAGCCGCAAGTTGCTGTAAGCTCTTCACCACTATCCGGCTGACAAGCCCCTCACGCTGCAATGTTTCCAGATAAGCGAATGCCTCGGGCAGGCGTTCCTTCGCCCGGACATAATAATCCCGACCGCGCCGCTGATTGCTGTACGCCTCGAACTGTTCACAGGCCACCAGCACCTCCGCCAACTGCTTCACCCAAGGTTTGGCTCGAACGAGCTTTTCCGGATAGTAATAGTACAACATCACCTGCTTCATCCATGGCGACCAGGCCACGCCCAATTCGGTCAGACGCGGCTGCACTTGGCGCAACCGTCTGGCAAGCCGCCGGGCATATCCCAACCGCATCTCGACTTGCTCGCAGGCCCAGCGATCCATGCTGATGCCGGCCGCCTCCAGATCTTTGCGATACCGGGCTAGAAACGCTTCGGTTTCTCGACCATACGTCGTGCCCGGATAAACCGCCCGCCATTCACGAGGCCTGGTCGGGATGCCCCGGTCCTTGGCCCACGACCATATGCGCCCGAATAGCCGGCGATCCAAGCCGGCTCGCCCGAGATCATGCAACAGGCAGGCGACCTGATACCGTTCGACGATCGCCGGCGCATACCCCAGCCGTTGCGCGACCGCGGCGCACATTCGCGCAGTGCGGACCGCATGAGGCCCATCATACCCACGAATGACCCTGCTTTGGCGGCGCGGATCGGGGACATCGTACAATTGCAGGAGCTGCTTGGCGAACAGGCGAGGAATAAGCAGTGGAGCGCGCCGGGCTGAACCAGGTGACATGAAAACAGATACATCCCTTCGACAGTCGCGATCGGATGCCGGTCAGGATATAGTCCATAAAAACGGACTGTCAAGGCAACGACGTGCCGGCGCTCGCGGTCTCGATGTGACTCTGCTATGCTGAGGCGCGCCCATCGTTCGAGTAGAGAGGATCACGTCCATGCGCATGCCTGCCTCGAGGCTGTCCTGTTTCGCGGCGCTGCTCTTGAGCACCGCCTGGTTCGCATCATCTACCGGTCACGCCGCCTCGCTGGACCAACTTTCCGACCTGACCGGCAAAGCGACGGCTATCGTGACGCTGAAGGGCCGGGACAATTTCACCAGTGAGTATCGCTACGACGTCAGCGTGAGGAACAATTCCAGCGATTCGTTCATCGGCGATTCCCTTGTGCTCGTCCTCGATAAAGTGACGAACCTTGCGGGGGAAGACCGGGAACCGTTGAAAAATGAATCCTTCCTGCAGCGGTTTGAGGTGCTGGATCAGGACGGAGAGACAGACGATGGGAAACCGTTCTTTCGCGTTCCGACGGGAAGCAGTCCGGATTTGGGCCCCCACAGCGATAGCCGCGCAGCCACCGTCCGCTTGCGCAATAAGGATTATGTCGCGGTATTTACGCCCTCCTTCCGGGTCCTCGGATTGAAGCGGCCGCCCGCGAAGCCCAAACCGGCCGAACCCTCTCCACAGATCAGCGAGAACACCAACACCATCGAGAAACTGCTCCAACTTCTGGTCAAGAAGGGCGTCATCACGGACGAAGAGGCCAAGAGCATGAAGCGGCCATGAGCCGGGGTTCGTGCAAGGCCTGTTCTGGCGAGTGGCCGCGAAAGGATCATTTCATTACTGATTGCGGCGGGACGACCGCGTACCTGCACGAGGATCAATTCTTTATAGGCTGGACGGTGCTGGTATTGAAGCGGCATGCCACGGAACTCTTTCACCTGTCCCGTGACGAGCGGGCCGGCCTCATGGAGGAAGTCGCGTACGTGGCGAGCCGGCTTGCGGAAGAATTTCACCCGATCAAAATCAATTATGAACTGTTAGGGAACCAGTTGCCCCATATTCATTGGCATCTCATCCCCCGACTTGCCGATGATCCGGCCCCGCTGGAACCGGTGTGGCGCATGCCTCATGAACCGCGACCACTTCCCGCGTGCGACCGCGAGGCTCTCGCGGCGCGACTTCGAATCCGATTCGCCGTAGGAGAGCTGGACAAGTAGCAGCGGCCGCGCGCGCTTTCAAAGCAATCACCTCACATGGACGCACATGATTCGCCATTCTCTCTCCTGCGTCTGCCGAAGCCATTGTTGGTGTCCCTGCTCTGGTCCGTGCCGCTTCATGTGGTCGGATTGACCACTCTTCTGACGTTGTCAGCCGGTCTCTATTTGAAAACTGTCTGGAACCAAACGACCTGGTTGATCATCGGCGGCTGGTCCATGTTGATCCTCTACGTGTTGGCGGGGGTCGGAACCGGCATTGCGGCCGGCTTGCTGTCCGCAGCTCATCGCATTGTCGATGCCGTCGAGTCCGCCCTTCATGCGGGACTCCGCCGGTTGCCCCCGCTGACCGAAACTTCGGTGGACCCACCCTCGCTCGATGAGGCTCACGCGCGCTATACAGACATCCTGAACGGGGTTCTCAATCAGACAGTGGGATATCTTCCGCTACCGGCTTGGCTCGAACGATTGATCCGCGGTTCGATTCATGAGGCCATCGTCGCCGATTTTATCACCATGTGCCGGGAACGGGGCCTGACTCGAATTCCGCCGCAGGAGTTCCGAAATTGGGTCTTCGCAAAGGGCGCGACGTTTGCGCTTTCGACCGTTCATGATCAGATTGCCGTCTGGCAGTATATTCTCTTCGCTCTCACGGGGTTCCTCGCCGGGGGGGCCGTGCTCTTGGCATATCTCGCCTCGTAGCCGGCTCGCGGTCAACTCTATCAATAACTTTTACCCGCTTCGAGATGGCCGCGACCTGTAAACCGGTTTCGTCTATTCTACCCATTGGCATCTCGCGGCTAACGATTCCGTAGAAAGGAAAACCTCATCAATCTACACGATCACCGGTATCGAACGGGTCAGAAGAGACTCAAGTTTCCAATATAATCTATGCTATATATGCATGGTTTGTGGAAACCCTTCAGGAGGGATTGAGTCGTTGATGTCGAAACCCGTAGCCTCAATGTCAGCCGGTGTCGTCCTTCTGCTCTGTCTATTGCCTTCTATGGCGTCCGCTGAGGAAACGCTGTCCTTAATCCCTCACGATGATGGAATTACCGAGGAGCGCTTACAGGGCGAATCCAGGCCGACGGCGGCGCCGGAACCGGAACCGGCGGCGGAATCCCAACCGCCCGTGGAACCGGCCGCAGTGCGGGAACCGGGGCCGTCCTCCGGCGCAGAGGCGCCGGCGGGACCTGAGTCTTCGTCCGAAACTGCAACAACACCGCCGGAGTCATCGTCGATACCCGAGTCAACTCCGCCCCCGGAATCTGAAGCACCGCGGGATAGCGCGTCTGAGCCGGTCGAGACACACGAACCGGCTGCCGCTCAGGAACCGGTTGCCGCTCAGGAACCGGTTGCCGCTCAGGAACCGGCTTCCCCGCCGAATAGCCTCGAACAGCTCGCTCTCTTGCGGGAGGAGCTTCATGCGGATCCCGACGGCCGGGAAGCGCGCTTGAAACTGGCGAACCTGCTCTACCAGATGGGCGATTCCGAAGCGGCGATCGATGAATATCGCACGCTGTTGCGGTTTCATCCGGATGAAGCCTTGGGCCATCTGGGTTTGGGGATTGCCCTGATGGCGAAGCAGGAATGGAAAACCGCCTTGAGCGAGTTGCAAGAGGCGGCGCGTTTGGACCCGGCGCTCGTACAGCCTCATTTCAGTATGGGGACGATTCACTATACCCGGGGTAGTCCGCTGGCTGCGGCGAAGGCCTATCGCGAAGCCCTTCGTTTGAAGCCGGATTTCGCCGAAGCCCATTATCGTCTCGGGCTGGTGCTCAAGATGGCGGGACAGGACAAAGAAGCGGTTCAGGAATTCGAAACCGCCGCGTTGAGCGGCATCGCCAAGGCTCAACTCTTCCTCGGCAACGCCTATAAATCGGGACACGGCGTAGGAAAAAGCCAGGTCATGGCTATCACCTGGTGGTCGCGCGCATTTGAACAGGGCTTGCCCGAAGCGGCGCAGGCATTGTCGCAGCTCCGTCGCCTTGCCGCGGCGCGACAAGCCACGCCGACGAAACAGTCAAAGGCCGCGGCTGAATCGTTCCAGGAATTCTGCAATCAGCTATGGCTCGATTTCCCCGATTTGGAGCGCGAGCATCCCGACGATACCGTCGGCGTGACGCTGCTCAAGCACGGGCGTACGGGCGAAGCGCTGCCTGTCTTACTCCGCGAAGCCTATGCGCTGAATGAACGGTCTCACGCGGAACTCGTTCGGTTGTACGAGGAAGGGCTAAACGAGCAGCTGCCGAAGCACGGACAATGGATTCTGACATTTCTTGAATCAACCGCCACGGACGGCGCGCGCCCTTCCCGTGTCGCGCTGGCGCGGATTTATGGACTGGGGCTCGGCGTCGAACCGGATATGGCCAAAGCAAAAGGGTTTCTGAAGGGGCTCCCTAAAGACGAAGCAAAGGCTCTGCTCGACGACATTACGGCGGTCGCGTCTCAATCCTGAACCATTCCAACCATGGCGCTGGCGGGTCGCCTCTTCTTTGCGTATCGATGGGTCCAAGCCGCCGTGATCAGTCTTGCGGCGGTTTCCGTCGCGTGGTCGGTGTGGTGGTTCGTCCCCTCCGCATTGACGACCCTCGAGCGCGGTTGGTACGACGCCTGGCTCAAGAACCGCCGGCCTCTTGAAGCCAGCCCGCGCCTGCTGGTCGTCGTACGAGATGCGGAGAGCGAGCAGTTGTACGGCAGCGGGCTGTGGGATCGCGCCGTCATCGCGCGAGCGGTGTCGGCGCTGCAAGAGGCCGGCGCGCGCGCGATCGGCCTTGATATTCCCCTCAATCGGCCGAGTCCGCCCTCTCAAGGCGGCGCCGCCAGCGATGCGTTGTTGCTCGAAGCGGTTCGCTCCGCCGGTTCGGTCGTCTATCCGGAATCCGATTATTCCTTTCTCCACATCCACCATCCGCCTCCGTTCATGTCTCAAGAGACCGGCGAATCGTCTCCGGCGCACATGGTTGCGACGGAAGATCCTGACCGAATCGTGCGACGGATTCCGCTGTTCGTCGAGACCGGCCCCGGCAGAATGCCCGCCTTCGCATTGGAACTCGCCGCGAAGTTCCGGCCTGTAGAGCCGCAAACCATTCTTCACGCATGGTTGCCTGGTGAAGACAGCCAGGCCCGTCGTATCCCGACGGACCGGAAAGGTCATCTCTTGATAAATTTCGCAGGGCGGGGTTCGATGGAGGCGTTCCAGCCCATTACTTTTACTGAACTCCGGCAGCAACTTGAAGAGACACGCGATGAGACATTGGAAAAGCGCATCAAGGACAATGTCGTCGTCCTTCTGACGCATCCGCCGAGCCTTCCCGCCCATTCATCACCGTTTGGTTTTGCGATGCCGGTCGAATTACTGCACATTCACGCCTTGGATACGATTCTGACGGGACGCTGGATCTATGAAGTGCCTGCCTTCCCGCAGTTCATTATTGCGGTGCTGTTCTGCCTCCTGCTGTCTGCGACCCTGGGCACCGAGCCGGGACTGAAGCGGGCTGCGGTCGCACTCGGCGGCATTGCGCTCTATGTCACGACGGTCGGCATCGCGCTCGTGACCGTCCAATTGGTCCTGCCTTTGACTATTCCCCTCACCGCCGCGACCTTCGTCGTGCTCAGCGGCATCTTGCTCGAACAGGTTGTCTCGGCTCGAAGGGTCGCCCTGATGGAAGACAACATGCTTCGCATTCAGCAAGAGCTGGTATCCGTCCGAGAGGCGCTCGTGTGCCGTGAAAACGCGGTGGATGCGCTCGAAGAAGATTTGGACTCGACGCGGCTTGCCGCCGCATCGTCGGCCGACCGGCACAAGGAGTTACTCAGGACGACGCAGGAACTACGGCTTCACATGACGGAAGCACAGGAACAGGAAAACGCCGCCCGCCGGCGGGTGCAAGAACTGGAACGGGAACTCAGCGCCGTGCGGGCCGCCGCCATCAGCCCGCGGCCCCTCGACGACGTTGAACTGGATCAATTGCGGCAGGAGTGCCGGCATCTCGGCATTGTAACCGGTCATCCCGGCGTCCTCCGAATGTTCCGGGACCTTAAAAAGGGGGCGCGGTCCAATGTCACCCTGTTGATTACCGGAGAGCCGGGTACGGGCAAGGAGCTCTTTGCGAAAGCGGTGCATCGTTTGAGCCCAAGAGCGGCCAAACCCTTCATCGCCGTCAACATGGCGGCCATTTCGCCGGAACTCTTTGAAAGCGAACTGTTCGGCCATGTCCGCGGAAGTTTTACCGGAGCCCTGGCCGACCGGAAGGGATACTTTGAACTGGCCCATCAGGGAACCATATTCCTCGACGAAATCGGCGATCTTCGATTAGACCATCAAAGCAAGCTGCTGCGTGTGCTGCAGGACCGAACGTTCTATCGCGTCGGGGCAACGAGTTCCACGACCGTCGATGTGCGCATCGTCGCCGCCACGAACAAGGATCTCCAGCGCGGCGTCTCGGAAGGTTGGTTTCGAGAAGATCTGTATTTCCGATTGAAGGGGTTGATCCTGCACTTGCCTCCATTGGCACAGCGTCCGGACGATATCCCGCTGCTGGCGGCCGCCTGTTTGGAGGACATCTCCGGACAGATACAGAGAGGCAGGATGGAGTTGTCTGAAGAGGCGATGGCAACCCTGACACAACACCAATGGAAAGGGAATGTCCGGGAACTTCGTCATTGCCTGGAACAGGCGGCGGCTCTTTCCGATGGACCCGTCATCACTGCCGCCGATCTCAGGCTTGAAGGCGACGTCTCTCCGGTTCCGGTTACAGGGCCGGAGCCGGCGCTCCTACCGGACCCGGCCGGAGATGCAGCGGTGTTGAATCTACTCCGCCGTCACACGTTTGATATGCAGGCCACCGCCAAGGCCTTGGGATGGGACCGCAGCACCGTCACTCAACGTCTCAAGGGTCTCTGTTTTCAAGCCTTGCTCGAATCCGGAGGCGATCAAGGCAAAGCGGCATTAACCTTGGCGGGTGATCCATCGCTTTTGCGCACCGTCGAACTGAAACTCATGGACTATTACGGACACCTCGTAGGAACGATCCAACGGTTCGCCACCGCGGAGGAGGCACTGACCGACTGCAAACGGCGGTTCAAAAACCTACCGGAACGGCACTTCAAATCGGTCGAGGCCCTGGTGCGAAAATACTTTGAACAAAAGGCGGACGAGTCAATCGACCGGGAAAAGGACCCTCGGCTTAGCCAATAAAAGACATCGCACTGAGTTTCCGGCATAGTCGTTAAATTATTTGTAGGTCGCGCGGAAACCCACGCTCACACGCCTTGGGAGCAACCCTTTTTCGGAACTTCCCCTCGGCTGGCACAAACGTGATGCGTATTCATCACGGGGTGCCGCCGCCCTTCCGAAATTCTCGTGTCTATAATGCAGCACTCGGCAGCCGCCTCCCCACCGGCTTCCTTGCGGGGCTATCCCCGCGCGACATGAGGGTCCCCCGCATATTCCTCTGACTCCCCACATCAGTCAAACCATCTAACTCCTCGTTCTTCTTTTGTTTTGCCATGTTTTGGTGAGTGTTCTCTCTTGGTCTCGGCCTTGCTAAAGGCACCGAACGACACAGCGGATTGGCAAGAAGGGAGGTGAGCATCCGGCAGGCCAAAGCCGCGGCATAAACCGGCTTCATGCGAACCATCGACCGAAGAACCACAGGCCGTTTCCACCCGGCCGTAGTCAAGAAGGAGAAATACCATGCAGAAAGTACCGGCAGCATCCGTCAGCTCAGGACAAACGGCCCCCACGATTATGGGGCCGGACAAAGACTTCAAAGAGATTTATCTCGTCAGCGGCTTAGTCTTGTTCCTCGCCGTTGTCGTCGCCGCATTCTGGTACTCCTCGCAATCGGATGATATTCAGAATAATCGGTCTGCAGACGCCCTCAATGGCGCCCACATCTCACAAGTTATCAAGAATCCTACCGATCCAATGCCGGTCACTGCGTCCGTCTCCACCACTCATGTGGACGCGGCTCCTTTGGCTACCAGAGTCTCTGATGTCCTGCACGATGACATCTTCTTCGAAATCGGGCGGAAGGGGTTGACGGATGACGCCAAGGCGGCTCTACTGCGACATGCCGAGTTTCTAAAGAATGAGCCGGATTGGGGGATTCTGTTGCAAGGATACACCGACCAACAGGGCTCCATGAGCTACAACAAGATCCTCGGGCTGAAACGGGCGGAAACCGTCAAACAACAACTGATGGAGCTGGGAGTTCCCGAGACCTCAATCCGCGCCGTCAGTCTCGGTGAGGAAGGCGCCTTGTGTGTCGATACCAGCGACGTCTGCCGCCGGATGAACAGACGGGTTCACCTGGAATTGCGCCGCATCGGCAGTGAACACATGATCATTCCGGCCATCGCGCCTCCCGTCCCCCCTCTGATGGTTACTGATCCCCAAACTTTCATTGAGCCCGAGACGCCGGCAGACGAAGACCTTGGAGCGGGAGCCAGTCCACTCGAATCAACCACTTCGTTGACTGAGCCGGACGCCGCCCCCATGAGAGAAGAGACGACTGCTCCGCTCTCGCCTCAGTAACGCAAGCAATAGAGCCCGCGTGAGGGCGAACAGCTTTCACGCGGGCTCTTGCGCCAAGCCCTTCACGATACCGTCAGTTGTTTAGTATCGGCCCCCTGGCTCACTTGGCTAGGGGGTTACCGAGTTTAGCCGCTACTCCGGTACGTATATGACTAGAAGCATTCGATTGCATGCGGATTACAACCACTTCCCACTATCAACACATAGACGCCGGCACGAGGTGGACCATGACGATCTACGATCATCCCTATTCAACGCTGGTCGGACGCGTTCTTCTGGGCGCGATCTTCCTCTTGTCCGGCATCAATAAGATAGCGGATCCGGCCGGGACGCAGGGCTACATGGCGGCAATGGGTATGACATGGGCGACCATGCTCTTCTATCTGGGCGCCGTCATCATCGAAGTCGGGGGCGGTCTGTCGCTGTGGCTGGGCTATTGGACGAGAATCGGGGCGGCGGCGCTGATCGGGTTTATGATCCCGACGACGTTGATTTTTCACACCAACTTCGGAGACCCCAACCAGATGATTCATTTCATGAAGAATCTGGCTATGACCGGCGGGCTCCTTTACCTGGCAACTTATGGTCCCGGTCCATTAAGCCTCGATCGGCGCTTGTTCGGACAAGCCGGAATCGAAGCCGATCAGAATTCCTTACGCGTCCGCCGCAGGGCGAGCGCCTGATGCCGACAAATCCACTCGCTTTGACCTGCGGACCTCGTTATGATCGTTGAGAAGGTGTCGTGACCGGTTCATCTGCCAACCACAAGGAGGACGGTTCATGCGTCAAGCCCCTACATCCATGGTAGCGTTCGTGGTCGCATTGTTCTGCGCCGGAATGTTCGGTGTCTCCATATCCGCGGCGGATATGAACATGAAAAAGACCGCGCCGGCCTTAAAGACGGCGGCCGGTTCCAAAGCCGAGACGCACAATAATGAAGGCATCGAGCACTACAACCAGGAACATTGGGACGTCGCCAAAAAGCATTTCATGGAAGCGGTGAAGAGCGATCCTTCATCCGCCGAGGCGCATTATAATTTGGCGCTGGCGCTGGACAAGTCCGGTGACCATAAAACCGCAATCGACCATTTTCATAAGGCCAAAGACCTCGGAAAGGACAATCCGGATATTCAACAATCCGAGATCCTTCAAGCGCATCTGAAAAAACACTGAATCGGATGGGACATGCAGTCCGCGCGAGACGGCAGCCATCGTCTCGACTTTTTCTCGGGCCTGCCAATCGGGCTCAGGTCATCGGCGTCATGATGATCGGTATCATCGTGGCGCCGGTGACCGCCTTTGGGGCGCCGGATGAAACAACGGCCGAAGCCTGTGAAGCGACACCGAGACAGACCGAGGGCCCATATTATCCGCCGGCGCTGCAACGCGAAAACCAGGACGACCGGGATAATGACCTGACCGAGGTCAGAGGACAAACAGGACGGGCGAGCGGGCAGACGATGTATGTCATCGGTCAAGTTCGTGATGTCCATTGCCGCCCGCTCGCCGGGGCGGTCGTGGAAATCTGGCAGGCTTCGGCTGATGGGCGGTATCAACATCCGGATGAAAGAGACAATCCCCGACCGTTGGATCCGGCATTTCAGTATTGGGGCATGGATCGTACCGGCGCCGATGGAAGCTACCGATTCAAGACCATTAAACCAGGTCCCTACTCAACCGGGCGCGATCGCATGAGACCGTCGCATATTCATTTCAAAATTAGGCACCCGTCTGTGGACGAATTCATCACGCAAATGTATTTCGTGGGAGACCCGCACCAGGATGCGGACCGCATCCTGAACGGGATTCCTGCAGGCGAGCGAGGACTCGTTATCATCGCGCCTAGGCCGGCGGATCAGGCGCATGACAATGAGGCGTTGTTCTGTAAATTTGACATCACGGTTCCACTTCAGCCTCAACCCGGCAAAAGCCGCCCCGGCAACCGATGAAACTGGAAGGCAAAGTCGCCGTCGTAACAGGCAGCGGACAGGGAATCGGCCGCTGCATCGCCCTGCGGTTTGCTCAGGAGGGGGCGCATGTCGCCATCAATTATCCCTCCAAGTCGGCAAGAGCGCTGGAGGTATTGCATGAGATTGATCCATCGGCGCACCGGGCCGTCACGATTCAAGCGGATGTGACCATCCTGGAGGATACGCGCCGGCTGATCCAAGAAACACTGGATCATTTCGGCCAGCTCGATATCGTCGTCAACAACGCCGGCATCGAGCGTAAAGCGCCTTTCTGGGAGGTGACGGAGCGAGACTACGATGCCGTCATGGACGTCAACGTCAAGGGTCTCTTTTTCGTCTCGCAAGCCGCGACCAAATATTGGATCGACTCCAAACGACCCGGCAAAATCATCAACATCAGCTCGGTCCACGAAGAGATTCCGTTTCCTTCGTTCGCTTCGTATTGCGCGAGCAAAGGCGGGGTCCGCATGTTGACGCGGAATTTGGCGGTGGAACTCGGCCCGTTCGGCATCACGGTGAATGCCATCGCCCCCGGCGCGATCCGGACACCGATCAATAGGGAACTGTTGAACAACCCGAAGCAAATGTCCGCCTTGATCGAACAGATTCCGCTCGGCCGTCTCGGGCATACAGACGATGTCGCAGGAGTCGCCGCCTTTTTAGCTTCGGCCGATGCCGACTATGTCACCGGTTCAACCTATTTCGTCGATGGAGGCCTCACCTGGCATTACGAAGAGCAGTCGGCCTCCGACACCGGGTATCATTCCGCCAAGCCGCACTAGACTCCAATTTTTCCATCTCAACCGCAAACACAGGACGCTCGACTCACAGTATGGCATACCAGCCCATCGAACATTACGGGATCATCGGCAATATGCGAACGACCGCGCTGGTGGGACGCGACGGCAGCATCGACTGGTTCTGCTTCCCGCATTTCGACTCGCCCAGCGTCTTTGCGGCCATTCTCGACGATCGCAAAGGAGGCCGTTTTCGTATTGCGCCGGTGAATGACCGGATCACCCACAAGCAATTTTATTGGCCGGATACAAACCTCTTAATTACACGCTTTTTATCACCGGACGGGATCGGGGAAATTGAGGATTTCATGCCGGCCGGACCTGCAATTACTCCGGACTGGCACCATCAATTGATCCGTCGCATCCGGGTCGTGCGCGGGCGCTTGACGTTTCAACTCCAATGCCATCCCGCCTTCAACTATGCCAGGACTCCGCATGAAACCCATATGACCGGCCATGGAGCGGGCTTTTACACACCGGGGCTCAACCTTGGCTTGGCCACCGCCTTGCCGCTCAAGAAAGACGACCGCGGTGTCTCGGGCGAATTCACCCTGCAACAAGGCGAAACGGCGGTCTGCGTCCTGCGAGAAATCGCAGCCGGCGAAGGCTGCGGGTCGGTAGTGTCGGACGATCAGGCGCAGGTCCTCTTTGAATCGACGGTGCGTTTCTGGCGTGATTGGCTGTCGCATTGTCAGTACAGCGGCCGCTGGCGGGAAATGGTCGCCCGGTCCGCGCTCGTCTTGAAGCTGATGACCTTCGAGCCCACTGGAGCAATCGTGGCGGCGCCGACGTGCAGTCTTCCGGAGGAGATCGGCGGCGTGCGCAATTGGGATTACCGATACACCTGGATCAGGGATTCCGCCTTCACGCTTTATGGTTTCCTCCGCATCGGGTTTACCCGAGAAGCAGCCGCCTTCATGGATTGGCTGGACAAGCGGTCGCACCAGCCGAGCGATGCGGATGGTCCGCTTCAAATCGTTTACGGCATCGATGGGCGGACGGATTTGACCGAACAAGTACTCGATCATTTGGAGGGGTACAAGGGCTCCGGCCCGGTCCGGATCGGAAATGGGGCCTACCGCCATCTCCAGCTCGATATCTACGGCGAACTCTTGGACTCCATCTATCTGTACAACAAGTACGGCAGCCCCATTTCGTTCGATACGTGGAAACATGTCCGCGGGTTATTGGATTGGCTCTGCGACAATTGGAATCGACCGGATGAAGGCATCTGGGAAGTGCGCGGCGGCAGGCGGCATTTTGTCTATTCCCGGCTGATGTCCTGGGTCGCAATGGATCGCGGCCTGCGTTTGGCCGGAAAGCGATCGTTTCCCGCCAACCATTCCCGCTGGCTGGCGGTTCGCGATGAGATCTACGAAGAGATCATGGCAAAAGGCTGGAACGATCAACGGCAGGCTTTCGTCCAATATTATGGCGGCGACTCGCTGGACGCGTCGAACCTCATCATGCCGCTGGTCTTCTTTCTCGCCCCCACGGATCCGCGCATGCTGAAGACCTTGGCGGCAATCAACCGGCCGCTGGCTGAAGGCGGGCTGGCGTCCGATGGATTGGTGTATCGCTACGATGCCGCGAAAGGAATGGACGGTCTCCACGGCACCGAGGGCACGTTCAACATGTGCACATTCTGGCTGGTCGAAGCTCTGACCCGTGCAGGGCGAGTCGATCGCCGAAAAGTCTACGAGGCGCAACTACTATTTGAGCGCATGCTCGGCTATGCAAATCACCTCGGACTCTATGCCGAAGAAACCGGTCACAGCGGAGAAGCACTGGGAAATTTCCCCCAAGCCTTTACTCATCTCACCTTGATCAGCGCCGCGTTTAATCTCGACCGCGCCCTCGACAATAGATTATAGCGTCCCTCCATCACGCCGATCGCCTCTCCAGAGGCGGCGCTGTATGCATTTCGTATTCGAAAAAGGGGGGGCCGCCCGGCTCACAAATTGACAACTCTGTCTTAGATATGATATTGAGAAGCATACTCAATTAAAGAAGTCTCCACAGCCGTCCTGAGCAGAGGCCCGAGGAATTACAATCCCAGAGCCCACGGTCAGTTCTGATCGTGGGCTTTTTGTTGAACTCGAGGAAGGAAACCATGGTCATGGCTCACCTTGCAACCGTTGAGACGACCCTATCAAATATTTCTCGCATCGCCATCGGCGATAAAAAGTCCGGACTATCGTTCCATCAGAACATCGAAAGGTCGGAACAGTTTCGCTTCACAATCCTCAGACCTACAAGCACGGACCGCATCGGCCCAGGCCGCACCGCCCAGACGCCACAGCCTTTGACGGAGCGCATCCGAGCCTTCGTAGAAGGCAATCTAAAAAACCGCGTCACGCTCAAAGAACTCGCGAGCTTCCTCGGCTATTCGGTAAAATACAGTTCCGAGTTTTTTCAACTCCACATGGGTATGTGCTTCTCGCAGTACGTCAAACATCTCCGGATCAAGACGGCGGCGCGTATGCTCACGAGAGAGGGAGGATCGGTCACCCACATCGCCGAGGCGCTGGGATTCAGCGATTCCTTCGCGTTCAGCCATTTCTTCAAACGCGCGGTCGGATGTTCGCCCACCACATTTCGCAAACAACAACTCGATCTTGCCAGTTTGAGATGAAGATCGTCAGCGATCGCCGCGGGGACATCTGGGGATGGTCATTCTCGATACTGATTCATGCGGTCAGCTTGGGCACCGCCATCGTCGTTGCGGCGGAATTTTCCCAGCTCCCGCGGCCAAACATATTCCAGTGGGATGTCTCCCTCGTCGCGGCTCCTCGGCCCGAACCGGTCGTATCGGACACTCCGCTGGTGTCCCACGCAAGCCCGATCTCTTCTTCCATCGCCGCCGACGCGCCCGCTTCGAAGCCGAAGGTCAGCGGCTCTGCCTCTCATTCTGATCACAAACGCGCAGAAGCGGCCCCTGTGGCCGATTCGCATATCCCGCTCCTTGAACAAGGCGCGGAAAACACGACATCGGCCGACCCAATGAACGAAGCCTCGGCGTTTCAAGAATCGACCAGCTCTTCCCTGGTCTCCGAACCGGCCAAGGAGGAACGTCTGGCAGCACCCCCGAGTGATGTTCCCCAACAGAATGCCGACACGGTTCCCATTGACCCCACCAGCCTTCCCGTCTCCGAGAAGAGGCCCGATGAATTGCCCCCGCCGGAAGTACAGGAACCGGAGCAGATCGCGCCGGCATCAGATCCGTCCATAAAGGAACCGGAGCAATTAGCCTTTAGACCAACACCCCAGTTCCGAGACCCCATCGTTTCACAACCCCTCCACCCGGACTACGGATGGCTTGCAGATATCCTGTTCGCCAAGGTGCAGCAGATGAAGCGCTATCCCTATCTCGCGCGGAACAATCGATGGCAGGGAAACGTCGTGTTGCAAGCCGTTATCACCGAGGACGGCCGGGTCGACAACATCCTGGTCGTGGAGAGCTCAGGATATTCACTCCTGGATCAAGATGCCGTGGCGCTCCTCGAACGAGCCTCGCCTGTCAGGCTCAATCACCCTCTCGGACAGCCTGAAGTCATCGTGCAGATTCCCATCGGTTATCGACTGGAGTGAATCCCTCATGCCAAACGATCGGACCATGACCTGGCTCACGGCTTTTGAGCAGCATCATGAGGACCTGCTCCGCTTCTTTACCCGCAAACTCGGATGCCGCCATCTTGCCGCCGATTGTACCCAAGACACATATGTGCATCTGGCACGCATCGCGCCATCGATGTCTCTCCATAACCCACGAGCCTTCCTGTTTCGAGTGGCCGCCAACCTGGCCATAGATCACCTGCGGAAAGCCAGGACGCGCGGTATCGTTTTCAGCTCTGATCCGCCGCCGGAGGAAACGGCGAGCATGGCCCCATCGGCCGAAGATGTGATCGATGGAAAGCAACGGATGCTTCGATTGGAGGCCGCCATCGAGGAATTGTCGCCGAAATGCCGGCGAGCCCTTTTGCTTAATCGATTGGAAGGCAAGACGCATGCGGAAATCGCCCAAGCGCTGGGGGTGTCGGAAAGCATGGTGGCTAAATACATCGTCCAAGGACTGAAACATTGCCGATTGCGTCTCCAGTAACCGGCCGTGAATCCCGATGCGGTATTGAAAGGCCTGCTCTATCCGTCTTATAAGATAGCGCCCTCCTGCGCTGACCATTGCCGCCCGCACCACGGAACAACAGATGCCTGAATCAAACCCGCCGGACACCGCCGCTACATCCCAATCTCTGGTGGATGAAGCCCTTGCCTGGCTGGTGACGGTCAAGTCCGGCCACGCGATGGAGGAAGACCACCGACGGTGTCGAGCCTGGCTGGCCAGCAGTCCCGCTCACCTCGCCGCCTATCACGAGGCGGAAGCCCTCTGGCGGGATATCGGTCAACTACGAATCGCAGCCGACTCTGCAGGGTCGGTGCCCCCTCTCCCCAGACAATCGCGGCTACGCTACAAAACCTGGGCCGTCGCGGCCAGCCTGCTGCTTGCTGTCGCGATGTTTTGGACTGAGAATTCCTTTCAGTGGGTCAGTTCGGCCATGGCGGATTATAGAAGCGATGTAGGGGAGCAGCGGACGGTCACCTTGAACGACGGCACCGCCGTCCGCTTGAATACCGATAGCGCCGTCAATGTACATCTCTCGGACACGAGAAGAGACGTGCATCTCCTGAAGGGCGAGGCCTCTTTTACCGTAGCCCGCGATCCGGAACGTCCGTTTGCTGTAAGAAGCGGCCCAATCGTGACCAGCGCCCTCGGGACTGCCTTTTCGATTCGGTATGAGGGCGACGGAATCACCGTCACGGTGACGGAGCATGCAGTTCGGGTCTCTCTTTTTTCCGGCGCCCCACGCCGAGAGGTGGCGATCGAAGCGGGACAACAGGTTCACTATTCACCCACGGATGGTTTCACTGCCGTTCGCCGAATCGATGCCGGTACGGAAACGGCGTGGCAGCGGGGGAAAATGATCTTCGAAAGACAGCCCTTGTTCAGAGTAGTGGAGGAACTCAATCGCTACCGTCGGGGACACATCGTGATTCTGAACCCGGCTCTGCGCACGCTGAACATAACGGGGTTGTTCGATGTGGCGGATCCCGACGCCGCGCTGAGAATGATTCAGGATACGCTGCCCATTCGGCATACCAACCTTCCGCCCTACTTCGTGCTCCTTCACTGACGCGGCCACATCGGCCCAATGACCTTCCCTCCTGCCCCGGCGGCATGACGTCCCGCCTTATTTTCAACGGCCTGTAAGTGCTGATTCTTTCGATCGCACATTTTATCGGTGCAAGATTTTCGGCTCTATACGTCTTACTAGTCAGACATTCTTACATACGTCCGCAGCGCTTTCGAATACCTGACCACCGGCGTATTTCTCGCAAGGAGGGCCGATGCAGCGACCATGGTGTGTCCTTATGACGATCTCTGTAGTGACGGCATTTGCCCCCGTCGGAACAAGCTTGGCACACGACGGCCGGGGCCCCACGGGTCAGGACCCCATTCGTGTCGCTCAGCTGACAGCGCCGGCCGGCCCGATGGACTTCAATATTCCGCCACAGCCGCTCAACTCCGCCGTCACCGCATTCGCCGACCAAGCGAACTACCGGCTCTTGGTCTCGTCCGATGTGACGGAAGGACTCACGACGAAGGGTGTGTCCGGCCGCCATACGCCGGAAGAGGCCATCGGCCTATTGTTGGCGGGCACCGGGCTGACATACCGTTTGACGGAAGCCAGCACGATCACGTTGGAGAGGGCGCCATTGCCGGCGCAATCTTCGCCGAAACCCAATCAAGGAAGCGCGTTGCCTCCCGACAACTCCGGCGCGAAAGCACAAGATGGGACCACCCCCGTGAAGATTCCGCAGGTCGTGGTCCGGGAGTTTCGCGAGCACGATTATGCCGTCGATGATGCGACGACGGCGACACGCATTCCCGCGTCCATTCAGGATACTCCCCGCTCGGTTGAGGTCGTAACCAGGCAAGTCATCGACGATCAAAAGGTGATCCGCTTCAGCGACGCCCTCCGGAACGTGAGCGGCACGTTTCAATCCAGTACGCAAGGCGGCCAGGGCGGGGTTTTCATGATCCGCGGATTCGCCTCCGACTTGAACGTCTTCAAGAACGGCTTTCGCGATGATAGTACGTTCAGTTCCCGAGTCCAGCGGGACATTATCAACATCGACAGAATCGAGGTGGTGAAAGGGCCGCCCTCCTATCTCTTTGGTCGCTCCGATCCGGGCGGCGTGATCAATCAGATCACGAAGGCCCCGCTGAGGAATCCTTACTATTCCGGCGAAATGATCATCGGCAGTTATGGCCTCTATCGGCCCACGATGGATATCGGCGGGCCGTTGAACGAGAGCAAGACGCTGACCTATCGACTCAACGCCATGTACGAATCGGCGGAAAGCTACCGGGACGGAGTGCAGTCTCACCGTTTCTTCATCACACCGACGTTCGGCTGGGAACTGGGATCGCGGACGACATTCCGATTCGAGGGCGAATACCTGTACGATAGGTCGCCTATCGATCGAGGACTCGTGGCATTCGGCAACGGGGTGGCCCCGATTCCCATCAGCCGATTTTTAGGAGACCCGACCAGGCGAGGCGAGACCCAGCAGGGCAAGGCGACCTTGACCTTGCTGCATCAGTTCAACGACATGTTTCGATGGCGGACCGCATTCCGGGCGGCAGTGACAAAGAGTGGTTATTCCAGCCTGGAATCGAATGTGCTCGACGAATCTACCGGAATTCTCACACTGGCGCGCTATGAGATCCCGACGACGGTTCAAAGCCATTATTTACAGAATGAACTGCATGGCTCATTCGCGACCGGGTCGATCAAACATAGCACGCTGCTTGGCATCGAACTGGGACGAGAAGTCTCATCGGCGCAGGGGTTCGGTGATTTCGGCGGACTGGGAAGTTTTATCAACATTTTCAATCCCGCCGATCGCTTGTTCGTGGACGGGGCTCTCTCGAAGTTTGACGACAGTAAACAAACCAACAACATCCTGGGCGCGTACTTCGGCGACCAGATCGATCTCCTTGAGAACCTGCACATGCATGCCGGCGGCCGATTCGATTTGTTCGAGCAGAATCTCAACAGTCGGCCTAACGACCTGGCGCCGGACGGAAGCCAGGACAGTCAAACCTACACCGCCTTCAGCCCATCGATCGGCATCACCTATCAGCCATGGAAACCGATTGCACTCTACGCCAACTACACGGAATCCTTTGCGCCACAACCCCCTGGATCGAGAAGCGCTACCGGACAACTCTTCGATCCGGAACGCGGCAAGGCCTGGGAAGGTGGCATTAAGCTCCAGGCCTTCGAAGATCGGCTGCGATCAACCATCGCCGTGTTCGACATCAGAAAAAAGAACGCATTGACGACTGATCCCGCGAACGGGTTCTTCTTCTCCGTGGCCACCGGTCAACAACGCAGCAAGGGCATAGAATTCGACATTGCGGGCAAGATCTTGCCGGGATGGGACATCATCGGCAATTACGCCTACATCGATGCGCGCGTGACGCAAGATTCGCTGTTCCTGGTCGGCAGCCGCGTGCCGAATTCAGCGCTGCACCAGGGAAGCTTGTGGACGACCTATTTCTTCCAAGAAGGGATCGTGAAAGGGTTCGGCGCCGGCATCGGCATGTACGCCCAAGGCAAGCGTAATGGAATCTTCCAATGCCAGGATCCGGCCAATTGCCAGGCCCCGTTCGAGTTGGCGGGCTTTGTCCGGATGGACGCCGCATTGTACTATCGCAAACAGGAGGCCTTCAAAAAAACCAATCTACTGGCGGCGATCAACTTTACGAATCTCCTCGATCAGCGGTACTTCACCGGCGCACAAAATGTGCGTGAAATCGTGTATACCGGCGCGCCATTAACTGTGATCGGTTCGTTGAAGCTTGAATTTTTCTAACCGGTCCTTATCAAAGCGTAAACCTCCGAGGAGGAGCACCGCACTCTCACTTTTGACCCATCACTCGTACAGTCGCATAGTAGATCGCCCATGAATTGGGATCTTGAGCAAAACGGCAGTAATTATCCACATCCTGCTCTGTGGCTTCGCCGGTATCGATATATCGCTGTTTTGCCTGAGCGGCACATATTCTCATCATGTCGGCAATCGCCGATGTCCCCTGCGACGCCGGCGCATCGTATTCGACCCGGATATTGCGTAATCTTGCAGCCTGAAAGAGGCTTGGGAACCTTATGCCCAGGTCATAATCCTTCCCGGCATTCATGAATATACGCCGTATGGCTCGGTTCATTTTCTCCACAGAGGCCATGTCCTCCTTGCCTCCAGAGATCGCACGCGCGGCGGAAGAGTGGGGCTCCTCCACGACCAGCCAGCCACCGGGTCTCACCGTTTCCAGCATCCTTGCGAGAGCCACTTCATAGTCGGGGAGATGAACCAGAACATACCGTGCATGAACCAGGTGAAACGATTCCGCCTGCATGACGTGGGTACGAATATCGCCATGTATGATGTCAGTCCCAGGCGAGGTATTCCCGAGAAAGCGAGTATCGAGGTCGATCGCAGTGGTGCTTCCAGCCGGTCCTACGATGGACGTCATCCATGACAGAACGGAGCCGGCGCCGGCCCCGACCTCCAAGCATCGCCATCCCTTGGCCAGGCCGGTCGACAGAAGGCATTCTTGAGTCGCCGGATCCAAGGCCGCCTCAAGCGCCCGCAGCCGATCAAGTTCGAGCCGGTCTTCAGGATCGAGCTCTATTTTGTCTTCTTGAAGCAAAGAAGCCTCCGAGGTGTCCGCCCGGACATGACGCTCTGTTGACGGCATCGGAGGGCGGTAAGTCGATGGACCAGACTTCCAGACTTATTGAGGCGGTCTACAAAGGTCCGATTTCCGGAGCCCGTTCCATGAACAGGCGTCTGTCATAGAGTCTTCGACTCAGGAATGGCTTCGAACGGAATGTCTGAGGTCTTCAAGGAAATTTGGAACGCGCGTCACAAATGACAAGGGATCGAGCAACGACAATGTTTCACGGCGCCGCCTCGTATGCTTTGACCAGTTGCTGCAACGTGGGCAGATCGATCACGACCAACTCGCCGCACCGGTTGCATTTGATGACGATGCCCCGGCTTTCAATGCGAGCGACCAGTCGGCCGCAGTCGCAGCGAAGATCCTGATCAGGTGAGGCAGCGCGATCCGACATGCGAAACTTGGAGACGGCATTCCTATCCTTTATAGAAGACGAATGAAACGACCAATCCCTCACCACGTCATATGAACTCAACTCCGGGCCTCTCTCTTCTCGCTCCTCGAGCAAGAAGTATCAGGGGATGCGGATATCCCAACAGTTAAGCGCCCTAAGGAGTCGGATTTCGTAGCTTCTTAATCTCTTCTTCGCCGAACGTATGTTGAACCGGGCCGGATGTTGATTCGCCGAAATGCCGAAACGTCGCGTCCACCAGCAGCGGGACGAGTTTAGGGAGATCGCTCGTATGACCGGTATGGGTCGTTTCTCCCCGCCATAACTCCACTAACTGCCCCGCCTCACGTGATTTCGACAAGTCGCCGACAATGATCACCACCTGGCTGGTGACTCGCCGCGCCGACGAAGGATCCGACGACGACATACTGCCCCCGTAGCCGCCTGCACTCCCATATCCGGAGCCGCCGGTGGAAGTTCCGGACGGGGCCGGCATGGGCGACCGAGCACCAAGCGAGCCGGGGGAAGATTCAGTCACGCCGTAGCCAAAATAGACGCCAAGCTGCGCGACCCTGGCTTCTGTTTCTTTATAGTCCCGCTCGTTCATCTGGGCGGCGACAAGACGGGCATACTGGGCAAATGCCGGATCTTTTTCCACTTCCATGGCGGGAAAGATCGCGTAGGTGACATGGGGTGGAACTGAACCATCCGCCTTTTGTGTGCCCTTGGTTTGAACTACGGTGGTTGACGCGCATCCCGCGCACGCGAGCATCAGTGCCGCAGCCGGCCCGACGAACCATTCCAGCTTCATAATACGACCTCCCCTGCTTCATCGCGTCATTCAGCAAAAGGTTTATACATCTGGAAAATGAACATTCCCCCCCGCGACGCCATCCTGTTAAGTAGCCTCAGAGACAATACCATGATACGGATGTCTAGGCGAAGAGATCGAACCTCGCTCGGCGCGCTGCTCGGGCTCGTGGTGTTTTATCTCGCCTGCGCCGCCCCCGTCCCCGCCGCCCAAGGCCCCGGCTTCCTCGTGGTAGCCCCGGACCGCGGCTTTCTGGGAAACCAAGAGATCCGGGCAGTATTTGAAGAGTTCAAAGCCGCCTATGCCGCCGCTTCACTCCTCTTCATCGGGCGCGATTATGCGGGGGTCGGCAGCCCATATTCCGAATATGTGAGCCGGGCGCTGGCCGAATTCAAACAGGCCGGCGTTACGGACCTCGTCGCGATTCCATTCTTTGTATCGGATGCCGATCCAATACTGCAGAGGGTTCGAGCTTCGCTGCCGGAATACCGCCACACCGGGACAATTACATGGGCTCCACCCATGGCGGACAGTTATCTCATCGGACAAGTGGTGCTGGACAGAGCCATGGAATTGAGCGGCGATCACGGACGCGAACAGCTCATTGTCGTGGGTTTCGGCGCGACGGATGTGGACAATGAACGCTCGATGCAGCGCCATCTGGGAAAGCTCGCCGATTACGTATCCCGTTACCGCCCTCTCCAAGAAACCCGGTCAATCGTCTATTACGACCGTGCCGCCCCCGATGCAGAGGAGAGGAATACAGCTGCGGATGCCGCCGTGACCAGGATGGCGGCCAAAAGAGGCCGCACACTCGCCATTCTGGCTACGCTCGGACCGAAATTTGATCATTCCATGGCATTTCTGTCCTCGTTGAAACAACGCTTCCAAGACATTGACGTGGTGTTTTCGCACAAGGAACTGCTGCCTCACCCCAACGTGCTTCGATGGCTCAAGAAGACGGCCAACGCCTATCGGCCGGCGTCCGCTGCCGAGATCGGCGTGATCATTATGCCGCACGGCGCCGATCAGATCTGGAATGATGCGGTGGAACGCGTGGTCGCGCCGCTCAGGTCCGGATATCAAATCGAGATGGCGTATGGGATGGGTGACCCGGACATCATTCAGGAGGCGGTGACTCGATTGGAAGCACGGAACATCAGACGCATCGTGTTCGTGCGCATGTACGCGCTCGCCCGCCATCTGCGTGCCCGCACGGAATATATCCTCGGCGTCGCGGAAGCCCCGGTGCCGGAGGGTCATGGCGGGGGGCACCAAGGCCGATCGGTGCATCCGCCTCCCCAAGTTCGCAGCGCGGCATTGTTCGCCGCCTTCGGCGGCTACGAGGAATCTCCCGTTGTCTCACGAATCCTTCATGAACGGATTATGGAAATCAGCCGCGACCCGGCTCAAGAAACCGTCTTTTTGGTCGCCCATGGGGAAAAGACGGATGAGGGGAACGCCGCCTGGCTAGCCGCCATACAGACCCACATTGAGCGGTTAAAGGGGGACGTTCATTGCGCCCAACTCAAAGCCATTCACGCCGTGACCGTGCGGGAAGATTGGCCGGAACAACGGGAGAAGGCGGTCCACCACGTGAGACAACTGATTCAGGAGGCCGCGCGGGACGGCCGCACGCTCGTCATCGCCAACCGTCTCTATGGAGCAGGCCCGTATCGGTCCCTGTTCGAAGGCCTGCAGTATACCTTGAACGACAAAGGCCTGGCGCATCCGCTGTTGACACAGTGGCTGGCAACAGGCATCGAGCGGGCGGCACAGACGTTGGCGCAACCGCTCGCTGTGATGCATCCTGCCGATGAGTGACGAATCACTCGACGCGCGCCGACACGAAGCCGGATGAGGACAGGAGGATTCTCTCATGAATTGCCCAAAGTGCAGCGGCTGCATGACTCTCGATCTTTCACTTGATTTCTACATGAGAATGACAGCGTGGCGGTGCATCAATTGTGGAACCAGACGGGAAGATGCCGCCGCGGTATTGCAACCCTCATTGCTGCCCACGAGAAACGACCGCGCCAACAATGCGAGACGGCGGCAATGACCGGTTTTTCCATGACGATGCCCGCTGCCATCGCCGATTCACGCCGCGGCCTGTCTGCTCCCGGCGGATGGGCGTCCGAAACAGATCGGACATCCGGTACGGTCAGCGCCTATTCAAGCCCGAAAGCGATCGGAACACGGAATCTGACTCGCGCCGCGCCGAGCGCGCGGTCGAGTTCAAGCGGTGAGACCCGCGTGATCAAAGCCGCCGCTTCCCGATCCAGAGAATCATTCCCCGAGCTTTCAGCGACGCGTACTTCTTCTATGTTGCCATCCGATCGAATGGTCACCACCATGACCACCCGGCCCTCCCACTCGTTCTCGATAGCGTCGTCTGAATAGCTCTTGACGCGATTGATGCGTTCCCAGAGCAGTCGTTTCAACCATCCATAATCGGGGCCGGCTCCGTTGGCCGACCCGCCTATCGGCGGAGCACCGGCGGTTGGATCACTTTGCGCGCGGCTCGATCCAACCGATGCCGTCTCCAACTCAGCCTGCTTCACGCGCGGCGTTTCTACGGCTGCGCCGCTTACGTCCTCGGCACGCCGCCCCGCAGCTGTCGAGCCGTCCAAGCTCTGGCCGCCTCTACTACGAGCCGACTCCACCGGTTTTTGGACCGGCGAGGACCGTGTTTGGACCGCGGCCTCATGGGTGACGTCCGGACCGACTACGGCGGCCTGATGTTGAACGGCATCGGCCCCGGCGACGGGTGCCTCCTCAGCTGAGACCATACCCGGCATCGTACGATGCTCTTCCACCTTGTCACGACCACGAACTTCCGACCATTTCACCTCATATTGCCGGCGCTCCTCCGATCGGTCGATTGCCGTACTTTCGGAAGAAATGGTAGTCGGTGGTTCACGATCCAGCCGCTCCGTGACCACGTCCCGAGACAGGGATTCGATCACTTCGTGAGGTTCTGAGCTCTGCACCTCCTGCAACCGAAATTCCTCGCGATGTACCACTTTCCGGTCTTGGTTCTGCCGGTGAATCGGGCGAACGGCTTCGGCCGGCTGTCGCGTCTGCACATTCGGGCGATCCACCGCCCTGACCGACGTCCTCGGCTGTGCCATCAACTTATCCGGCAATTCCCGACTCGGTTTGACCGGCGCAACTCTGCTGCCCGCGCCTTCATCAACCGTTTGATCGGCCGCCACGTTCTTTTCCACGAGTCTCACGTCCCAATGAAACGGCTCTGTCGCATCGATGACCGGCGCGAGCGGTGCGGCGAGAACCAACGCGACAAGCGCCGCATGAACGGCAATCGAGGCGCCCCACGCCTGCCATTGCAGGTCCGGCCTTCTCGTCACGCACTTACCGCATCTGACTGCCACGACTTCCCCGCCTTAGAGCAAACTGAAGTTAACACGAACTCCGCCGAAGATAGACCGGCCGGGTGTTCCGAAATACAGAATTTCTTCATACCGGCGATCGAACAGATTATCGACGCGGAGGTAGCCCTGCACCTGCTTGGTGATGTCGTAGGTCGCGGACAGATTCCAGACATCGAAACCCGGCAGCGACTGGGTCGCCTGCGAGTTATTGAAACGCTGGCCGACGTAACGAAACTCCAGATTCATGCGAAAGGGAACGATCGGCTGATAACTGATGATCGCCGAGTATTGCTGAAGCGGCCATCGCGGTAACCGGTTATGCGGAGGAGTGGTCATATCCCGAGTCGCCGTATGGGTATACTGACCTTGCACATCGAGGCTTCTCGCCCAGCGCAGCTCCCGCAGGACATTGGCCTTGATACTGACTTCTACTCCTTTGGCCGTCGTGCTGCCGAAATTCAGCGGACAGAATCCGAACGATCCGGCGATCCCCGCGCAGGCGACCGGATCGAACGTCGTAATAATTTGATCACGATACCGTGTCCAAAAATAATTCGCGCTCACCGTCACGCGCGCATCAAACAATGTCTGGTCGATTCCGATATCGCCTCCCTGGCTCTTTTCAGGACGCAGGTTGGGGTTGCCGAATCCGGGAAAGAAGAGCTGGTTAATCGTCGGGGCATGAAAACCGGTGGCATAACTCCCCCTGATTTTGGTACCCGTTTCTCTGTGGAGGTAGCCGGCGGTAAATCGGTACGTCGTTGCGCCGCCGAATACATTGTATTCGTCCTGGCGGATTCCGGCCGTTCCGAAGACTCTGTTCCAGAGATTGAGCTGCGCGTCGGCGAAGCCGGCATTGGACGCCACCCGCCTGTCCGAAAATGAGCCGACGTTGTCGCCGATCATCTCCCGGTACTGATACCCCGCGGTCACGGACAATGGCTTGATGATCTGAAAGTTGTTTTGCCATTCGATCCGATTGCTGTACGTACGAATATCCGTGGCGAACTGAAACGGGACGCCGGTCTGCCCGGTGAAGATGTCGCGAAAGAAGGTCCCGTCCTGCGTCGTTAAATTGTCCGTGGCCCTGGCCGCGGTGATTCTCGTCGACCACCACTTTGTAATCGGCTGAGAATAGTTCCCCGAATAGACGAATTGGTTGCTGCGAGTTCCGGCTCCCAGCACATCGGCCGGATTCGTTCCGTTGAACCCGTCAAATTTCGTAAAACTGTTCAGCCATCGAATATCGAATTCCAGTCGGCCTTTCGTCGGGAGATTCCAGCCGAATCGGCCGGATCCCTGCCAGTTACGCAACCCGTCCATTTCCGAAGCTCCCCGCCGGTAATTGATGGCTGAGACACTGGAAATATCCCAGCGGCTCAAGGTGGCCGACCAGTCAAACGCGCCTTTCTGACCGCTGATCGTTCCGCCTTCGCGAAGCGAATTGTATGAACCGTATTCCAGGAATCCTCCGATCGAGAGAGGCCCGCGGCCGCGCTTGGTTGTAATGTTAATCACGCCGCCCATCGCGTCGGATCCCCATAACATGCTTTGATTGCCGCGGAGGATCTCGACGCGTTCGATGTTGTCGGTTGTGAGGAAGGCGAAATCGTACGCTCCGTCGGTCGCGCTGTTGACGATGGCGCCATCGATCAAGACCAACACTTGCTCGGCCGTGGACCCGCGCATACGAACATTGGTCGTCGCGCCCTGCCCTCCGCTGGAAAACACGGCCATGCCCGTTGCAAGCCGCAGCGCCTCCGAAACGGTCTTAAGATTGCGCCGGTGCATCTCTTCACCCGTGATCACTTCGACGGCGCTGGTGACGTGACTCACCGGTTGCCTGCTCTTAGTGGCGCTGATGACCACTTCTTCGGTTTCCTCAAGCTTCGCCTCGCCGGAGGCCTGATCGGTCGGAGAAGAACTGGTCGAAGGCGGCGCTTCGGAGGCCGTTTGTTGCGTCTCGGCTTCCTGTTTGCCGTCTTCAGCCGACGTATCCTTCACTTCGGCGAACCCGATGCTCGAACAGAGTGCCCACACCAGAACGCTGCTTACCCCGGCACACCAATAACGACCGGGTCTTGCATGACGCACCTCTCGCATTGCTACCTCCCTTTAGCTCGAAGGGCGATACGACACGTTCCGTCAGTCGGGTCTCCTGACTCGCGGATCATCGATCGGCCGCGCCTTCCCAAGTGCCGAAGCACCCAGTGGCATTCAGGCGGACGCTCTCCCCGCTTACAGTGGCGGCACCGTGATGGCTTTGCACCATCTTCCCCGGCGCTGACGATGCGCTTTGCTCTTCTGCTCCTTAAGAACTCTTTCTCAATTATGCGTGTGTACCACTCTCCCGTCAGGTCACACGGTTGGGCGACATGCCTCTCGTCTCATGGACCGAACACGACGCAGGATCATGACCACGTTCATATTGCCCATGCACACGATACAGATTTGCATGAGAACTTCCTCGTTTCAGCGACCGGGAACATGGAATCGATGGTCCGGCGGGCGGGCTCTCTCGGGAACAACCGTCTATCGGCTTGGCGAACGGTCGCGGGCGCAACAACTCTGATGCCACGGAGACAACCACGCTGTGCAGGGCGCAATGAGCGCAAATAAAAAATCCCCGGGGTCGATTGGTACATGCGACCTCGAGGATTACTCCCGCTCTCCTCACGCTTCTCTTCACCCCCCGGAAGATCAGCGGTCTTCAACTCCGATCAGGTCTTCTGACTTCTGGTTCATCCAACGCCGACGTCTTCCCGTTCGCGAATACGAACAGTGACAGGTATGGTCGGCGGTGTCCCCAGTTACAGCGGCGGGACCGTGAGGGACTTGCACCCTCTTCCCTTGAATCGAAGCGCTATGTGACGCGCACACTAGAGGAGAACGATTTGTCATGTCAAGGCCGGAGTGCGGTGCAACAGCGTCGCTGAGAACGTCGATGATTCGCCGGTCTTGATAAGTCCGCTCGCTTCACAAACAAATCGAATGCCCATCAAGTCGCGGCATGACGTGGAGACACAGTGGAAACGGACGCTCCTGGGTGGTATGGTGCGTGCGCCCGCGGGGAAACCATGAACATGAAGTTGAACCGGCGCCAATTGCTTCGGGCGGCTGTGGGCGGACTCGCGAACGCCATTGTCGCGCCGTCAACACCATCCCAAGCCGGATCCCACACCTTGCGCATTGCATTGCTTCATCTCGCTCCCCGACCCGCTGAATTAACGCACAATCGCCGCCTGCTTGAACATGCCCTCGTGACTGCGGCAAACCGGCGCGCCGCATGGATTCTCACACCTGAGCTCTGTATCACCGGCTACACCTTCGCCGACACGATCGGTACGGATTGGATTTTGCCCCACCCCGATCCATGGATGAAGAACATCGCCGATCTGATTGCACGTCTGAACGTCACCGTTTTCATGTCGGTCCCCGAACGCGATCCGCACACGCAGAACCTTCACAATTCCGTCTGTGTCATCGCCCCCGATGGGTCTTTCATAGGCTGTCATCGCAAGATTAATACGCTGCGAGTCGGGTCGGAGTCCTGGTCGACTCCCGGAGAACGTGTCACCCCGTTTCG
Organism: Nitrospira sp.; assembly: GCA_040981125.1. Taxonomy (GTDB): domain Bacteria; phylum Nitrospirota; class Nitrospiria; order Nitrospirales; family Nitrospiraceae; genus DASSBQ01. Next base: position 1,042,971 of record JANRMQ010000001.1, read on the forward strand.
AGTTCCCCCGCTCGATCGTGTCGGGATTCTTATTTGCGCCGATGCATTTTCCCCTCACATCGCGAAGCGTCTTCACGCAGAGGGAGCCCAACTTTTAGTGTCGTCAGCCGCCTGGGCTCCGGGCCTCCATGGTCCGAATGGCGAGTGGGAGCGATGTACGAGCGATACCGGCTTGCCGCTTCTTGTGTGCAATCGGACAGGGCGCGATCGAACACTCGATTTCACGAACGCCGAGAGTGTCGTCGTGAAGGACGGCCGCCGGCTGATGTCGATGTCCTCGCCGCAATCTGCAATCTTTATCATCGACTGGGACGTAACGGCGCACAACGTGATCACCACAGAGTATGAAAGCATTGCGCTGTGAACCGGCCGCGCACCACATTTCCCCGCGTATAGCCCCTATTGAAGCAAGCTTGCCGCCGGTTCGTAAATTCTCATCCCAGATTCCGACCGAGGTGTGGAAGTCCGGGTCTTGCCCGTCTTTCTCATAAAGGCCTCATTGCCCGGCCCCCTCATTCTGAGGGCGCGGGCAGCGCTGCGGGAGCCGGGGTGGTGCCCCACTCCGCCTCCCAATGCATCCTTCGCCTGTTCCAGCCGGTTCCTCCAAACCATAGAATCTTCGGCACCTGGAAAGTAAACATTCCCTTCCTTCCATCGCCCGGCTAGGATCGCGCCTTGGCTGACTACTTGACCATGCGAGCGAGCGTAATACAGGACCTGCCATATGACTAATTTTACTGCTGCAGAGCGATTCTCGGTCTTCGGCGAGTACTATGATGAGCTCGTCACATATCTCACGGCCAAGCTGCGGTCCCGCGACCAGGCTATGGACGTGGCGCAGGAAACCTATCTGCGGGTGCTGGCCCGGGAGTCATCTCAGCCCATCCTCCAACCACGGGCCTTCCTGTACAGAACCGCACTGAATCTCTCGATCGATTTGTTCCGCAAACGCAGGCAGCAAGCCGAAGAAACCTTGGATTCCGACGGCATCCAGGACTTTTTGACGATGCCGGCCGATCAGGAACGAATCATTGAGTCCCGCCAACAGGTGCGCATCCTCTATGGCGCGATCCTGGAGCTGCCGCCCAAGTGCCGGCAGGTCTTTCTCCTCCATAAGTTCAAAGAGCGCTCCCATGCGCAGATTGCAGAGGACCTGGGCATTTCAAAAAGCATGGTGGAAAAGCACATCATCAAGGCAATGACCCATTGCCGGAATCGATTGGGTGAAAACGCCTAATCCACGAGCGCCTTCGGACGCCGTGCACGGCCCGTCCCTTGCCCTGCCCCTCATTATCCTTCTCAGCTGAGGGTCAGGTTCCTCATACTCTGATTCGTCCTACCAACTGAAGTGTCTTTGGATCCGGCTGCCTGTTGCGCCGGATTGAACCATCACGGCATAGTAGCGCCGAGCCCGAACCGACATGGTGCATGATCACGACGAACCGCCGGCCCCTTCAGCGCGGGAACAAGCCGTCCGATGGATGGTGCGCCTCCGTTCAGGCAGCGCAACACAATTCGACCAGGACCAATTTGTCGCGTGGTTGGCTGAAGACCCGGCTCACCGGCAGGAATTCGAGCAACTCGCGGTCATGTGGCGGACGCTGGATGAGGCCAAACCGTTGCTCGAGACGGAGCTCAGTCGGACCGAAGCGGTCTATCACCCGGATCGGGCCATGCCGCGGCTGCTTCGCTGGCCGCAGGCGGGATGGTGGCCGCTGACCGCCAGCGCGCTCGCAGCCTGCTTTATCCTGGCCACGACGTGGTGGCTGATGTCGGCCCCCACGACGATTCATTACCAAACCGCGAAAGGCGAACAACGGATGGTGACCCTTGCCGACGGGTCATCGGTTTTTCTGAACACAGCCTCCGAGATCGTGGCGCGGTTTTCGGCCCATGAACGGTTGATCGCGCTCGATCATGGAGAGGCGTGGTTTGAGGTGCGCCACGACGAGGAGCGGCCCTTTCGTGTCCAGGTCGCCAACGGCGTGGTGCAGGATCTCGGCACGCAATTTATCGTGAACAGATCGGCCGACAAGGTTCTCGTTTCGGTATTGGAAGGAATCGTCGAAGTCCGCGTGGTCGCGGCGCCCGACTCGCTGCGCGCGGCAAAGCCGGCCGTGCTCCATCATGACGAGCAAATTTGGTACGACACCGATGGCCGCCTTTCCTCTATCGGCTCGTTCAATCGGTCCACGATCGGTGCATGGCGTGATGGAAAACTCATTTTCGAGACCCGGCCGCTCGAACAAGTACTGGCCGAAATCGCCCGATACAGGCCCGAGGAAATCCGCATCGTCGATGCCGGTCTCAAAAGCATTCCGGTGAGCGGCGTGTTCAACATTCGCGACATACACAGCTTCATCCAGGCGCTGCGGGATGCCCTGCCGATACAAGCCACCTGGGTCAATCCAAAACTGGTCATCCTCGAACGGGCGCCGGCCGCCGCCCCTCCGGCGAAAAGCTCCAGTCGCTGATCACTGAGCGACGGTTCGCCTCTCCGGACTTTCTCACAAGAAAATGATTCTCACTACGTCAGGTTCCCAGGGCCACATTTCGTCTTAGCTATCGTATGTCGGCATTGAGCGCCCCGCGGGCACGGGGAATCGACGCTGCGTATCGTGACGAGTCGCAACACTCGCCGAGTCCGATCCGGACCACATGCACATCGCCGGCGGCCACATGAGCGACATGGGAATCGTTCACTTCGCAACCAGGGGGAGAGGATGCGCCACAAGATCAGGAAGCACCGGGAAAAGCCAATGGGCGAAGCGGCCCTACGCCGCATTCAAGCCGCTGTTGCCGCAGCGGCCGATACGGTCGGGGGATATGATCGGAAACGATTCGCATGGGGCTTCATCGTCAGTCTCTCGGCTTTGGCCTTGGGGACGTATCATCCCGCGATGGCGCAAGACAAGGCATGGCAGGATTGGAAGCAAGGGCGTCATGAACCCAACCGGGACGAGCTGGACTTTCGCGATACTGCGACGGCAGGGCGAAGCGCATCGGACTTGGCCGGACGCGCGAGCCGAATCCCCGACTACGATCGCGGCGCAGCCCCGCCCATCCGGGTCGCAGCCAATGAAGAGCCGCCGGGGGGATCAAAACAGCCCTTTGACGTCCCGGAGGGCGACTTGGAAGGAGCCCTGCTGGACTTTTCCCGCCAGGCGAACCTGCAGATCCTCTACTCATCCGAATTGGTCACCGGCCTCCGGAGTCGCGGCGTACAAGGCGACTATACGCCGGATGATGCGCTCATCCGCCTGTTGGGCGATACCGGGCTTGAATACCGCTACTCCAATCCCAGCACGATCACGCTCCACCGCACAGACTCGCAGGGCGTAGCCGCAGGCGCGGCCGCAGCCGCTGGAGCGGCGGCGGCATCCCAGGCGCAGCCATCGAAGTCCGTCAAAGTGCCGGAAGTCGTCGTCAAGGACGTGGTGGACCGAACTCCGGCCAACGATCCCGCCGAGGGGTACAAGGCCGACTATTCGTCGACGGTGACCCGCAGCCAGATGTCCATCGACGAGAATCCGACTTCCGTGGGCATCGTCACACGAGATCTGATCAAGGACACTCTGGCCCGCACGCAGAACGACGCCTTCGAAGCCGTAAGCGGCGTATCCCGCGGGAGTTCCCGTATGGGGCGAGGCGAAGGCATTTTTATCCGAGGGTTTGAAGCCTGTGGCTTTGACGGAAGCTTCAACGGGATGAAAGTCAATGGCTTGCCGACTGATTGCGTGTTTGCGCCGGATTGGGGCATCGTCGAACGGTATGAAGTCGTGAAAGGTCCGGCCTCAATCATCGGCGGCGCCGCCAATCCGGGCGGGATCATCAACCGTATCACCAAGACCCCGCAACGCTACAACTTCACCACGATCGAATCCAATGTCGGCTCCTATGGCTTTGCCCGAGGCATGATCGACGCCAACGGCGTCATGCCGAATCACGAGGACATTCGAGGTCGAATGGTCTTCGCGATCGAAGACGGGGGAAACTTTATCGACTTCACGCCCGTCCGGCAATATACCGTCGCCCCGTCCGTCGAGTTCGACCTGTTCAAAGGCGCCGGCAAGTTGCTCATCATCGGCAACTACCAAAAATTCCAGGGCGCCAGCTATCCCGGCTGGCCGCTCACGACCGATGGAAAAATGTTGGATGTGCCCCGCACGCGAAACTTCGGCGGCGGCGCCGGAGTCGGAGCCTACACCAGCTATACCGGCTACAACGGCGAACTTCATTACGACCATAAGTTCATCCACGACATCAAACTGTCCGCCAAGGGCAAGGTGTCGAAGTCCGATCTGACCGATAAGGTGGTGTACAGCTATAGCTACGGCGGCATTCCCCCGAGCGGCGATTCGTACCTCAACAACGGCTTTCGCCACAACCGGTTCGATACCTATGCGGGCGAGTTGACGCTCAGCAAGGACTTCACGCTGTTCGGACAGAAGCAAGAGATTCTGGCCGGCGCCGACCATCGCGACATGACGCAGAATTTCTTTCTCGGCTATACCTATTTGCCGGAAGGCGCACCACCGATCATCGACAACGTGTTCAATCCAAGAAATGGTATACCGGTGGCGTCCAATTCGTTCTTGACCAGCTTGGCGACGACCCCCTTCCGAGCCACTCTCAAACAGACCGGAGTGTTCGCGCAGACGGTGATTCGCCCCTTCGAGCGACTGACCGTCGTCTTGGCGGGACGGCACGATGAGGCGGACTCGTCAAATCGGAACACATTGACGGGCATAGAAAACGCCCAGACGCGGTCAGCCTGGACCGGTCGGGCCGGCGCGACGTTGAAAGTCACCGACTGGATGAACGTGTATGGCGGCATTCAGCAAGGCTTCGCTCCCCAACCCTTCTTCTTGACCAGGGACAACCAACTCTTGGATCCGCAGAAGAGTCTCAATTATGAAGTCGGCGCCAGGTGGAACTTTTTCGAAGAACGCCTCCGGATCACCACCTCCGTGTTCCGAACGTATATGGAGAATTCCCCGTCAATCGATCCCACGGACAATCGGTTTTCGATCGCGATCGGACGGCAGCGCAATCAGGGGGTCGAATTTGACGTGAATGGCCAACTGACTCCGGGCCTGAATCTGAATGCCGCGGTCACTTTCCTTGATGCAGAGATACGGAGCGACAACCTGAACCCCTCGTTTGTCGGCAGTACTCCATTCCGAGTCCCAAGGGACTATTTTGGACGCCTTTTCGGGACGTATGAGATCCAGTCCGGGCGGTTGAAAGGCTTCGGCGGCGGCGGAGGCGTCTATTTCACGGGCGGGTATGAGGTGAAGTTGCCCAATGCGATCAGTACGGACCCGTATCAACGGGTGGATGCCGTCTTCTTTTATCGTGGAAACAAACGGTACGACGTGACCATCAATGTCCGCAATCTGCTCAACCAAAAATATATTGAGTTTCCCGGTACGCCAAACGCTTATAACCAGTTCGGCGCGCCGATCAGCGTCTTTGCGTCGCTCCGGGTGTTCTTCTAACCGCAGGACATCCCCAAAACGTCCGACCTATTTCGCACAGAGGCCCAAGTTCTCCGTATGACGGAGAACTTGGGCCTCCTCCCCAAATCCTCTTTCTCTTCTTTGTTCAAAATTTCCGGGCTGTATTTTTCAGGCCTTCCAGTCGTTGCTGAATCAACCCGACAGGACGGAGTCGATTACACTTCCGCATGTGAAGTGTGAATGGTTCGCTCATTTCCCACGGACCTCGCATTCGAAGCACATCTCAGAGCCGCCTGGCATTCCCATAAGCTCCAGGAATGTTCAAGCGAGATGACCTGACACTCCTGAACCTTCACAAATTGCCGATGTTTCTCCAGCAGCCCCTCTTCCAGTGGACAGGAGTAGGCGATAAGGACCTTGCGCCCGGTTGTCCGTTGAAACTCGCACAATCTGTCCAAGACACCGCTGAAAATGGGTTCCAGAAACGGCCGGTACATGTAGATCATGAGATTGGTGTGAGGAAATGCGAACGTCAGCACATTGGCGCACTCCACTCGGATGTTCCGGCACTGAACATGAGGACCCGTTTGCGAGAGAAAGCGGTCGCGATTGCGGATGGCCGTCTCGCAATGAATCGGAGATAATTCCACCCCGATGATTTCCGAAAACGGAAACCGCGCCGCGATGAATAATACCCGCCCCATGCCGCATCCGAGATCAATGAAGGCAAACTCTTTCGGAGTGACCGATTTCAAAGAGTTGTGGAGGAGATGCCGCATGACTTCCTCGCGGGTCGGGGCGTAGCGGATGGCATGAATGCGGGCCGTTTCGTCGGCGATCCCGGCCTCATCCGGTTCGACATACCCGGTGGTTGCCACGCCGTATTTTCTGTCGAAGTCATCTTGAGGCAACTGAGACAGGTAGTAGGCAAGCGATGACTTCATGGTCGTCCACAGCCCAAACATTCGGTAATTGTTCATGACAATTCTGAATTTTTCCGTATTGTCCGGTTCGTAATTCATGCGCGGTCCTCCGGTCTCAAATCAATCGGCGCCCGGGGTTCGGCGCATCGGCAATGCGGCCGTTCCATTGGTCGCCTGTTTATGTGGGGTGTCTATCTCTGGGTCACTGCGTCCGGATCATCGGCTAATGGGCAAGAGGAGTCAAAACGGACTTCGGATTTCGGCTGCCGGTGTGCGCAATGACATCCTGAAGAATTTCCACGTATACTCCCACAATCGTTTCCATCGTCGCGCGTCGATACCGTTCTTTTCCGTAGGTCAGCGAAAGTTCCAGACGGCCTCGTATGATCGCGGCGGTGAAGCTCAATTCGTGGTCCAAGCGATCCTGTCCGTCTTGCGAGCGTCCGGACGATTCAGCCGCCGCGGCGAAGAGTCCGGTTTCCGGAAGCGTTTGGTCGAATTGGCCTAAGTAGTTGAAGCAGACCTGCGCGGCCGGCATTGCCCGGAGCTGCCTTGAACGCGCGCCGCCCGGTGCCAAGTACTTCAACACCCCATACCCGATCCCTTGATGGGGAACCAGGCGGAGTTGCTCTTTCACAATCCGTACGGCTTCTCTCGGGAAAACATCAGGCCTCACCTCAAGCCACACAGGGAACAAGCCGGCAAACCAACCGACGGTCCGCGAGACGTCGAGACCCGCAAAGATGTCCTCTCGTCCATGCCTGTCCAGATCCACCGCCAGGCAGGAATGGCCCGTCCAACACCCTATGCTCTGAACCATCGCCGTCAGTAGAACGTCGGTGATTTGGGATTGATAGGCGCGGGGCACATCCTGCAACAGCGCTTGCGTCTCCGCTGCCGTTAATTCGACCGTCACCGCTGCGGTCAGTTCGTTGGTTCGCTTTCCCTCGGGGTAGTCGACGGGAATTTCCTTGGCCTGCGCCCAGCGGTTATCCAGCCAATAGGCGGCCTCTTGCGCCAGCGCCTCTGATTGAGCATATATCCGCAACCGCTCGGCCCATTGCTTATAAGAGCTGGTCTTCGCCGGCAACTGAATCGTCTGTCCTTGCGCGACTTGCCGGCACGCCGTCTGGAGATCCTCCGCGAGGATCCGCCATGACACCCAGTCTATGACGACATGGTGGATGATGATCAACAGCCGTTGTGACCGGCCCGTTCCCCGATCGAACAGGACCACCTGCAACAATGGTCCCAGGCTGAGATGAAGTTGCCGCTGCCACTCATCAGCCGTTCTCCGCAATCGCGCTTCCTGCTGTCCTTCATCCAGCTGGGAAAGGTCCACCCAATGGACAGCAAGCGATGGAACGTACGGCTCGATCCACTGGCTCCACGCTCCTTCATCGCACCGGAACTTCGCTCGCAACATGTCGTGGTGCCGGACGAGATGCCGACATGCCGATTCCACCGTCTCGAGCGTCACGTGCTGCCTCAACTCCACCAAGACCGCTTGGTTATAGTGGTGAGGGTTCTCAATCTCCTGCTCGAAAAACCACTCCTGGATCGGCGTCAACGGCACGTCTCCGGTCACGACCCCTTGTTCCGGCTGGACTTCCGCGTCCGTACCCCTGGCCGCCTTGTCGGCCAGCTCGGCAATCGTTTGATACTCGATCAATTGCCGAGGCGAGAGGACCATGTTCCTTTGGCGGCATCGCGACACCACCTGAAGAGTGAGAATCGAATCACCGCCGAGCTCGAAGAAGTTGTCATGGCGGCCGACGCGGGGCACCCCGAGGAGCTCCGCCCAGATCGTGGCCAACAGCGCTTCCGTCGGCGTCTCCGGCGGCGCATAGGCCGTCCCCCGCGGCAAGTCCCCCTCCGCCGGCGCCGGTAAGGCGTTCCGGTTCACCTTGCCGTTCGGCGTCAACGGCAGCGCCGCCAGCGGCACGATCACGCCCGGCACCATGTACTCCGGCAAGATCGCCCGCAGCGCCCCTCGCAGGTCCGTCGCCCCCGCGGCCGCCGCGTCCGCCCACACCACGTAGGCCACCAGCTGCGCCTGGCCGGCCCGCCCCTCCCGCACCACCACCACCTGATCGGTGATGCCCGGCACCGCCGCCACCGCCGCTTCAATCTCCCCCAGCTCGATCCGGAACCCCCGCACCTTCACCTGCTGATCCCGCCGCCCGTGGAACTCCAGCGTCCCATCCGGCCGATACCGCCCCAGATCCCCCGTCCGGTACAGCCGCGCCCCCGGCGTCGTCGCGTAGGGGTGCGGCACAAACGCCGCCGCCGTCCGTCCCGGCTCCCCGAGATAGCCCCGCCCCACCCCGACGCCCCCGATGCAGATCTCGCCCGTCACCCCCACCGGCACCGGTGCCAGGTCCGCGTTCAGCACGTACAGCTCCAGATTCGCCGCCGGCCGCCCGATCGGGACGAGCCGCTCCGCCGCCCCCGGCGCCCCCCTCAACACGTGGTACGCCACATCGTCCGCGCATTCCGCCGGCCCGTAGGCATTGAGCAGCGGC